>NZ_JAODMK010000040.1 GCF_025465545.1 Naasia sp. | reverse complement strand
CGGTCTGCGACGATCCGATCGACCAGCGGCACCGCGACATCCTCCCCGATGTGGTGTGGGGCGACGGCGACCCGGAGGGCGTGCGCCGGCGCGCCGCCGAGGAGATGAAGAACACCGCCCGGCTCGCGGCCAAGCTGGGCGTCACGACGGTCACCGGCTTCACCGGCTCGGCCATCTGGAAGTACGTGGCGATGTTCCCGCCGGCATCCCAGGAGATGGTGGACGCCGGCTACCAGGACTTCGCCGACCGCTGGAACCCGATCCTCGACGTGTTCGACGAGGTGGGCGTGCGGTTCGCCCACGAGGTGCACCCCAGCGAGATCGCGTACGACTACTGGAGCACCGTGCGGACCCTGGAGGCCATCGGGCACCGCGAGGCCTTCGGCCTGAACTGGGACCCGAGCCACATGGTGTGGCAGGACATCGACCCGGTCGGCTTCCTCTGGGACTTCAAGGACCGCATCTTCCACGTGCACTGCAAGGACACCAAGAAGCGCCTCAACGGCCGGAACGGCCGCCTCTCCTCCCACCTCGCGTGGGCGGACCCGCGCCGCGGCTGGGACTTCATCTCCACCGGGCACGGCGACGTCCCGTGGGAGGACGCGTTCCGGATGCTCAACGCGATCGACTATCGGGGCCCGCTCTCCGTGGAGTGGGAGGACGCCGGCATGGACCGCATGGTCGGCGCGCCTGAGGCGCTCGAGTTCGTCAAGCGCCTCTCGTTCGACCCGCCCTCGGCCGCCTTCGACGCCGCCTTCAGCACCAAGTAGCGGATCGCGCCTGGTCAGGAGAGAAGACAGGAGGATGACCGTGGCAGGTCAACAGATCGTGGTGGTCGGCGATGCCCTCATCGACGAGTTGCGGGACGAGCGCGGGTCCCGCGACTTCGTCGGGGGAGCGGCCCTCAATGTGGCGGTCGGCCTGTCCGTGCTGGGCTTCTCGCCGACCCTCCTCGCGATGGTCGGTGACGATCCCGATGGCGACGAGATCCGCGCGTTCCTCGCTGAGCACGGCGTCGGCCTGATCGCGACGCGGGCCCCCCGCGGGTCGTCGCGGGCGGTCTCCGACCGCTCGGAGGGGGAGCCGCGCTACATCTTCAACGACGCGGCGCTCAATCGGCGGATCGGCTTCGACGCGCCGCAGCGTCAGGCGCTCCGCGAAGCGGACCTGGTCCTCGTCAGCTGCTTCCCCTTCGACGACCAGTTCCAGGCCGATGCGCTCGCCGAGTCGGTCGCTGAGCCCGAGCGACGGCTCGTCCTCGACGCGAACCCCCGCCCCGGCCTCATCCACGACCTGGACCGGTTCGCCACCAACGCGAACAGGGCGAGCGCCTCCGCCGCCCTGGTGAAGATGGGCGACGAGGACGCCGAGCTGCTCTACGGCACGAGCCTCTCCGACGCGGAGATTCTGCTGCTCGGGCTCGGCGCCTCCGCCGTCCTCGCCACGGCCGGCCGCCACGGCGCCAGCATCCGGACCGCGGACGGCATCCGCGTGCACGAGTCCATCGTGTCCCTGCCCGGTCCGATCGTCGACACGATGGGCGCAGGCGACGCCACCCTCTCCTCCGTGGCCGCGTCGCTGCTGTCGACGGGGGAGCGCGGCGAGGAGTTCTGGCGATCGGCGCTCTTCCGCGCCATGGCGATCGCGGCGGCGACGTGCCGGGCCGAGGGCGCCCTGCTGCGCCTGCCCGGCGTCGGGGAATAGCGGACCTCGCGCGAAGGTTCTCCTCTGGGACGCCGTCCGGTCGATGCACTCCCCATCGCACCGATCCGGGATGCGGGGTAGACTCGTCGGGTCCCCCGCCAAGCGTCCGTCGTGACGCCGGCCGTCCTGCCCGAGTGCAGGTGGCTGCGGGATTCCTTGAGAGAACAGGCTGAACGGCTTATGGACAACTAATGAGCGACTCGAAATGAGTTCCTCTCACCGCTAATGGTCTCCCCTGTCTGGGGTGACCCCAGACAGGAGAAAAGTGCCAGCAAAACCACGCGTGCACGAGGTCGCGAGCGATCTCGGAATCGACACGAAGGTGGCCCTCGCCAAGCTCAAGGAGATGGGCGAGTTCGTCAAGGGCCCCTCGTCGAGCATCGAACCCCCGGTCGTCCGCAAGCTGCGGGCGGCCCTCGAAGCAGAGGGACTCACCAAGGCCGCCGCGCCGAAGGCTCCCGCAGCCACGCCCGCGCCGGCTCCCGCCGCAGCGCGTCCCGCGCAGGCTCCGGCTCCCGCAGCGGCCCAGGCTCCCGCGGCCCAGGCTCCCGCTGCGCCGTCCGCGGCTCGGCCCGCTCCGCGCGCCGAGGCACCTCGCACTGAGGCACCTCGCACCGAGGCACCTCGCACTGAGGCGCCCCGCACCGAGGCGCCCCGCACGGGCGCCCCGCGCCCCGACGGCCCCCGCGCTCCCCAGGCGCCTCGCGCGGCCGAGCCGCAGCGTCCCGCTGCCTCTGCCTCTGCCGCTCCCGGCGCACCCGAGGCCGGCGGCGACGCCGTCCGTCCCGGGATCCCGCGCCCCGGGCAGCCTCGACCCGGCAACAACCCCTACGCGTCCAACCAGGGCATGCAGCGCCCGGGTGCCCCGCGTCCTGGCAACAACCCGTTCGCTCCCCGCCAGGGGATGGGCGCGGGTGCCCCTGCCGGCATCCCGCGGCCCGCGGCTCCCCGCCCGGGTGCTCCCCGTCCGGGTGCGCCCGGCCAGGGCGCTCGTCCCGGCGCTCCCGGCGCTCGTCCCCCCTTCCAGCGTCCCGGCGGTCCGGGCGGCGCCCGTCCCGGCGGCGCCGGCGGCGGCTTCCAGCGTCCCGGCGGCGCCCCCAGCACGGGCTTCGGACCTCCGCGTCCGTCCGGTGCCGGCGGCGGTCGCGGCCGCGGACCCGGCGGTGGCACCGCTGGTGCCTTCGGTCGCGGCGGTGGCAAGAGCCGGGCCCGCAAGTCGAAGCGCACGAAGCGCCAAGAGTTCGAGATGCGGGAGGCCCCGTCGCTCGGCGGCGTCAGCGTCCCCCGCGGCGACGGCACGACCATCGTCCGGCTCCGTCGCGGAGCCTCGATCACCGACTTCGCCGACAAGATCGACGCGAGCCCCGGCAACCTCGTGACCGTGCTGTTCCACCTCGGTGAGATGGCGACGGCCACGGAGTCCCTCGACGAGGCCACCTTCGCGGTGCTCGGCGACGAGCTGGGCTACAAGATCCAGATGGTCTCGCCCGAGGACGAGGACCGCGAGCTGCTCGCCGGCTTCGACCTCGACCTCGACCAGGAGCTCGAGGACGAGACCGAGGAAGACCTGGTCATCCGTCCTCCGGTGGTCACCGTCATGGGTCACGTCGACCATGGAAAGACCCGCCTGCTGGACGCGATCCGCAAGACGAACGTCATTGCGGGCGAAGCCGGCGGCATCACGCAGCACATCGGTGCCTACCAGGTGTGGACCGAGCACGAGGGCATCGATCGCGCCATCACCTTCATCGACACCCCTGGTCACGAGGCCTTCACGGCCATGCGTGCCCGCGGTGCGCAGGTGACGGACCTCGCGATCCTGGTGGTCGCGGCCGACGACGGCATCATGCCGCAGACGGTCGAGGCTCTGAACCACGCGCAGGCCGCAGGAGTTCCCATCGTGGTCGCGGTGAACAAGGTCGACAAGGAGGGCGCGAACCCGGCGAAGGTCCGGCAGCAGCTCACCGAGTTCGGGCTGGTCGCCGAGGAGTACGGCGGCGACACCATGTTCATCGACGTCTCGGCCCTCGCCGGCACCGGCATCGAGGAGCTCCTCGACGCGGTGCTCCTCACCGCGGACGCGGGACTCGACCTCCGCGCGAATCCGAACAAGGACGCGCGCGGTGTGGCCATCGAGGCGCGACTCGACAAGGGACGCGGCGCCGTGGCGACCGTGCTCATCCAGTCGGGAACGCTGCGGGTCGGCGACGCGATCGTCGCGGGCACGGCCTACGGCCGCGTCCGGGCGATGATGGACGAGAACGGCGACCCCGTGCTCGAGGCCTACCCGTCCCGTCCCGTCCAGGTGCAGGGCCTGTCCACCGTCCCCCGGGCCGGCGACACGTTCCTCGTGACCGAGGAGGACCGCACCGCCCGGCAGATCGCCGAGAAGCGCGAAGCCGTCGAGCGCAACGCCCAGCTGGCCAAGGCCCGCAAGCGCATCTCGCTCGAGGACTTCACCCGCGCTCTCGAAGAGGGCAAGGTGGACGCGCTCAACCTCATCATCAAGGGTGACGTCTCCGGTGCCGTCGAGGCGCTGGAAGAGGCGATGCTCAAGATCGAGGTGGACGACAGCGTCCAGCTGCGGATCATCCACCGCGGGGTGGGTGCCGTCACGGAGAGCGACGTCAACCTCGCCACGGTCGACAACGCGATCATCGTGGGCTTCAACGTCCGTCCGGACAACAAGGCCCGCGAGCGTGCCGCCCGCGAGGGTGTGGACATCCGGTTCTACTCGGTCATCTACGCCGCGCTCGAGGACATCGAGAACTCGCTCAAGGGCATGCTCAAGCCCGAGTTCGAAGAGGTCCAGTCGGGCGTCGCCGAGATCCGGGAGGTGTTCCGCTCCTCCAAGTTCGGCAACATCGCCGGTGTCATCGTGCGGAGCGGGACGATCACCCGCAACGCGAAGGCGCGGGTCATCCGCAACGGCATCGTCGTGGGGGACAGCCTCGCCATCGAGTCGCTGCGCCGGTTCAAGGACGATGTCACCGAGGTCCGCACGGACTTCGAGGCCGGCATCGGCCTGGGCAAGTTCAACGACATCCAGATCGGCGACGAGATCGAGACGATCGAGATGAAGGAAAAGATCCGGGCCTAACCGCCCGACCAAGTGCCCGTTCCGGCGCGGAGTGACCCCTACAACGGGCACTTCGCGCCGGAACGGGCACTTCACTTACCCGAAGGGAGTCAGTTGTGGCCGACAACACGCGAGCCGCCAAGCTCGCCGACCGCATCAAGGAGATCGTCGCCAAGCGGATCGACAAGGGCCTGCGGGATCCTCGCATGGGCTTCGTCACCATCACGGACGTCCGCATGACGGGCGACCTGCAGCACGCGTCCATCTTCTACACCGTCTACGGCTCCGAGGAGGAGCGCGCGGACAGCGCCGCGGCCCTCAAGGCCGCGACCGGGCTGCTGCGCACCGAGGTGGGCAGGAACATCAACTCCCGGCTCACGCCGTCGCTGGAGTTCATCGCGGATGCGGTGCCGGAGAACGCGGCGCACATCGCGGCGAAGCTGGAGGAGGCGCGTCAGCTCGATGAGAGGACCCGCGCCCTCGCCGCGTCCGCCCAGTACGCGGGGGACGAGGACCCGTACGTGAAGCCCCGCGACCTCGACGAGGACGCCGGCTGACCGCAGTCGGCTGATACCGCCGACCTGCCGACTTCTGTCGCAGGATCGGCGATTTTCGCGACCGAACTGGGCAGTTCGAGATCCGGACGGAGCGCCGCAACCCGCCGCGGGAGCCGGGTGGCAGTCCCCGCGACGGGAGCGGCAGCGCTCTAACGCCAGTCTCGAAGCCGAAGGATCCGGCTGTCGCGTGCAAGGAGCGCCGGCGACCGGGTGGCGGGCCACCGGCGACTCGGGAAGATCCTCGTACGCCCGGGCCGTCCCCGGCAGGCCCAGTCCGGGGGGAACCCGTTCGGGAGGTGGCTAGGGGAGGGACAGCCCGTCCCCGGAGCGCACCGCGAGCCCATCGGCGAGGAGACCCTCGATCGCGCGGCCGCGTCGTGCGTCATCCGGGCACGCCTCGCGCAGCTCGTCGTCCGCCAGCGGAACGGTCGACGCCCGCAGCGCCCCGAGCAGAGCGCCCCGCGCCTGGCGGTCCGAGCCCTCGTAGCGCTTCTGCGGCACCCGCCGCGTGCCCTCGTACTCCGGATAGCCGGCGAGCCGCCACGCACAGCGGTCCTGGAGCGGGCACGCGTCGCAGCGGGGGACCCGTGCTGTGCAGACGATGGCGCCGAGCTCCATGACGCCCGCGTTGAACGCCTTCGCATCCGCGAGCGACTCGGGCAGGTGCTCGGCCATCAGCGCGAGATCACACCGCGTGGACGGCGGGCCAGGGTCCGCATGTCCGCCGACCGCCCGGGCCAGCACCCGGCGCACGTTGGTGTCGACCACCGGGTGCCGGTGCCCGTACGCGAACGCCGCGACCGCGCGCGCCGTGTACGGCCCGATGCCGGGGAGGGTCAGCAGGACCTCGACGTCCTCCGGGACCCGGTTCCCGTGCTCCTCCGCGATCGCCGCCGCGCAGGCGTGCAGCGCGAGCGCCCGGCGCGGATAGCCGAGCCGTCCCCAGGCCCGCACCGCCTCGCCGGGCGGCACCGACGCCAGGTCGGCGGGGGTGGGCCAGCGCTCGAGCCACTCCAGCAGGCGCGGCACCACTCGCGCGACGGGGGTCTGCTGGAGCATGAACTCGCTCACGAGCGTGCCCCACGCGCTGAACCCGGGGCGGCGCCACGGCAGGTCCCGGCTGTTCTCCTCGTACCAGGCCACGACGGCGGGCGCGAGGGGGAGGGGCACCGGGACACTCTAGGTGCCCTCCCGGACGCCGCCGCCTAGGGTGAAGTCATGACCCGCTGGGCTCCCGCGAAGAACGACGTGCTCGACGAGCTCGCCGCCGAGATCCGCCACAACTACCCGCACGGGCGCATCGCTGTGGCCGTCGACGGGATCGACGGGTCAGGAACCGGCGCGTTCGCCGACGACCTCGCCGCGGCCTTCGAGCGCTCCGGGGTGGCCGCGGTGCGAGCCTCCATCGACGGCTTCCTCGCACCGATCGCACCGGCTGGGGATGCGGCGGCGGAGCGCTACTACTCGGCCGCCTACGACTACGAGGCATTCCGCGCGCACCTCGTCGGCTCGTTCCACGCGGGCCTGCCCTTCCAGGTGACCCTGGACGGGCCGCCGGTGGCAGGACCGGAGGGCGACGCGGTGCTGGTCGTCGACGGGCCTCTGCTGCTGCGACCCGAGGTCCTCGGCGTCTGGAACTCGACCGTCTGCCTCTACGTCCCTGCTGAGCAGGCCTTCGAGGCGACCGGCACGGCGGATGTGCGCCGCGAGGCGCAGCGCCTCTACCTGAAGCGGGTGCAGCCCCGGGTCAAGGCTCACGCCAACGTCGACAACACCGACCCGGACCAGCCCCGCCGCACCTTCAGCGACAGCTGCTGAGGACTCCGCGGGCCCATCCGTCTCACGCCCGGCCCCTGTCGCTCAGCAGGCAGAAGAGCCTCCAGCAGGCAGTCCAGCCCGGACACGGCGGGCGCGGGGACAGGATGCCTGCTGAGCGAGAGTCGGCGGGAACGAGGGGGACAGGCGCGCAGGAGCGGTGGGAGGCTGGCAGGGTTCAGCCCGAGAGGAAGCTGCCATGCACGATCGACCGCCTGCTACCGCCGCCGTCGCGGACGCCTCCCTCCGGCTGGGAGTCCCCGTGCGGATCGGGCCCGCCCGGCTTCGTGCGCTGCAGCCCGATCAGCCCTTCAGCGGGCCCGCCCGGCCGGTCACCCACCTCGGCAGCGTCGACGTGATCCTCGAGACGATCGACGACGCCCCCGCCGGCGGCGTGCTGGTGGTCGACAACGGTGGACGGGAGGACGAGGCCTGCGTCGGTGATCTGCTCCTCCTGGAGGCGCAGGGTGCGGGGCTCGCCGGAGTGGTGATCTGGGGCCGCCATCGCGACACGGCGCAGCTGCGGCGGATCGCGCTGCCGCTGCACAGCCTCGGCGCCTACTCCTTCGGGCCTCGGCGGGTGCCGCCCGCGGGCCGGAGGATGCGCACCGCCTTCCTGGATGGTGCGCAGGTCACGGAGGACGATCTCGTGGTCGCCGACGACGACGGCGTCCTGATCCTGTCCGCCGACCGCGGCGACGAGGTGTTCGCCCTCGCCCGCGAGATCGAGGCCGTGGAGTCGGCGCAGGCGGACCGGATGCGAGGCGGCCTGAGCCTCCGCGAGCAGCTCGACTTCGCGGGCTATCGGGAGCGGCAGCGCACGGACCCCGACCTCACCCTGCGGCGGCATCTGCTCGAACGGGGCACCGCGATCGAGGTCTGATCGCTCCGACCGCCAGGCGGCCCGGCCCGGTCGGCCGATCCCGGTATGGGCGTAGATTCGATGCATGCTTCCGATCGGATTCGGCGCCTCGCCGTATCACGCAGACAGGAGGTCCAGCCGTGGCTGACCGCTTCACCAGGGCGGCGGACGCCCTCACCCGGTGCGATGGGACCGCCGCCGCAATGACCGGCCCTCTGCTCGACGCCGTCGGCCTCGACGGCGTGTCCATCTCCACCATGGGCGAGTTCCTCGGCACCGAGACGCTCGCGGCCAGCGACGACCAGGTGGCCCGGGTCGACGAGCTGCAGTTCGATCTCGGCGAGGGGCCGTGCTGGGACGCCCTCGCGCTGGGGCGGGCCGTGCTGGAGCCCGACATCCGGGCGACGCCTCGCCGGTTCTGGCCGGCCTTCTCTCCTGCCATCGCACAGGAGGAGGTCGGCGCGATCTTCGCCTTCCCGCTCCTGATCGGCCCCTTGCGGGTCGGCGGAATCGACATGTATTCGACCGAGCCCAGGGAGCTGACCGCGGAGGACACGGCTCAGACCGAGGTGCTCGCCGGAATCGTCGGCCGGCACGTGCTCCGCCGCGCTCTGCGCGAGGCGGGCGGCGAGGATCTGCCTGGATTGGGCAGTCGCACCTCACGCAGGGCGGTCCATCAGGCGACAGGGATGGTGATCGCCCAGCTGGGCATCTCCGCCGACGACGCGCATCTGCTGATCCAGGGTCGCGCCTTCGCCGAGGGACGGCCCATGCGCGACGTCGCAGAGGACGTCCTCGCCAGGACGCTGATCTTCACCGTCACTCCGGACGGGATCGAGGAAGACCGATGACGCCCACTCGTGAGGGGCGCCTGTTCGACGCGTTCGCGTCCCTGGCCGACACCATGGTGGTCGGCTACGACATCGTCGAGCTGCTGCAGACGCTGGTGGAGACCTGCCAGTCCCTCCTCGACGTCTCGGCCGCCGGCATCCTGCTCGCCGCCGCGGACGGCGAGCTCGAGCTCGTCGCCTCCACCAGCGAGCAGAGCACGCTGGTGGAGGCCATGCAGCTCGCGGCGGAGCAGGGGCCCTGCATCGAGTCCTTCACCACCGGGGAGGTCGTGTCCCTGCCGGACATCGAGCACAGCCCGCCGGAGTGGGCGCAGTTCCAGCGCGTGGTGCGCGAGCAGGGCTTCCGCTCCGTCTACGCCATCCCGCTGAAGCTGCGCGACACCACGATCGGCTCGATGAACCTGATGCGGACGGAGACCGGCGAGCTCAACCCCGAGGACGTGCGGGCCGCTCAGGCGATGGCCGACATGGCCACGATCGGCATCCTGCACCAGCGGGCGCTGCGCGACAGCGACGAGACACGGGAGCAGCTGCAGCGGGCGCTGAACAGCCGCGTGCTCATCGAGCAGGCCAAGGGAGTGCTCGCACAGACGCACCAGATCTCGATGGACGAGGCGTTCGCCCGGCTGCGCTCCTTCGCCCGCGCGAACCGGCAGCCGATGGGCGACGTGGCCGAGCGCCTGGTGCAGCGCACGCTCATCTTCTGAGCGTGCCGGCCACGGTCGCCGCTACAGGTCCAGCCAGTCCTCGAGGTGGGACGAGAGGTAGTCGTTCTCGATGAGGGGAGGGTGGATCCTCCGCAGCTCCGCCGCGCGGTCGACGAGGAGCTGCACCGTCTCGGGATCGGTGACGTCGTCCCCCGGAGCGGTGACCGGCTCGGCCAGCAGCTGAGTGCCCGGGCCCACGAGGAGCCGCACGTGGCTGCGGCCGCCGAGTTCGCCGTGCGCCGGGATGTGGACCACGTCGTACTGGCCGGCCTGGGCGAGCGCGCACGCGTAGTCCAGCAGGGCGTTTGCGATCTCGTCGCCGGTGATGAACGACCGCGCGACGCACGAGATTCTCTCGGCCATGACTGCCCCGGTTCTGGCGCGATCGCGCCCTGGATGGACCCGGGGTCTGGGGGTGGTCTCTGCAGGAAGGCTAGCACCGGATCCGGTGGAAATGCGGGGCTCTTCTCAAGCCGGAATCCGGCGAACCACCTCGGCGGGGAGCAGGAATTGGCCGGTGCGCTCGACCTCGTGCACGAGGCCGGTCAGCGCCTCGTTGACCGGGGCCGTTCGCCCTGCGGCCTGGGCGGCCGCCAGCACGGCTCCATTGAGGTAGTCGACCTCGGTGAGCCGCCCGCGGCGGATGCTCTGCAGGGTCGAGCCGGGGTTCGGCACGCTGCCCATCCGCCGAGCCATCAGCCGCGGCAGGGCCTCGGCGAGGAGCGGGGGGGCGGCGCCGACGAGCCGCAGCAGCGGATCGCTCAACCCGCTCATCGTGCCGAACCGGACGCCCGATGCCCGTCCAGTCCGGACCGTCTCCTGGATCGAGCGGGTGAGCAGCCGGCGCAGCCCCCGGTCCGCGACGACCTCCTGCACGCTGAGCCCGGTGATGGCGGGCAGGGCGTTGACCTGGTTCACCACGAGCTTCGTCCACTGCAGGCCGCGGAAGTCCCGCACCGCGGTCGTGGGCAGCGCGGCGGCCAGGACGGCGACCGCGGGATCCGCGGCGTCCGCCGGACCGACGTAGAGGGCCCCGCTCGCGGTGACCCGGACCTCGCCCGGCGAGAGCAGGGACGCGGCGAACAGGGCGAGGCCGCCGAGGATCCGCGCATCGGGCAGCACCGCCAGCGCCGAGGGGATCGCCTCGAGCCCGTTCTGCACCACGATCAGCGTGCCGGAGCCGGCCGCGCCTGCGCTCCCGGAGATGGCGGCGACCGCGTCCATGGCCTTGGTGGTCACGAGCACCAGATCCTGCGGCTCGGTCAGCCTGTCGGCCACCCGGACGGACGCCGACAGCTCGCCGAACGCGCCGGACACCCGGATGCCGTGCTCGCGCACCGTCTCGGCTGCGTCGCCGCGGAGGGTGACCGTCACGTCGTTGCCCTGTGCGGCCAGCAGGGCGGCGAGGGTTCCCCCGACGGCCCCCGCACCCAGGACGCCGACCCGCACGCCCCGATCCTAGCCGGGGCCCCGCCGCACCCGCGGTAGAGTGCGAGCATGCCCGGCGCGAAGGACTCCGCGCCCGCCGGCCCCACCGGGATCCTGCTCGTGGACAAGCCGGAGGGCATCACGAGCCATGGCGCCGTCGCCCGCGTGCGGCGGGCCTACGGCACCCGCAAGGTGGGTCACGCCGGCACCCTCGACCCGATGGCCACCGGGCTCCTCGTGCTCGGGCTCGGCGCCTCGACCCGACTGCTCACCTACTTCGTGGGACTCGGCAAGACGTACACCGCCACCATCCGGCTCGGACAGGCGACGAGCACCGACGATCGGGAGGGCGAGCCGCTCGGCGAGCCCGTCTCCGCGCTGCACGTCAGCGACGCCGACATCGCGGCCGCGATGGCGACCCTGACGGGCGCGATCGAGCAGGTGCCCAGCTCGGTGAGCGCGATCAAGGTCGACGGCAAGCGAAGCTACGCCCGCGTCCGTGCCGGGGAGGACGTGGTGCTCCCCGCCCGTCCGGTGACGGTCTCCGAGTTCGCCCTGCTCACCCGCACCGAGCCGGCGGACGCCACGGCGGGCGCCGTGGACCTCGAGGTGCGGGTCGCCTGCTCGTCCGGCACCTACGTGCGTGCCCTCGGTCGCGATCTGGGGGCGAGACTCGGTGTCGGCGGTCATCTCACCGCCCTCCGGCGCACTGCGGTGGGGCCGTTCTCGGTCGCCGATGCGGCCGAACTGGACGCCCTGGACGGCGCCCTCCTGCCGCCCGCCCCGGTCGCCGAGGCGCTGTTCCCCGTTCTCCGGCTCGACGAGCGCGCCTCGGTGGATCTGGGGCACGGCAAGCGGCTCGCGGTCGAGCTGCCCGACGCGGCTCCCGTGGCCGCCGTCAGTGCGTCGGGAGAGCTCGTGGCCCTGGTGGAGGTCCGCGGGGGAGTCGCTCGCGTGCTCACGGCCTTCCCGCCGTCCGGCGGCGCTCGCGATGTTCAGGCCGCCCCGGAGGAGGGGACAGGATGATCGCCTGGTTCACGATCGTGCAGATCGTCGTCGCCGTGCTCGCCGGGGCGCTGGCGGTAGGGGTGGGGCTCGCCAAGCGCCCGCCGTCCGACCTCACCCTCGGCGGGGCGGCGCTCGTGGGCGTGCTGCTCATGGCACAGGTGGTCGTTGCCGCGTTCGCCCCCGCTGCCGGAAACCCGCCGACCGGGAACCCCTACGAATTCTGGGCGTACCTGATCTCCGCGCTCGTGCTCCCGCCCGTGTCGATCCTCTGGGCGCTCGTGGAGCGGAGTCGCTGGAGCACCGTCGTGGTCGGGGTCGCGTGCCTCGCCATCGCCGTGATGCTCTACCGGATGCTCGTGATCTGGACGGTGCAGTCGGCCTGACGCAGGGGCGGCGGGGACTGCGGGATACTGGGGGAGCCATGACCTCTCCTTCGCCCGCTGTGCGCCCGCGTCGTCGCGTGACCGGGGTGGGAGTGGTCCTCGTCGCCGTCTACGGCATCCTGGCCTTGGCTGCGACGGGCCGCTCCACGGTGCAGATCCTCACCGACTTCTCGGAGGCGCCCGTCGCCTACGCGCTCTCCGCTCTCGCGGCGGTGGTGTACATCGTCGCGACGGTCGCGCTGCTGGCGCCCGGCACCGTCTGGTACCGCGTGGCCTGGATCACCATCTCCTTCGAGCTCATCTTCGTGCTCACCGTCGGAACGCTCAGCATCGTCGACGCGGACCTCTTTCCCCGCAACACCGTGTGGTCCTACTTCGGCCTCGGCTACCTGCTCGTGCCTGTGGTGCTCCCGGTCCTCGGCATGCTCTGGCTGTCGCGGCACCGACCTCCAGCGGGAGGCGGGCGGCTTTGATCGTGATCGACCGGCTCGATGCCGTCCCGGCCGGCCTGGGGCCGAGCGCGATCACGATCGGCAAGTTCGACGGGGTGCATGCCGGGCATCGGGCCGTGCTCGACATGCTCCTCCACGAGGCGCGGGCGCGAGGGCTGGCCGGCGTGGTGGTCACTTTCGACCGCAACCCGCTCGCCGTGCTGCGGCCCGATTCCTGCCCGCCGAATCTCGCGAGCCTCCAGCAGAAGCTGGAGCTGCTCGACGAAGCCGGCGTGGACGCGACGGTGGTCCTCGAGTTCGACACCCGGCTCGCGGACTGGACCCCCGAGCAGTTCGTCGAGCGCATCCTGGTGAGGGCCCTCGAGACCCGCCTCGTGCTCGTCGGCGCCGACTTCCGGTTCGGTGCACGCGGCTCGGGGACCCTCGCCACCCTCGAGGCGCTCGGCGCGCAGCACGGGTTCGAGGTGCTCGTCGTGCCCGACGTGCTGACCGACGGAGCGCGCGCGTCCTCGAGCCGCATCCGGTCGCTGCTCGACGCGGGCGACGTGGAGGCGGCGACGCGGCTCCTCGGCCGGGCGCCACGCATGCGGGCCGAGGTCGTGCCGGGGCTCCGGCGCGGCCGCGAGCTCGGCTATCCCACCGCGAACCTCGCCGTTTCGGCCGAGGGCCTCGCCCCGGGCGAGGGCGTCTACGCCGGCTGGCTGGTCGACACGTCGGCTCCCGGCCGGCCGCGCTATCCCGCCGCGATCTCCGTGGGCACCAACCCCACCTTCGACGATGTCGAAATCAAGCAGGTCGAGGCGCACGTGCTGGACGAGGACCTCGACCTCTACGGCCACGTGGTCGAGGTGGCGTTCACCCATCGGCTCCGCGGCATGGTCGCCTATGCGGGGATCGGCCCGCTCATCGAGCAGATGGGCCGCGACGTCGACGAGGCGCGCACCCTGCTCGCTCAGGCCTAGCACCGCTCGACCACGGCGGTCAGCTCGCCGAGCCCGCGCCTGCCCCGGCCCTGCTCGGCGCGGTCGCCAGCGGAGCCGCGCCAGGAGCACCTCCTGCGCCGCCGACGGGGGAGGGGAGGGGAAGAGCCGCACGAGGCGTCTGGCGGAGGTCCCCCAGACGAGCTCCTCCACCACCGGCTGGACGCTGAGCGGCGATCGCCGGCCCGGATGCAGCGTCGGCCGCTGCCAGCCCGACGGAGGCGGGGCGTCCAGCAGGGGTGCGATGCCGAGCAGCGCGAACGCGATCCTCGGGCGCCAGTCGCTCGAGACCGAGGACTCGTCCCCCGAGTCCACGCCGCTCTGCGGCGGCTCCCGCCAGAAGCCGGCCGTGGCCTCGGCTCAGGTCGGGCCCGACTAACATGAATCGGTGACCGAGCCGAGAACAGTCCCGGTCTGGGCGGGCCGCATGCTGGCCCTCACGGGCATCGTGATCCTCGCCCTGAACCTCCGCACCGCGGTCGCCTCGCTCTCACCCGTGCTCGACGAGATCGGATCCGACGTCCCGCTGACAAGCGTGGGGATCGGCATCCTCGGCACCCTTCCGCCCGTGTCCTTCGCGGTCTTCGGCCTGCTCGCACCTGCGCTTGCGCGACGCATCGGGCTGGACCTCGCGATGCTGCTCGCGGTTCTGGCGATGGTCGTTGGGCACCTGGCCAGGGGTTTCGCCCCGAACTACCCGATGCTTCTCGCCTCGAGTGCGCTCGTCCTTGCGGGCGTGGGGATCGGCAATGTGCTGCTGCCGCCAGCGGTCAAGCGCTACTTCCCCGACAGGATCGGCACCCTCACCGCCGTCTCCGCCGCCCTGATGTCCCTGAGCACGGCCGTCCCCGCACTCCTCTCCGCGCCGCTGACGGCCACCGTGACCTGGCGCGGCGACCTCGCGGCCTGGGGCGTCGTCGCGCTCATCGCCCTCGGACCGTGGCTCGCACTCTGGCTCAGGGAGCGCCGTGCCGCCGCCGACCGGCGGGACGCCGGGACCATCCTTCCCGAGGGCGAGCATGTCACCGGCCTCTGGCGCTCGCCCGTCGCCTGGGCGTGCGCCACCGTGTTCGCCTCGTCGAGCTTCAACGCCTACGCCCTGTTCGCCTGGCTGCCGCAGATCCTCAGCGACACGGCCGGCTCCGATCCGTTCACCGCGGGAGCGCTGCTGTCCCTCTACGGCATCGCGGGCCTGCCCGCGGCCATCCTGGTGCCCCTGATCGCGGTGCGCATCCGCAACACCGGGCTGCTGGTCTACGCCGGCGTCGCCTTCTTCGTGGTGGGCTACTCCGGCCTGCTGCTCGCGCCGGCGACCCTCACCGCGCTGTGGGTGGTCCTCGCCGGCTTCGGACCCCTGCTCTTCCCCGTCGCGCTGATCCTCATCAACATCCGCAGCCGCTCCCCGCGGGGCTCGGCCGCGCTGAGCGGCTTCACGCAGGGCATCGGCTACTCGGTGGGCGCCACCGGTCCGCTCCTCGTGGGCGTGACGCACCAGCTGACCGGCTCGTGGACCGTGCCGATCCTGCTGCTCCTCGTGATGGGCCTCGCCGCCCTGCCCGCGGCGGTCGCGCTCGCCCGGCCGAGGACCGTCGAGGACGACCTCGCCCGGATCCGCAGCGACCGTGAGGTCGTGACCCGCTAGAGCAGTCCCTTGGTGTGCCAGACCGTCTTCAGCTCCGTGAAGGCGCTGATCCGCTGCAGGCTGGGCGCCGCGGCGTCGGAACCGTCCTCGGGCGTCAGCACCCGCTTGAGCGTCTCGGCCGCGGCCACCTGCAGGGCCACCCAGTCGAGCGCTCCCGCGCCGACCAGGTCGAGCGCGTTCACGTCGGCATGCGAGGCGAGCCAGGGCGCCATCTCGGCCGGCGAGCCGGTGAGCACGTTGACCACGCCGCCCGGCACGTCGCTCGTGGCGAGCACCTCGCTCAGGCTGATCGCCGTGAGCGGCGCGCTCTCGCTGGCGAGCACCACGACGGTGTTGCCGGCCACGAGGGCGGGAGCGATGGCGCTCACCAGCCCGACGAGCGAGTGCCCTTCCCCCGACTGCGGGGCCACGATCGCGACGACCCCCGTCGGCTCGGGCACCGAGATGTTGAAGTAGGGGCCGGCGACCGGGTTGCCGTTGCCGAGCGCCTGCGCATACTTGTCCGCCCATCCGGCGTACCAGACCCAGCGGTCGACGGCGAGGTCGACCGCGGCCTCGGCCTGCCGTGAGGAGAGGTCCTCCGACTGGACGAGCTCGTCGACGAACTGCGCGCGGCGGCCCTCGAGCAGCTCCGCCACCCGGTAGAGCACCTGCCCGCGGTTGTACCCGGTGGCCGAGGACCAGCCGGAGACGGCGGAGCGGGCCGCGACGACCGCGTCGCGCGCGTCTTTGCGGGAGGCCTTCGCGGCGTTCGCGAGGAAGCCGCCGGCGCGCGTGGCGATCTCGTAGGTCCTGCCCGACTCGCTCCGGGGGAACTTGCCCCCGATGTAGAGCTTGTAGGTCTTGGGGACGGTGAGGCGGGTCACTTGACTCCTCCGGGATTGGGCGCGAGGTAGGCGGTGAGCCCCTGCTTGCCGCCTTCGCGACCGTAGCCGGACTCCTTGTAGCCGCCGAACGGGGATGCCGGGTCGAACCGGTTGAACGTGTTCGACCAGACGACGCCCGCCTTGAGGCGATCGGCGACGGCCAGCACCCGGCTGCCCTTGTCGCTCCAGATCCCGGCCGACAGGCCGTACGGCGTGTTGTTCGCCTTCGCGATCGCCTCCTCCGGGGTGCGGAAGGTCAGCACGGACAGCACCGGCCCGAAGATCTCCTCACGGGCGATGCGGTGGCTCGACTGCACGCCGGTGAAGATGGTGGGCGCGAACCAGAACCCGTTCGCCGGGATCTCGCAGGCGGGGCTCCAGCGCTCGGCGCCCTCCGCCTCGCCGGCCGCGGTGAGCTCCTTGATCCGGTCGAGCTGCTCCCGGCTGTTCACCGCGCCGATGTCGGTGTTCTTGTCCAGCGGATCACCGAGTCGCAGGGTGGAGAGCCGGTGCTTGAGCCGCTCGATGACCTCGTCGTGCACGTTCTCCTGCACGAGCAGGCGCGAGCCGGCGCAGCACACGTGGCCCTGGTTGAAGAAGATCCCGTTGACCACGCCCTCGATGGCCTGGTCGATGGGGGCGTCGTCGAAGACGATGTTGGCCGCCTTGCCGCCGAGCTCCAGCGTGAGCCGCTTGCCGGTGCCCGCCGTGGTCCGGGCGATCTCCCGGCCGACATTCGTGGAGCCGGTGAAGGCGATCTTGTCGACGTCGGGGTGCCGCACGAGGGCCTGGCCGGTCGCTCCTGCGCCGGTCACGATGTTGACGACGCCCGGGGGCAGGTCCGCCTGCTGCAGGATCTCCGCGAAGAGGAGCGCGGTGAGCGGCGTGGTCTCGGCGGGCTTCAGGACCACGGTGTTCCCGGCGGCCAGCGCGGGAGCGATCTTCCACGCGAGCATCAGAAGCGGGAAGTTCCACGGGATGATCTGACCGGCGACGCCCAGCGCCCGCGGGGCGGCGCCGAGCCCCGCGTAGTCCAGCTTGTCCGCCCAGCCGGCGTAGTAGAAGAACCAGGCGGCGACCAGCGGGATGTCGAGGTCGCGGCTCTCCTTGATCGGCTTGCCGTTGTTGAGGCTCTCGGCGACCGCGAGCTCCCGGGCGCGCTCCTGCACGAGGCGCGCGATGCGGAAGAGGTACTTGCCGCGATCGGCTCCGGAGAGCTTCGACCAGACCCGGTCGTAGGCGGTCCGTGCCGCCTGCACCGCGAGGTCGACGTCGTGATCGTCGGCCGTGGCGATCTCGGCGATGCTCTCCTCGGTGGCGGGGGAGATGGTCGTGAACGGCGTTCCGTTGCCGTCCACGAACTCTCCGTTGACGAAGAGCCCGTAGGACGGACGCAGATTGAGGATCGCGCGTGATTCGGGCGCGGGGGCGTAGTCGAGGAAGCTCATGATCCCTTGGTCGTCAATCGATGGTCACGTAGTCGGCGCCGGAGTAGTGCCCGGTGGAGATCTTCTGGCGCTGCAGGAGCACGTCGTTGAGGAGGCTGGAGGCGCCGAACCGGAACAGGTGCGGCTGCAGCCACTCCTCGCCGGCGGTCTCGGCGACCGTCACGAGGTATTTGATCGCGTCCTTGGAGGTGCGGATGCCGCCCGCCGGCTTCACGCCGACCTGCTCGCCGGTCATCTGGTACCAGTCCCGGACCACCTCGAGCATCAGCAGCGTCATCGGCAGGGACGCGGCTCTCGGCACCTTGCCGGTGGAGGTCTTGATGAAGTCGGCCCCGGCGAGGATCGAGAGCCAGGATGCGCGGCGCACGGCGTCATAGGTTGACAGCTCGCCGACCTCGAGGATGACCTTGAGGTGGGCGTCGTCCCCGTCAGGGCGACGGCACGCGTCCTTGACCGCCACGATCTCGTCGAACACCTGCGAGTAGCGCCCGGAGAGGAAGGCGCCGCGGTCGATCACCATGTCGATCTCGTCGGCGCCCGCGGCGACTGCGTCGGCCACATCCGCGAGCTTGATCGCCAGGGAGGCGCGTCCGCTGGGGAAGGCGGTGGCGACGGCGGCGACCGCGATCCCCGGCCCGTGACCGGCGGCGCGGGCGCGAGGCGCGTGCGAGGCGCCGAGCGCCTCGACCGCTGTGCCGACGAGGTCGCCGTAGACGCACACCGCTGCCACTCGGGGGCAGGTCGCGTCGGAGGGATCCGGGTTGAGGGCCTTGGCCACGAGGGACCGGACCTTGCCGGGGGTGTCCGCGCCCTCGAGCGTCGTGAGGTCGACCAGCTCGATGATCCGGTCGAGCGCCCACGCCTTGGAGGTGGTCTTGATCGAGCGGGTGCCGAGGCCGCCCGCGCGCTGCTCGAGGCCGACCGCGTCGACCCCGGGGATGCCCTCGAGATAACGGCGGAGTGTCGTGTCGGTGACCGGCCCGTCGAGGAGGTCGAGCGCACGTGCGGCGCCGGCCGGGGACGTCGCCCTCGAGCCGGCTCCGGTATCGATGGTCACGGTGTTCTCCCGGTGGTTCGCGTGTGCTGCCGGAGAAGGGCTGGCGCCGTCGGCAACCGATCCAGACTACGGCAGTGTGCTCGGAAGGGCGCGTCGGCGCCCGTATCCTGGCCCGGTGGAACTGGCGCTGGCGCTCGATCTCGGCGGCACGAAGGTCGAGGCGGCGCTCGTCGACGCGACCGGGCTCGTCGTCCCCGGCTCGCGCTTCCGTGCGGCGACCGGAGCGGACGCCTCCCGGACCGCACTCGTGTCCGCGATCGGGCAGGTGCTCGAGTCGGCTCTCGCGTCGCTGCCGCACTCGTCCCGCCTCCTCGGCGCGGGCATCGGCT
Organism: Naasia sp.; assembly: GCF_025465545.1. GTDB lineage: Bacteria > Actinomycetota > Actinomycetes > Actinomycetales > Microbacteriaceae > Naasia. The sequence goes on along the minus strand of NZ_JAODMK010000040.1, from coordinate 122,022 downwards.
GCGCGGGTCCGGTCGACCTGGCGGCAGGCACGACCGCGCCGCTCAACCTGCCGGCTCTGGCCGACTATCCGCTCCGCGCCCTCGTCGAGGGACTCCTCCCGGAGGCCAGGGTGTCGATGGCGCTCGACGGCCTCTGCATCGCCCTCGCCGAGCACTGGGTGGGTGCCGGCCGGGACGTGTCCTCCCTCCTCGGCATGGTGGTCTCCACCGGCGTGGGCGGCGGGCTGATCGTGCAGGGCCGTCCGATGCGCGGCGGAACGGGCAACGCGGGGCACATCGGCCAGATCGAGGTGGCCGGCTTCACGCCGGAGGGCACGGCGGGCGACCCCGCGATGCTCGAGTCGCTCGCGAGCGGACCGAACGCGGTCGCCTGGGCTCGCGGCGAGGGCTGGACGGGCCGGACGGGGGAGGAGCTGGCCGCTGCGGCGGCCGAGGGGGACAGGGTGGCTCGCGCCGCGATCGAGCGGAGCGCCCGCGCGGTCGGTCGCGCGATCGCGTCGGCGACCGCCCTCTGCGACGTGGACCTCGTCGTGATCGGCGGCGGCTTCTCGCGCGTCTCGCCCGACTACCTCGACCTGGTGCGTGCGTCGCGGGATCTGGCCACGACCCCCGCCTTCGTGCGCCGGGCGGCGATCGTGCCGACCGGGCTGGGTCCTGACGGGCCGCTCGTGGGCGCCGCCGCCCTGATCCACCGCGCCCTGTCCGACTGACGTGCAGGCGGCACCGAGATCCGCGGGGTTAGCGTCGGTTCGATGCCCCTGTCGCCCCGCCGCCCGCCCGGTCGCGCACTCGCGCCCGGGCTGACCCTGCCGCTCGCCGTCGTGCTCGCCGGCTGCGTCGCCGCAGGTCCCGCCGCCTCGCCGTCCGCGTCGGCTCCTGGCCCGCCATGGAGCCCGAGCCCGAGTGCCGGTGCGGGCAGGAGCCCGAGCGTCGGCGAGGTTGTTCCTGACGTCGTCTACGGCAGGGCGGAGGGCTCCGACCTGATGCTCGACGCCTATCTGCCCGCCTCCGCACGGGCCGAGGCGGTTCCCGCGGTCATCGTCCTGCACGGCGGCAGCTTCGTATCGGGGGACAAGGGCGGCCTCGATGCAGCCCCCATCGCCCAGCTCCTGGCGCAGGAGGGGTACGCGGCCTTCAGCGTCGACTATCGGCTGCTGCCCGGACACCCCTACCCCGATGCGCTGCAGGACGTGCAGACCGCGATCCGCTGGCTGCGCCAGAGCGAACAGGTCGAGCGGTTCGGCATCGACCCGGCCAGGATCGGCGGCTTCGGCGGGTCGGCCGGCGCCATCCTCATCTCGGAGGCGGGAACCGCGGGGGAGGGACCGCTTGACGGCGGGGCCCGACTCGCCGCAGTCGTCGAGCTGTCCGGAGCGATGGATCTCACTCCCGCCGCCCTGACCGCCGACCTGCCGCAGGAGGAGCGCGAGGTCGGCCTCGCCTACCTGGGCTGCTCGGACCCGCTCGACTGCCCCGCCGCCGAGGCCGCCTCGCCCCTGTCGGCGGTGGACCCCAGCGACCCTCCGTTCTTCCTGGCGCACTCCGCTGACGAGGCGATCCCGGAGCAGCCAACTCTCGCGATGGCCGACGCCCTCCGCGCCGCCGGCGTGCCTGCGAAGCTGACCATCCGGCCGGGCTCGGCGCACTCGGTCCTGATGCTCGACGCGGGCCTCGTGCAGGACATCCTCGCCTTCTACGCCGCCTTCCTCTGACGGCCGGCGGATGCGGTCCGCGGGGAACGCGCTGTGAATCTCCAGTCAGGCGCCGTAGATTCGGGTCATGGCCGACATCGACAGCACGACGACGACCGTCTTCCTGGGGGACAGCCTCACGGAGCAGGGCAACTGGGCCGAGAGGTTCCCCGACGCCGAGGTGGTGAACCTCGGGAAGACCGGTGACACGACAGAGCAGGTGCTGGAGCGCCTGCACGAGGTGTGCGAGAAGTCGCCGAAGCGGGTGGTCGTGATGGTGGGCACCAACGACCTGGCCTGGCGACGATCGGTGGAGCAGATCGTGCGCAACATCGAGTCGATCCTGTGGCGGCTCCGCAACGAGCTCCCCGATGCCGAGATCCTCGTCCAGTCCGTGCTCCCGCGGGACCGCGAATACGCCGACCGGGTGCGCGACATCAACATCCACCTGCGCCAGTTCGCCCCCACGGTGAAGGCCGAGTGGGTGGACCTGTTCTCCGTCTTCGCCGACGAGGTGGGCGAGATCCGCTCCGAGTACAGCCCGGACCACCTGCACCTCAACGAGGCCGGGTATTCCGCCTGGGCCGAGGAGCTGCGCAGCTACCTCTGATCGAGGGCGGCGGAGAAGTCCCGCAGCGCATCGTCGCCGAACAGCACGAAGCGCACGCGCCGGATCCCTGTCGAGCCGATCGCCTCCCGCGTGGCGGCGACCGCGATCCGGGCCGCATCCTCCATCGGCCAGCCGTAGACGCCGGCGGAGACGGCGGGGAAGGCCACGCTCGTCGCGCCCAGCTCATCGGCCACCTGGAGGGAACGCCGGTAGCAGGACCAGAGGAGCCCGGAGCGGTCCTCCCGCCCGGAGTGCACGGGCCCCACGGTGTGGATCACCCAGCGGGCCGGGAGCAGTCCGGCGCCGGTTGCGACGGCGTCGCCGGTGGGGAGCCCCTCGGGGAAGCGCGTCGCCCGCAGCGCGCGGCACTCGGCGAGGATCCCCGGTCCCCCCGCCCGGTGGATCGCGCCGTCCACCCCGCCGCCGCCGAGGAGCGAGCGGTTCGCCGCGTTGACGATGACGTCGACGTCCTCGCGGGTGATGTCGCCGCGCACCGCCTCCAGCCGGGCGCCGCCTCCTGCCCCGGTCATCGCGCTCGCAGCAGGTGCTCGTAGAAGCCGACGCCGTCGAGCCAGGTGCCCACTCCGATGCTCTCGCCGCGCGCGTGCAGGGTGGCCCGGGCCGCCGCGAAGATGCGGAACGGGGTGAACCGGTAGACGGCCCCGCCGAGGGAGGCGAAGTGCCGGCTGTCGGTGGCGCCGAGCATCGTGTACGGCGTCACCACGACGCCGGGGTGGACGGCGCGGATGGCGGCCGAGAGCTCGTCCCGGAGGGGGCCGTCGAAGGGCGAGACCGGCGACGGCTCGGAGGGGTTCAGCACCTCGATGCGCACCCGCGGGTCCCGGATCGCGCGGCGCACCTGCGCGACCGCCTCCGCCACCGATGAGCCGACCGCGATCCGCACGTTGACGATGGCGCTCGCCCGCTCGGCGAGCACGTCCGCGCCCTCGCTGCCGCGCAGCTCGGTCACGGCGGCCGTCGTGCGCACCATGGCTCGCGTCTCGTCGGAGAGTCGGGCGAACAGCATGGTGACCAGGGGCTTGGTGTACCGGATGTGGCGGAACACGACCCGCTGCGGCCCGTGCGCGGAGTCGGCGATGGCGGCGACGAAGCCGACCGCGGCCGGGCTCATCCGCGCCGGGAAGCGCGCCCGGGTGAGCCGGGTGATCGCCCGGGCGAGGCGGGCCGGCGCGGTGATCCGTGGCGGCGTGGAGGCATGGCCGCCCGGCTGCTCCACGCTCAGCTCGAGGCTCGTGATCCCCTTCTCGGTGACGCCGACCACCGCAAGCGACCGGTCCACGCCCCGCACGAGTCCCGGCTCGACGACGGCTCCGCCCTCGTCCAGCACGAGCGCCGGCCGGACGCTCCGCCTCGCGAGCAGCGCGGCGATGGCAGCCGCTCCCGTGCCGGCGACCTCCTCGTCCGAGCCGAAGGCGAGGTACACGTCGTGCTGGGGCAGGAAGCCTTCGGCGACCAGGTCCTCGACCGCCTCGAGGATCGCGGCCAGCGCCCCCTTGTCGTCGAGGGTGCCCCGGCCGTGCAGGACCGCCTCCCGCAGGGAGCCGGTCCCCTGCGCGGGCTCGGGCTCCGCCGCGAAGGGCGGATGCAGCCAGCCGGCATCGGGAGCGGCGACCACGTCGTAGTGGGCCATCAGCACGGTGGGTGCGCCCGCGGACCGGCCGCGCCAGCGGTAGAGCAGGGAGTGGCTGCCGACCCGCTCGCGGTCGAGCGCCCCGTGCAGTCTCGGGTACAGGTCCGGGAGCAGGGCGAGGAAGGCGTCGAAGGCAGCCCAGTCGGTGGTGGAGGCGTCGAGCCGGGAGACCGTCGGAATGCGGAGCAGCTGCGGGAAGCGAGCGACCCGCTCCGCCCCCCGCACGTCCTCGCCGGGGGCGGGAAACGTGCCGGTCGGGGACATGGACAGCACCCTATGACAGCGGGACGGCGACCTCCCCCTAGGGTCGGAGCATGCGCGTCCCCGCCGCGGCCGTGCTCGGCCTGCTCGCCGTCCTCGCGCCGGTCCTCGCCCCTGCTCCCGCCTCTGCCGCTCCTGCACTCGGGGTCGTGCGTCCGGCGATCGCCTCCGTGCGCGCCCCGCTCCCGGCGCCCGCCCACGATTCCGCCCTTCCTGCTGCCCGCGGGGTCGAGAGCTTCTCCTTCTCCTCCTTCTCCGCCGACTACTACCTGGATCGGGACGAGAACGGTCGGTCCCGGCTCCGCACCGTGGAGCGCCTCACGGCGGTGTTCCCCGACTTCGACCAGAACCACGGCATCCGGCGGGCGCTCGTCGAGGACTACCTCGGCGCGCCGACCGACCTGGAGGTCGTCTCCGTCACCGACCAGACGGGAGCCGACCGGGACTACGAGACCGAGAGCGACGAGGGGATCCTGCTGGTCACGATCGCCGCCCACGACTACCTGCACGGCGAGCAGACCTACATCATCACCTACGAGCAGCGGAACGTCACCGGCAGCTTTCCGGCAGCAGGCGGCGGATCTGTCGACGAGTTCCAGTGGGACACGAACGGGACGCTGTGGCAGCAGAGCTTCGCCGAGGTCACCGCTCGTGTGCACCTCCCCGCCGATCTGGCGGCGACCCTCACCGGTGACGCCGCCTGCTATGTCGGCGTGCAGGGGGCGGCTGATCCCTGCGACATCGCTGCGGCCGACGACGGGAACGAGACGGTGTTCACCGCGAGCGAGCGCGACCTGGGCCCGGGCGAGAACGTGACGGTCGCCATCGGGTTCGCCGCGGGCACCTTCGTGCCCCGCGACGACTCGCTCTTCGGGTCGCCCTTCGGCGCGATCCTCCTGCTCTCGCTGGTCCTGCTGCTCGCCTCGGCCGTCTGGGCAGTCGCCTTCCGCGTGCTGCGGCTGCGGAGCGCCCCGGGGCGCGGAATCGTCGTGCCCCAGTACCTGGCGCTGCCCGAGCCGGACCTCCTCGTGTCCGCCGTGCTCCTCGGCAAGACCGCCCGCGCGGTCCCCGCGACTCTGGTCGGGCTCGCCGTGCGCGGCGTGCTCCGCCTGGTCGAGGAGCAGGGAAAGCGCGGGAAGCCGCGCTTCGCGGTGCAGTTCGTGTCCTGGGAGGGACGCCCGCGGCTCGGCGGCGGCCCGCGCGGAGCCAGCGACACGGAGCGGGAGCTCGTGCACGCGATCCTCCCCGACCCCACCGCCGGCGCCCGCGCGGCGCTCGACGGCTCCAGCCCGGGCGTGGCCAAGCGGGTCACCGCGCTGACCCAGAGGCTGCGCGCCCGAGCCGTCGAGCAGGGCTATCAGAGGATGCCCCCGCGAGGCCCCCGCGCGGCGATCGCGGTCCTGACCGGGCTCGGCGCCATCGGCACCGGCAGCTCGGCCGCCATCCTGCTCGCGACCGTGCACGGCGGCGCCGTTCCGGCCGTGGCGCTGTTCGCGCTGCCGCTCGCCGTGCTCGGCTTCCTGTTGCCCGCCCACCGCCCGCTCACCCCGGCCGGGGTGGAGGTGCGGGACCACCTGCGCGGCGTGCGCGTCTACCTCGCCCTTGCGGAGGCCGAGCGGTTCCAGATGCTGCAGAGCCCCGAGGGTGCAGAGCGCCGGGTCACCGACGGACAGGGCGGGGTCGTCGCGCTGTACGAGCAGCTGCTCCCGCACGCCGTGCTCTTCTCGGTCGAGCGGCAGTGGGCCGAGGTGCTCGGCAGGTTCTACGAGCAGACCGGGGAGCGCCCCGACTGGTACGCGGGCTCGTCCTCCTTCAACGCCGCCGCGTTCTCCGCCGGCATCGGCGGGGTGGCGGCGAGCGCCGCATCCGCGTACTCGTCGAGCACCTCGTCGAGCTCGAGCGGCGGATCCTCGGGCGGCGGGTCCTCGGGGGGCGGCGGAGGAGGGGGCGGCGGAGGCGGCGTCTGAGCGGTTTCCGGATCGGACACCTCGGCCCGCTATCCTGTCGAAGCCTGAACATCACTCACCACCGTGGAGGTCGCCCATGTCCGACGAGCAGACCCCCAAGCGCATCCTCTCCGCGGTGGGCGGCTGGTCCGCGGTGCGGGCCCGCGCCGACGTCCTCGACCGCGCAGGGCGGCTGACGCTCATCAACGATGCGGCCACCCCGCACGAGGCCATGGTGGAGGACGTGCTGTTCGTCCGCGGCGTGCTGGACGACGCCGGTGTGCACTACCTGCTCATCCGGGGAAACGACGCCCGCCCGGTGCTCGCCATCGACCGCACCGACTATGCGGCGGCAGAGCAGGCGCTGGTCGCCGCCTGCGCGCGGGAGCCCTTCTACTGCGACACGCTTCGGCCGCTCGACCTCGAGCGCAAGGGCGCCTCGCTGCTCGTCGCGGAGGGGAGGCTCTCGGCGGCACTCAAGCCCTCACTGCTGCGGATCTACCGCCCCCGGATCGATCGTGGCGGCGCCCTCGAGTACGGCAGCGGGTACGCCGTGCAGCTGGAGGTCTGGAAGCGCGGCGCCACCGAGATCGTCGTGCCGATCGAGAACGCGGTCACCCGGCGGCGCCTTCCGCTGTCGGAATACGCGGAGACCACGGTCGAGCGCTTCGGCGTGACCTGGCCGACGCTGACCCACATGTTCGAGCAGCTCGCGAGCGACGTGGACTTCGACATCGACATCGTCTTCAGCTGGGTGGACGGAACCGACAAGGAGTGGCAGCGCGCCCGCGCCAAGCGGATGGCGGCCTACGTCGTGGGCGAGGGCGACGACGCGGAGGCCCGCTTCCGGCAGATCGACGAGCTGCGCTATGCCCTCCGCTCGGTGTACCTCTACGCGCCCTGGATCCGCAACATCTACATCGCGACCGATTCACCTGCCCCACTCTGGCTCGCCGAGCATCCGCGCGTGCGGATCGTGCGCAGCGAGGAGTTCTTCGCCGACCCGTCGGTCCTGCCGACGCACAACTCGCAGGCCGTCGAGAGCCAGCTGCACCACATCCCGGGGCTCAGCGAGTACTTCCTCTACTCCAACGACGACATGTTCTTCGGCCGTGCGGTCGGGCCGGAGATGTTCTTCTCCCCGGGCGGGCTCACCAAGTTCATCGAGGCGAGCACCCGGATCGGGCTCGGCGAGAACGATGCGGTCCGCAGCGGGTTCGAGAACTCCGCGCGGGTGAACCGCCGGCTGCTGCGTGAGCGCTTCGGCCGAGTGACCACCCGGCACCTGGAGCACACCGCGGCGCCGCTGCGCAAGAGCGTGCTGGAGGAGCTCGAGCGCGAGTTCCCCGACGACTTCGCGCGCACCGCCGCCAGCCGGTTCCGGTCGGCCGGCGACATCTCGGTGACGAACTCGCTGTACCACTACTACGCGCTCTTCACCGGGCGGGCGGTGCAGAAGGTGGGCGCCAAGGTGCTCTACGTCGACACCACCATGCAGAGCGGCCTCAAGTCGCTCAAGCGCCTGCTGAAGAAGCGCTCCTACGACTTCTTCTGCCTCAACGACGGCAGCTTCCCCGAGGTGTCGCCGGAAGAGCGCGCGCGCAAGATGCGCTCGTTCCTCGATCAGTACTTCTCGATCCCCGCCCCGTGGGAGCGGACCGCCGTGCCGATCGTCGAATCGGTGGAGAAGAACGCGGGCTGAGCGTCAGCGCCGTCCGGCCGGGACCTTCGCTGCGGTGCGGACGCGGCCGTTGATCGCGGGCGGGATGAGCACGCCGGCCTCGGCCAGCCGATCCGCCGTCTCCTGCTCGGACACGTAGGAGACCTCGGCGTAGCCGCCGATGGGCACCACCGAGTGCATCACGGTGTCGGCGTAGACGTGCACGAGGTTGAACGCCTGCGCGCCGTTCTGCGCCCGCTCGGCGCCCACCCGCACCGTCAGGTCCTGCGAGTAGCAGGTCGCGCTGGCGACCGAGACGGGGATCCCCGCGAAGGTCGCGGAGGTCGAGTAGTGCAGGTGGCCGGCGAGGATCGCTCGGACGTCCGACCCGCGCAGCACCGAGGCGAGCCGCGCCTGATTGCGCAGCTCCACGAGCACCGCGAGGTCCGCCACGCTCGGCACCGGCGGGTGATGCATCGCGAGGATCGTGCCGTGCGGCGCCGGCGTGGCGAGAACCTGGGTCAGCCACTCGAGCTGGTCGCGCGCGACCTCGCCGTGGTGCTGTCCCGGGACGCTCGAGTCGAGGGTGATGACGCGGAGTCCGTTGACGTCCGTGACCCGGTCGATGGGGCTGCCGTCGGGGCGCTCATCGAGGAGGCCGGTCCGGAAGGCGGCGCGGTCGTCGTGGTTGCCCATGCACCAGATCACCTCGGCGCCGACGCGCTCCGCGAAGGGCTCGACGATGCGGCGGAGCTTGGCATAGGCGTTCGGCTCACCGCGGTCCGCGAGGTCGCCGGTGAAGATGATCGCCTCGGGCCGCCGGCCGGATGACTCGAACTCGGCGGCGAGACGGCGGAGGGTGGCCTCGCTGTCGACCGTGCCGTAGAGCGGATCGGGGCCGCCCACGAGGTGGGTGTCGCTGAGGTGGAGCAGGAAGTGGTCGGGGCGGGGGTGCTCCGCGATCCGGAGGTCCGTGACGGTCTCGCGGTTCTGGAGCTGGCGCTGTCGCGCCGTCCTACTGTCGCCCTCCGAAGCAGTCCCCATGGGAACGTTCCCTCTCCTGTGCATCGGCGTTGGTACGAGGATGTTGGAAACCAGTCAATGCCATGCGGCCGACCGGCAGCGACACCCTTGACGGCGTGCCGTTGAACGCTTAGTGAACTCCGGAAGCCGGGGCAGTACGCGTCCCAGAAGGGGGCGCACCCGGAGGAGGGGCGTCGCGCGGTCGGGCAGGGCGGCGCGGCGCGCAGGCCACGACGTCAACCGGGTCGCTCTGCGAGCTCACTCTGCGCGGTGCGAGGGGACGCGCAGGTGAGGGCTGACCGCCCGCAGTGCGGGAGCCTCCGGCGACGGTGTGAGCGGTCGTTCGCGCGCTGGGGCACCGTTCCCTGCGCTACTGCGCTACTGCTCTACTGCTCTACTGCTCTACTGCGCTACTGCGCTGCGGCGGGGGCGGGCCGCGCGCCCACCATCGCCACTGCTCGAGAGGCGGTGGTGACCCCCGCGGTCGCGGCGTCGGCCAGCGGCGCCCCGGCGCACCAGCGCTCGAGGAACCCCGCGGCGAACGCGTCGCCCGCCCCGGTGGGGTCCAGCGCTCCTCCCTCCGGCCGCACCGCGGGAAGGCGCAGGACGGGGCCGGAGCGGGTCCGCACGAGGACGCCGTCGGGGCCGAGGGTGAGCGCGACGACGGGATAGTGCTCGAGCAGCGCGGCCGCCACGTCGTCCGGAGTGCTGCCTCCGGTGAGGAGTCTGCCCTCGTCGAGGTTGGGGAAGGCGATGTCGACGCCGGCCGTCGTGGCGAGGAAGCGGTCGACGCCGAACTCCTCGAGGAAGGCCGTGGAGGAGGGGTCCACCGAGGAGGTCGCGGGGGCGGCGCCGGCGAGGAGGCGCCGCCAGCCCTGTGGGTCGGAGGCGAACAGGGAGTAGCCCGTGAGGTGGACATGACCCGCCGCCCGGAGGAGCCCAGCGGGCACCGACTCCGGCCGGGTCAGGTCGTTGGCGCCCCGCGCCGTCAGCATGGTCCGCACCTCGCCCTCGAGGAGGAGGACGATCGTCCCCGTCGGCTCCGCGGAGGGCAGCAGCAGCGTCGTGACGCCGACCGCCTCGAGGAGCCCGGCGTGCCGATCCCGGTCGGACGCGTGCACCGTCCCCACGAAGTCGACGGACGCGCCGAGGAAGCCGAGCCAGGCCGCCACGTTCGCGGCGGAGCCGCCCGGGCGCCGCTCGATGGTGGCGACCGTGTCGGTGTCCGGCCGGATCGGACCGGCCGGGCGCACGAGGACGTCGTCGATGACGTCCCCGACCACCAGGATGCGCGGACCGGCCTCCATCGGTTCAGGCGGCCAGCGCGATGGCGATGTCCGCGGCCACGCGGACGTTGTTGCGGGCCAGGTCGAGGTTGACCTCCAGCGAGACGCCGCCCGACGCGCGCACGATGTACCCCAGCAGGAACGGGGTGACCGCCTTGCCGCGCACGCCCGCCTCCGCCGCCGCGGCGAAGGCCTGCTCGAGCACTCTGTCGTGCTCAGCAGGATCCCACTGCTGCTCCACCGGGATCGGATTCGCGACGAGCAGCCCGGGACGATCGAGGCGCCCATCCGCGGCGGCCTCCTGGGCCCGGAGGATCGCGGCGACCTCCTCGGGGGAGTCCACTCGCCAGTCGAGCGGCAGGTCGCTGGCCGCGAGCCAGAACAGCGGGAACACGTCGGTGCGGTAGCCGACCACCGGCACGCTCAGCGTCTCGAGACGCTCGAGGGTGGCCGGCACGTCGAGCACCGACTTGACCCCCGCGGACACGACCGCGACCGGGCAGCCGGCCAGGGTGCTGAGGTCGGCTGACTCGTCGAAGGTGGAGCTGGCGCCGCGGTGCACACCGCCGAGGCCACCCGTTGCGAACACCCGGATCCCGGCGCGGGCCGCGAGGAAGGCGGTCGCGGCGACGGTCGTGGCGCCGCTGGAGTGGCGGGCCGCGAGGATCGGCAGGTCGCGCACGCTCGCCTTGGCGAGGTCCTCCTCGGCGATGCGGCGCACCCCCTCGGCGTCCAGGCCGACGCGGGGCACTCCGTCGAGGACCGCGATGGTGGCGGGCGTGACGCCCCGGGAGCGGAGGATCTCCTCGAACTCGACGGCGGCCTCGTGGTTGCGGGGCCGGGGGAGGCCGTGGGAGATGATCGTCGACTCGAGGGCGACCACCGGCCTGCCCTCCTGGAGGGCGGCGGCAACCTCGGGGGAGGGCTCGAAGGGGGACATCCGCTCACCCTACCGAGCGGACCTCCCCGCCCGAAGTGCCCGTTCCGGCGCGAAGTGCCCGCTGCAAGGGGCACTTCGCGCCGGAACGGGCACGTGGGCGAGGGAAGGGTGTCAGTCAGATCTTGACGTCACCTGCGAGGTGGACGTGCACGCCGAGCTCGGCGAAGACCGCCGCCTTCGCGAGCAGCGCCTTGTCCGCGGTCTCGGAGTCCGGCGCGTAGACGACCTGGGCGTGGTTGGCCTTGTGGCGCGACATCAGCTGGTCGCGGGTCACGCCGTGCAGCACCGCGTGCTGGATGGGCCACTCCGGGTTCGTGGCCTGCAGCCGGCGGTTCGTCTCCTCCTCGGGCAGCTCCACCGCGGTGCCGCGACCGATGTCGAGGTGCAGGGCGCCATCCATCACGTAGACCCGGGACCAGACGATCTCGCCGGGCTTCGCGACGCCGGAGATGGTGCTGCCGCCGAGCGGGAAGAACACCGGGCTCTGCCGCTTGCCCACCGCGCCCTGGTAGCCGTCGGCGAAGTGCGAGGGCGGAACGGAGCCGGAGATCTCGAAGACCCAGACGAACTGGCCGTCGTAGTCCTCGCCCCAGCGCACGTCGTGCAGCGTGTTCGCCGGGTCCAGTCCCATGGCGGTCCAGACCCGGTCGGTGATGAGGGTGTCCACCGCAACGCCCTCGTCCACCTCGTTGAAGTGGGGGAGCGCGCGTCCTTCCCAGAGCACTCGGGAGCCGTCCCGGCTTGTCACCGGCGGCCGGTCCACGTTGTTGAGCAGGCCCTCGGCCAGGTCGCTGGCGGGCGAGAGGTCCTTGAGGCCCTGCTGGTACTGGATGCCGATCGCGTCGACGCCGAAGTCGTCGGCGATGCGCAGGGCGGCGATGTACATCTTGTACTGCCAGTCGAGCTGCGCCTGCGTGAGCTCGGTCTTCTCGTCCGAGCCCAGCTCGAACGTCATCCCCTTGGCGAGCAGCCACTCGCCCACCGCGGCGGCCTCCTCGTCGGTCACCTTCTGCATCTCGGCCCAGAGCGCGCTCTGCGAGAGCCGCTCCTTGTAGATGCCCGTCGTGTTGAGCAGCTCGTCGTCGATGATCGCGTTGTACATCCCCATGCAGCCCTCGTCGAACACCCCGATGATGGCCTTGTCGCGCAGGAGCTGGTCGGCGATCGCCTGGCCGAGCTCCTTCTCGGGGGAGTCGGGCAGCTCGGGCAGGTCGCGCACGTGTGAAGCGTCGTGCGCGATGGTGCCGGTCTCGATCCAGCTGCGGATGCCCTGCTTGAACCAGTCGTCGGTGAAGTCGACGCTCCAGATGGTCGAGTAGGCCACGCCCATCTTGGTGAGTCCACCGTTGAGGTTGAGGAGACCCACGAGGCCGGGCCAGTCGCCCGCGAAGTTGGCGACGGTGAGGATCGGTCCCTGGTGGGTGCGCAGACCGCTCAGCACGTGGTGGCTGTACTGCCACACCGCCTCCGCCACGATCAGCGGGGCGTCGACGGGGATGCCCTTGAACGTCTCGATGCCCATGCGCTGGCTGCTGATGAAGCCGTGTCCGGTCTTGGGGTCGATCGGGTTGGCGCGGACGATGCTCCAGCCGAGCTCGCCGAAGGCCGTGCCGAGGGAGTCCTCCATCGCCTTCTGGGTGGGCCAGCCGGCGGTGTTGGCGCTCTCGCGGAGGTCGCCGCTCGCGATCAGGTACGCGGTCCTGGGGGCCGCGGTGGGCCGCGTCGCCGGTGCGGGAAGGGTGTACGTGGACATGCCGTTCCTTTCGTTGTCGTTCAGGAGGGAAGGACGGTGAGCCGCCGGTCAGCCAGCGGATGCGCGAGCGGCGGGGCCGAGGAGTGCTCGTCGTGCCGCCGGTCCGAGAGGGCGTCGGGGAGCGTGCCGGGAGGCCGCCGGACGGGACGGGCGAGGTGGGCGGGCGCCGGAGCGGCTTGCCAGCGGCGGAACCTGAGGGGCCTGCCGATGGCGGAACCGAGGCGCTCGCCGGAGCGGCAGGCGAGGATCGTCCCGCGGCGGACGCCTCTGGCGCCCCCGAGCACTGCCGGAACGCTCACCCATCCTCCTTGATCGACAGCGGAGTTTCAGCGTGCCAGAAATCGATTTCCCGGGCAAGCACTCAGCCGGGGATCGGCGCGCGCAGCGACGAGGCCACGCCGTCGAGGACGACCCGCCGAGGTGGCGAGGCGTCTCCGCCGATCCGGGCGAGGAGCAGGCGCGCGGCCTCCTCGCCGAGCTCCCGTGCAGGCAGGGAGACGATGGCGACGCCGGCGGGGACGAGGGCCGAGTAGGGGAGGTCGCCGATGATGGCGATCCCCTCGGCGGACAGCGACCCGGGGGCGGCCGTGACGGCGGCGAGAGCCCCGGCTCCCATCAGGTTGTTGGTGACGACGATCCCGTCCACGCGGGGCAGGGAGCGCAGCAGCCGCCCCGCTTCCTCCCGACCGCCGTCGAAGCGGAAGTCCGCGTGGCGCAGGAGGGACGGATCGGGCGTTCTGCCGGTCGCCGCCTCGATGGCGTCCCGCCAGCCCTGCGCGCGGTCCTCCGAGGTGTCGACCCCGGCCGGTCCGGTGATGCAGGCGATCCGGGTGCGGCCACGCTCCAGGAGTGCCGCCGTGGCCGCCCGGCCTGCACCGATGCTGTCCGCGGTGACCGTGTCGATGTCGTGACCATGGGGGCTCCGATCGACGGCCACCACCGGGCGACCGGCGAGACTGCCCAGGTCGCTGGTCTCGCCGGCGGGAGCGAGGATGACCCCCGCCATCTGCTCTGCCGCCGCGATCCGGAGGTAGGTGGACTCTCGGTCGGTGTCCTCGTCCGTGTTGCACAGCACCACCGAGTAGCCGGCAGCGCGGGCGGTGTCCTCGACGCCGCGGGCGAGGGCGGTGAAGAAGGGGTTCTCGATGTCGGGGATCACGAGGGCGATCAGCTCCGAGTGCCGCCGGCGCAGGGAGCGGGCGGTGCGGCTGGGCGTGAAGTCCAGTTCCTCCGCCGCAGCGCGCACCCGGCCGGCGAGATCCTCGGCCACTCTCGTGCCGTTCAGCACCCGCGAAACCGTGGCAGGCGAGACCCCGGCGAGCGCCGCGACCTCGTAGATGGTTGCCATGGTGAGGCCACCCTAGTGCGGCTAGCGTGAGCGGATGACGTCGCTGTGGCTCGACCGGAACACCCCTCTCGCCGAGCACGGAGCCACCTATCCCGCGTCGGACTTCGCCCCCGGCGCCGAGTACGACGCGGTCGTCGTCGGGGCCGGCCTCACCGGGCTGGTGACCGCCCTGCTGCTCGTCCGGGCGGGCAAGCGGGTGGCCGTGATCGACGCGATCGGAGTCGGCGGGCTCGCCACCGGCAACACCACGGCCAAGCTCAGCCTGCTGCAGGGCGCCCGGTATTCGGCGATGCTCGCGAAGACCGCCCGGAAGAACGCCGCCGCCTACGTGGAGTCCAACCGGGAGGGCTTCGAGTGGCTGCTGCGCTACCTCGACGACCACTCGGTGCCGTACCAGCGCCGTGACGCCTATACCTATGCCGGAACGCCCGAAGGGGCGGCCGACGTGGACCGCGAGCACCTGGCCGCGCGTCGGCTCGGGCTCCCCGTGGAGAAGGTCACCGCGCTGGAGCTGCCCTTTCCCGCCTTCGGGGCGGTCCGGCTCAGCGACCAGGCCCAGTTCGATCCGATGGACGTGCTGCGCGCGATGGCGGCCGACGTCCGCTCCCGCGGCGGCACCCTGGTCGAGGGCGTCCGCGTCACGCGGGTGCGCGCGGGCGGTTCGGATCGTCCCAGCGTTGTGGTCACCACCGAGGGCGACGTCCTGGCCGCGCAGGTCGTCCTCGCGACGGGCATGCCCTTCCTCGATCGCGGCCTCTACTTCGCCAAGCTGGAGCCGTCGCGCTCCTACGCCCTCGCGTTCCGGGTGCCCGCCGGGGAGGTCGCGCCAGACTTCGGCATGTACCTCTCCCTCGACGCGCCCGGCCGGAGCCTCCGCACGACGCCGGTCGTCCCGGCCGACCTGCCGAGCGCGCTGCACGGCGCGGACATCCTGATCGTCGGAGGCAACGGACACCGGGTGGGGGCCCATCCGCATCCCCGGGATCTCGTGACCGACCTCGAGACCTGGACGCTCGCGCACTTCCCCGGTGCGGAGCGCACGCACGCCTGGTCGGCGCAGGACTACCGGTCCGCCGACCGGATCCCCTTCATCGGCCGGCTGCCCCGATCCCGACGGCGCGTCTACCTGGCGACGGGCTTCGACAAGTGGGGGATGGCCAACGCGGTCGCGGCCGGCATCCGGATCTCCGCGGAGATCCTCGGCGGGCACCTGCCCTGGGCGAAGGTGATCGGGCGGCGGGTCACGCGGCCCGGCGGCTTCGCGACCGGCGCCCGGGTCAACCTCGAGGTGGGCGCCCTGGCGGTCACGGGCTGGGCGCGAGCGGAGGCGGCCCGCGAGCCTGCCCCGCCCTCCGAGGGGCGAGGGGTCGTCGGCAGTGCGGGAGCGAAGCCGGTCGGCGTGTGCACCGTGGGCGGGGTCTCCCGGCGGGTCAGCGCCGTCTGCCCCCACCTCGGCGGGGTCGTCACCTGGAACGACCAGGAGCTGTCCTGGGACTGCCCGCTGCACGGCTCGCGGTTCCGTGCCGACGGGACCCGCATCGAGGGTCCCGCCACCGAGGATCTCGCCCCGGCCTGAGCCGCGCCGCGCCTGTGCCGCCGGGAGCGGTCCGGCGCGCTAGAATAGACCCCGGAATCCCGCAATCTGCACGAACCGACCCCGGCTTTCGGGTTGCTCGGCTCGACAGGGAGATCCTCGATCGGCGCGTCCTGAAGATGAGGACCGACCGCTCGACCCGAACCCCGCCCTGTGCGGACCTATTCGAGGAGGACCATGGCTCGATCGAGCCAGGCGCAGGCGACGCGTGCGCGAGGCGGCAAGACCGCTGACAACGAGGGGATCATCCCCGTCCTGGCGCGCGCCGTGCGCGAGATCGAGGGCGCCGCACAGCGGGGCCCGGTGAGTCCCGCGAACCGCACCAAGTTCCAGGTGATCGCGCTGCTGATGCGTGAGGAGCGCCAGCGGGCGAAGGCCGACACCGAGGTCACCGAGCCGGAGCGCGCCGAGCTGCTGAAGCGGCTGGACGGCGTCGCGACGATCCTCGCCAAGACGGCGGCCCGCGACACCTCCCTCATCGCCCTGCTGGAGAGCGACAAGGCGCCGAGCGACGCCGCAAGGTCGCTGCGCCGGCGGATGCTCGAGGACGCCGGCATCGAGGTCGCCGAGGAGGAGCCGGAGCAGGGGCCGGCCGCGTCCGGCGAGGCAGCCGAGCGCCAGGTGATCCCCGGATCGGTGCGCGCCCGCCAGCTCGCCAACCCGTTCCTGGCCCCCGACCTCGATGCCGCATACGTGCCGCCGGTGCCCGCGCGGCGCCTGGCGAACTGGGAGCTCATCGGCCCGCTCTTCAAGAGCTTCGAGTACGGCTCCGGCGGCAACGCGGCGACGATGGTGCTGCCCGACCCGACCGATCGCGATCGCTTCGCGCCCGCCGGCCTGCAGCTGATGGACCACCAGTCCCGCTTCCTCGAAGGCGTGCAGCGCGGTCACCGCACCTTCCTGCTCGCGGACGAGCCGGGCCTCGGCAAGACCGCTCAGAGCCTCATCGCGGCCTCCGTCGCCGACGCCTATCCGCTGCTCGCCGTCGTGCCGAACGTCGTCAAGATGAACTGGGCGCGCGAGGTGGAGCAGTGGACGCCCACCCGCCGCGCCACCGTGATCCACGGCGACGGCGAGGATCTGGACGCGTTCGCCGATGTCGTCGTCATCAACTACGAGGTGCTCGACCGGCACATGAGCTGGCTCCGCACCCTCGGCTTCAAGGGCATGGTCGTCGACGAGGCGCACTTCATCAAGAACCTCACCTCGCAGCGCTCGCGCAACGTGCTGTCGCTCGCGGCGAGCCTCCGCGAGCGCAACCGCGACCCGCTGATGATCGCCCTCACCGGAACGCCGCTCATCAACAGCGTCGAGGACTTCCGCGCCATCTGGCAGTTCCTCGGCTGGATCGACGACAAGGGACCGCGGCCGACGCTGCTGTCGCGGCTCGAGGAGACCGGGCTCACGCCCGCCGACTTCGGCTTCTTCCCGGAGGCGCGCAAGGCCGTGATCGACATGGGGATCGTGCGCCGCCGCAAGATCGACGTCGCAGCAGACCTGCCCGCCAAGCGCGTGGTCGACCTGCCGGTCGAGCTCGACGACGACCTGGGCCGCTCCATCCGGCAGGCCGAGCGGGAGCTCGGCTCGCGCCTGCTGACCCGGTACCGGGCGGTGCTCGGCAACCGGGGCACCGACCCGGCCTCCGTCAGCCGCACCGAGCGCGCCGAGGTCGTCCGTCTCGTCGCGCAGGCCGAGCTCGACGAGTCGAAGGCGGCCAAGACCGGCGAGAACGTGTTCACGATGGTGCGGAAGATCGGCCAGGCGAAGGCGGCTCTCGCGGCCGACTACGCCGCCCAACTGGCGCGCTCGGTGGGCAAGGTGGTCTTCTTCGCCAAGCACATCGACGTGATGGACCAGGCGGAGCAGATCCTGGCCCGCCGCGACATCCGAACCGTGTCGATCCGGGGGGACCAGACGGCCCTCGCCCGGCAGAAGGAGATCGACGCCTTCCAGAACGATCCGGACGTGCGGGCCGCGGTCTGCTCGCTCACCGCGGCCGGCGTCGGCCTCAACCTGCAGGCCGCGTCCGACGTGGTCCTCGCCGAGCTGTCCTGGACGGCCGCCGAACAGCAGCAGGCGATCGACCGGGTGCACCGCATCGGCCAGGCGGTCCCCGTGACCGCGTGGCGCATCATCGCTGCGCACACGATCGACTCGAAGATCGCCGAGCTCATCGACAGCAAGGCCGGCCTCGCGGCCCGCGCCCTCGACGGCGACGACTCCGACGTGACTGCGGAGAGCTCCATCCAGCTGCAGGCCCTGATGCTTCTCCTCGACGAGGCCATCGACTCGGGCCGCCGCCGCTAGTCGAGAAGTGCCCGTTGCGGCGGCAAGTGCCCGCTATAGGGGCCACTTCCCGCCGCAACGGGCACTTCGTCGCGCGCTAGTCGGCGAGGTGCAGGACGTCCAGGATCCAGGCGAGCTCGAACGCCCGCTCGCGCCAGGCGCTGTAGCGGCCGCTGACGCCGCCGTGGCCGGCGCTCATCTCCGTCTTGAGGAGCACCGGAGCGCCCACCTCGCGCAGCTTCGCGACCCACTTGGCCGGCTCCACGTAGAGCACCCGGGTGTCGTTGAGGCTGGTCATCGCCAGGATCCGCGGGTACGGCAGCTCCGCCACGTTCTCGTACGGCGAGTACGACTTCATGTACTCGTACACCTCGGGATCCTCGAGCGGATTGCCCCACTCGTCCCACTCGATCACGGTGAGCGGAAGCGACGGGTCGAGGATCGAGGTCAGCGGATCCACGAACGGGACGCTGGCGAGGATCCCCGCGAACCGGTCCGGCGCGAGGTTCGCGACGGCGCCCATCAGGAGGCCGCCCGCGCTGCCGCCCTCGGCGACCAGTCGGCTCGGGGTCGCATATCCTTCCCGGATCAGGTGGTCCGCCGCCGCGATGAAGTCCGTGAAGGTGGTGCGCTTCGCGAGCAGCCGCCCCTGCTCGTACCACTCGCGGCCCAGCTCCCCGCCGCCGCGGACGTGGGCGAGGGCGAAGACGACACCGCGGTCGAGCAGCGAGAGCCGTGAGGGGGAGAACGAGGGATCCATGCTCGCCTCATAGGACCCGTAGCCGTACAGCAGCACCGGCGGCGGGCCCGCCGTCTCCGGCCGGTCGAAGGCCTCGCGGCGCGCGACGAGCGAGATCGGAACCATCGCCCCGTCCTCCGCACGGGCCCAGACCCTGCGCTGGTCGTAGTCGGTCGGGTCGTAGCCGCCGAGCACCTCCTGCCGCTTGAGCAGCCGGAGGCGGCCGGTGCGCACATCGAAGTCGAAGACCGTCGACGGCGTGACGAAGGATCCGTAGCCGAGCCGCAGGGTGGGCTGGCTCCACTCCGGGTTGGCGCCGAGATGCGCGGTGAAGAGCGGCTCGTCGAAGTCGATCTCGTGCAGCAGGCCAGGCCCCACGGAGGAGGGAGCCGCGAGGCCGGGCAGGGCGAGGAGCCCCACCCGCGCGAGCCCCGCCCGCCGGAAGGAGACGGCCACGTGGTGCTCGAACGAGCTGACGTCCTCGAGTCGCGTCTGCGGGTCGTGGGCGAGCACGACGGCCCGTTCGCCCTGAGGATCCGCCGCCGGGACGGAGACGAGCTCGAAGTTCGTCGCGCCGTCGTTGTGCAGGATCAGCAGGCGGTCCTCGCCCTCGAGCACCGCATGCGAGATGGAGTACTCCACGCCCTCCCGGCGCGGCCACACCACCCGGAACTCGCCGGTCGGCTGGTCCGCGGGCAGCAGCCACGCCTCGCTGGTGACCTTCGAATCCAGCTCGATCGTGAGGAACCGGCGGGACCGGGACATGCCGACGCCGACCCAGAACCGCTCGTCGGGCTCGTGGAAGACGGCGGTGTCCTCGCCCCCTGCGCCCACGTCGTGCCGCCACACGGTGTCGGGCCGCCACGCCTCGTCGACGGTCGTGTAGAAGATGTGCCGGGCGTCGAGGGAGAGGAGCGCGCCGGGCGCGGTGTCCTCGATCACGTCCGGCAGATCCGCGCCGGTCTCGAGGTCCCGGAGGCGCAGCGTGTACCGCTCGTGGCCGACCAGGTCCACCGCATAGGCCAGCAGGCGGCCGTCCGCCGACACGTCGAAGCTGCCGAGCGAGAAGAAGTCGTGCCCCTCCGCCTCGAGGTTCGAGTCGAGGAGCACCTGCTCGCCCTCGACCGGCACCCCCGGCTCGAGGGTCGGCGGCGTCCAGTCGTCGGGGGTCGTCACGGGCGCACGGCAGGCGATGCCGTACTGCTTCCCCTCCTCGCTGCGGGTGTAGTACCACCAGGCCCCCTCGCGAGAGGGCACGGAGAGGTCGGTCTGCCGGACGCGGCCCTTGATCTCCTCGAAGATCCGCTCACGCAGCGGCTCGAGCCCCGCCAGCGACTCCTCCGTGTAGGCGTTCTCCGCCTCGAGGTGCGCGAGCACCTCCGGGTCGTCCTTGTTCCTCAGCCATTCGTAGTCGTCGACGACGGTGTCGCCGTGGTGGCTCCGAGAGGTGGGGACGCGCTTGGCGACGGGAGGAACGCTCACGCCCCCAGGCTAACCAGTCGCTCGATGGCCGCCGTCGGGATGGGGAGCCAGTCCGGCCGGTTGCGCGCCTCGTAGACCGCCTCGTAGAGCGCCTTGTCCAGTTCGAGCGCCGCGAGGAGGCGACGATGCGCGTCGAGGGACGCGCCGATGCCCTCCTGGTAGCCCGACAGGAACCCCTCGCGGGCGGAGGCCGCCCATTCCTCGGTGGCCCGCGCGTGCTGCACGCCCGGATCGCCCTCGCGGGAGGCGCCTGCGGCGTAGTCGAAGGAGCGCAGCATGCCCGCCACGTCCCGGAAGGCCAGGTCGGGCTGCGACCGCTCCGCCATCGGACGCAGCGGTTCGCCTTCGAAGTCGAGCAGCACCCAGCCCCGATCGGGGACCAGCAGGACCTGGCCGAGGTGGTAGTCGCCGTGCACCCGCTGCAGCAGCGGCCACGGCTCCGCCGCAGCCTCCGCGAAGACGGCGTCCATCGCCGGGGCGCGCTCGGCGAGGCTCGGCACGACCTCGAGGGCCGCCTGGAGCCGGGACCGCATGCTGGCGAGCAGGGCGGAGACCCGCGCGGCGTCTGGCTCGGCGGTCGGCAGCGCCGATGCCAGCACCCGGTGGACTTCCGCGGTCGCCTGCCCGAGCGCCCGCGCCCGCGCGGCGAAGTCCTCGCCTGCGTCGACGGCTCGCGTGGCGACCCGCCAGGCGTCCTCGGTGCCGGGCAGGAACTCCTGGGCGAACGCCAGGTGCCCCGTGGCGCCGTCTCCCCATGAGCCCCGAAGGGACCCGATCGACCGGGGCACGCGGTCGGATCCGGCGGCCGCGATGGCGGTCTGCAGCACCACGTCGGGGTTGTCGCCGGGGTGCAGCACCCGGAAGAGCTTGATCATCACCGGTTCGGCGTCGGCGCCCGTGTCGTCGGCGGTCCGCACGATGATCGAGGTGTTGGACTGCTCGCCGCGGAGGACCTGGGAGGAGCGATAGGTGAGGGGAGGGCCGCCCGCGGGCTCGCCTTCGGCGCTGGCGCCCGTTCCGCCCGCATAGCCGCCGGCCGACACGAGGGTGAGCAGTGCGGCCGCGAAGGCCTCGTCGTGCGGCCCGTCGTAGACCGCCCCGTCCTGCACGGTGAGGATCGGCTCGCGACCGGGGACGGCGGGACGCGTGACGAGCGGCACCTGGTAGAGGGCGCCGCCACGCCGGTCGTGCACGAGGAGCACCTCCACGCCGGCGGCGCCGTCGGGCCTCCATCGCCCGACCTGGGCGAGCTCGGGCGTGCCGCCCTTGCCCGAGAACCACCGCTGCTCGGCGATCCAGGTTGCGAGGTCCGGGTGGAGGGAGCCGCCCGGGGAGGAGAGCCGGGAGCTGTCGCTGGTCACGCGGCGCTCAAGCGGCGGGCGCAGGGCCGTCGGCTGGGCCGGTCCCGGTGGGCAGCGGGGGCAGGTCGTTCGACTCGAGCTCGCCGTTGACGAGCTCCTCGTCGAGCTCGCCGGAGTCGCCGGGGCCGCCCTCCGGGTGCTGGTCGGGAACGCGCTCGTCGCTGATGTCGTCCATGCCCCGAGCCTAGGACGACGCCAGAGGGAGCGCCCCCTCTTGACTTGCGCAGCGAAGGGGGCACACGGTGGGCGACCCTGCTGGGCGCTCCAGGCGCCGCTAGGCGAGGGTCGACTGGATGCCGGCGACGACCATGCCGAGCCCGTCCAGCAGCAGGGCGATCGACGTGAGGCCTCTGCGGGGATGGGGCCTCGCCGGCCACGCCAGCCCGCCGGCCAGCGTGAGCAGCCCGAGCCCGCCCGCGGCGATGAACGCGGCGAGCGTCGCCGTCAAGGCGGGGGGAGTCTTGCCCGCCCCGGTCGCCTCGAGCAGGCCGATCTCGGGAGAGACGACGATGGCCACGATCGCGAGGACCACCATGCCGATGGCGAGGAGCAGCTGCACCGGCGCGAGCCAGCGCATCCGGCCGGGGCGCTTCACTCGAACGCGGGCGTCGAGGGTCACGAGCAGCCCGATCGCGAACATCGCGAGGAACGGCACATAGCGCAGGGCGAGCGACCCGAGTTCCACGCTCACACCTCTCCTCGGACAGGATCCCGACGCTAACCCGGGCGCCTCCCGGGTTGCTGGACGTCCGCTGAGGAGGTGCTCAGGCGATCGGCATGCCGCCGATCGGATCGTTGTAGGCGGAGTCCGCGCGGGCGTCCGCCTCCTCCGCGAGCTGCTGCTCGTGGGCGGGCGTGGTGTCCTCGCCGTCCTGCTCGGGGGAGTGCTTCGCCTCGAACGCGTCGGCGGCCCCGACGCCCTCCGGGCCGCCCGTGCTGTCCTTCTCGTC
This sequence comes from Naasia sp., assembly GCF_025465545.1. Classification (GTDB taxonomy): domain Bacteria; phylum Actinomycetota; class Actinomycetes; order Actinomycetales; family Microbacteriaceae; genus Naasia. Next base: position 99,441 of record NZ_JAODMK010000040.1, on the reverse strand, counting down.
CATGCGTGCGACGCTACGCCCGCGACCCGCCGCGGCATAGCGGCCGCCGGTTCGGGCGCTGGGCGCCCCACTCGATAGAGTCGTGCCGTGTTTCTCCACTCTGGCGGCGGATATCGCGGGGTTCCCCGATGGATCTGACCCTCATCGTCGTCCTCGTGATCGCGCTGGCCCTCTTCTTCGACTTCACCAACGGCTTCCACGACACGGCGAACGCCATGGCGACCCCGATCGCCACGGGCGCCCTGAAGCCGAAGGTGGCGGTGGCGCTCGCCGCCGTCCTCAACCTGGTGGGCGCATTCCTCTCGACCGAGGTCTCCAAGACGATCTCGGGCGGCATCATCCGCGAAGGCGGCGGCGGAGTGCAGATCACACCGGAGTTCATCTTCGCCGGCCTGATCGGCGCGATCGTCTGGAACCTCGTCACCTGGTTCTTCGGGCTGCCCTCGTCGTCCAGCCACGCGCTCTTCGGCGGCCTGATCGGCGCGGCGCTCGTGGGAGCGGGCGTCGGCGCCATCGACTTCGGCGTCGTGGCCTCCAAGGTGCTCCTCCCCGCACTGTTCGCTCCGCTGATCGCGGGCCTCACGGCCTTCACGGCCACCCGCATCGCCTACGCGATCACCCGCCGGCACGATGGCAGGCCGGACGGCCGCGGCGTGTACCGGTACGGCCAGATCTTCTCCTCGTCCCTGGTCGCGCTCGCGCACGGCACCAACGACGCACAGAAGACGATGGGAGTGATCACGCTCACCCTCATCGCCGCCGGCATGCAGGAAGCGGGGGAGGGGCCGCAGTTCTGGGTCGTCGCCTCGTGCGCCGTCGCCATCGCCATCGGCACCTACTCGGGCGGCTGGCGCATCATCCTCACCATGGGCACCGGCCTCACCTCGGTGAAGCCCGCACAGGGCTTCGCCGCGGAGACGAGCACGGCGGCCACGATCCTCGCCTCGAGTCACCTCGGGTTCGCCCTCTCCACCACCCAGGTGGCCTCGGGCTCCGTGATCGGCTCGGGCCTGGGGCGCCGGGGCTCGTCGGTGCGCTGGGCGACCGCGCGCCGGATCGTCGTGGGCTGGCTGTTCACGCTCCCCGCCGCCGGCGTCGTCGGAGCGCTGGCCGCCTTCATCACGCAGCTCGGGTTCGTCGGCATCGTGATCGACGCGATCCTCGGTCTCGCCTTCATCGTGGCGATCTTCGTGCTCTCGAGGAACGATCGCGTGGACAGCGCGAGCCTCGAGAAGGAGGTCAACGCGGCGGGTCAGATGGTCAAGATCAAGAAGGTCAAGCCGAAGAAGCCACCGAGGAGCCAGACCGCATGACCATCGACTGGAGTGCACTCCTTCTCGTCGGCCTCGTGGCGATCGGCTCGGCGGCGGTCGTCGTCACGCTGTTCTCGATCGGAATCAAGCTGCTGGCGGTGCCGCCGGCGGACCAGGCGGTGGTCGTCGGCAAGCCCAGGGACGACGAGACCGACGACGTGAGCGATCCCACCCGTCCCCGCTCGGCGACCCTCGGCGGCATCGTCTTCTTCGTGCTCAGCGCGATCGGGGTCCTCTTCGGGGTGTATCTCATCATCCCGGCGCTGCACGGCTGAGCGGCGCATGAGCTCCTCGCGTGCGGTGCGCTTCTCGCGCTTCGGCGGACCCGAGGTGCTCGAGCTGGTGGAGGTCCCGGTCCCCGACGTGCCGCCGGGGCGGGTACGGGTCCGGGTGGAAGCCGCCGGGCTGAATCCGTTCGACACCAAGCGCCGCCGCGGGCTGACCGGGGAGGTGCGCTTTCCGGCGGGCAACGGCAGCGACTTCGCGGGCACCGTCGATGCGGTCGGCGAGGAAGTCGACGGATTCGCCTTGGGCGACGCCGTCCTCGGCCGGGCGCCGTTCTCCGCGCAGGCGGACCACGTCCTCGCCAAGCCGGATGCCCTCGTGCGCCGGCCCGCGACCCTCCCGGTCGAGGTGGCCGCCGCACTGGACACGGCGGGCCGCACCGCCTGGGACACCGTCGCATTCGCCGGGGTGGGCCGCGGTGACACGGTGCTCGTCAGCGCGGCCGCGGGCGGGGTCGGGGTGCTCGCGGCCCAGCTGGCGCGACGTGCGGGCGCGATCGTGATCGGGACGGCAGGCACCTCCAACGCGGCCTTCCTCACCTCCCTCGGCATCGTTCCCGTGCGCTATGGGAAGGGCCTGGTGGACCGTGTGCGGGCCGTCGCGCCCCAGGGCGTGACGGTGGTGCTGGACAACTCCGGCCGGGAGACGATCGAGGCAGGGCTGGCTCTCGGGACGGCCCCGGAGCGGATCGTCACGATCGCCGACCGGGACGCCGCGGCCGAGCTCGGCACCGCCGACCTGCCGAGGACACCGGCCGACTCCGGCACTCTCGCGGCCGTCGCGGCGCTGATCGCCGACGGGGAGCTTCGGCTCCCGATCGATCGCGTGTTCCCGGTGGAGGAGGTCGTGGCCGCCTACGAGCACCTGGAGCGCGGCCACCTGCGCGGCAAGGTGGTCCTGCGCTTCTGACGCCCTAGATGGGGTTGGCGGTATTGTCCTGGTCCTCGTCGACCGGGAGGTCCATCGAGGGCTGTCTCGTGAGCGCGACGCCCGCGGGATCGATCGAGGGAGTGCCGAGGCCGCCCGCGCCGCTCTCGCTCGGCACGTCGGTGCCCGAATCCTCGCTGAGGGAGTCGCTGATCCTGTCGTCCATCGCCACAGCGTAGCTCTGCACGGTGAACGGGGGCGTCCATGGGTAGGGTCGCATCGTGAACAACGACGTTGCACCTCCCGATGCCCCCGCGACCCGGACGGAGCGCGACTCGCTCGGCTCTCTGCAGATCCCGGCGGAGGCCTACTGGGGGATCCACACCGCCCGCGCCCTGAGCAACTTCCCCATCTCCCGCCGGCCGATCTCGGTGTATCCGCACTTCGTGCGCGCATTCGGCTCGGTCAAGCTCGCTGCAGCCCGCGCCAATGCGGAGCTCGGCGTGCTGACCGCCGAGAAGGCGCAGCTCATCGAGGCGGCGTGCGAGGACGTTCGCGCAGGACTCCTCGACGACCAGTTCGTGGTGGGCGTCGTCCAGGGCGGTGCGGGGACGAGCACCAACATGAACGCCAACGAGGTGATCGCGAACCGTGCGCTCGAGCTCGCGGGGCACCCGAAGGGCGCCTATGAGTTCCTGCATCCGCTCGATGACGTGAACCGCAGCCAGTCCACCAACGACGTGTACCCGACCGCGCTCAAGGTGGCGCTCTGCACGGGGCTCGATCAGCTCCTCGACGAGCTGGACCTGCTCCGGCTCGCCTTCGCGTACAAGGGCCGGGAGTTCGCGCACGTGCTCAAGGTGGGGCGCACGCAGCTGCAGGACGCGGTGCCGATGACGCTGGGGCAGGAGTTCCGCAGCTTCGCCGTGACGCTGGGGGAGGACCACTCCCGGCTGCGGGAGACGTCACCGCTGCTGTACGAGCACAACCTCGGGGCGACCGCGATCGGCACCGGGATCACGGCCGATCCCCGGTATGCCGCGGCGGTGAACCACCAGCTGAGGGCGATCACCGGCTACGACCACGTGACCGCGCAGGACCTCGTCGAGGCCACCTCGGACGCCGGGGTGTTCATGACCCTGTCCAGCACCCTCAAGCGGTCGGCCATCAAGCTGTCCAAGATCTGCAACGACCTGCGGCTCCTCTCGTCGGGGCCTCAGGCCGGCTTCGGCGAGATCAACCTGCCGCCGCGCCAGGCGGGGTCGTCCATCATGCCGGGCAAGGTGAACCCGGTGATCCCCGAGGTGGTCAACCAGATCGCGTTCTCGGTTGCGGGGGCCGACGTCACCGTCACCATGGCGGCGGAGGCGGGCCAGCTCCAGCTCAACGCGTTCGAGCCGATCATCGCCCACTCGCTGCTGCAGAGCCTGACCTGGCTGGAGAACGGGTGCCGCACGCTGCGGGTCAACTGTGTTGACGGCATCACCGCGAACGAGCGCAGGCTCAGCCAGATGGTGGGGTCCTCGGTCGGGATCGTCACGGCGCTCACGCCCTACATCGGCTACACCGCGGCGGCGGCCCTCGCCAAGCAGGCTCTCGCCGGGCAGCGGGACGTGGCCGACCTCGTGGTCGAGTCGGGACTGCTCACCCGCGAGGAGGTCACCGGACTGCTCGCACTCGAGCGCCTCGCGGGGCAGCCGACCACGACAGCGCCGATCCCGGTGCTGCCGCCCGTGCAGCAGTTCCCTGCGCCCGCCGAGCGCTGACGGGTGCCGCGCTAGCGGGTGCTCCCGGCCGGGCCCTCCGGGTCCGCTGCGACGTCGCCGGCGCCGAACGACACGGGTGCCTGCTCGTCGGCCGTGACGCTCGCGTCGTCCTCGGGTCCCGGCACGTCCTCGAGCGGAGGCGCGACGACCGTGGTCGCCGTCTCCTCGACGGACGTGGTGGGACCGGACGTCACGACGGTCTCCTCGAACACCTGGGTCACGGCCCCGGTGTCGGTGGACTCGTCCTCGTCGTCGAGCGACGCGAGGGCGTCGTCGCGTGCCTCGGCGGCGCTGCGGATGGCACGATCACTGCGCTCCTTGAGCTCGTCCGCACGGTCGCCCACGCGCTTCTGCACGTCGTTCGCCGTGCCGGAGACTCGGCCGCGCGCGTCGGTGGCGGCACCGGTGACCCGTGACGCGGCGCCCTTCGCGGCGCCCGAGGTGCGGTCGGCGAGGTCCTTCGCCGCGCCCGAGGTGCGGTCGGCGAGGTCCCTGGCGGAGTGGCTCGTGCGGTCGGCGAGGTCTCGTGCTGTTGTCACGGTGCGGTCGGCGACGTCCCTGGCGGTCGTGACCGTCTTCTCGGCCAGATCCTTGGCGGTCGTCGCGGTCCGGCCCGCGAGATCTCTGGTGACCTCAGCGGTGCGCGCGGCGGCGTCCACGGCGGCCTCCCGGAGGACCGGCGCCTGCTCCTTGGCGTAGCGGAGGGAGTCCTCCCGCGCCTTGGTCACGCGCGGGTCGTTCCAGACCCCGTCCGCCTTCTGCTTGAGCTGGAAGTACCGATCACGGCCGGCTCGGCTGCCGAGCACGTAGCCGAGTCCGGCGCCGACGGCGAAGAGGATGCGAAGGCGCATCGGTCATTCCTCCTTGAGGGGGTTGCCGGGGGTGGCGGAGCCGGAGCCGGATCCGCCGTCGAACTGGAGCGGCTCGCCGGGGGTCGCGTTCTGGCGGCTCTCGGCGGCGGTGTGCGCCGCGTCGGGGTGCAGCGGGTCGCCCGGCGTGGCCGCGAGGCGGCTCTCCTCCGCCGTGCGGCCGTCGTCCTCGAGCGGATCGCCCGGGGTGGTGAAGTCGGCGTCCTCGGGAATCGAGAAGTCCGCCTCCACGCTCGATCCGTCCGGGTTCTCGCGTGTCTCGTCCATGGCGCCAGCCTACGCCGGGGCGCTCCCGGTCGCCGGTGAGGTTCCCGGGGTTGCATCCGCGGACCGCTTCCGCCCCTGCTCGGCCTCCTCGCGGAGCGCTCGTCCCTCTGCCTCGTCCCGGGCGAGCGAGCGGGCGATGACCAGGTTGCGGGCGGTGTCGCGCATCGGAACGCGGATCGTCGACTCCGATTCGATGCCCATCCGCAGCTGGCCCACCCGCACGAGTTCGGCGTCGAGTCCCGCGCCGAGCACCAGCATCAGGTTGCTGAGATAGAGCCACAGCAGCACCACCAGGCCCCCGCCCACCCAGCCGTAGAGCTCGTCGTAGTGGGCGATGCTCGTGACGTAGAGCCACAGGCCGCCGGTCCCCGCGGCCCAGCCCGCGAGGGCGAGGAGAGCGCCCGTCGAGAACCAGGGGACCGTCTGCCGGTCCACCGTGGGCGTCCAGTAGAAGAGCAGGGCGATGAGGGCGGAGGCGAGGGCGACGAGCGCCGGCCAGCGCGCCACGTTCCAGACCGTGACGAACGGTTCGCCGATCCCGGCGACCTCGGCGACGGCGTCGACCACTCGGGGCGTGCCGAGCAGCAGGAGCAGCGCGGCCGAGAGCCCCAGGGTGAGCAGGAAGGTGACGACCAGCATGAGCCCGCGGAACTTCCAGATGCGCCGCCCCTCCTGCACGCCGTAGAGCGTGTTCACCGCGCGCCCGAAGGCCGTGGAGTACGCGGAGCCGGTCCAGAGGGTCAGGGCGAAGCCGATCAGGAAGGCACCGCCCGGATTGGGGAACTCGGTGAACTGGCTGAGCGGGCTGCGAATGGTGGCGACCATCTCGTCGGAGGCGACCTCGCTGAGCACCGCGAGCACGAAGCCGACCGGCTTCGTGCCGTCGACGAGCGCCAGTGCCGACATGATCGCCAGTGCGCCGGGGAACAGGGTGATGGCGGAGAAGAACGTCAGTCCCGCCGCCGCGTCGTACCCGCGTGCGCGGATGAACGTGTGCCCCGTCCGCCGCAGCGCGTACCTCCACTCGCGCACCCCGAGCAGTCGCTCCTTCACTCGCGCACCACCGAATCCGGATCCTTGTCGGGCCGCCAGCCGCGCCAGGACGGCTGCCGCAGCCGGCCGGGGCCGGTCCACTCGGCGAACTCGACCTCGCCGACGAGCCGAGGGGCCACCCAATGGGCGTCCTTCGCGTCGGCACGCGGGATGTCGGTGAAGGGGCTCTCGGTCTGCTCGAGCGGCGCGAGCCGCTCGGCGATGGCGGCGAGGTCCCGGGAGGTGAACCCGGTGCCCACCTTTCCGACGTAGGTCAGCCCGTCGCCGCCCGGGATTCCGAGGAGCAGCGACCCGATGCGCCCGCTGCGACCGCCCTGCCCGGGACGCCAACCGCCGATCACGACCTCCTGCATCAGGTGATGCTTGATCTTCACCCAGGACGGCGATCGCCGGGCGGCGGAGTACAGCGAGTCGCGTCGCTTGGCCACGATTCCCTCGAGCCCGAGCTCTCGGCTGGCGTCGAGGGCCTCGTGCACGGTGCTGTCCGATCCGGCGAACTCGGGCGGCACCTGCACGACGCCGGCGGAGGAGACGGTCCGGGTCAGTTCCTCCCGTCGCGTCGTGTAGGGCAGCGCAGTGAGTGCGCGGCCGTCCGCCTCCAGGAGGTCGAAGACCATCAGATGCACGGGCGCGGAGCGGCGGGCGGCTTGGATGTCGGCGTCCCGGATCAGGTTCATCCGCTGCTGGAGCAGCCCGAAGTCCGGGCGGCCGCCACGGCCGATGGCTACGATCTCCCCGTCCAGCAGCGCGGTCGCGGCCGACACGGCTGCCGGCACACCGGCGAGCTCCGGGTAGGCGGCGGTGAGGTCGTTGCCGTTGCGGCTGACCACCCGCACCCCGCCGTCGCGCACCTCGACCAGCGCGCGGATGCCGTCCCACTTCATCTCGAAGGCCCAATCCTGACCGCTGCCGACCGTGTCGACCGAGCCGAGCGTGGCGAGCATCGGTCCGCGCTCGAGCACCTCGCGCACCGCCGACTTGCCCACTTCGGTCGCATTTCCTACCGATTCTGCGACCGAAGTGGGCAAATCGGCGGGATGGGAGGTGACCGGGAGCTTCATGCGGTGCATCAGCCAGTTCTTCTCGTCGTCGGGGGTGTGACCGGTCTTCAGCAGGGCGACCTTCACCGGGCCGCCCAGGGGGCCGCCCGCGCGCCCGTGCAGAGTCACGATGACCTCCGCGTCCCGCCACTTCTCCAGCTCGTAGGTGCCGGCGTCCCAGATGGTCACCTCGCCGCCGCCGTACTCGCCGGCGGGGATCCGGCCCTCGAAGGTGCCGTACTCGAGCGGGTGATCCTCGGTGTGCACCGCGAGGTGGTTCTGCTTCGGGTCCTCCGGCACGCCCTTCGGCACGGCCCAGGACACCAGCACGCCGTCGCGCTCGAGGCGGAAGTCGTAGTGCAGTCGACGGGCGTGGTGCTCCTGGATGACGAAGCTGCGGCCGTCGGACGGGGTCGTCGGCGAGCCGGCAGGAACGGGCTCCGGCGTCTTCGCGGCATCCCGCATGCTCCGGTACTTGGCGAGCCGGTCGGCGCTCTCGGCCGTGGTCTCGAACTTCGCCATCCGCTCGGGGGTCGGCTCGAGCACCCGGCCGGGATCGAGCTCGGCGAGCAGGTCGCCGTCGCGGGCCACCCGCTCGAGCATCTCGTCGAAGCGCAGGTGGGCGAGTCCGGGGGAGTCGAGCTCCTCCCACGTCCGGGGCGCCGCCACGGTGGGGTGCGCCCGCCCGCGCAGGGAGTACGGGGCGATCGTCGTCTTCGCCGCGCTGTTCTGGCTCCAGTCCACCAGCACCTTGCCGAGCCGGAGCGACTTCTTCATGTCGCTCACCACCAGGTCCGGATCGTCCGCCTCGAGCGCCCGCGCCAGCTCGTGCGCAAAGGTGGAGATCTGCTCGCTGGTGCGGGTGCCGTCGAGGTGCGCATAGAGGTGGATGCCCTTGCTGCCGCTCGTGACGGGGAAGCAGACCAGGCCGACGCCCTCGAGGATGGGGCGGATCCGCCGCGCGATCTCGGCGCATTCGGCCAGTCCGGTGCCCGGCCCTGGATCGAGGTCGAGCACGAGGCGATCCGGGTTCTGCGGCGTGCCGTGCGCGTCGAACCGCCACTGCGGCACGTGCAGCTCCAGCGAGGACACCTGAGCCACCCAGGCCAGGGTCGCCCGGTCGTTCAGGATCGGGTACTCGATCGTGTGCGACTTGTGATGCTGCACCTGCCGCCGCACCCAGTCGGGCGCCCCGTCGTCGATGTTCTTCTGGAAGAACACCTCGCCGGGCTTCGCTTCGGTGCCGACGCCGTTCACCCAGCGCTTGCGGGTGAGCGGCCTGTCCCGGGTGTGGGGGAGCAGGACGGCCGAGACGCGCGTGTAGTAGTCGACGACCTCCGCCTTCGTGGTGCCCGTTTCCGGGTAGAGCACCTTGTCGAGGTGAGTGAGCCGCAGACGGCGGCCGTCGACCTCCACCGTGTCGCCGCTGGAGCGCGCCATGACCCCTCCGTCCTGGTGCCGAACCGGATTGTCAACGCTACCGCTCGCCTGATCAAACGGGGAATACTGGAGGTATGAGGTCCATCTGGAAGGGCGCGATCACCTTCGGCCTGGTCAACGTGCCCGTCAAGGTCTACAGCGCCACGGAGGACCACGACGTCTCCATGCACCAGGTGCACGACAAGGACGGCGGGCGCATCCGCTACCAGCGCATCTGCGAGATCGACGGCGAGGTCGTCGAGTTCAGCCACATCCAGAAGGCGTACGACGACGGCGATCGCACGGTCGTGATCACGCCGGACGACCTGGCGAGCCTCCCGGTCGAGCAGAATCGCGAGATCGACGTGGTCGAGTTCGTGCCGACCGACCAGGTCGACCCGATCATGTTCGAGCGCAGCTACTACCTGGAGCCCGACTCGCGCTCGCCGAAGGCCTACGTGCTGCTGCGGGAGACCCTGCAGCAGACGGACCGCACCGCGATCGTCAAGTTCGCGATCCGGCAGAAGATGCGCCTCGCGGCGCTCCGCGTTCGCGGCGACGTGCTGGTGCTGCAGACCCTCCTCTGGGGCGATGAGGTGCGTGAGGCGAACTTCACGTCGCTGAGCGAGAAGGTCGCGATCTCCGAGAAGGAGCTCAAGATGTCCTCGTCCCTGGTGGCGAGCTTCGAGAGCGACTTCACGCCCGGGGACTTCACCGACGAGTACCAGGAGCAGCTGCGCAAGCTGATCGACGCCAAGCTCGAGCAGGGCGATGCGATCGACACCCAGAAGACGTTCGGCGAGTCCGGCGACGAGGACGAGGGCGGCGAGGTTCTGGACCTCATGGAGGCCCTGCGCCGCAGCGTCGAGCGGAACCGCTCGGCCAGGAAGGGCGGCGACGAGGAGCCGGAGGACGCTCCCTCGGACGAGAAGAAGCCGGCCAAGGGCAAGAAGGGCGGCAAGGGCAAGAAGACGGAGTCGGCCGACGATGATGAGGCGCCCGAATCGGCGGATGAGCCGAAGCGGGCGGCGCCCAAGCGGAAGCGCGCCTCCGCCTGACCGCAGCCCGGTGTCCGGGATTCAGCTGTCCCGGATGCGCTGCGCGGCGGGGAGCACGAGCCACACCGACACGACGATGATCGCGGTCACGACGCCCGCCACAACGCCGGCCGTGCGGCCGAGGACGACGTCGAAGATCAGCAGCACGACCCCCGTGATCACGAGCCCGACGCACAGCAGGATCGCCTGCACCAGCCGGTCCGCGACGGTCACGATCTCCTTCTTGGCGCCCTGCCGGAACAAGGCGCGGTGCAGGCTGACCGGTCCGAGTCCGAGCGCGGTGCTCAGGGCGGCGAGGGCGATGAGCGCGAGGTAGACCGTGACCTGGAAGGCGTCGAGGTCCTGGAACTTCGGCTGGAAGGCGAGGGTGAGCAGGAAGCCGGTGAGGATCTGGGTGCCGGTCTGGGTGACCCGCAGCTCCTGGAGCAGCTCGTTCCAGTTGCGGTCGAGCCTCTCCGCCTCCGACTCGTTCCGCCCGTCATCCCTGGCGCCCGACGAGCGGTCGCTGCGCTTTCTGTCCGCCATGCCCGAAATCCTAGAGTTGACCGCATGACCGACCAGGTGATTGACAAGCTCCGCGCCGTCTTGGGAGAGGCGCTCGTGCTCGAGCCCTCACGCCTCGACGCGGTCCGTGAGGACAAGAGCGGCTTCCGCAGCGCTGCGGCGCCGCTCGCCGTCGTGGAGGCCAGGTCGGCGGAGGACGTCGCCGCCGTGCTCCGCATCGCGACCGAGACGAGGACGCCCGTGGTCCCGCGGGGTGCGGGCACCGGCCTCGCGGGCGGCGCGATCGGGGATGCGGGATCGATCGTGCTCTCACTGCGGGGCATGGACCGGATACTCGAGGTCGACGTCGCGGACGAGGTGGCCGTCGTGGAGCCGGGCATCCTCAACGGCGATCTCAATGCCGCGCTCCGGGAGCAGGGACTGTGGTGGGCGCCGGACCCGGCGAGCAAGGCGATCTCCACGGTCGGCGGCAACATCGCGACGAACGCGGGCGGCATCCTCTGCGCCAAGTACGGGGTGACCCGGGAGGCGGTCCTCGCGCTCACGGTGGTGCTCGCCGACGGCCGGACGATCGAGGTCGGGCACCGGACAGTGAAGGGCGTCACCGGATATGACCTCGCCGCGCTGCTGATCGGCTCCGAGGGAACCCTCGGGGTCATCGTGCGGGCCACGCTCAAGCTGCGCCGGCTGCCGACGGGCGACGTCGCCACGCTCGGGGCGTACTTCCCGAGCGTCCGCGCCGCCGCGGCGGCCTCATCCGCGATCACCGCGGCGGGCCTGCGTCCCGCTGCCCTCGAGCTGCTGGACGCGGCCTCGCTCGCGGCGATCGAGGCCTACCTCGCCGGCGAGGCGGGAACGGTGCCGGCGGCGACGCGCGGGGGCGCCTACCTGCTCGTGCAGACCGACGGCGACGGAGCGGGGGTGGAGGCCGCCGAGGCGCTCGGCATCCTCCTCGAGCACGGGGGAGACGCCGAGCTCACGACCGACCCCGAGGAGGGCGAGCGGCTGCTGAGGATCCGGCGAAGCGCGCATCCCGCGTTCGAGCGCCTCGGCCGGGTGCTGATCGAGGACGTCGCGGTGCCGCGCTCGCGGCTCGTGGACATGTTCGACGCGGTCGAGCGGATCGCCGCCCGTCATGGCATCGCCATCCCGACCATCGCCCACGCCGGTGACGGCAACCTGCACCCCAACCTGGTCCTCCCACCCGGCGGCGAGCAGGACGGGACCGTGCCGGACGTCGTGTGGCTGGCGGCGGGGGAGCTGTTCGAGGCGGCGCTCGCCCTGGGCGGAACCCTGACCGGCGAGCACGGGGTGGGACTGCTCAAGCGGCGGTGGCTCGAGCGTGAGCTGGGGCCGGACCAGTACGAGCTGCAGCGGAGGATCAAGGCAGCCTTCGACCCGCTCGGCATCCTGAATCCCGGCAAGGTGTTCCCCTGACCGCGGCCCCTGCCGTCCTCCACCCGGCCCTGGGCAGGAGTGCCGCGGGAACCTAGGCTGAGGCCATGGAATTCCTGCCCATTCCCTCCGACGGCGCTCTCAGCGACGAGGCCCGCACCGCGAGGAATCAGCAGCTCGACGCCCATGGGCGGCCCATCACCAACACGCGCGCCACCCTCCTCGGCCACGTGCCGAGCTTCCGTGCCTACCTGGAGTGGTACACCCTGCGGGACGAGCTGGCGGCGGTGCTCGGCGATGCCGGCGTGAGCCTGTTCGCCTACGCGATCTCGGACGAGAACGGCAGCACCGTGTGCTCGCTGTTCTTCCGCCGGGTCCTTCTCGATGCCGGCCGGGATCCCGAGGGGCCGCCCCGCGGCCAGCGTGAGCGCCTGCTCGCCGCCTTCGGCAGGCAGCTCGCCCGCGACCCGCACGCGATCCCGGACGAGCTGTACGACGCGCTGTCAGCCGAGTTCTCGGCGCCGGAGCGCGTCCTCCTCGTCGCCTTCGCCGGGCTCATGGTGGCCACCAACGTCTTCAACACCGTCGGCAGGGTGCCGCTCGACGACGATCTCAGGCCGCATCGCGACCGCGAGGCTGAGGTGGAGATGGACTCCCTGAGCACCGGCGCCGAGTGACGCGCCACCGCTGACGCCGACGAACGCGACCCTCCGGCCATCCTGCAACGGCGTGCCGTTGCCGTTCGGCCGTACGGATGCGCTCGTCTGCGCGGGGAGGATGGCCCAGGGGTCAGAAGAAGATCTGGCCGCTCATCCGCCACCGCAGCCAGGAGACCGCGTGGAAGAGCGTGGGGTGCGAACCGTCGTACGGGGACACCGTGATCGACTCGTCATGCCACGGGAACACCACGAACTCGAGCTGCCCGGTCGCGACCGACACCCGAGCGCGGACGAAGCCCAGCGGACGCTCAGCCCCTGGCACCTCGACGATCCACTGGTCGTCGTCGATCTGCTTGGCGAAGGGGTGGTACTGCCTGCTCTGGTCGTACTGATCCATCGGGCGATCTGCTTCCGCAGTCCTGTTGATGCTCATGGCTGGCTCCCCTCGCACGACGCCGTGCAGTGCTCAACCGTACTCCCGCCATTGGGGTACGACAACAATAATTCGACAGGCTAATCGCGTCCGTGTGCGAGAAGTCAAGCCCCGTGCGTTCCGCGTGTTCCTGCGCTAAGTGGGCGTTTCGGGGGCGCGCGGACGGGGGCGTTTCGCGGGGTACGGCGCACGATTCCCGCTCCCGCGCCTGGCCCGCCCCATCAGAGGGCGCGATGCCGGTCGGAACAACCTTCGGAGGGCCCTGCTGCGCCGATATGGTGTCCCCATGACGAGCCTGAATGGCCACGGCGCTCCCGCCGGCGCTCCCGCCCCCGTCCACCCCCTCTGGGAGAACGGCCAGCCCGCGCGCGCAGGCACTGCTGCGGTGGTGCTCGCCGCGCTCGGCATCGTGATCGGGGCCTTCCTGCTGCTGGCGGTGCTGGCCTACTTCGCCGTGGCATTCGGGGTCGCCGGGGTGGGGATAGCGGCGGTGTCCGCCCTCGTGCCGCTCGTGATCGTGCTCCTCACGGTCCGCTGGATCGACCGCTGGGAGCCCGAGCCGCGAACGGCGCTCTGGTTCGCCTTCCTCTGGGGCGCCGGCGCGTCCGTCGTCATCGCGCTGCTGGTCGACCTGTCGCTGCAGATCTCCGCGTCGGCGGGCGGACCCGCCCCCAGCGAGTTCACCGCCTCCGTGGTGCAGGCGCCACTCGTCGAGGAGGGCGCGAAGGGCTTCGGGGTGCTGCTGATCCTGTGGTTCGCGCGCCGCTACTTCGACGGCCCGCTCGACGGAGTCGTGTACGCCGCCACTGTCGCGGGAGGCTTCGCCTTCACTGAGAACATCCTCTACTTCGGCAACTCCCTGGTGGAGGGCGGCAGCACTCAGCTGGGCAGCACCCTGCTCGTGCGCGGCATCTTCTCGCCGTTCGCGCACGTGATGTTCACGACCTGCACCGGACTCGCCCTGGGTCTCGCCGCCCGGCGCACCGGCCCCATCGGCGCGATCGGGTTCTTCCTGCTCGGCCTGATCCCCGCCGTGATGCTCCACGCGCTCTGGAACGGCGCGTTCTACTTCGTCACCGACCTGATCAGCTACTACCTGCTCGTGCAGGTGCCGCTGTTCCTGCTCGCCGTGGTGCTCGTCGTGCTCCTCCGCCGCCATGAGCGCGCCATCACCCGCGCGCACCTGGCGGAGTACGCGGAGGTCGGCTGGTTCACGCCGGGGGAGGTGGACCTCCTCTCCACCTGGACGGGGCGCCGCAGGGCGCTCGCCTGGGCGCGGTCGCAGCCCGCCGCTGCGGACGGCTCCAGCCGGGTGGGCGCGATGAGGCGCTTCGTGCGCGACTCCACCCGCCTGGCACACACCCGGCACCGGCTGGTCGTGGGCCGATCGGCGATCGGCTCGGCTCCCGATGAGCAGTCGCTGCTCGTGTCGATCAGCGAGGACCGCAGGGCACTGGTGAGCTAGCCCCAGGGCAGGGGCAGGCGCAGCAGCAGGACGACGCCGAGCGCCAGGCATGCCGTGCCGGCGAGGAGGAAGAGGGTCACCCACAGCGCGCCCGGCACGCCGGTGACCCGCGCCAGCTGGTCGGCGTCGCTGCTGCCGCGACGGGACCTTCCCTGCCGCCGTCGCGCTCCCTGCAGCTCGAGGGTGGTGCGCACCGAGCCCAGCAGGAGGAAGCCCGACACGGCCACCGCCACGAGCGGCAGCCAGTCCGCAGGCGCCAGCCAGGTCACCGCGAAGACTCCGCCGCCCGCGACGAGCGCCGACCAGAGCCCGAACCAGTTGCGGATCTGCACCAGCACGAGCACGACGAGGACGAGCAGCGCCCAGAGCGCGCCCGTCGCGTGCCCGAGACCCACGAGCCAGGCGGCGCCGAGCCCGACCAGTCCGGCCGCCGGATACCCGGCCAGCAGAGTGAGCACCATGCCCGGTCCGCTGGGCCTGCCGACGCTGACAGTGACTCCTGACGTGTCCGAATGCAGCCGTATGCCGCTCAGTCTGCGCCCGGTCACGGTCGCCGCGAAGCCATGGCCGGCCTCGTGCACCAGGGTCACCGCGTGCCGCGCCACCCGCCACACGGGAGTCAGGACGGCGGCTGCTGCCACGACCAGCGCGGCGATCGTCGCCGCCGGTTCCAGGGGAGCACTCGTCTGGAGCACCCGCCCCCACAGGTCCCCGAGTTGCTCCACCCGGCCATTCTCGCTTGACTGACCGCATGACTGATCTCAGTGCCAAGCCCGAAATCGACGCGCCGGAAGGCCCCGCCCCCACCTCGCTGGAGGTGACCGACATCGTGGTCGGCGACGGCCAGGAGGCCGCGCCCCGATCCACCGTCAATGTGCACTACCTCGGCGTCGAGTACGACACCGGCGAGGAGTTCGACTCGTCCTGGGGTCGCGGGCAGTCGATCAACTTCCCCCTCACCAGCCTCATCGCGGGATGGCAGCAGGGCATCCCCGGCATGAAGGTGGGCGGACGGCGGAAGCTCGTGGTGCCGGCGGCACTCGCCTACGGCCCCGCGGGAGGCGGCCACCGCCTGAGCGGCAAGACGCTGATCTTCGTGATCGACCTGCTCGGCGTCTCCTGACCTGAGCCCTCCCCCCGGTTCGCGAGCGTCAGGAGCACGAACGGATCGGGGCGGACAAAAAGAACTCGTCGGCCAGTGGCGGGGCGATGCCTCCGACGCGCCTGGTCCGACGAGTTCTTCTAGTGGTTCCAGAATGCGCCGATCCGCCGGGTGCGACAAGACCTTGCCGCGCCCCAGTTCGCCGCCCCAGTCGCCAGGCCGGCGCTTCTAGGCTGAGGCGATGACGGGCAGCGGTGAGCAGAGTGCGCGCCGGTCCGCCGCGTGCCGAGTGGGGAGGTGCTGACGTGCCCTTCTTCCGCGAGGACGGCAGACGGCTGGATCGCGTCGCGCTCCTGCAGCGCGCTCCCGGCACCTTCCAGCTGCTCCGACCCTTCAGCTACCTGGAGCAGGGCAGGCCGGAGGAGGAGCGCATCGTGGTGCGCGCGCACGACGAACACCGCCCCGCGAAGGGCTCGAATGCGACCGATCTCGCGTCGGTGCCGACGTTCCTGTGGGGTCTGATCTCCAGTCACGGCAGGCAGACCGCGCCCGCGCTGCTGCACGACCAGCTGTGGTGGGAGTCGCTGAATCCCGACACCCGGGTGTGGATCGCGCAGCGCCGTGAGGCCGACCGCATCTTCAAGGTGGCGCTCCGGGAGACGGGGACGACTCCGCTGCGCACCGCGCTCCTCTGGTCGGCCGTGTCGGTCGAGCGCTACTGGGGTGCCCGGCGCTGGCAGGCGGTTCTGCTCGCTCTGCAGGTGCTCGCCGGCATCGCGGCGATCTGGCTGGGGCTCTCCGGGCTCCTCGGCTGGCCCGGCCTCGCCCTTCTCGCCCTGCCGGCGCTGGCCTCGCTCGCCTGGGGACGCGACGGGTCACCGGTGCGGATCCTCAGCTATTCGGGCGTGCTGTTCCTGCCCGTCGCGATCGTGGCGATCCTCGGCCAGTGCCTGCTTCTGGTGCTGGAGCTCGCCGGGTGGCTGCTCGGCGGCCGACGGGGGCCCCGACCGAAGTCCGGTCCGCTCGGGCGAACCCGCCGCGCCAAGGAGCGTGCCGCTCGCCGGGTGCGGGAAGCGGGCGACGGGCGCTGACGCCGAACGCGCCGTCGCCCGAGCGCTGAGAGCGCTCGGGCGACGGCAGTGCGCAGCGGGGATCAGGCGGCGGCGCGGACTGTCCTCATGGCGGTCGCCCACGACTCCAGCTGGTCGAACATCACGATCGCGGCGGCCTCGTACTGAGGGCCGGGAGCGAAGGTCGAGAAGTTCTGGAAGTCGGTGAAGAGCGAGAAGCTGAGCTGCTGGCGCACGTCGGCGATCTGCAGCTCGGCGGAGATGCCCCGCAGGTGCTCGATCGCGCGGGCGCCGCCGAGGGAGCCGTACGCGACGAAGGCGGCCGCCTTGTTGTTCCACTCGGCGTAGAGGTAGTCGATCGCGTTCTTCAGCACGCCGGAGGTGCTGTGGTTGTACTCCGGGGTGACGAAGACGTAGCCGTCGTAGCCCGCGATCTTCTCGGCCCACGCCTTGGTGTGCTCGCCGGCGTACTGGCCCATCGAGGGCGGAACGGCCTCATCGAGGTGCGGGAGCGGGAAGTCGACGAGGTCGATGAGCTCGTAGGTCGCGGCGGTGCGGGCGCTCGCCTTGTCGAGGACCCACTTGGCGACGGCTTCGCCGTTGCGGCCGGGACGGGTGCTGCCGAGGATGATGGCGATCTTGAGGTCAGGCACTGTGCTCCTTGTTGGTTCTGGCGTTTGTTGACGCGTCACCAGTATGGAGGAAATAGGTGACGTGTCAACTTGACCCTGGTAGCCTGAGCCGGTGAGCGAGGTGAGCGACATCGGCGATGCCGACTGGGCGGTCTGGCGCTCGTTCGTCGCCATGCGCCGCGAGCTCGACCGTGCGCTGGAGCACCGGCTGCAGCAGGATGCCGGCATCTCCGGAGCGGACTTCGAGATTCTCCTCTCGCTCTTCCACGCCGCCGACAGTCAGCTCCGGGCCGGGAACCTCGCTGAGCTCCTGGGCTGGGAGAAGAGCCGCATCTCGCACCAGGTGACGCGCATGGCTGCCCGAGGCCTGGTCGAGCGGCGCGAGTGCCCGACCGATCTCCGCGGGACCTGGGTCGTGCTGCTGCCCGACGGCCGTCGCGCCATCCTCAACGCGTCTCGCGGGAACGCCACGGAGCTCCGCCGGCTGTTCTTCGACCTGCTCACCGAGGAGGAGAAGGCCGTGCTGGCCGCCGCGTCAGTGCGCATCGTCGACATGCTCAACCCGGCCTCCTGCGCGCGCGCCGACGAGATCCTCCGCGGCGAGCCGGAACAGCAAGCGGCGTCCTGACGGACGAAGTAGACTCGATCCCCGGATTTTCCACGAGCCGCGGTCGCGCCGTCAGGCGCACGACGCGGCCATGAAGTGGGGTGCAGGGTGACGACGGACGCGCGGACTTCGGGCATGGCCCGGGAGCTCGACCGCGAGCAGCAGTACCTGTCGCGGCTCTACGAGCGTCTCGATGCGGTCAAGGCGGAGACCAGGCGCGAGCTCGACCGGGTCCGGCTCGGCCAGCAGGGCGGCACGCACCAGAACCGATCCGAGCGCGACGCGATGGCCCGCATCTTCGAGGACCGCCTGGCCCAGCTCCGGGAGGTCGACGATCGGCTCGCCTTCGGCAGGCTCGAGGCGGAGGACGGGGACCTGCGCTACATCGGCCGGATCGGCCTGCGCGACGAGGAGCTCCAGCCCATCCTGCTGGACTGGCGCGTGCCTCAGGCCAGCGCCTTCTACCAGGCGACCGCCGCGCAGCCGCTGGGCATCCGCGCCCGCAGGCATCTCAGCACCGACGGGCGCGCGGTGACCCGCATCGAGGACGAGGTCTTCGGCGTCGGCAGGCCGGACGACGACCGCCCGCTGTCGGGGGAGAGCGCGCTGATGGCCGCCCTCACCGCCCAGCGCACCGGGCGCATGCACGACATCGTGGGCACGATCCAGGCGGAGCAGGACCGGATCATCCGCTCCGAGCTGCGTGGCGTCCTCGTGGTGCAGGGCGGCCCAGGCACGGGCAAGACGGCCGTGGCGCTGCACCGGGCCGCCTACCTGCTGTACACGCACCGGGAGCGACTCTCCTCCTCGGGACTCCTGGTGGTGGGCCCGTCCCGCAGCTTCCTGCAGTACATCGAGCAGGTGCTGCCGTCCCTCGGCGAGACGGGCGTGGTGCTCTCGAGCGTCGGCCAGCTCTACCCGGGGCTCGACACCCAGGTCGAGGACGAGCCGCGAGCCGGCGCGCTCAAGGGCTCCACGCGGATGGCCGAGCTGCTCAAGCGGGCGGTGCAGTCCCGTCAGGTGGCGCCGGCCGGGCCGCAGACGGTCGACGTGAACGGCGAGCGCCTGGTCGTGGAGCCGGAGCTGATCGCTCGAGCCATCCGCCGTGCGCAGGAGACGCGCAAGCCGCACAACGAGGCCAGGGTCACCTTTGTCGGGACCGCCCTCGGCGCCCTCACCTCGGCGCTTGCCGGGCAGCTCCGGGCGGACGGCGACACGCTCGAGGAGGACGACCTCCGGATGCTGCGGGAGGATCTGCGCACCAGCCACGACGTGCGGGTGCTGCTCAACACGGCGTGGCTCCCGCTCACGCCCCAGAAGCTGCTCGCCGACCTCTACGCCCGGCCGTCCTGGCTCGCCAGGCTCACCCCGACCTGGCCGGAGGAGCGCCGCGCACTGCTCGCCCGGCCCCGCGAGGCGCCCTTCACTGTGGCGGACGTCCCGCTCCTCGACGAGGCCGCAGAGCTGCTCGGCGACGCACCCAGCGAGTCCGGTGCCCGGGAGGAGGCGGAGCGACGCCAGCGGTCCATGGACCTGGAGAACGCGGAGAACGCCATCCGCAACATGGATGTCGAGGGGATGGTGAGCGCCGAGGCGCTCGCCGACAACTTCGCCGAATCGGGGCCGCGGCTGACCGCGGCCGAGCGGGCGTCCACCGACCGCACCTGGACCTACGGCCACGTCGTGGTCGACGAGGCGCAGGAGCTCTCACCGATGCAGTGGCGGCTCCTTCGCCGCCGGGCGCCGCTCCGCTCCTTCACGATCGTCGGCGACATCGCCCAGGCGAGCTCGGTGTCCGCGGCGTCCAACTGGGCCGACGCCATCCGGCCGCTCACGAACGACTTCCGCCTCGAGGAGCTGACGGTCAACTACCGCACGCCCGCACAGATCGCCGGCATCGCCGAGGAGTCCGCCCGCCGGCACGGCCTCGCGATCACCGCCTCGCGCTCGGTGCGGGAGTCCCAGTGGGAGCCGATCGACCTCACGGTCGACCAGGACCGGCTGCCGGCCGCCGTGGTCGACGCGGTCGCCGGGGACCGCGACATCGACGACAGCGGCACTCTCGTCGTCGTCGCCGCCGCGGGCCGCGTGCGCGCCCTGCACGACGCGCTCGCGGCCCGGTTCGGCGCCGACGTCGGCTTCGGGCTCGACACGCTGTCCCGGCCCATCACCGTGCTGAATCCGCACACCGCGAAGGGCCTCGAGTTCGATGCCGTGGTCGTCGTCGACCCGGAGGGGATCGTCGCGGCAGAGCCCCGCGGAGCCAGCTCGCTCTACGTGGCCCTCACCAGGTCCACGCAGCGGCTCACCGTGGTCCGGCCGTCGGCGCCCTGACGCTGCCCGCCTGACGCCGCCGAGCCGGAGCGTCGCAGAAGGCGCGCCGCTCGCATCGCGCCTTCTGCGCGATTCCCCTGCCGACGCCAAGGAGCGTCACCCAGGATGGGGGGATGTTCCGGCGTCATCCCCTCCTCACCGTGGTGACGTTCGCCTACCTCGGCTTCGTGGGCTGGGTGACGCTGTCGCCCGAGCTTCCGCTCGGAGACGGCACAGACGGGTTCGTCCGGACGGTGCTCGACGTGCTCAACCGCCTGCCGGGCACGCACTGGATCGACTACGCCGACGTCGAGTTCGCCGCGAACATCGCCATGTTCTTCCCCATCGGGATGTTCTTCGTGCTCCTGCTCGGCCGCGGCAGGTGGTGGCTCGCGATGCTCCTCGGCATCGGGCTCTCCCTGGTGATCGAGGTGGCTCAGTACCTGTTCTTCCCCTCCCGGGTGGCCGACGCCCGAGACGTGCTCTCCAACTCGATCGGGGCCGTCCTCGGAGCGATCGGCGTGCTGATCCTCACGGCAGCCAAGGCGCGCGAGCTCCGGCGGGCCGCGCGTGCACGCCAAGTGGACAGGCGGCGCCCGGTCCTGCAACGGTAGGGCGGTGACCCAACCCCTCGCCCTCGACCCTGAACGCGTGCTCTGGAGCGTCGAGGAGGGCGCGAGAGCCGCCTCTCTCGCCGAGCGCGGGCTCCTGGTGCTCCTGCACGGCAGGCACGGGGACGAGCACGACCTGTTCCCGTTCGCGGCCGCCTTCCGCGAGGACTGGGTGGTCGCGTCGCTGCGTGCCCCGATCCCCGCCGAGGGACAGGCGTCCTGGTTCCCCAGCCGCCTGCCGGTGCCCGAGCAGGAGGTCGCGGCTGCGCTCGCCGCCCTCGCCCAGTGGCTGGAGAGACAGGGAGCGGCCCGGGTCGCGATGCTCGGCCACTCCCAGGGCGGCGCCACCGTGCTCGAGCATCTGGTGCGCTTCCCCGGCCGGCTCGCCGCCGCTGTCCTGGTGGCGCCCCTGGCCGTGTCGCCGCCCCCGGTCCCGCCGGTGCCCGCCCCACCGGTGCTCTGGCAGCGCGGCGACGCCGACGACGCCATCACCCCCGAGCTGGTCGCCGACCTGCACGCCTGGCTGCCCTTTCGCGTGACCGAGCGGATCTACCCGGGACTCGACCACCGCGTCTCCGACGAGGAGATCGCCGACGCGGCCGCGTTCCTGCGGCCCTTCTCGGGAGCAGCCCGATGACCGGCATCGCCCGACTCGTCCAGGCGCACGTGTCGCACACGCCGGACTTCCCGGAGCTCGGGGTGCTGTTCCGCGACCTGTCCGCACTCTTCGCCGATCCGGTCGCCTTCCGGGCGACCATCGACGCCATGTCGGCGCCCTTCGCGGGGCGGTTCGACGTCGTCGCGGGAGCCGAGGCGCGCGGCTTCCTGTTCGCGGCCGGGATCGGCTACGCCACCGGCACCGGCGTGCTGCCGCTGCGCAAGCCCGGCAAGCTTCCGCCGCCCGTGCGGACCGAGGTCTACGCGCTCGAGTACGGCACCGCGGAGCTGCAGATCCGCGAGGGGACGGTGTCGGGCGCCCGGGTGCTGCTCGTCGACGACGTGCTCGCGACGGGCGGCACGCTGCGCGCCGCGCGCCGCCTCCTCGAGAAGGCGGGCAACACCGTCGTGGGCGCCAGCGTGGTGCTCGAGCTGGCGGACCTCGGCGGGCGCGCCGCACTGCAGGGCTTCGAGGTGTCAGCGCTCCTCACCGAGGCGGGCTGAGCTCAGTCCTCCGGATCGTCGGGGTCCAGCGGCGCGTGATGGTCGAGGCCGGCCACGCCGATCCGCCAGTACCCGTCGACCTTCGCCCGATGCTTGTCGAGGCCTGCCTCCCGGCGCAGATGGCGGCGTGCAGGGACGAGGGCGGACGCCTCGCCGGCAGCCCAGACGTAGGTGTGCGAGTCGATGCCGGGCGAGGCGACGGCGGCGAGCGCGTGCTCGGGGCCGGTGCCGATGCGGGTGATCGCGACTCGGTCGCCGGTGGGCAGCGGGTAATCGAGCACGTCGGGGGAGTCCGACTGCACGAAGGCGAGAATCTCCGCCCGCCAGCGCAGCGCCTCGATCCATCGGGCGAGGGCCGCGAGCGAGGACTCGTCGGCGAGCAGCACGGCCTTGCGGACCCCCGCCGGCGCCAGCCGCGAGCCGCGCGGCCCCGCCACCACGAGCGGGTCGCCGGGCTGAGCCGTCGCCGCGAAGCGGCTGGCCGGGCCCGCGTCGCCATGCAGCACGAAATCGAGATCCAGCTCGCCCTCGCGCACCCGGGCGGGCGTGAAGTCGCGGGCGATGCGCTCGCCGGGCGGGGCCGGGAAGATCAGCTTCACGTGATCTTCGGGACCCGGGGCCGCGAAGCCGGCGAGGGCGTCCCCGGCGAGGGTGATCCGCGCGATCGTCGAGGTGAGTCGCTCCCGGCGCAGCACCCGGAGCTCGCGCGCGAGAAGCTCGTGCCGGATCCTCTCGCGGGCGAAGTCGGCGGGGTTCACGGGGGCGATCGACATGCGTCCATTCTCCCGCGCGCGCTCAGCCCCGCACGCAGCTCCCCGAGGACACCGGCTTCGTGAGGCCGGGCGCCCGGTCCAGCACGGGCCCCACCTCGTCCAGGGTCATGGCGTAGCCGACGTTGGCGGTGTCCGCGCTCTTGGCGAAGACCACGCCCGCGACCTGCCCGTCCGGGGTGAGCAGGGGGCCGCCGGAGTTGCCCTGCTGCACATCGGCGGCGAGCGTGTACACCGACCGCGGCGAGGACGTGTCGCTGTAGATGTCTTCGACGTCGAAGGTGTCGACGGAGAGCACCTTCGCGCCGTTCGAGGTGAACGGCCCGCCGAACGGGTAGCCCTCCACGACGGCCGGGTCGCCGTCGCCGAGGTCGGGCGCCGGCGCGAGGGCGGGCGCGTCGAGGCCGTCCACCGCGATCACCGCGAGGTCGTTGATCGGGTCGAAGTACACGATCCGGCCGGTCGCGACCCCGTCCTGCCGGGTCTCCACCACGGGCTCCTGCACTCCGGACACCACGTGGGCGTTCGTGATGACCCGGCCCGGCGCAACCAGGAATCCGCTGCCCGTCTGGCTCTGGCCGCAGGCGTACGCGTTGCCGCTGATCCGCACCACGGATCGGGATGCGGCATCGAGCGCGGCGCTGTCGGTGTCCAGGTCGGGCAGCTCAGGGGTCTCCCGGGGACCGCCGAGCGCCTGGGTGAGCTGGGGGATGCCGTCCTCGATGACGAGCGACCGGAAGCGGGCGAGGGCTCCCGTCACCGGGTCAGGCGTCATGGCGTCGATCGTGCCGAGCACCGCGGACTCGGCGATCGGCTTGGCCAGCAGCGGCACCCCGAAGGCGCCGAGCCCGGACGCGACGGTGGAGGCGACGAGCGCGGCGACGACGAGCGTCGCGATCCCGCCCAGCACCTTGTCGACCGCCCGCAGCGGCCCCCTGGCCACGGTGTGCGCGAGGAGACCGCCCACCAGGGCGCCCAGGGCGTTGCCCGCCACGACGAGCGCGAGCACGAGCGCGAGGGAGGCGAGCACCCGCCAGGCGGGGTCCGGCACGATGCCGGCGAGCACGGGCAGCAGCAGGATGCCGGCGGCTCCGCCTGCGATCATGCCTGCGATGGGGAAGATGCTGCGGAGGAGCCCGGCCCGCAGCCCGTAGAACAGGTAGCCCACCAGGAGGAGTCCCAGCAGGACGTCGAGGACGAGCGTCATGGCCATCCCTCCCTTCGCCCGTGCGGGTGCCGTGTCAAGGGTGCCGCATCTGGAAGCGGGAAGCCCGAGAAACGCCCGGGCACCTGGCAGGCCGGCCGTGCGAGCATGGCGGAATGGGCGAGAGCATCACCATCGACACGACCGGCGGCCGCATCCCCGCCTACCGAGCCGACCCGGAGGGGCGCGTGCGGGGCGCCGTGCTGCTCATCCACGAGGTGTGGGGGCTGGTCGCGCACATCCGCGACGTCGCGGACCGCTTCGCGGCCGAGGGGTACCTCACCGTCGCCCCCGACATCCTCTCCAACGCGGGCGTGCCGCCCGAGGTCGGCGCGGAGCTGCAGTCGCTGGTCTTCTCCGCCGACGAGGCCGCGCGTGTCGCCGCGCAGCCGCGGATGCGGGAGGCGCTCAGCATCGCGCGCTCGCCCGACTATGCGGAGTGGGCGACCGGGGTCCTCGTGCAGGTCGTCGACTACCTCGACGCGCAGTCGGGCGGGCACGGGCGGATCGCCGCTGTGGGCTTCTGCTTCGGCGGCACCTACGTCTACGCGGTCGCGGCCGAGGACACCCGCATCCGGGCGGCAGTGCCGTTCTACGGCACGGTGCCGGAGGAGGCGACTCTCGGCGACATCCGCTGCCCGGTGCTCGCGTTCTACGGCGAGCGGGATGAGCGCCTCACGTCGCGGGTGCCCGAATACGAGGCCGCCATGACGGCCGCGGGCGTCGCCTACACGCCGATCGTCTATCCCGGCGTCGGCCACGCCTTCTTCAACGACACCAACCCGACCACCTACTCGGAGGATGCCGCAGCGGACGCCTGGCGCCGAACGCTCGACTTCCTCGATGGCTGAGGCTCCATGGCGCGGCGTGCGGCCCCGAGTGCCGGCTCGGGGGGCCGGGGCGATGGGTTCTCGGTTCGCTCCCAGGTTCAGGCCAGAGAGTTCTCGATCGTGTGTCTTGTGGAGAGGGAAGTGTGACGCCTAGACGCTTGATCGGCGGGAGCCTGCGAAGGATCGGCAGGATGATCGATCCTCCGCCTCCGCCCGCAGTCGGGCCCGCCGCTGCGGGGTTCGACCTGTCGGGGTTCACGACGAGGGACTTGGCCAACGTGCGACTCCGCGGCTCCGCTCGGCTGGACGTCGAGCCGCCCGTCTTCTTCCTGCGCCGCGGCACCTACAAGAGCCACACCCGGATCGGCGCGTTCACCTATGTCAACAACGGCATGGTGGACAAGTGCGTCTCCATCGGGCGCTACTGCTCGATCGGGCGAGACCTGAAGCTGGCGGAGATGAACCATCCGCTCGACTGGCTGAGCACCTCCGTCTTCCAGTACCAGCCCGACCGGTTCGGCTGGCACGAGTCGGCCGACTCCTATGAGACGCGCTCCGCCCGAGGACTGTTCGGCGGCGGCACCAGCATCGGCAACGACGTCTGGATCGCCGCAGGAGTCACCATCATGCGTGACGTGACGATCGGCGATGGCGCGGTGATCGGCGCTGGAGCCGTCGTCACGAAGGACGTGGAGCCTTACACGGTGGTCGGCGGGATCCCCGCGAAGCCCATCCGCGTTCGATTCCCGCCTCATGTCGTCGAGCGGCTGCTCGAGCTGCGCTGGTGGGACTACAGCCCCAACCAGCTCTCCGGCGCCGCGTTCGACGACATCGAGGCGGCGATGGACTTCGTTCAGGGACTGCGCGAGGCGGGGGTCGAGCCCTACCGGCCCGAGGTGGAGGTGCTCACCAACGAGACGCTGGGGCGGGGCTGAACACTGCTAAACTCTCGTGTTGCCGTCAAACGGCCGCGGATAAAGAGCGCTCGCACATCGGGTGACGAGCACCGCGCAACGAGGAGAGAGGGGATCCCATCTATGGCACTCGAAGCAGACGTCAAGAAGGCGATCATCGAAGAGTACGCAACCCATCCCGGTGACACCGGATCCCCCGAGGTCCAGGTCGCGATGCTGACCCGCCGGATCAAGGATCTGACGGAGCACCTCAAGGAGCACAAGCACGACCACCACTCACGTCGTGGTCTGCTGCTCCTCGTTGGCCAGCGTCGCCGGCTCCTGGGCTACCTGCAGGACATCGACATCAGCCGCTACCGGTCGCTGATCGAGCGTCTCGGACTCCGCCGCTAAGGCGAGTCGCAGCACTCTTCGCGGATACCGCGAGCTTCTTGGACGGGCCGTCCGCCGACCGCATCGCGGAAGGCGGGCGGCCCGTTTCGCGTCCGCGCGACGGACGCAGACTTACTTGCCGCTCCTGGCTGGGAGACCTCAAAACTGCCGTTGTCCCAGCAGCGGGGTCTGCCGGTGCCGTTGACTACGATTGTCGGTGCCATTGCAGTAGCTAGGGCGTCGATTTCACTTGAGGCCCAGATGTGGAGCAACCTCTAATGGTCAGTCGTAAAGCGTGGTCGATCCAGCTGCTTGCCGAAGAAAGTGGGATGGATGCCGAAGAGGTACTTATCGCGCTCTGGGGAGCCGGTATTGAGTACCCGCTACAGCCCTCACACCGCGTTCGAGCGTCTGATTCCCGCGCTGCGGAACGGGCAGTTGGGATCGTTGCGTCGCAGCAAAAGAATGTATCCTATTGGTTGGATGCGCTTGGAGTAACGCGGGAAGAGTTGGCGAGCCGCCTCGCCGCGGTGGGCATAAGTCTCGAAGCTCGCGCGAGGACCGTGCCGAAGGGCGCAGTCCGGAAGCTGCGCGGCCTTCAAGGCGCGTCCATTCCGGTCGGCGCCAGGGAGGCGGAAGCTCAAGTTCCCCGTCCGCCCGCGCCCGCGTTCCAATGGCTACCCGTCGGGTCGATTCGAAACTGTGAGTTCTTGAGCGCCGACGAGATACGCAGCGTGCATGAAGCTCTCACCGAGGATTTCGCTGAATCCGAAGATCCAATTCTCCCCCCCGGCGTGAAGAGTATGGATCTGCTCGAAAGCGCTGCCACTCGCCCCGCAACATCTCTTGGCGGCGTGTACAAGTATCCGACCGTCGAGTCGGCCGCGGCCGCGCTTCTTCACTCCCTTGTCCAGAACCATCCGTTCCACAATGGAAACAAGAGAACCGCGCTTGTGTCCATGCTGGTCTTTTTGGATCGCCATAACCTGCGGTTGGAATCGACGCAGGATGAGCTGTTCAAGTTCATGATCCGAGTTGCTGCCCACCGATTGCTCGACGATAAGTTCGCGTACGACCAGATAGCCGATCGAGAGGTGTCGGCTATTGCGACGTGGGTGTCGAGAAACTCCCGCACGGTGCGCAAGGATGAGCGAGCTATAACCTGGCGGGAACTCAGCCGCCGGCTACGCGACCAACGTTGTGAAATTCTGCAGGGTCGGGGCGAGAAGATCGTCATCACCCGGGAGATCAAAGGTCGACGACGCTTTTTCGGTGTGGGAAGACTGGAAAAGCTCGAGTCCTCCTTCATCAACACCGGCGACGGACGCGAGGTGCCGCGATCGGTACTAAAGCGCATCCGCCAGGAATTGCTGCTGGACGCAGAGCACGGGGTGGACTCCGAGATGTTTTACGGAGGCGTCAAGGACTCGGACTTCTTTATCGCGGAATATTCGAAGCTGTTGAAACGGTTGGCCCGAGTGTGACGGGCGGGTGCCGATTTGGTGGCATCGCGAGGACCGCATAACCTGCACCGGCAACCCGCCAGCCGAGCTGCGGAAGATGAAGGACCCGTACGTCGTCAGTTCGTACGGAGCCGCTGCCCTGAGATGGCCTCTCTGCAGTCGCCGTCTTGCTGAAGCTCAACGTTGCTTCCCTGGGCTGATCGCGACGACGGGAACGGCCGGCTGAATGCCGCCGGTGCTGCGGGCCCCGCGGCGCATCGACCCCGAAGGTTTAGCGACCTCCGCTCTGCCGCCGAAGGAGTGCGCCTCGGCAGCCCCCTCCGGGCTAGAGGGCTGCACCCGGTCAACCTCCCGGGTTCCTCGGGGGGACGAGGGAGAGCCCGCGGGTAGGGTGGGGTCACATGGCTGGCGAGGCGGACCGGGACCGCAGACGGCTCAGCCGGATGCCGAACCCGCGCGTGGTCGTGGCCGTGCTGGCCCTCGCCGGGATGAGTGCCTCATTCATGCAGACGATCGTGCTGCCGATCCAGGCGGAGCTTCCCGAGCTGCTGGACGCCAGCCGGGAGGACACGGCATGGGTGATCACGGCGACGCTGCTGAGCGCGGCGGTCGTGACTCCCATCGCCGGCCGGCTCGGCGACATGTACGGCAAGCGGCGCATCGCCCTCGCCCTGCTCGCGGTGCTGGTGCTCGGCTCGGTGATCGCGGCGCTCTCCCACGACATCAACCTGCTCATCGTGGGCCGTGCGCTGCAGGGCGCCGTGGTGGGCGTGATCCCGCTCGGCATCTCGATCCTGCGCGACGTGCTGCACGAGGACCGGCTGGGCGGCGCCATCGCCCTGGTGAGTGCCACCCTCGGCGTCGGCGGCGCGCTGGGCCTGCCGATCAGTGCGCTGGTCAGCGACAACTTCGACTGGCACGTGCTCTTCTGGCTCGCCGCCGGTCTCGGAGTGATCGACGTGGTGCTCGTCGCCATCTTCGTGCCGGTCAGCACGCTGCGGAGCCCCGGCGGCTTCGATCTTCTCGGCGCGATCGGTCTGGCCCTCGGGCTGTCGGGCGTGCTGCTCGCCGCGTCCCGCGGCAACGAGTGGGGCTGGCTGTCGCCCCTCACCCTCGGCCTCGGTCTCGGCGGCATCGCCCTGCTGCTGGCGTGGGGCTGGTACGAGCTCCGAGCGCCGAACCCGCTGGTCGACCTCCGGGTCGCGGCGCGCGCCCCCGTGCTGCTCACCAACCTCGCCTCGGTCGCGATGGGCTTCGCGCTCTTCTCCTCCAACGTCGCGTTCCCGCAACTGCTCGAGCTCCCGGTGGAGACGGGGGTCGGACTCGGTCTCAGCCTGCTGACCGCCAGCCTGGTGCTCATGCCGTCGGGGCTGGTGATGATGGTGATGTCGCCGATCTCCGCCCGCCTCACCCGCACGATCGGGCCGCGGGTCCTGCTCGTCGGCGGCGCGCTGTTCCTCGTGCTCAGCTATGCGCTGTCGCTGCTGGCGGTCCGGGAGGCCTGGCAGGTGCTGCTCATCAACGTGGTCATCGGGGTCGGGATCGGCCTCGGCTACGCCGCCATGCCGACGCTCATCATGCGATCGGTGCCGGCCAGTGAGACGGCGGCGGCGAACGGGCTGAACGCGCTCATGCGCTCGCTCGGCACGAGCTTCGCGTCCGCGGCCATCGGCGCGATTCTCGCCGTGACGAGCGTGCAGGTCGGCGACGCCCAGGTGCCGTCGGCGGAGGGCTTCCGGCTGGCCTTCGTGCTCGGGGGAGTGGCGGCACTGCTCGCCGCGGTGCTGGCGTTCTTCATCCCGCGCTCGACGCGCGGCATCGAGCGCCGCCCCTCGCTCCCCGACGCCTAGCGCTCCCCGCGCCCCGCGGCCGCCCGCCGCTGGACGCAACCGTGCGGCCAAAGCGCAACGGCGTGCGGTTGCGGTTCGGCCGCACGGTTGCGGTTCCGGGAAGGAGGGGCCGGCTCAGGAGTCGGGGAGCGGGTGGCCCTCCGGGGCGGAGACCTCGCGGTAGGCGACGGAGGCCGCGTTGCTGCGGATCTCGAACATGGCGTTCGAGTCCCAGTCCGAGACGTCGTAGGCCAGCGAGGTGATCTTGCCCGGGTAGAGGCCGGCATCGAGCTTCGCGGCGAGCCAGTTGGCGCCGCAGCCGGACCAGCTCGCCGCCGCGGCGGCCGCCGCCGCCTCAGCGATGCCTGCCGATGCCCGGCTCGTGCGCAGCAGCGTGTCCGGGTCGCCTGCCCGGTCGACGAGGGCGTCGAGGCAGGACACGAGGGCGTGCCGGGCGGAGCCGCCATCCGGTCGGAAGGCGGCCCACATGAGCTCGTTGCTCGCCGAGCCGAGAGTGCTCGTCAGCTGGTCGTGCGCCAGCTGCGCGACGGTCAGGCGCGGATCGAGGCGCAGCACAACCTGATCGGGCGAGGCGAGCACGACGAGCGTCCCTCCGGACGGGATCATCGGCTCGGCTGAGGAGACGACGCTCGCGAACGACGCGTTGGCCGAGGACATCGGCGTGCGGAACACGGACACGTTCCCGAGGACCGTCCAGACCGCGCGCGTGCGGTTGAGCACGAACATCGCGGTGTGCGCCTCGTTGGTGCAGACCACCAGCCGGGCGATCGCGTCGCCCTGGGCCGGGAAGTCGAGCTGCTCCGGGAAGGCCGCCGCGCACTCCGGGTCCCGGATACCCCCGGGCTCTCCCGGCGTCGGACTCAGCAGGGCGGGAAGTCCGAGCACGGCGACGGCGGCGGCGATCACCGCGACCGACCCGAGCGCACTCATTGCGTCCTCCTGGAGACCCAAGCCTCCGCCGTTGCCGGTCGCCCCGCCACCCCCTGGCGGAGATTTCCGCGGAAGGTTTCGCCAGAGGGGCCGTCAGTGCGGATCGTCAGGCAGCGCGGCGCAGGTCGCCGCTGTGCGACGGCTTGATCCTGCTGCCCGCCGGGAGTGCCGAGTCATGCGGCACTCGCGCGGCCGCGCCGACGGTGCTGCCCGCGCCGATCCTGCTGTGGCTGCCGACCTGGGCGCCCGGGCCGATGACGCTGCCCGCACCCACGTGCACGTTCGCTCCCAGCACGGCGCCGCGACCGATCGTCGTGTCGCGCTCGATCCAGGTTCCCTCGCCGATCCGCACGTCGCGGTCGATCCGGGAGTCCGCCTCGATGTAGGCGGACGGAGCCACGTACGCCGAGGCGTCTGCCTTGGCGGTGGTGGCGATCAGGCCACGGCCGTTGGCGTGGCGACGGTACTTGAGGACGACTCCGCGGTCCTCGAACTCTTCGAATTGCTTTCCCATATCCCTGATGACAACGCCGGATGCGGCCTCAGGATTCCCGGCTTCCGGGGCGGATTCGAACCCGGTCGCCGTCGAAGGGAAGCCCCGCCGCCGCGCTCGTCGACTGGCCGTCGGCCCCCGAATCGGATAGACCTGCGGAATGACGAATGCGGAACAGGTCAGCGACTGGATGGACGGCTACGTGCGGGCGTGGCTCACCAACGACCCAGAGGACATCCGGTCCCTCTTCACGGAGGACGCCGAGTACAGCTACGCGCCGTGGGAGGAGCCGCTGCAGGGGCAGGACGCCATCGTCGCCGACTGGATCGAGAACAAGGACGAGCCGGAGGACTGGAGCTTCGAGTGGAAGCCGGTCGCGGTCGACGGCCGCACCGCCGTGATCGAGGCCCGCACGCCCTACCTCGACGGCCGCACCTACTGGAACGTCTGGATCTTCACGCTGGAGGACGACGGGCGCGTCTCCTCGTTCACCGAGTGGTACATGCAGGAGCCGCAGGAGATCCCCAGCGTCGACTGACCGCGCCGTCGTAGGGTCGGCAGATGGCGGAGAACATGTACACGGCCACGCTCGACGGCGGCGAGGGCACCGAGACGCTCGAGCTGGAGCTGATCCAGGGCCAGCCGCAGAAGACGATCACCCGCAGCACCGAGGTGGACGGCGAGCAGGTCGAGGAGATCTGGCAGCTCGACCCCGACGCCCCCGACTACACCTACCGCCCCGGCGGGTACGAGGGCCGCGACTACTCCTGATCCTCAGCCGCTGACCGTGCGCCCGGGCCTCCCCGACGGGACGGCGGACGGCGGCTAGTCCGGCCCGCGGAGTCCCCGGGAGCGGGCTCGACCGACGTCGCGCCGTCCGGCACGGCGGGCTTGTCGTCCAGGGCGAGGCCGACCGCCTCGAGCAGGTCGCGCTGGCCGAAGATCCGGAAGTGCCCCGACGAGTGCAGCACCACGTTGGTGGCGCCCTCCAGGCGGCTGCCGCCCGGGATGTGCGGGTCGAACGCGCCCCAGATCGACGTGATCCGCGAGTTCGCCTCGAGCTGCTCGCCGAGCATCCGCAGGGTCGGATCCGCGGGGGAGAAGTCGCGGATCGACCGGAGCAGGAACCAGCGGGCGTAGACGGACCCCGAGAACGGGGTCGAGATGGCGATCATCCGCGCGATGCGGCCCGACGGGTCCCTCCGGAGCATCGCGTACTTGCCGATCAGTCCGCCCTTGCTGTGGGCCACGACGAGCACGTTCCGCAGGTCGTGCTCCTCCAGGTACTCGGCCACGAGGTCGGCACTCGAGGCGACCGTCGCGGTGTTCCAGTGCAGTGTGGGAACGACGTGCACGGGTGATCCCCGCTTCCGCACGAGGTCCGCGACCGGACGCATGAACTGCCACGTCTCGTAGATCCCGGGGATGAGGAGCACGGGCCGCCCGGTCAGCTCGGGCCCCCGGTAGTGCGAGGGGTCGATGCGGAACAGGAAGCCCTGCACCTGCCAGTAGGCGACATAGAGGTAGTCGAGCAGCCAGTACCAGGCGTGGCCGAGGGTCCTCACCGCGCCGCCTCCATCCCCGCCGCCGTCCCGTGCCGGGCGTGGGCGAGGATCTCCCCGGCCACCCGCGCGGGCGCGGTGTACATCACCACGTGCGCGGACCCGGGCACCTCCACCAGACGGGAGCGGGGGATGAGCCGCGCCATGTCCTCGGCCCAGTCGTGTCGGCAGATGGGGTCGCGGGCCCCCCGGATGAGGAGAGTGTCGGCAGCGAGAGCGGGCAGGGCCTCCTCGGTCTTGTAGCCGAGCATCACGGGCACGGTCTTCAGGTACCAGCGCGGGCCGGTCCGGGCGTAGTCCCGCAGGACGGCCCAGTTGGACGGCGGCGTCTCGAACAGCATGTCCTCGGCGAGCCGGAGACCCTGCAGCAGCGCGGACCGCTCACGCGGGTCGACGACGCCGCCCATGCCGACGATGCGGGGGAAGAGCTCGGGGCGCTGCAGGGCCGCTTCCACGACGATCTGGGTGCCCATCGAGTGGCCGACGAGAAGGGGAGCGGCCAGCCCGGCGCCGACCACGTATGCCGTCAGCATCGCGGCGTGCTCCTCGATGCTCATCGTGGTGCTCTGCCTCGGCGCACTGCCGAAGCCGGGAAGCTCGACGGCGTGCACGCCGCCGGACCTGGCGAGGAGGGGGGCCAGCCGGGTGAAGTATCGGGTGGCGACACCGATGCCGTGCACCAGCACGAACTGCGGACCTTTCTCCCCGCCGAGTCGCTTCACGAGCATCGTGCGCCCGTCGTGCTTGAATTCCTCAACACTCCGCCAGCGCATGACCCGAGCCTATGGTTCGCCTCGTCGAAGCGGCTGGGGAGCGACAGGGGGTTGAGATGAGGACGCGCGTCGGTGCACTTCCCGTGACGCCCTTCGTGGCGGCGCCCGCGCCGCGCACCCTGCGCGATCGGCCGGCGGGATCGGCTCCCATGGAGGCCTGCCTCGCCGTGCACGAGGACCGCAGGAGTCCGCTCGAGCGCCTCGTCGGCATCGCCCCGCTCCGCGCTCATGCGCAGGAGCTGCGCGACCGCGTGGGGCTCGAGGAGGAGTCCGGCGCGGCTCTCGTCCGCCTGCCCGCCGACTGGACCGTGCTGCACTCCGTCGCGGTGCCCGGGGGAGGAGTGGTCCCGCACCTGCTCGTCGGGCCGGCCGGCGTGTTCGCCGTGCTCCCCGAGTCGCGCCGCGACGCATCGGTCTGGGTGTCGGGCGACCTGGCCTCGGTCGACGGAGCGTCCTCGGATGCGCTCCGCGACGCGGAGCTGATCGCGGGAGCCGTCGGGGAGTCGCTCGGCCACCTCCTGCCGCCTGGCGTGCCGGTCGTGCCGGTCGTCACCTTCCTCGAGCCGCGGCGGATCCTTCTGCGCAGCGCACCGCGCACCGTGCATGTCCTCGCCGCCGCCGGCCTCGTGCCCTGGCTGCGCTCGCTGCCGGAGATCTGCTCGGCGCTGCAGGTGGACCGCCTCGCCGACGCGGCGGAGCTGCCGGCAACCTGGAGCGCAGGCGAGGTGCGGGATCCCTCGGAGCTGCGGGATCGGTTCGACCGACTCGAGGTCGAGGCGGTCCAGGCCGATCGGCGCTGGCGGGTCACCGTGCGGGCTCTCGCCGGAGCAGGCGGAGTGGTCTCCCTCGCCTCCGCGCTGATGATCGCCGCCCTCCTCGGGAACCTCCTCCCGAACTGATCGACGGGCGGCGCAGGGCCGGTACGCTGGCCGACGCCAGACATCCGACTTCTCCAGGAGCATCGCTGTGACCACCTTCCGCCGACTCGGGCCGCTCGGCGCCGAGATCCCCGTCGTCGATGTCGACGGCACCGCCTTCGACCTGCGCTCGCTCACCGGCGACCTGGACGGCGCGTTCCTTGCGGCAGGCGGCTTGGACCGCGCCCGGCGGGCCGCCGCGGCCGGGGACCTCGAGGAGCTTCCCGGTGCCGAAGATCTGCGGGTCGGCGCCCCTGTCGCCCGGCCGGGCGCGGTGCTCTGCATCGGCCAGAACTATGCCGCGCACGCCGCCGAATCCGGCAGCCCCACCCCGACCATCCCCATCCTCTTCTTCAAGCACCCCAACACCGTGGTGGGGCCCTACGACGACGTGATCCTCCCGCCCGGCGCGACCGAACTGGACTGGGAGGTCGAGCTCGGCGTCGTCCTCGGCTCGCGCACGAGCTACCTGGGCTCCCCCGACGAGGCCCTGGCCCACGTCGCCGGCTACGTCGTGAGCCACGACGTGTCCGAGCGGGTCTGGCAGCTCAAGGAGTCCGGCGGACAGTGGTCCAAGGGCAAGATCGGCGAGACCTTCAACCCGCTCGGTCCCGTACTGGTCCCCGCGGACGAGGTCGGCGACCCCCAGCGGCTCCGGCTCTGGTCGAGCGTCAACGGCGAGCCGCGCCAGGACTCGAACACGAGCGACATGGTCTTCTCGGTCGCGGAGCTGGTGCACCACCTCTCCCAGTACTCCGTGCTCGATGCGGGCGACCTGATCAATACGGGAACGCCGGAGGGCGTCGCCCTGTCCGGCCGGTTCCCGTACCTGAAGGCCGGCGACGTCGTCGAGCTCGGCATCGAGGGGCTCGGCGTGGCCCGGCAGACCGTCGTGGCCCGCGGCTAGACGTGCGCTGGGGCGGGCGAGCGCCGACCGGCTTCGCCAAGGGCGATGACGGCGCGGGGAAGCTGGGCGACTACCGCTTCGACCTGATGCCGAACAACGACCGGGTGCGCATCCGGCTTGCCGGCAGCGACGCGCACCAGGACCTCCTCCGGGAGCTCGCGGCGATCGAGCCGCTCGAGACCGCGGGCGGCGCACGGACCCCGGAGGAGGAGCGCATCGACGCGCCGATCGTGATCCGCGTGTTCGGCGGCGGGCGGATCGTCGGGCCCGTCGGGACCGTGCCGCGGGGGCTCGAGGCGCCCGTGGTGGAGGCGCTCAGCCGCCTCGAGCGGGCGGGTCGCAAGCCGCGGATCCCGGTCGAGATCGTGCAGACGAAGCAGGGACTCCGCGTCGAGCTGCTGCTCGGCCTGACCCGGTAGGCGCCCGCCCGGGCCCGCCCGCAGGGGCTCCGGCACCCGGCTCTGGAGTGCGGGGAATAGAGCGCACTGTCGCGCGGT
This sequence comes from Naasia sp., assembly GCF_025465545.1. GTDB lineage: Bacteria > Actinomycetota > Actinomycetes > Actinomycetales > Microbacteriaceae > Naasia. The sequence continues at coordinate 64,070 of NZ_JAODMK010000040.1, read as the reverse complement.
TGGACCGAATATCGATGCGAACGCATGGATACGGAACGGCGAAAGGGACGAGCGATGCAATTCGGGATCTTCACGGTGGGGGACGTCACCCCGGACCCGACCACGGGACGCACGCCGACCGAAGGGGAGCGCATCAAGGCGATCCTCGCGATCGCGGAGAAGGTGGAAGAGGTCGGACTCGACGTCTTCGCCCTGGGCGAGCATCACAACCCGCCGTTCATCCCGTCCTCGCCCACCACGCTGCTCGGCTACATCGCCGCGCGCACCTCCACGCTGCTGCTGTCCACGAGCACCACGCTGATCACGACCAACGACCCGGTGAAGATCGCCGAGGACTACGCCACCCTGCAGCACATCTCGGACGGCCGCCTCGACCTCATCCTCGGCCGCGGCAACACCGGCCCCGTCTACCCCTGGTTCGGGAAGGACATCCGGCAGGGCATCCCGCTGGCGATCGAGAACTACGCGCTGCTGCACCGGCTCTGGCGCGAGGACGTCGTGGACTGGAGCGGGAAGTTCCGCACCCCGCTGCAGGGCTTCACCGCCACCCCGCGGCCCCTCGACGACGTGCCCCCGTTCGTCTGGCACGGCTCCATCCGCTCGCCCGAGATCGCCGAGCAGGCCGCCTACTACGGAGACGGCTTCTTCGCCAACAACATCTTCTGGCCGAAGGAGCACTACATGCAGCTGATCTCCTTCTACCGCCAGCGCTTCGAGCACTACGGGCACGGCACCGCTCAGCAGGCCATCGTCGGGCTCGGCGGTCAGGCGTTCATGCGCAAGAACTCGCAGGACGCCGTGAACGAGTTCCGGCCCTACTTCGACCAGGCCCCCGTGTACGGCAACGGCCCGTCCCTCGAGGAGTTCACCGCCCAGACGCCGCTCACGGTCGGCAGTCCCCAGCAGGTCATCGACCGCTACGCCGGCATGCGCGACCACTTCGGCGACTACCAGCGCCAGCTGTTCCTGATGGACCACGCAGGCCTGCCCCTGAAGGTCGTCCTCGAGCAGCTCGACCTGCTCGGCGAGGAGGTGGTGCCCGTGCTGCGGAAGGAGCTCGAGAAGAACCGCCCCGCCGCGGTCCCCGATGGTCCGACCCACGCCTCGCTCGTCGCCGCCCGCGACGCGGCCGCCACCAGCTCCCCGATCGCTGCGGCTTCCGCCGCGACCCGCTAGGAGGGACAGCATGACCGCACGCACCCTGGCCGTCGTGTCGGCGGGGCTCAGCAAGCCCTCGTCCACGCGGATGCTCGCCGACCGGCTGGCCGACGCCACCGCCCGCCGCCTCCGGGAGACCGGCGACGACGTCACCGTCGAGGTGGTGGAGCTGCGCGACCTCGCGCACGACATCACCAACAACCTGCTCACCGGGTTCCCGAGCAGCACGCTCGCCGCGGCGATCGAGAAGGTGGCCTCCGCGGACGGCCTGATCGCCGTCACCCCGATCTTCAGCACCAGCTACAGCGGGCTCTTCAAGTCGTTCTTCGACATCCTGGAGCCCGGTGCGCTCTCCGAGCAGCCCGTGCTGATCGGCGCCACCGGCGGCTCGCCCCGGCACTCGCTCGCGCTGGACTACGCCATCCGCCCACTCTTCACCTATCTGCACACCACGGTCGCGACCACCGGCGTGTTCGCGGCGACGGACGACTGGGGCAGCTCGGACGACACGGTCAAGCCGCTGCCGGAGCGCATCGATCGTGCGGCGGCGGAGTTCGCCCAAGTGGTGCGCCGGTCCACCCGCACGTCCGAGCTTCGCGACCCCTTCGCGCTTCCGGCCGGGTTCGACCCGACCGGGGTCGGCGGGGCCCAGTAGCGGGCGACGGCCCCGATTCCGCCCCAGCAGGGGGCGCGCGGGCGGGATGCCGGGTTAGGGTCGGACGGTGCCGGTCCGGGGGAGTGCTGCGACTCCGCCGACCCGTGACGCCGCGGCCCGATCCGGGCTCCGAGTGAGCCGACGGGCCGCCTTCTGGCTCGTCGGCGCCGTCTTCCTGGTGGCGATGGCATTCTCCACGGCCCCCACCCCGCTCTACACGCTCTACCAGGCGCGCGGGGCCTTCGGCGACCTCCTGCTGACCGTGATCTTCGGGATCTACGTGGCGGGAGTCATGCTGAGCCTGTACTTCGCCGGCCACCTCAGCGACACCCTCGGCCGTCGGCCGGTCCTGCTCGGCGGCCTCGCGCTCGAACTCTGCTCGGCCGCGCTGTTCCTCGCCTGGCCCGAGGTGCCGGGCCTGCTCCTCGCCCGCTTCGTCTCCGGGGTCGGCATCGGCGCGCTGGCGTCGACCGCCACGGCGTTCCTGCACGACCTGGAGGATGCGGAGCGGCCGGAACTGGCCGGGGTCGCGTCGGCCGTGGCGAACCTGGGCGGCAGGGGCGCCGGCTCGCTGCTCGCGGGCGCCCTGGCCCAGCTGCTCCCCGCACCTCTGGTGACCCCGTATCTCGTGTTCGTCGTCCTGCTCGCGGCGGCCGCGCTGGTCGTGCTCGTGCTGCCGGAGACGATGGAGGCTTCCTCCCCGCGCCCGCGCTACCGTCCCCAGCGGGTGTCTCTTCCCCGGGGCGGCATGGCGCCGTTCCTGGCCGCCGGCGCGGCCGGGTTCGCGGTCTTCAGCGTGTTCGGCTTCTTCACCTCCGTTGCCCCCAGCTTCGTGGCCGCGAGCCTCGGCCGGGAGTCGCCGCTCGCAGCCGGCATCACCAGCTTCGCGGTGTTCGGGGCGGCGGCCCTCGGGCCCGTCCTGTTCGCCCGGCTGGCCGCTCCGCACTCGCTGCGGCTCGGCGTCCTGCTGCTCGCGGCGGGCCTCGCCGCGCTCACCGTGGGCGCCGACCGCGAACTCCTCCCGCTCTTCGCCGGCGGCGGGATCCTGATGGGCGCAGGCGTCGGCCTGCTCTTCCGGGCGGTCGTCGCCGTCGCGGGACGGCTCTCCACCCCGCAGTCCCGTGGCGAGGTCACCGCCGCCCTGTTCCTCGTGTCCTATGCGGGCATGGTGGTGCCCGTGGTGCTCCTCGGCGCCGCCCTCACGGTGCTCCCGGCGCCGGTGGCGCTCTACGGCTTCGCCGCCGCGCTCCTCGTCCTCGCCGTGGCATCCGGGCGGTGGATGCTCGCCCATCCGGGCACGGTGCACTCTGGTCCCCGGGACGCCGCCTGATAAGATGCTGAAGTCGCCCGCCCTTACGGTGCGGGCGCCACCGGAGCAGATCGGCAGGAAGCTGGTCGTTAGTGGTGGGTTTCCGGAAGCGGGGCGAGGCGCCCCGTCGTTCCGGCGGCCTTCTACTGATGACCAGAAGTCCGGACTCGGACTAGCCACGCTCCTTCCTGCTGTCCTGTCTGCTCCGGCGCACTCATGTGAGGAGACGACCTCTTGGAAGGTCCAGAAATCAAGTTCGCCGAGGCCGTTCTCGACAACGGCAAGTTCGGCACCCGCACCATCCGCTTCGAGGCAGGACGCCTCGCGCAGCAGGCCCAGGGCGCAGCAGTCGCCTACCTCGACGAGGAGACGATGCTGCTGTCCGCGACGAGCATCGGCAAGCACCCCAAGGACCAGTTCGACTTCTTCCCGCTGACGGTCGACGTCGAGGAGCGGTCATACGCGGCCGGCAAGATCCCCGGCTCGTTCTTCCGTCGTGAGGGACGCCCCTCCACCGAGGCGATCCTCGTCTGCCGCCTGATCGACCGGCCGCTTCGCCCGTCGTTCGTGGAGGGCCTCCGCAACGAGGTGCAGATCGTCATCACGGTCCTCTCGATCGCGCCCGACGAGTTCTACGACGCCCTCGCCATCAACGCGGCGAGCATGTCCAGCCAGATCTCCGGCGTGCCGTTCGACGGCCCGATCGCCGGTGTGCGCCTCGCGCTGATCGACGACCAGTGGGTCGCCTTCCCCAAGCACTCGCAGCTCGAGCGGGCCGTCTTCGACCTCACGGTCGCGGGCCGGGTCGTGAAGGACGCGAAGGGGGTCGAGGACGTCGCCATCATGATGGTCGAGGCCGAGGCCACCGAGCACGCCTGGGGCCTCATCCAGGGCGGCGCGACCAAGCCCAACGAGGCTGTCGTCGCTCAGGGGCTCGAGGCGGCCAAGCCGTTCCTCAAGCAGCTGGTCGAGGCTCAGGCCTCGCTCGCCTCGCAGGCGGCCAAGGAGGTCCGGCAGTACCCGGTCTTCCTGCCCTACAACGACGCGGCGTACGAGGCCGTGTCCGCCCTCGCGTTGGACGAGCTCGCCTCGATCTACCAGATCGCGGGCAAGACGGAGCGTCAGAACGCCGACGACGCGCTCAAGGAGCGGGTCAAGGCGGCCATCGCCCAGAAGGTCGAGGCCGGCGAGCTCGGCGCCGACGTCTCTCCGATGGTGAGCGGCGCGTACAAGGCGGTCACGAAGAAGGTCGTCCGGGACCGGATCCTCCGCGATGGCATCCGCATGGACGGCCGGGGACTCGCCGACATCCGTCCGCTCGACGCCGAGGTCGCGGTCATCCCGCGGGTTCACGGCTCGGCCATCTTCCAGCGCGGTGAGACGCAGATCCTCGGGGTCACGACGCTCAACATGCTGAAGATGGAGCAGCAGATCGACTCGCTGGCCCCGGTCACGAAGAAGCGCTACCTGCACCACTACAACTTCCCGCCCTACTCCACCGGTGAGACCGGTCGGGTCGGGTCGCCGAAGCGTCGCGAGATCGGGCACGGCTTCCTCGCCGAGCGCGCGCTCGTGCCGGTGCTGCCCGCCCGCGAGGAGTTCCCCTACGCGATCCGCCAGGTGTCCGAGGCTCTCGGCTCCAACGGCTCGACGTCGATGGGCTCCGTCTGTGCATCCACCCTCTCCCTGCTGAACGCCGGTGTGCCTCTGCGCGCCCCGGTCGCCGGCATCGCGATGGGCCTCGTGTCCGACACGGTCGACGGGGAGACCCGCTACGCGGCGCTCACCGACATCCTGGGCGCCGAGGACGCGCTCGGGGACATGGACTTCAAGGTCGCCGGCACGAGCGAGTTCGTCACCGCCATCCAGCTCGACACGAAGCTCTCCGGGCTCCCGTCGTCGGTGCTCGACGGTGCGCTCAAGCAGGCGAAGGAGGCTCGCACGGCGATCCTGGCGGTCCTGAATGCGGCGATCGATGCTCCCGACGAGATGGCGCCCACCGCGCCCCGCGTCATCAGCGTTCAGATCCCCGTCGACAAGATCGGCGAGCTGATCGGCCCGAAGGGCAAGACGATCAACCAGATCCAGGACGACACGGGCGCCGACATCTCCATCGAGGAGGACGGCACGGTCTACATCGGCGCCGTCGACGGCCCCTCGGCCGAGGCGGCCCGCTCGGCGGTCAACGCGATCGCCAACCCGCACAACCCCGAGATCGGCGAGCGCTTCATCGGCACCGTCGTGAAGCTCGCCACCTTCGGCGCCTTCGTCTCGCTCATGCCCGGTCGTGACGGCCTGCTGCACATCTCCGAGGTGCGCAAGCTGGCGGGCGGCAAGCGCGTCGAGAACGTCGAGGACGTGCTGGGTGTCGGCCAGAAGATCCAGGTGGAGATCACCAAGGTGGACGACCGCGGAAAGCTGTCGCTCGCCCCGGTGCTCGCCGAGGACGAGGCGGAGTCCGCTCCGGCCGACGCCGAGTCGGTGGACGCCTCGATCTGAGCACCACCCGTTCCGGAGGCCCGTCCCGCAGCAGCGGGGCGGGCCTCCGCCATTCCCGGACTCCGTTCCCGGACGGCGAACTCGGCAGGCGGCCTCGGCACGATTGCCGGCTCTCTCGATGCCGTGCAGTGACCGTCCGGTCCGCCCACACGGTGGCGCGGACCCGCGCGCCCACCCGGGGGGGCGCATATGCTTCCACTTCCTCGTAAAATCAAGGGAGCGACCGATCGCCGGAGGGAGGCGGGATGGAATCCGTGGCTCCCACGCCTGTCTCACGGCAGATCGGCAGCACCGGCGTCGGCGTCTTCCCCTACGGCATCGACGGCTCGATCTTCGGCTGGACCGCCGGTTACGACGCGGTGATCGACGTGCTGGATGAGTTCCATGGGGCGGGCGGCACCCTGATCAGCACCGCCGACCACTATGCGGGAGGCCGCAGCGAGGTGATGATCGGCTCCTGGCTGGCGCGCCATCCGCAGCGTGAGCGGGTGGTTATCGCGACCAAGATCGGCCGGCACCCGGACGCGCCCGGGCTTCGGCGGCGCAGCGTCCTCGACGCGGTGGACGCCTCGCTCGAACGCCTGCGGACCGGCTACATCGACCTGCTCTCCTTCGACGGCGACCATCCCGAGACCCCCCTCGAGGAGTCCCTCACCGCGGTCGCCGAGCTGATGGCGGCCGGCAAGGTCCGCCACCTCGCGGTCTCCGACTTCTCCGGCCCCCGCCTGGTCGAAGCGCAGCGGGTGTCGACCACCATCGGCCTCCCCTGGCCCGAAGCGGTCTTCGCGGAGTACAGCCTGATGGAGCGCCGCCGCTACGAGCAGGAGCTCGCGCCCGTCGTGGAGACCTACCGGCTCGGCATGCTCGCCCGGCTCCCGCTGGCCAGCGGCTACCTGCGCGGCGACTTCCGCACCCGTGACGACCTGCCCAGCTCGCCGATGTTCGCCGGGGCGCTGCGCTATGTCGGCAGGCGGGGGAACAAGGTGCTCGAGACGCTGGAGGGCATCTCCCACGAGGTGGGGGAGAACATCGGCCGGGTCGCCCTCGCCTGGGTGCTCAGCCGGCCCCACGTGTCCGCGGTCGTCGTGCGGGCGAAGGACGGACCCGCCCTCCTCGACATGCTTCCCGCCGTGGAGATCACCCTCACCCGCCACCAGCTCGCCCTGCTCGACCGGGTCAGCGGCTGACCCGTCGCCCCGGTAACGATCAGGAGATCGTCGGGGTGCCGAGCCCGCTCGACGCGTAGGCTGATCGGACAGCAGCAGCGACGTCGCAGTTCGTCGTGACTGCAGGCGGAGGCGCGAGGCATCCTCGGCGCCCTACCCGCCCTGCAGAGAACGGGAGGGGAGCATGGCGGAGCCCTCCCGCGCCCCGGTGTACGCCCAGGTCCCGCTCTGGGACTGGCCGCTCGACGAGACCCCCGTCGCCGCGTCGCCCGCCCAGCCGGCGCAGGAGGCGGCCGGACAGGCCGGTCAGGCCTCGCAGGTGGCGCCGACCGCCACCGTGCTGGAGCGCCCCGCCGCTCCGGACCGGCCGGGCGAGGAGCCCGCGGTCGCGGAGGCGCTCGGCGTGATCACCCGGTCTCTCGCCGGCATGGCCGCGACCGAGACGCGACCGCTCCTCGACGAGCCGTCGAAGCGCTACCGGCTGCGCCGCTTCGACGACACGGACCTCGCGGTGTTCCCCGTCATCCTCGGCGGCAGCACCTTCGGCTGGACCGCGAGTGCCGACGCCACGACGGCGATCCTCGACACCTACACGGAGGCCGGCGGCAACGCCGTGGACACGGCGGACTCCTATGCCGCCGGACGCAGTGAGACGCTGATCGGCGCATGGCTCCGCTCCCGGCGGAACCGGGACGGCATCGTGCTGTCCACCAAGGTCTCCCGCAGCGCCGAGCATCCGGGGCTGTCGGCCCAGAGCATCGTGCGCGCCACCGAGGCGTCCCTCGCCCGGCTCGGCGTCGAGACGGTCGACCTGCTCTACTTCCACTTCGACGACCCCGACGTCCCGCTCGAGGAGAGCCTGACCGCCGCGGACTCCCTCGTGCGCAGCGGCAAGGTGCGCTACCTCGCCGCCTCCAACTACGCTCCCGACCGGCTGATGGAGGCGCGGATCACGGCCGGACAGCTGATGCTGCCGCGCTTCGTGGCCGTGCAGGCCCACTACAACCTCGTGCACCGAGCCGAGTACGAGAAGGATCTGCTCCCCATCGTGCGGGCGCAGGGTCTCGCCGTGGTGCCCTACTTCGCCCTCGCGAACGGATTCCTCACCGGCAAGTACCGGGGCCGCAGCAAGGAGGCCAGGGGCTCCGACGCGCACTCGCGGGCGGTCCGGGTGGAGCAGTACCTCAACAAGCGCGGCTTCCGGGTGCTCGACGCCCTCGAGGACGTGGCCGAGCAGCAGGGCGTCTCCATGTCGACCGCCGCCGTGTCCTGGCTGCTCACCAAGCCGCTCGTCACGGCGCCCGTCGTGAGCGCCAGCCGGCCGGAGCAGGTCGCGGAGATCGTCGGGGCGGCCAGCGTGCACCTCAGCCGCTCGCAGGTCACGGCGCTCGACAGGGCGTCCCAGTACTGACTCCCCGCAGCAGGCAGAACCGCGCAGAACAGGCGGTTCCCGCCCGTTTCCGCCTGCCGAGCGCAAGCGTGCCTGCTGAGAACCAGTGCGGAAGTGCGCCGGCGGTCAGCGGGCCTCGGCGAAGATGCGGCGCGCGGCTCGCAGCAGGGCGGAGTTCGCGGCGACGGTGTCACCGGCGTAGCCGCCCGCCATCGCGCCGTCCCGCAGCAGGTAGAGCTCGTCGGCTGCCGCACCGGGAGTGGGGTGGCCCGACTCCGCCAGCAGGTCCTCGAGGAACGAGGTGAACCAGTCGCGGTGCGCGCCGATGGCGCGACGCACCGGATGGGCGGGATCGGAGAATTCGGCCGCCGCGTTGATGAAGGGACAGCCGCGGAAGTCCGGCCGGTTCGTGTCGGCGACGATGGTCTCGACGAGGGCCTGCAGCGTCGCCGCCGCGCTCGGGCTCGACTCGGCCAGCTCGGTCATCGACTCGCGGACCTGACGATCCCGGCCGGCGACGTACTCGAGGATCAGGGCGTCCTTCGAGCCGTACTGCTTGTAGAAGGTCGCCTTGGTGACGGCCGCCTCGGCGATGATGCGGTCGATGCCGACCGTGTTCACCCCCTCCGCGTAGAAGAGCCGGTCGGCCACCTCGAGGAGGCGGATCTTCGCGGCAGAGGGACGCCGGGCGGCTGGGATGGGGGCGTCAGCCGCCACGGCGTCCTCCTTCGGTCGCACGAGTGCGACCGTCTCAGTCGGCGGGCGAAGCCGCGTCCGACATGGATCGCTCGGTTTGGGGAGAACCGAGCGAACCGTTGAGCCAGGGAGGGTAGCCCTGGTGTTTCGATCCGGGGGGATCGTTGTCACGACAGTATCAGAAGGTGAGGACAGACAAGTCTGTTTGTCCCCCTCATAACCGACCCCAGTCCGAGTGCCGCTCAGAGGGGGCGCACCCTCGTGACGTAGGGTGAACGCGATGTCAGGCGTCGATCTTCCCCTCGACGAGCCGGACCTCCTCTTCGCAGAGGCGGGCACGCTCGTTCGTCGCACGGTACATGCGTCCGGCATCCGCATCCTCTCGGAGGAGGTCGCCGGCGCCAAGAGCGCGACCGTCGGCTTCTGGGTCCCCGTCGGCTCCCGGGACGAGACGACCGTCGCCCGGGGCTCCACGCACTTCCTCGAGCACCTGCTCTTCAAGGGCACTCCGCGCCGCAGCGCCCTCGACATCGCCGTCGCGTTCGACTCGGTGGGCGGCGAGCACAACGCCGCGACCGCCAAGGAGTACACCTGCTACTACGCCAAGGTGCGCGACGTGCACCTCGGCATGGCGGTCGAGGTGATCGCCGACATGGTCGCCGCATCGCTGCTCGACCCCGACGAGTTCGAGCTCGAGCGCGGGGTCATCCTCGAGGAGCTCGCGATGGCAGAGGACGACCCGGGGGACGTGGCGAGCGAGCGCTTCTTCGAGGCGGTCCTCGGTGACCACCCGCTGGGCCGTCCCATCGGCGGCACCCCCGACACCATCGCCGGCGCGAGCCGGGATGCCGTCGCAGAGCACTACCGTTCCGAGTACCTGCCCTCCCAGCTCGTCGTGAGCGCGGCGGGCGGGGTCGATCACGACGAGCTCGTGCGCGGGGTGCTGCACGGCCTGCGCGCCTCGGGCTGGGCGCTCGAGGACGTCGCCCCGCCGGCCTCCCGCCGAGCCGAGGTGCGGCCGCTGGAGCGCGGCACGGCGCTCACCCTCGTCGAGCGACCCACCGAGCAGACGCACCTCCTCCTCGGCGTCCCCGGCCTGGTCGCCGCTGACGAGCGCCGCCCCGCGCTCTCGGTCCTCAACTCGATCCTCGGCGGCGGCATGTCCTCGCGGCTCTTCCAGGAGGTCCGCGAGAAGCGCGGGCTCGCCTACTCGGTCTACTCCTACGCCGCGTCGTTCTCGGATGCCGGGGTCGTGGCCCTCTCCGCCGCGTCCGCCGCTGCCAACGTCGGGACTGTGGCCGAGCTGATGCTCGCCGAGTTCGCCCGCCTGGCCGACGAGGACGTGACCGCGCTCGAGCTGCAGAGGGCGGTCGGCCAGCTGGCCGGCTCCTCGGCGCTCGCTCTGGAGGACTCCGACGTGCGAATGTCCCGGCTCGGCCGGGCCGAGATCGGCACGGGGGAGTACCTCAGCCTGGACGAGCAGGTTCGCCGCTTCGAGGCGGTCACGATCGGCGACGTGCGCGCCCTGGCGGGGGACCTCCTGGGCCGCCCGCTCTCGATCACCGCCGTTGGCGCGGCCGATGAGGCGCGCCTCCAGGCCCTCCTGCCGGACCTCGCCGGCCAGCCGGCCGGCCGCTGACGTTCTTCCCCTTCCGCACCCCACGTTAGGACAGCGTTGTCTCACTACCTCTACCTGGTCCGCCACGGCGAGCAGCAGGACGCGCAGCACGGACTTCCGGACGGGCCGCTGTCCGCCCGTGGGCGGCGTCAGGCCGAGCTGATCGCGCAGCGTCTCAGCGGTGTCCCGTTCACCGGGGCGTGGCACTCCCCGCTGCGCCGGGCGGAGGAGACCGCGCAGGTGTTCGGTCAGGTCGCACCCGCCGTGCAGTCGCGCCCCTCCGCGCTGCTGTTCGACTGCATCCCGTCGGGCCCGACGCCGGATTCGCCGCGCTCCTTCGACTCCTGGTTCCACTCGGTGACGGAGGCGGAGATCGAGGCGGGCCGCGCCCAGATGGAGGACGCGGTCTCGGAGTTCCTGGCTCCCGCGCGCGGTGAGCGGAACGACCTGCTCATCACGCACAACTTCGTGATCGGCTGGTTCGTGCGGCATGTCTTCGACGCCCCCACCTGGCGCTGGCTGGGCCTCAACCAGGCCAACTGCGGGCTGACCATCATCCGCGTGCGCTCCGCCAAGCCTCCCGTGCTCGTGGTGCACAACGACCTGGCGCACCTGCCCGTCGAGCTCCGCACCGGCATGCCGGAGCCTCAGCCCTTCTAGGCGGCCCTCCCCGCTCCGGTGCGTCCGCGTCAGCGCCAGAACACGGCGAGCCGACCGGCGAGCGTCATGCCATGGTCGTGGCCGGCGCGGCCGGCGGGCGGACGCAGCGACAGACATCGCGTGACGCCGAAGAAGTGCTCGGCGCTGCTGTCCGGGAAGATCGTCGCGACGCTGCTCTGCGGGCGCGCAGCTGGTCCACCGGGTGGCCAGCTGCATGCCCCAGGCCACCGGCGTGCGTGACCTCGCGCCGAACGGCGACAGCACCAGCACCCGCGCGAACCCGGCTGCCAGGTCGGCATTCTCGACGTTGGACCGGTAGCCCCCGCCGATGTATCGGCCGTCGCCGATGCGGTAGGCGAGGCCGCTGGACGGCAGCGGCGGAGATGGCGGCATGCATCTCGGCCGGGGCCGCGCTCGTCACCTGGGCCGCGGTCGTCGATCCGGCAGACGTCCCGATGATGAGATCGGCGTCGGTCAGATCGAGCCCGGCCTCGGCCAGGCCGGCGAGGACTCCGATCAGCCAGGCATTGCCGGTTCGACCCGCCCCCCGGACCGGTGCTCGGTCGGTGGCCGTCGTGGACGGAGAGCGCGGGATTGCGGAAGGTGTGGTGTCCAGGGGAGTCGCCTCTCGCGAACTGCCCAGTCCGGTGCTCCCGGTGACGACTACGTGCGTCGCGCGATCGTGGACTGTCGGGGAGCCCCCTACGCGAGCGCCTTGCGATACCAGTTGGTCGCGTTCGGGTTGTCGTTGTAGGGCGGGATGTCGGTGAAGCCGGACGAGCGGTAGAGCCCGCCCGCCGCGGTGAGGGTTGCGTTCGTGTCCAGCACGAGGGTGGCCGCTCCGAGCCGCACGGCCTCGCGCTCCAGCTCCGCGAGCAGGGCCCGGCCCCAGCCCCGTCCCCGCGTCTCGGGCCGCAGCCACAGGTGCTTCACCTCGAACACGGGACCCTCCTCCGCGTCCTCGAGCCGGCGCACCCCGCCGCAGCCGACCGCCTCCCCGGCGTCGTCCTGGACGAGGAGGAAGATCCCTGCGGGCGGCACGAAGCGGCTCGCGTCGGGCGGCACCACCAGGTACCTGCCGCCGGAGAAGCCGAGCTCCCGTGACGAGAAGTACTCGTCCAGCATCCGTTGCGCGGCGGAAGAGTCGGCTGCCGCAGGGACGAAGCGCATGCGGAGAGCCTAGATCGGCCCCTTGCTAGGGTTGGCGCGTGGACAACCAGCCCTCCTCGAGCGCCACGCGCGTCGCGATCGCAGGCGCGACGGGCCGGCTGGGCCGGCTGGTCTCCCGCCTCGTCGAGGAGTCCCCGGACTTCGCACTCACCGCCGGGATCGGCTCACAGGGCGACCTCGACGAGCTGGGCGGGGCGGACATCATCGTCGACGTCACCCTGCCTCACGTGTCCCCGCGGATCGTCGACTACGCCGTCGCGCACGGCGTCAATGTGGTGGTCGGCACGTCCGGCTGGTCGGGCGATCGGATCGAGACGCTCCGCCGCACCGTCGCCCGCGCGCCCGCCGTCGGCGTGCTGATCATCCCCAATTTCTCCATCGGCTCGGTGCTCGCGACCTCGTTCGCGGCGATGGCCGCTCGCTTCTACGACTCGATCGAGATCGTCGAGGCGCATGCGGCGACCAAGATCGACTCGCCGTCGGGCACCGCGGTGCGCACGGCCGAGCTGATGGGCGCCGCACGATCGGAGCTGGGCCCGGTGGGCGCCCCGCACGCGGACCAGCGCGCCCGCGGGCAGCAGGTCGCCAGCATCCCGGTGCACTCCCTGCGCCTCCAGGGGATCGTCGCGAAGCAGGACGTGCACTTCGGCGGCGTGGGGGAAGTGCTCACGCTGAGCCACGAGACGCTCTCGCCCGCGGCGTATGAGGCGGGCATCCTGCTCGCTCTGCGCGCCGCGCGGACCGCACGCGGGGTGACGGTGGGGCTCGAACGGCTGCTCGACCTCCGGTTCCGCATTCCAGGCGATCCGCCCGCGGGACGCACCTCGGACGGCGGCACGTCCGGCCAGGCCGCATCCGCCACGTCCGCGTGACCGCGGAGCGGACGGAGACCCGACCGTGACCGGCAGGTTCGCCGTGGCGGGCATGGCGCTGCTGCTCCTGCTCTATCTGGTGCTCGTCGCCCAGCGCGCGGTGCTCTTCGTGCTCTCGGGAGAACCGGTCGCGATCGCGCTCGGTATCGCGCTGGGGGTCCTGCCGGTCCTCGGAGCCTGGGCCCTGCTGCGCGAGCTGCTGTTCGGGCTGCGGTCGCAGCAGCTGGCCGACCGGCTGGCCGCGGAGGGTGCTCTGCCGGTCGACGACCTCCCCAAGCGGGCGAGCGGCAGGCCGGAGCGCGACGCCGCCGACGCCGAGTTCCCCCGCTACCGCACGGCGGTGGAGCAGACGCCCGAGGACTGGCGCGCATGGTTCCGGCTGGGCCTCGCCTACGACGCGAGCGGCGACCGCAGGCGTGCCCGCCAGGCGATCCGCCAGGCCATCACGCTCGAGCGGCGGCCGGTACTTCCGGGCTGAGGGCGGCGAGGGCCTCGGCACTGGTGGGGTGCCGGAAGCGGAACCCGTCGGCGAGCAGCCGCTCCGGCCGCACGAGCTGGTCGGCGAGCAGCAGGTCGCGGCCGGCGTCCTGCAGGGCCAGCTCGAGCACCTTGCGCGGCACCGCGAAGGCGAAGGGGCGGTGCAGGCTGCGGGCGAGTTCGCCACCGATCTCTCCGGCGGTCGCGGGCTCCGGAGCGACGAGGTTGACCGGCCCCGCCAGGTCCGAGGTGAGCAGGTGCACGATCGCGGCCGCCTCGTCGTGCAGGCCGATCCAGGCCCACTGCTGGCGGCCGGTGCCGAGCGGCCCGCTGATGCCGAGTCGCGTGAGGAGGCGCAGCGGCTTGAGGGCGCCGTCGTGGCCGAGCACGACGCCCGAGCGGAGGAGCACCGTGCGGGTCGCCTCGGGGGCGAGCCGGGCCGCTGCCTCCCACTGCTCGACCACGTCGGACAGGAACCCGGTTCCGCGGGGGGACTCCTCGGTGAGGACCTCGCCCGGCCGGCTGCCGTAGTAGCCGACCGCGGAGCCGCTGAGGAAGACCTGCGGCGGGCGCGCGGCCATCGACATCGCCTCCACCAGCGCCTGGGTGGCCTTGACCCGCGAGCGGAGGATCTGGGTGCGCCAGCCGGCGGTCCAGGGCAGCCGGCTGAGTGAGGCCCCCGACAGGTTGATCACCGCGTCGACATCGTCGAGCAGGCGGAAGTCGAGGATCTTGGCGTCCGGCGCCCAGGTGAACTCGGCCGGCGTCTGCGGAGGGCGTCGCACCAGGGTGAGGACGGTGTGCCCGGCCGCGGCCAGCTGGTGGGTGAGCTCGCGGCCGATCATCCCGCTCGCGCCGGCCACGAGGACCCGCAGCTTGCTGTCCTTCGTGATCGGGGGACGAGGCGCCGGCTTCGGGGCGGGCGGAGCGGCTGCGGCGCTCGGCCTTCCGGCGGCTCCGGAGGCGGCTGCCGGGGCAGCACCGGCCGGGTCGGCGGGCCTCGCGGGCGGCACCGGAACGCGCTTCGGCTTCGCCGGTGGCACGGGTACGCGCTTCGGAGCGGCCATGGCACCACCCTACGGCTCCCCCTTCGGACAGCAGGCTCTCCGACGCTCCGCCCCCTCGGTTCCGTCCGCGGCTAGGGTCGGAGCCGTGACAGACACTCAAGCCCCGGAGGCGTCCGCGCCCATCGAGTTCCGCAGCGACGTGGTCGTCGAGCTGGTTCGGTCCAGTGCCCACGACTCCGACGTGCTCTTCGCCGCCCGCGTGTCCACCCAGGGCGAGCAGACCCTCGAGGAGGCGCAGCACGACCCCGCGGTCACCGAGAAGCGCGACCGCGGCCTCATCAACTACCTGATGCGCGACCGGCACGGCTCGCCCTTCGAGCACAACTCGATGACCTTCTACGTGCAGGCGCCGATCTTCGTCTTCCGCGAGTTCATGCGCCACCGCATCGCCTCATACAACGAGGAGTCGGGCCGCTACCGCGAGATGCGCCCCGTGTTCTACGTGCCGGGCGCGGACCGCAACCTCGTCCAGGTCGGCAAGCCGGGCGCATACGACTTCGTCCCGGGCGAGCCCGAGATGACCGCCCTCGTGGATGAGGAGGCGCGCGCCGTGTGCACCCAGGCCTATCAGGCATACCAGCGGATGCTCGCCGCGGGCATCGCGCGGGAGGTCGCGCGGATCGTGCTCCCGCTCAACCTCTACTCCTCCATGTACGTGACGATGAACGCGCGTGCGCTGATGAACTTCCTCTCCCTGCGCACCAAGCGCCAGGACAGCCACTTCCCGTCCTTCCCGCAGCGCGAGATCGAGATGGTGGCGGAGAAGATGGAGTCCCTCTGGGAGGAGCTGATGCCGCTCACCGCCGGGGCGTTCGGCGCGAACGGCCGCGTCGCCCCCTGACGGCCGCCTGCCCCCTCCCCGTCCACTCCCCGTCCCCCTCCCCGTCTCCCGCCCCCCTTCCCGTCTCCCCCCTCCCGCCCCCCTCGCTCAGCAGGCGTTTCTGCCTTGAGCAGGCAAAAACGGCCCTCTACGGGATCTGAAGGCGAATCTGCCTGCTGAGCGATAGGGGGCAGTCACGGAAGGTCAGGAGCGCGGGGAGGGCGTAGGGTCGCCGGATGGGTCGAGGATGGGCGCTCGTCACCGGCGCGACCGCCGGGATCGGCGCCGAGTTCGCGCGCCAGCTCGCGCTGCGCGGCTACGACCTGGTTCTCGTCGCCAGGAACGAGGAGCGGCTGCGGTCCTTCGGCGAGGAACTCTCCGGGAGGACCGGGGCCCGCACCGAGGTCCTCGCCGCCGACCTCTCCGTGCGCGCGGACCTGGAACGGGTCGAGGCGCGGCTGCGGGATCCCGAGGAGCCCGTCACCTACCTCGTCAACAACGCGGGCTACGGGCTGCGCGCGCCGTTCGACGAGAGCTCGCTCGCGGACGAGCAGGCCCTTCTCGACGTGCTGGTCACGGCCCCGATGCGCCTCAGCCATGCCGCTCTCGCCGCCATGCTGCCGCGGGGATCCGGCACCATCCTCAACGTGGCCAGCGTCGCCGCCTACTCCCCGCGCGGCACCTACGGCGCCGCCAAGGCCTGGGTGCTCTCCTTCAGCCGCTCGGCCAACATCGCCTACCGCCGCCGTGGAGTCACCGTGACCGCCGTCGCCCCCGGCTTCGTGCACACCGAGTTCCACGACCGGATGCGCGTCCGCAAGGACACCATCCCGAAAGTGCTCTGGCTCGACCCGCCCTCGGTCGTGCGCGCCGCGCTCCGCGGCGCCGACCGCAGGCGGGCCGTGACCATCCCGAGCCTCCGCTACAAGGCGATCGTGGCGCTGTCGCGCCTGCTTCCGGCGAGGATCGTCGCGAAGGGCGCGCTCCGAGCCAGATAGCCTTGACCCCGTGCACGCGCAAGACAACCCGTTCGGCCAGGTCCTGGTGGCCCTGGTCACTCCGTTCACCGCCGACGGCGAAGTGGACTGGCCGGGCGTCGAGAAGCACATGGACGACGTGATCAACGCGGGCGCCGACGGCATCGTCGTCACCGGCACCACGGGGGAGACCAGCACGCTCACCGACCCCGAGAAGGTGCGCCTCGTCGAGACGGGCAAGGATGTCGCCGCAGGCCGGGCCAGGATCGTCACCGGCGGCGGATCCAACGAGACGGCGCACGCCATCGAGCTGTACCGCAAGAGCGAGCGGGCGGGCGCGGACGGCGTCATGATCGTCACGCCGTACTACAACAAGCCCACCCAGGCGGGCATCCTCACCCACTTCCGGATGATCGCGGACGCCACCGACCTGCCCGTCATCCTCTACGACATTCCCGGCCGCACCGGGGTCGCGATCAAGTACGAGACGATTCTCCGGGCGTCCAAGCACCCGAACATCCGCGCCGTCAAGGATGCCAAGGGCGACCTCAGCGAGGTCAGCCGGGTGCTCAACCAGACCGATCTGATGTACTTCGCGGGCGACGACGCCAACGCGCTGCCGACGCTCGCGATCGGCGGCACCGGCTTGATCGGCGTCACGGCGAACATCGCCCCCACCCCGTACCGCACCATGATCGACGCGGTGAACAGCGGCGACCTCGCGTCGGCGACCGCGGCGCACAAGGCCCTCGAGCCGCTCGTCCGCGCGGTCATGACTCACGTGCCCGGCACCGTCGCGGCGAAGTACATCCTGCACGGCCTGGGCCGCATCTCCTCTCCCCGCGTGCGGCTCCCGCTCGTGGGACCCGAGGAGTGGGAGGCCGCGCAGATCGAGGACGAGATCGACCTCGTCAAGGACATCCCCGGAGCGAGCTTCCGCAACTTCCGGCCCGACCGCAACGCGGCCGCCGGTGGAGCGCTGCCGAAGGTCGCCGGCACCACACGCTGAGATTTCCCCCCGCCGCCACGAGGCGGCCCAGCGGCGTCCCGAGGACGCCGGAAGGAGTGCCATGCAGGACCAGATCCGCCAGCCGCCCACCCTTGCGACGGGAACCCTCCGGGTGATCCCGCTCGGCGGCCTCGAGGAGGTCGGCCGCAACATGACCGTCTACGAGTACGACGGCAAGCTGCTGATCGTCGACGTCGGCGTGCTGTTCCCCGACGCGGACCAGCCGGGAGTCGACCTGATCCTGCCGGACTTCTCGCCGATCAAGGACCGGCTCGACGACGTGCTCGGCATCGTGCTGACCCACGGCCACGAGGACCACATCGGCGCCGTGCCCTACCTGCTGCGCCTGCGCGCCGACATCCCGCTGATCGGGAGCGGCCTGACCCTCGCGCTCGTCGAGGCGAAGCTCAAGGAGCACCGGATCGCGCCGTACACCCTCACGGTGCGGGAGGGGCAGCACGAGGTCCTCGGCCCCTTCGCCCTCGAGTTCGTCGCCGTCAACCACTCCATCCCCGACGCGCTCGCGGTCGCGATCAGCACGAAGGCCGGGACGGTGCTGCACACCGGCGACTTCAAGATGGATCAGCTCCCGCTCGACGGCCGGCTCACCGACCTGCGCGCGTTCGCCCGGCTGGGCGAGGCGGGCGTCGATCTCTTCCTCGTCGACTCAACGAACGCCGACGTCCCGGGCTTCACCCCGCTCGAGCGCTCGATCGGCCCCGTCCTGGAGCAGGTCATCGGCAAGGCGCCCCGCCGGGTGATCATCGCGAGCTTCTCCAGCCACGTGCACCGCGTTCAGCAGGTGCTCGACGCGGCGGCCGCGCACGGCCGCCGGGTGGCGCTGATCGGCCGAAGCATGGTGCGCAACATGGGCATCGCCGAGCAGCTCGGCTACCTCCGGGTCCCCGACGGCCTGCTGATCGACGCCAAGAAGGCGGCCGACCTGCCGGACGACCGCATCGTCTACATGTCGACCGGCTCCCAGGGCGAGCCCATGGCGGTCCTCGCCCGCATGGCGAACCTGGAGCACCAGATCGAGATCGGCGAGGGCGACACGGTCATCCTCGCCTCCAGCCTGATCCCCGGCAACGAGAACGCCGTCTACCGCGTGATCAACGGCCTCACCAAGCTGGGTGCCACGGTGGTGCACAAGGGCAACGCCAAGGTGCACGTCTCCGGCCACGCCGCCGCGGGTGAGCTGCTCTACTGCTACAACATCCTCAAGCCGAAGAACGTCCTGCCCGTGCACGGCGAGGTCCGGCACCTGATGGCCAACGCGCAGCTCGCGATCGACTCCGGCGTGCCGGCGGAGAACACGATCGTCGGCGCGAACGGCACGGTCGTCGACCTGCGCGACGGAGTCGCCCGCGTGGTCGGCCAGCTCGACCTCGGCTATGTGTACGTGGACGGCTCGTCCGTCGGCGAGATCAGCGACGCGGACCTCAAGGACCGGCGCGTGCTGGCCGAGGAGGGGTTCATCTCCATCTTCGCCGTGGTGGACACCCAGACCGGGCGAGTCGTGGCCGGGCCGGAGATCCATGCCAGGGGATTCGCCCCGGACGAGGCGATCTTCGACGACGTGATCCCCAAGGTGCGCCGCGCCCTGCAGGAGGCGGCCGAGAACGGCACGCGCGACACCCACGCCTTCTCACAGGTCGTGCGCCGCACCGTGGGGCGCTGGGTCAACACGCAGCACCGGCGCCGGCCGATGATCGTGCCGATCATCATCGAGGGCTGACCGGCTCCTCCCCGCCTGCACGGCGGCCTGCGGCGAACTGCTCGACGAGGTCGGCCGCGACCACGGCGCCGTCGGCACGCCGGATGTCCTCGCCCATCCGGCGGGCGGCGGCCGTCAGGGCGGGGTCGCCGAGCATGGCCGTGATGGCCGCGCCGATCGTCTCCGGGGACGCCTTCCTCGACAGTGAGCGGCCGACCCCGTTCCGGGAGGCCGCGGCGCCGACCATCGGCTGGTCGAGCATCGGGTGCATGGGCAGCACGAGCACCGGGACCCCGTGGGAGAGCGCCCGCATCAGCGTGCTGTGTCCACCGTGACCGACGACCAGGGAGGCACGCGCGAGCTCCGGCCCGTGGTCCAGCCAGGAATGCACCTCCGCATTGCGGGGCACCCGCAGCCTGCCGGGCGGCACGGCAGGGCCGGTCGTCACCACCGCATCCACGGGCAGAGCTGCGACGGCATCGAGGATCGCCTGCAGCGTCTGCTCCTGCCCCGGGAACCAGGTCGTGCTGAGGCTGACCAGGATGCGTGGCCGCCCCGCCCCGGTCGCCGCCTGGGTCGGGATTCCCTGCCACACCGCGCCAACGTGCCGCACTGCGGGCGGCACCGATCCTGCCGGGTCGAGGTCCCGTCGCGCCGTGACGATGCTGAGAGCCGGCGCCGTGAGGGCCGCGCGAGCGTGCACGCCCCGAAGCCGCAGCACGCCTCCCACGGGACCGGCGGTCATCCGCTCGAAGAACTCCCAGAAGGTGTGCACGAGAGACACGACGGGCAGGCCGGCGCGCGTGACCTCCTGCAGGGGGCCGGTGAGCAGGCAGTCCACGACGAGCACATCGGCGCGATCCCGGCGGGCCGCCGCGATCACGTCGGCGGTGATCCGCGGGTCGGCGAAGACCCCGGTGAGCTCGCGGAGGCCGCGGAGGGTGCTCCGCTCGAGGGTCGGGTCGTAGTCAGCGCCGCTCGGGTAGGCCCCGAAGGCGAGTCCCGAGCGCTCCACCGCCGAGCGCTGCCCGGGATGCCCGAGGAAGCGCACCGAATGGCCGCGCCGCTGCAGCTCGGCGCCGATCCCGACCTCCGGGGGGAGATTCCCGCCGGCGTTGACGGTGGCGAACAGGATCGTGATCATCGTGGGATTCCGCTCAGGTCAGGATGGCGGTGGTGAGCCGGAGCATCCGGCGATGCACGTCGCCGACGGACAGCCCTCGGTCGCGGCGGAGCAGCTTCCAGGCGTAGACGTCGGTCGCCACGACCAGGAGGTCGATCGTCTCGTCAGCGTCGAAGCCGGTGTCGGCGTCGGCCCTCGTCCGGAGCGCCGGACCGAAGAGATCGGCGACCCAGTCGCGGTGGTAGACCCGACCGGGCGCCATCACCCGGCGGATCCTCTCGTCCCGCTGCTCGTGTGCGAGCATTCCGAGCACGAAGTCCCCACGCCTCTCGTAGTGCTGAAGCAGCACGCCGAGGGCGTCCTCCAGATTCCCGGCGGGGAAGCTGCGCTCCTCCGCCACCTCCGCGGCGCCCACCGCCATCGCTCGCTCCAGCAGCGCGTCCCGGCTCCCGAAATGCCGGAGGACGGTCTGCACGCTGACCCCGGCTCGCCCGGCGACCTCGTCGAGCGTCACCTCCAGGGAGACGCGCTCCGTGACGAGCTCGATCAGCGCACGGACGATCCGCCCGGCCGTCTCTGCGGCGGAATCCGCACGGGCGGTCATCGTGTACGGCCGGGTGCTGGTCATGTCAACCGGAGGGTACGCCCGGCCGGATATTCGCGTCAATGCCAGTTAACGCGAAAGTGGTCGGGCGGGAGATTCATGGCGGGCAGGCGGCTCACCCGTGAGGATGATTCGCCTTCCGCGCTCGGACCCCTACTGTGAGACCGCACAGCGCCAGAGCGCGCGGCAGAGCAGGCGGGGACCGATGGGCGTCGTGCGGAGATGGGTCTTCCCGATCCTCCGGATCCTGGTGTTCGCGCTGATCGCCGCCGCCCTCATCAAGCTGGCGTTCTTTCCCGATGTCGCCGAGGCGCAGGGGCCGGCCTTCCCCACCGGTCAGCTCTCCGATCCACAGGTCACGGTCGAGCTCGGCACCATCGTCAACGACGTGACGCTCGACGGCACGGTGTCCGCGGATCCTGCTGTCGTCC
Source organism: Naasia sp. (assembly GCF_025465545.1). Lineage (GTDB taxonomy): Bacteria > Actinomycetota > Actinomycetes > Actinomycetales > Microbacteriaceae > Naasia. The sequence continues at coordinate 42,652 of NZ_JAODMK010000040.1, read as the reverse complement.
TGAAGGCCACAGCGGTCGGCGCCGTCGACGAGATCTTCATCGCCGAGGGCAAGCATGTCGACAAGGGCGACAAGATCTTCGACATCAAGGTCGAGACGCCGCAGGACCCCATCGAGACGACCGACGACAAGGGCGTCGTCACGATCACCCAGCCGGACCCGATCATCACCTACGAGAAGGTGTTCGCGCCGATCACCGGCACGCTGACCGCGCTCACGGTGATCCCGAAGCAGGCCGTCGCGGTGGGCGATGAATCGGGCAAGGTCGCCCCGCCGAGCTTCTCCGTCTCGGGCACGCTGAGCCCCGAGCAGCAGTACCGCCTGCTGGACGAGCCGGAGGACGCCACCGTCGCCATCACCGGCGGCCCCGCGCCGTTCGCCTGCGAGAAGCTGCGCATCACGGCGCCCCTCGCGGGGGAGCAGCCGGACCCCACGACGGGCGACGGCGCCACCGGCGCGACCGTCCGCTGCCTCGTGCCCGAGGACGTCCGGGTCTTCCCCGGCCTCACCGCGTCGATCACCATCCCCGCCGGGCAGGCGGAGAACGTGCTCGTCGTGCCCACCACCGCGGTGGAGGGCGGCGCCGAGACCGGCGTCGTCCATGCCGTCCTCCCGGAGGGCGGCACGGAGCCCCGGGATGTGACGCTCGGCCTCACCGACGGGTCGATGGTGGAGGTCACCGGCGGACTGGAGCAGGGTGAGGCGATCCTCCAGTTCAGCCCGGACGCCCAGGCCCCGGTGCCGGGCGGCGAGGAGTGCTTCGACGACGGCAGCGGCAACGTGGTCTGCGGTGGGGGCGGAATCGTCAAGTGAGCATCATCCGCCTCGAGCAGGTGTCGCGCACGGTCTCCCTGCCCGACGGAGCGCCGCTCACGATCCTCGACGGCGTCGACCTCGAGGTCTTCGAGGGGGACCGGGTCTCGATCGTCGGGCGCTCGGGCTCCGGCAAGTCCACCCTGCTCAACATGCTCGGGCTGATCGATTCCCCGACCACGGGCGAGGTGCTCTTCGAGGGGCTTCCGGCCCGCAGCTTCTCGAGCGCGGGCCGTGACCGGCTCCGCGGCCGGCGCATCGGCTTCGTCTTCCAGCAGTTCAACCTGCTCGCCCGGCGCACGGCGCTCGAGAACGTGGCCACACCGCTGCTCTACGACTCCGGCGTCGCCTTCTGGCGGCGGCGCGCGATCGCCACGCGGATGCTCGAGAACGTCGGCCTCGGCGATCGGCTCGGGTCCACGCCCGAGCGGCTCTCCGGCGGCGAGCAGCAGCGGGTCGCGATCGCCCGCGCGCTGGTCAGGCGTCCGCGGCTGATCCTCGCCGACGAGCCGACCGGGGCCCTCGACCTCGAGACCGGCGGCACCGTGATGGAGCTGCTCGAGCGGGTCGCGAACGAGACCGACGCCGCCCTGGTCACGATCACTCACGACCCCAACATCGCGGCCCGAGCCAGCCGTCACTACCGGCTCGACGCCGGGCGGATCTCCGACCGGGTGCCGGCGGGGCGCTACTGATGGGCTTCTTCGGCGGGCTGGCCACCGGCGTCGTCGGCGCCTTCAGCGAGGCGTGGGCCGAGGTGCGCGTCCACCGGGGCCGGGTGCTGCTGTCGCTGATCGGGGTCGGCGTCGCCGTCTGCGCGCTCACTGCGGTCGTCGCTGCTGGCTCGGTCGCCGAGCAGGCCCTGCGCGAGACGAGCGAGCGCTCCGGCGGCCGCGCGGCGACGATGGGGATCAACGCATTCACCGACGACGGCTCGATCCTCCCGGCCGAGGACATCCGCACCGCATTCCGCACTGCGGTCGATCGCTACGACATCGGCTACGCCAGCGAGCACGGCTACGGCGAGCAGCAGGTGCGCCTGCCGGGCGGCAGGCAGTCGGTCCCCACCGAGACCGTCGACATCCCGTTCGGCCAGATGCATCGGGTCCCGCTGCTCGAGGGGGAGTGGTTCACCACCTCCGACGAGCGGCGCCTCGCCCCCGCGCTCGTCGTGAACGAGCGGCTCTGGGAGAGCATCGGCTCCCCGGACCTGCGCAGCCATCCCACCCTCACGCTCTCCGCCACGAACGAGGTGACCGCGGTCGTGGTCGGGGTGACGCCGTCGCCCAGCTTCGACCTCGCGCCCTCCATGTTCATGCTCGCGTCGCAGGCCCGCGCCCTGCAGAGCCCCGAGCAGCAGGCGCTGTACGGGACTCCGCAGTTCGAGGTGTGGGTGCCCGCCGACATCGCGGAGCCCCTCGGGGCCCGGCTGTCGGCCGACATCCGGGGCCAGCTCGGCGATGGCGTGCAGGTGGACGCCTTCCGGAACGACTACGGCGAGCAGAATGCCGAGTCGCTCCGGCAGGTGCAGCTGATCATCGGCGGCATCGCGCTCCTCGTGCTGCTGCTCGGCGCGCTCGGGCTGGTCAACATCGCCCTCGTCACCGTGCGCACGCGCATCCGCGAGATCGGCGTGCGGCGCACCTTCGGGGCGACCGCCGGCCGGGTCTTCCTCGCCGTGATGCTGGAGAGCGTCGTCGCGACGGTCGCCGCGGGCGTGGTCGGCGTGATGCTGGCGGTGCTGCTCATCCGCAACCCCATCACCACCGAGTTCCTCGCTCAGGGGATCACCGACGTGCCGCCGTTCCCGATGTCGGCGGCCGTCGTCGGCCTCATCGCCGCGACGGCGGTCGGCGCCCTCGCCGGGCTCATCCCGGCCCTGGTCGCGGTCCGGGTGAAGGTCATCGACGCCATCCGGTACTGATCTGCTCCCGCCCGGCTCCCGCCCCCCCCCTGGCGGACGGAACAGTGGCAGAGTTGCGGCGTGCGCACCGTGGTGATCCGCGCGGCCGGGCCCGGCGACGGGCGCGCGCTCACCGATGCGCTCGTCGAGGCGGCGAACTGGGACTCCGAGCGGAGCCGCCCGCGCGTGACCGTGCTGGCCGATCCGATGCGGCGCCGCTACATCGCCGCATGGCGCCGACCCGGCGACGCCGGCTTCCTGGCCGAGGACGACACCGGCGATGTGCTGGGGGCCGCCTGGTACCGCCTCTTCTCGGGCGACCGGCCCGGCCTCGGCTTCGTGGCGACGGGAGTGCCCGAGCTGATCCTCGGGGTCAAGCCGATCTGGCGGGCGCAGGGCATCGGCCGGATCCTGCTGCGCGAGCTCCTCGTACAGGCGGCGGCCGACGGGCACGCCAGGATCAGCCTCAGCGTGGAGCGCGGCAACTTCGCTCACCGTCTCTACACGAGCGAGCACTTCGCCGTCGTCGAGTCCCGCGGCAGCGCCGACATCATGGTCCGCACGCTGCACTGACCTCGCCCGACCGGGGCTTCCGAGCGCGTGTCAGCGGGACGCGGGGGGACCTCGGAGGTACCGTAGCCGCATGGCTGGAGGCAGCAGGACGACGAGTCGCGCCCGCGCGACGACCGCGGCGCGCAGCACCGGCACCAAACCGCGCGCCCGCACGGCGACGCAGCGCACGAGGAAGTACCCGGTCTCCGAGGAGCCCCAGGGCCTTCTCGCCAAGGGCTGGCTGGGGCTCGCGCACGGCGCGGGGGCGGCCGCGCGCGCGCTCGGTCCGGAGAATGTGGCGAAAGGCGAGCGCCGGGACGGCATCCCGTTCCTGCTGCTGACCCTCGCGGTGGCCGGCGCGGTCGTCGAGTGGTTCTTCGTCGGCGATCCCATCGCCATGACGCTCGACGCGTGGACCTTCGGCGGACTCGTCGGCCGCGTGGCGTTCGCGCTGCCGGTCATCTTCCTCGTCTTCTCGATCTGGCTGTTCCGCCATCCGAGCTCCGTCCACGACAACGGCCGGATCGGCATCGGCCTCGCCCTGCTCATCGTGTCGGTGTCCGGCCTGTGCTTCCTCTACACCGGCATGCCGGTGCCCAGCCAGGGCGTCGACCGCATCGCCCTCGGCGGCGGGGTCTTCGGCTGGCTGATCGCGGCACCGCTCGCCTGGCTGCTCACCCCGCTCGGGGCCACGCTCGTGGTCGCCGTGCTGGCGATGCTCTCCCTGTTCATCATCACCCGCACCCCGCCCAACCGGGTCCCTGAGCGGATGAGCCAGCTCTACGCCTACCTCTTCGGCGCGGAGACGACGGAGGAGGCGGCCCCCGCCAAGTCCCCTCGATCCGGCAAGGGCGCGACCACCGAGGTCGTCGACCTCGACCTCGAGCCGCCGCTCATCGACACCGACAGCCTGCCGTGGTGGCGCAAGAGCAAGGGCAAGCGCGACCCCGAGCGCGCATTCGACACCCCGATCGTGGAGCCGTCCTTCACCGACGTCATCCAGCCGGAGGTTCCGGCCGCCGAGTCGGGAGCGGACAGCGGGGACTTCGGCATCGAGCTGCTCGAGGACATGCTCCGGGCGGACGCCGCCCCCGCATCGGCCGCCGCGGCCTCCCCCGTCGTCCCGGATCTGACCAAGTCGTCGCCCACCGACGACGAGCTCGACGCCGAACCCGACTTCGCCACGCCCATCCCGTCAGGCCCGTACCGGCTTCCCCCCGCCTCGCTGCTGACGCCCGGCCCGCCGGCCAAGAGCCGGTCCGCCGCGAACGACGAGATCGTCGCGTCGATCACCGGGGTCCTCAACCAGTTCTCCGTGGACGCCAAGGTCACCGGCTTCTCCCGGGGTCCGACGGTCACCCGCTACGAGGTGGAGCTCGGCGTCGGCGTCAAGGTCGAGAAGGTCATCGCCCTGGAGAAGAACATCTCCTACGCGGTCGCCTCCAATGAGGTGCGCATCCTCTCGCCGATCCCGGGCAAGAGCGCCATCGGCGTCGAGATCCCGAACACGGACCGCGAGATCGTGGCTCTCGCGGATGTGCTGCGCTCCGCGGCGGCCGCCAAGAGCAAGCACCCCATGACGATCGCGGTGGGCAAGGACGTCGAGGGCGGCTTCGTCGTCGCGAACCTCGCGAAGATGCCCCACCTGCTGGTCGCGGGCTCCACCGGCTCAGGAAAGTCCAGCTTCGTCAACTCCATGATCACCTCGCTGCTGATGCGGGCGACGCCGTCCGAGGTGCGCATGGTGCTCGTCGACCCGAAGCGCGTGGAGCTCACTGCATACGCCGGGGTCCCGCACCTCATCACGCCCATCATCACGAACCCGAAGAAGGCGGCCGAAGCGCTGCAGTGGGTCGTGAAGGAGATGGACATGCGCTACGACGACCTCGCGTCGTTCGGGTTCAAGCACATCGACGACTTCAACGCCGCCGTCGTCGCGAACGAGATCATCCTGCCCGCCGGCAGCGAGCGGGTCCTGCGGCCCTATCCGTACCTGCTCGTGGTGGTGGACGAGCTCGCCGACCTGATGATGGTCGCCCCCCGCGACGTCGAGGACTCGATCGTCCGCATCACCCAGCTGGCCCGCGCGTCCGGCATCCACCTGGTGCTCGCCACCCAGCGGCCGAGCGTCAACGTCGTCACCGGCCTGATCAAGGCGAACGTCCCGTCCCGGCTGGCGTTCGCCGTGACGAGCGTCACCGACTCCCGGGTCATCCTCGACCAGCCGGGCGCCGACAAGCTGATCGGCCAGGGCGACGGCCTCTTCCTGCCGATGGGCACCTCGAAGGCCATGCGCACGCAGGGCGCCTGGGTGACCGAGGCCGAGATCGCCAAGGTCGTCGAGCACTGCACCGCGCAGGCGCGACCGGAGTACCGCCCCGACGTCGCGGCCGTGGTGGAGCGGAAGGAGATCGACGCCGACATCGGCGACGACCTCGACCTGCTCCTGCAGGCCACCGAGCTCGTGGTCACCACCCAGTTCGGCTCGACCTCGATGCTGCAGCGGAAGCTCCGCGTGGGCTTCGCCAAGGCCGGGCGCCTGATGGACCTGCTCGAGTCACGCGAGGTCGTCGGCCCCTCCGAGGGGTCGAAGGCACGTGACGTGCTCGTCACCGTGGAGCAGCTGCCCGGAGTCCTCGCGCGGATGCGCGGCGAGGACGGCGCGGCCTCCACCGCCCGGCCCGCCGGGGCCGGCCCCGTCGCGCATTCCCGAGACGCGGTGGACGCCCAGTTCGACGGCTACGAGGTCGTCGAGGACAGTCCCGACGAGGACGCCTGGGGCCTGACCGGCCGCGACTGATCCAGCGCATCCTCCTCGCGGCCGCTGACGACGCCGACGGACGAGGCCGCCCCGACGCGGCGGCGGTTACGATGACGAGGAACGAGGGTGCTCCCGGGGAGGAGCGCCCTGCACCGACCGGCAGGGAGCGACGAGTGTCTCGGAACGGCAGCGGAGCCGCAGGCGGCACGGGCACCGCCCGCGAGACCGCCCGACGGGCCAAGCTGCGGGCGCGCGCCAGCTACGAGCGCGGCTCGGCCAAGGTGGTCGAGCGGGCGCGCGGTCGCGTAGTGCAGGCGGGCGACACCAAGGTCAGCGACGGCAATGTCGCCAACCTCATCACGATCGTGCGCATCCTCTTCGCCCCGGTCTTCCTCTGGCTGCTGCTCGCCGACGCCGGCGACGGGGGAGCCCTGCGCTGGATCGCGACGGTCCTCTTCGTCGTGGCGATCGCCACGGACGGACTCGACGGGCACCTGGCGCGGCGCCGCAATCTCGTGACCAACGTGGGCATCCTGCTCGACCCCATCGCCGACAAGGTCCTCATCGGCGGCGCCCTGGTGGGCCTCTCGATCCTCGGCGAGCTGCCGTGGTGGGTCACGATCCTCGTCCTGGTCCGCGAGGTGGGCATCACCGTGTTCCGCTTCAGCGTGCTGCGCGACCGCGTGATCCCCGCATCGCGGGGAGGCAAGCTCAAGACCGTGCTGCAGTCCGTCGCGATCTCCGTGCTCCTCGCGCCGCTGCCCGCGCTGGCCGACGATCTGGGCCTCGACGCCGCGGTGCCGTGGATCGTGGGCGCGGGCGCGCTGCTGATGACCGTCGCCGTGGCGCTCACCATCGTGACGGGCGCCGACTACCTTCTCCAGGCGTTCACGAGGAACCGGCGCCGGTGACCGCACAGCGACTCCTCGCCCTGCTCGGGGAGCGCGCCCTCACCCTGGCCGCGGCGGAGTCGCTCACCGGCGGACTGGTGGCCGACCGGCTGGTGAGCGTGCCCGGCGCCTCTGCCGTGTTCCGCGGCGGGATCGTCTCCTACGCCACCGAGCTCAAGCACGTGCTGCTGGGGGTCGACGCCGCCCTGCTCGAGCGCAGCGGCGCCGTCCACGCCGACGTCGCCGGGCAGATGGCCGAGGGCGTGCGACGCTCGTGCGGCGCCGACGTCGGCATCAGCACGACCGGGGTCGCCGGGCCCGATCCGCAGGACGGGCACGCCCCTGGCGAGGTCTACCTCGCCGTGGCCACCGCCGAGGGGACCCGGGTGCGTCGCGTGGATCTCGCCGGCTCACGCGCCGAGATCCGGGCCGCCGCCGTCGACGCCGTGCTCGAGCTGGCGGAGGAGGTGGTCCGCTCCGATTCCGGGGCTGCTGGCCGTCCGGACGCCGGTCGAGGCCTTGAGTCGGAATAGCTCAGGTTTCTGCGGCGTTACAGATGATGTGTTCACAAGCAATACACACCGCGTCTCCGTAGGGTTGGTCCTCCCCCCGGGGTATCGTTTCTCAACCGTCCAGCACCGAAACACTGTAGGGAGGTCCACATGGTTCTAGTTCGTCAGGAGCTCGGCGACGTTCTGCGGGACTTCCGTCTCCAGAAGGGGCGCACCCTCCGCCAGGTGGCCAGCAAGGCGAGTGTCGCCCTCGGCTACCTCAGCGAGGTGGAGCGCGGCCAGAAGGAGGCCTCCTCGGAGATCCTCGCTTCGGTGGCCGACGCGCTCGACACTCCCATCTCGGTGATCATGCGTGAGGTCGGCGATCGCCTCGCCGTCCTCGAGGGCATCGACGTGATCCCCGACACCGTGCCCGCCGACTTCCGCGACCAGTTCGGCGACGACTCGTTCGCCAAGGACTTCGGGGCGGACCTCGTCTCCCGCTGATTCTTGGCCACCTGACCTCCTCTTCCGGCCGAACGCCTCGCTTTCCCAGCGGGGCGTTCGTCGTTTCCGGGCGCCGGAAGGATTGGTAGCGTGACCGGGTGCGTCTGAGCGAGTTCCGGTTCGCCGTGGGCGAGGAGTTCGGCGACGCCTACGGCCGCGCACTCGCCCGGGAGTTCGTGCTCGACGAGCTGGGTGGGCTGACCGCCGATCAGGCCCTCGCCGCCGGCCGGACGCCGGGAGACGTGTGGGCGGCGCTCTGCCGGGCCACCGACGTGCCCCGCGAGCGGTGGCACGGCAGGGGCCGACCCGCCCGCTGAGGTGATGCGGCAGGGACACGCCGCGCGCCTCTCGAAGATATCTTCGAACGGTCGTAGTCTCCTGCACAGGTGCTTCACGCAGGGAGTTCTCCCCGAGTCACGGCGCCCTCCGGCCCTGTCGGAGGTGCCGCCTAGGGTCGGATCCACCGGCGAGATTCACCGCATGCCTTGTCGGTCCGCACCGGAAACGGGAGCGGGCGACAGCCTATAGGCGCCCCACCACGACACCACAGGAGATCCCGTGCCTTCACCGTCCGACCGCGAGAAAGCCCTCGAGACCGCTCTCGCCCAGATCGACCGCCAGTTCGGCAAGGGCTCCGTCATGCGCCTCGGCAGTGACGAGCGCGCCCCCATCGAGGTCATCCCCACCGGCTCGATCGCGCTCGACGTCGCGCTCGGCATCGGCGGACTGCCGCGCGGGCGCATCGTGGAGATCTATGGTCCTGAGTCGTCGGGAAAGACGACGCTCACCCTGCACGCCATCGCCAATGCGCAGCGCCTCGGCGGCATCGCCGCCTTCATCGACGCGGAGCACGCCCTCGATCCGGAGTACGCGAAGAAGCTCGGAGTCGACATCGACGCCCTCCTCGTGTCGCAGCCCGACACGGGTGAGCAGGCCCTCGAGATCGCCGACATGCTGGTGCGATCCGGAGCGATCGACCTCGTCGTCATCGACTCGGTTGCGGCTCTCGTCCCCCGTGTCGAGCTCGAGGGCGACATGGGCGACTCCCACGTCGGCCTGCAGGCGCGACTCATGTCCCAGGCGCTGCGCAAGCTCACCGGCGGGCTCAGCCAGACCAAGACCACCGCCATCTTCATCAACCAGCTGCGCGAGAAGATCGGCGTGTTCTTCGGCAGCCCGGAGACCACCGCCGGTGGCAAGGCGCTCAAGTTCTACGCCTCCGTGCGCCTCGACATCCGGCGCATCGAGACGCTCAAGGAGGGCACCGAGGCGGTCGGCAACCGCACCCGCGTCAAGGTCGTCAAGAACAAGATGGCTCCGCCCTTCAAGCAGGCCGAGTTCGACATCCTCTACGGAGTGGGCATCAGCCGCGAGGGCAGCCTCATCGACTTCGGTGTCGAGCACCTCATCGTCAAGAAGTCCGGCGCCTGGTACACCTACGAGGGCGACCAGCTGGGCCAGGGCAAGGAGAACGCCCGCAACTTCCTGCTGAAGAACCCCGACATCGCGGCAGAGATCGAGAAGAAGATCCTCGCGAAGCTGGGTGTCGGAGCGGAAGGTGCCGCCGCAGCGGCGGCGGCCGCCGCCGCCGAGGCCGCCGACGGCAGTGCAGCAGTCTCCATCGAGCCGAAGCTGGCCGCGCGCAAGGCTGTCGGGGCCTGATCCCGTGACCGACGAGTGGGTCGCCCCGGTCATCTCGCTGTTCGGCTCCGGCCGCGGCAGGGCGGACGGGGCGGCCGACTCGGCGCTTCCGAGCATCGGTGGCTCCGAGCATCCCGCCGATGAGGCGCCGCCGGCGAAGGAGCCGGGACCGGGCGAGAAGGCCCGCGAGCGGGCGGAGCGCAGGGCGCGCAACGTGAGCGTCGCCGCACTCACCCGTCGCGGCATGTCCGTGGCGGAGATGCGCGACCGGCTCGCCGACCGCGGCATCGAGCCTGATGAGATCGAGGCGGAGGTCACCCGGCTCGAGGACGGACGCTACCTCGACGACGCGGCTCTGGCGGAATCCGTCGTGCGCAGCGAGACCGAGCGCAAGGGACGGGGCCGGTCTGCAGTGGCCGCGGAGCTCCGGCGGCGCAGAGTCGACGCCGTCGCGATCGAGGAGGCGCTCGCCTCCCTCGACGACGAAGGGGAGCGCGAACGCGCCGTCCAGGTCGCCGAGAACCGGGCCCGCCAGCTCACCAGCTACGACGCCGAGACCGCCCGGCGCCGACTCGCCGGGTTCCTGCAGCGTCGCGGCTTCTCGGGCAGCGTCCTTCAGCACGCGGTGGACACGGCCCTCGGCTCCCGGCGCTGAGCCAGCCCTCTGCCCGGCTGCCCACTCCGCACCCCTGATGCCTCGCCTGCCGTCCGGCGCTCTGCGTCGTGCGAAGCCCTGGCCGAATTACACTGGCCGATCATGAGCATGACGGTCGAGCGGGCAGAAGAGACGGGCGTCCTGCGCCCGCGCACCTACGAGGTCCGCACCTTCGGCTGCCAGATGAACGTGCACGACTCCGAGCGGCTGAGCGGCTCGCTGGAGGCGGCAGGCTACGTCGCCGCCGACGGCGAGGAGGCGGACGTCGTGGTGATCAACACCTGCGCCGTGCGCGAGAACGCCGACAACAAGCTCTATGGCAACCTCGGTCACCTCGCCTCCGTCAAGCGCCGGCACGCGGGAATGCAGATCGCTGTCGGCGGCTGCCTTGCGCAGAAGGACAAGAACGTCATCCTGGAGAAGGCGCCATGGGTCGACGTGGTCTTCGGCACCCACAACATGGGCTCGCTGCCCACCCTGCTCGAGCGCGCCCGGCACAACGGCGAGGCGCAGCTCGAGATCCTCGAGTCGCTCGAGGTCTTCCCCTCGACGCTTCCCGCCAAGCGGGACTCGATCTACAGCGGCTGGGTCTCCATCTCCGTCGGCTGCAACAACACCTGCACCTTCTGCATCGTGCCCTCCCTCCGCGGCAAGGAGAAGGACCGGCGGCCCGGAGACGTCCTCGCCGAGATCCAGGCCCTCGTCGACGACGGCGCCATCGAGGTGACACTGCTCGGGCAGAACGTCAACTCCTACGGCGTCGAGTTCGGGGACCGGCACGCGTTCGGCAAGCTCCTCCGTGCAGCGGGAACGATCGATGGCCTGCAGCGCATCCGGTTCACCAGCCCGCATCCCGCCGCCTTCACCGATGACGTGATCGATGCGATGGCGGAGACGCCCGCGGTGATGCCGCAGCTGCACATGCCCCTGCAATCCGGATCCGACCGCATCCTGCGGGCCATGCGCCGGTCCTACCGGTCGGAGAAGTTCCTCGGAATCCTCGACCGCGTGCGCACCCGCATGCCCGACGCGGCCATCAGCACCGACATCATCGTCGGCTTCCCCGGCGAGACCGAGGAGGACTTCCAGGAGACCCTGCGGGTCGTCGAGGCGGCGCGCTTCGGCTCCGCATTCACCTTCCAGTACTCGATCCGGCCCGGCACCCCGGCCGCCACCCTGCCCGACCAGGTCCCCAAGGCGGTCGTGCAGGAGCGCTACGAGCGGCTCGCGGCTCTGCAGGAGCGCATCTCCTGGGAGGAGAACGAGCGGCAGGTCGGCCGTTCGGTGGAGATCCTGGTCGCCACAGGGGAGGGACGCAAGGACAGCGCGTCCGCCCGCCTCAGCGGTCGCGGTCGCGACGGCCGGCTCGTGCACTTCGAGGTGACGCCCGGATCCGACGTGCCGCGTCCCGGGGACCTCGTCACCGCGACGGTCACCCGCGCGGCTCCCTTCCATCTGCTCGCCGACGACCCGACCGGGGCGCCGCTGCGCATCACCCGCACTCGGGCCGGAGACGCCTGGGACCGGGCGGAGGCCGACAGCTGCGCCGTCCCATCGTCCGCAGCCGCAGCCGCGGCGGCGACCACGGGACCGGTGTCGCTCGGCCTGCCGGGTCTGCGCATCGGTCGGTGACCGGCCTTCCTCCCGGAGGGGGCCGGCAGACGGCACCGCCGCTCGTCGCCATAGCGGGGCCGACCGGCACGGGCAAGTCGGGGCTCTCCCTCGAGCTGGCCGAGCGGCTCACCGCGCACGGCGGCCCCCCGGTCGAGATCGTCAACGCCGACGCCATGCAGCTCTATCGAGGCATGGACATCGGCACGGCCAAGCTCGCGGTCGAGGAGCGGCGGGGGATCCCGCATCACCTGCTCGACGTGCTGGAGGTCAGCGAGGCCTCGACGGTGGCGGACTACCAGGCGGACGCCCGCGCGGTGATCGCCGACATCCAGTCGCGCGGCGCCGTGCCGATCCTCGTCGGCGGCTCCGGCCTCTACCTCTCGGCGGTCCTGCACGACTTCCGCTTCCCCGGCACCGACCCGGCGCTCCGCGCGGCCCTCGAGGAGGAGCTCGCCGCGCTCGGCTCCGAGACGCTGTGGCAGCGCCTGCGCGACCGTGACGCCGAGGCCGCGGCGGCCATCGATTCCGGCAACGGGCGACGCGTCGTGCGGGCCCTCGAGGTGATCCAGCTCACCGGGCGGCCCTATTCGGCGAGCCTGCCCGACGAGTCCCGGCAGTGGCGGCCCGCCACGGTGCTGCTCCTCGATGTGCCGGCCTCCGGGCGGGAGGGCCTCAAGGAGGTCCTGGCCGGGCGCGCCAGGGGCATGTTCGCCGGCGGCCTGCTCGACGAGGTGCGGGCGCTGCGCGACCGCGGCCTCGAGCAGGGGGTGACCGCGCGGCGGGCGATCGGCTACGCGCAGGCCCTCGCCGTGCTCCGGGGGCGGCAGTCCCTGGAGGAGGCGGTGGACGAGACCATCCAGCTCACCTGGCGCTATGTGCGGCGCCAGCGCTCCTGGTTCGCGCGATGGGGCGACGCGGTGCGGCTGCCGGCGGGCGATCCCGGCCTCGTGGATGCGGCTGTCTCGGCCGTCGTCCCTCGATAGGGGCCGTCCGTGGGGCGATGCCGCCGGAACGCCGAGTGCGCCTTCACACGCCGAGCGCGCCCTGGACAAGGGGCGCGGTCGGCGTCTCGCGGCGCGCTCGGCGGCGAGCCCTAGGGTTGGAGCATGGCCACTCTCACCTTCACCAAGGGGCACGGGACCGGGAACGACTTCGTCCTGTTCGCCGACGCCGACGGCGAGTCAGACCTGTCGCCGGAACAGGTGGCCGCGATCTGCGACCGGCACTTCGGCGTGGGCGCGGACGGCATCCTCCGGGCGGTCCGCTCCGCCCGCCTCGATGCGGGGGTGGCAGCGCTGGCCGAGGAGCCCGCCGCGGAGTGGTTCATGGACTACCGCAACGCGGACGGCAGCATCGCAGAGATGTGCGGCAACGGAATCCGGGTCTTCGCGCGCTTCCTGCTCGAGGAGGGCCTGGCAGAGATCCCGGAGGGTGGCACCCTCGCGATCGGCACTCGCGGCGGAGTCCGCGACGTGACCCGCAGCGCGGGCGGCTTCTCCGTGGACCTCGGCCGCTGGCGCCTGGAGCCCGGCGACCCCCTGGTGCATGTGCACAGCCTTCCCGTCGCCCGGCCGGGGGTGTCGATCAGCGTTCCCAACCCGCACGTCGTGCTCGCGGTCGCCGATACGGCCGAGCTCGAGGCGGCCGACCTCACCTTCATCCCCGTGATCGACCCTGCGCCCCCCGAGGGAGCGAATGTGGAGCTCGTGCTGCCCCGCGACCCCCTGGTGCAGGACGGCGTCGGCAGGATCCGCATGCGGGTGCACGAGCGCGGCAGTGGCGAGACGCTCTCCTGCGGCACGGGAGCAGCTGCGGCCGCGCTGGCCACCCGGCACTGGGCCGGCGCGGGGGCACCCAACTCCTGGCGGGTCGAGGTGGCGGGCGGCGTCGTCGGCGTGCGCATGTTCCCCACCGAGGAGGGCGAGCACGTGTCCCTCAGCGGACCGGCCGAGCTGGTGTTCAGCGGAACCCTCGAGATCTAGCGGCGACGCCCGATGAGAATCGAGCTGCCGTTCGACGAAGCCGTCCGGCTGGGCACCCTGCGCTCCCCGCTTCCCGCACTGGTGCAGTCGCTCCGCTGCGAGGGCTCAACGGTCTTCGCCGACGTGGATCTGCGCGCGCTGCACACCGACTCGTTCCTGTTCGCGCTCGCCCTGGCGGCAGCAGGATCCGTTGCGGTGGCGGCCGCCTTCACCGGCTTCGAGGACGGCGTCGCGACCTTCGCCCTCACCGCGCACGCGCGCGGCCTGCCCGCCCACCGGCTGGTGCCCTTCCTCCTCTCGCAGGTGAACGAGGGGATCGAGCGCTCCGGCGTCCCGACGGGCGTGGTCGAGGTGACCGCAGGAGTTCCGGACCCGCTGGTGCGGGTCGCGGTGCAGGCGGCCGTGAACACCATCGCGGAAGGCGTGACGGTTCAGGACTTCCGGCTCACCGACGGCGTCCTGGTGCTGGAGGCGACGATCGGCTCGATCCGGCTGCTCGCTCCCGACGCCCCGAATCCGGTCGACAGCGCCTCCTGACGGCCCCGCACTCTCCCTCAGCAGGGAGAAAGGCGTCCACGCGCCGTATGCGCGCGTTTCCGCCTGCTCAAGCTCGTTCTGCCTGCTGGGGGACGGGCCCTACCCGGATCACGCGGAAGCCCTTGTCGGTCGCGACCCGCTCCGAATTCAGCGCGGGAAGCTCCTCGCCGAGCCAGCGCAGCAGCGAATCCGCGCCCAGATTGCGGGACACCACGAGCCACGCGTCGCCGGCGGGGGCCAGCCGGGGCAGCCAGGCGGTGAGCAGGGCGTGCAGCTCAGCCTTGCCCACTCGGATCGGCGGATTGCTCCAGATGGTGCGGAAGCGCACCTCCGCGGGAACATCCGCGGGCAGCACGGCGTTCACATTGGTGAGGCCCAACTCGGCGGCATTGCGGCGCGTGAGTTCGAGAGCCCTCTCGTTGACGTCCACCGCCCACACGGTGGCGCCGGGAGAGGACAGCGCGAGCGACAGCGCGATGGGCCCCCAGCCGCAGCCGACGTCCAGCAGGTCGCCGGCGGGGGCGGGGTCGGGAACCGCGTCGAGGAGCACGCGCGTGCCGGTGTCGAGGTGTTCGGGACTGAACACCCCGCCCGCCGTCGTCACCTCGAGATCGAGTCCCGCGAGTCGCACCGCGATCCGCCGGGGACGCAGCTCACCCTCGGGCTCGGCGGAGAAGTAGTGACTGCTGCTCATCTCGCTCCCGCGGATCCTACGGATTCGGGGGCGCGGTGCACAGGGCGTCCCATGCAGGAAACATAACGGATGGAACCAATACTCTTGACCTCAATGGATACGACCGACACGGGACTGCCGGAGCGCGACGACGCGCAGACGAACACGGACGACGTCGTCGCCCGCGTGCTCGCCGCAGCCGACCGCCGGTCCGCCGACTACGCCCTCTTCCCTGCCACGGCGGCGGGCGCCGCACCCCAGCCCGCGCCGGCGGACAACGCCGACGGCGAGCAGCTCGACCTCGAGGAGCGTCAGGCGCTGCGCCGGGTCAGCGGGCTCTCCACCGAGCTCGAAGACGTCACCGAGGTCGAGTACCGGCAGCTGCGCCTCGAGCGCGTCGTGCTGATCGGCGTGCACCCGCAGGGCGGCCTTCCCGACGCCGAGAACTCGATGCGGGAGCTGTCCGCGCTGGCCGAGACGGCCGGGGCGGTGGTGCTCGACGGCCTGCTGCAGAAGCGGGCGACGCCTGACCCCAGCACCTATCTCGGCAGCGGCAAGGCCATCGAGCTGCGCGACCGCGTTCGCGCGCTCGGCGCCGACACCGTGGTGGCGGACACCGAGCTCGCCCCCAGCCAGCGGCGTGCCCTCGAGGACGTCGTCGGGGTGAAGGTCATCGACCGCACCGCGGTGATCCTCGACATCTTCAGTCAGCACGCCAAGAGCCGCGAGGGCAAGGCCCAGGTCGAGCTCGCACAGCTCGAATACCTCCTCCCGCGCCTGCGCGGCTGGGGTGACTCGATGTCTCGCCAGGCCGGTGGCCAGGTGGGCGGCGCCGGCGCCGGAATGGGCTCGCGCGGCCCCGGTGAGACGAAGATCGAGCTCGACCGCCGCCGCATCCACTCCCGGATGGCCCGCCTGCGCAAGCAGATCAAGGACATGAAGCCGGCCCGCGAGGCCAAGCGCGCCAACCGTCGCCGCAACGCGGTGCCCTCCGTCGCCATCGTGGGCTACACGAACGCCGGCAAGTCGTCGCTGCTCAACCGGATCACCCGCGCGGGCGTCCTGGTGGAGAACGCGCTCTTCGCCACGCTGGATGCCACCGTGCGCCGCTACGAGACGCAGGATGGCCGCCTCTTCACCCTGACCGACACGGTGGGCTTCGTGCGCAACCTGCCGCACCAGCTGGTCGAGGCGTTCCGCTCCACCCTCGAGGAGACGGCGGACGCCGACGTGCTGCTGCACGTGGTCGACGCGTCCCACCCCGATCCGGCGGCTCAGCTCACGACGGTGCGGAACGTGATCGGCGAGGTCGGCGCGCGCGGCATCCCCGAGCTGGTGGTCTTCAACAAGGCCGATCTCGCGGGACCCGACGAGCGGCTCGTGCTGCGCGGCCTCGAGCCCGACTCGATCTTCGTCTCGGCCCGCACCGGCGAGGGGATGGAGGAGCTGCTCGCGCGGCTCTCCGACCTGCTGCCCACCCCGCAGCTCGACGTGGACGCGGTGATCCCCTATGACCGCGGGGACCTGGTCGCGGTCCTGCACGAACGCGGCAAGGTGCTCGAACTCGGCTACGAGGAGACCGGCACCCGCGTGCATGCCCTCGTCGGGCCGGAGGAGAGGGCGCTGCTGGCGCCGTACCTGGTGGCCTCCGGCGGAATCGCGTCCTGACATCTGTCCCAGGTGCCCGTTCCGGCGGAAAGTGACCCTTCTAGCGGGCACTTCCCGCCGGAACGGGCACCTGGGGTGACGGGTCAGAGAGAGCGGAGGACGGCGACGACCTTGCCGAGCAGCTCGGCCTCGTCGCCCAGGATCGGCTCGAACGCACTGTTGCGCGGCAGCAGCCAGGTGTGCCCGTCGCGCTGGCGGAACACCTTGATGGTGGCCTCGCCGTCGAGCATCGCCGCGACGATCTCGCCGTTCTCGGCCGTGCGCTGCGTGCGCACGACGACCCAGTCGCCGTCGCAGATGGCGGCGTCGATCATCGACTCGCCCACCACCTTGAGCATGAAGAGCTCGCCCTTGCCGACGAGCTGACGGGGGAGGGGGAACACCTCCTCGACCTGCTGGTCCGCGGTGATCGGGATGCCGGCCGCGATGCGCCCGACCAGGGGGACCATGGCGGCGTCGCCGACCGGCGTGGAGTTCTCGGCAGCGTCATCGGTGCCCGACAGCGGCACGTCGATCAGGATCTCCAGCGCCCGGGGCCGGTTGGGATCGCGACGCAGGTAGCCGGAGAGCTCGAGCTGGTTCAGCTGGTGGGTGACGCTCGAGAGGGACGACAGACCGACGGCGTCGCCGATCTCGCGCATGCTCGGCGGATAGCCACGGGAGGCGACCGACCGGGCGATCACCTCGAGGATCGCCTGCTGCTTGTCGCTCAGGCTCGTTCGTCGCCTCGTGCCGCTGCGCTCCGCGCTCATCGCCGTTTCCCCCCGGTCGACCGACTCGTGGTTGCGATGTCGGTGGTTGCTGGTTGCCTTGCGGCGAACATCGAAACTGTATCCAGATTCGGGGTCCGCGACAACGGTTCGTTCGAGCGTGTCTTCGAATAGACCCGCAAACAGCCCGCGGAAACCGGATCTTGCGATGTTCGACATTCGAAGATAGATTCGATACACACCTTCGAGTGCGGCGCTCCCGGCCGAGCGCCGCACCCGGGGTCTCGAGGAGGACATCGTGAGCAGCATCAGCATCATTCCGGCACAGCGCCCAGCCCTGCGCCTCACCCGCCGCGGTCGCGCGGTGTTCGGCGGTCTCGCCGCGGCGCCCATCGTGATCGGCATCGTGCTCGCGTCCGTCTCCACCCCTGCCATGGCGGGTTCCGAGGTGGTCAGCGCCTCGTACCGGACGGTCACGGTGAGTGCCGGCGAGTCGCTGTGGAGCATCGCCGAGCGCATCGCGCCCGACCAGGACCCGCGCGACGTCATCGTCGACATCTCGCGGCTCAACAGCCTCGCCGACCAGTCCGTCGTTCCCGGTCAGTCGCTCGCCATCCCCGCCCGGTACGTCGACTGAGGCATCGCTCGAAGCGGCTCCGTGCTCGGCCCTAAACTCGTGCGGTGACTTCGCTCGCCGACCTGCCGATCCGGGACGACCTCCGCGGGCGCGAGCCCTACGGCGCTCCGCAGCGCAGCGTGCGCATCGCCCTGAACGTCAACGAGAACACCCATGGGGTGCCCGACGACGTGGCGCAGGACATCGTGGCCGCGATCGCCGAGGCGGTCAGGACGATCCACCGCTATCCCGACCGGGAGTTCACGGTGCTCCGCGAGCGCCTCGCCGGCTACCTCGGGCACGGCGTCAGCGCGGACCAGGTGTGGGCCGGCAACGGCTCGAACGAGGTCATCCAGCAGGTCCTGCAGGCCTTCGGGGGGCCCGGACGCAGCGTGCTCGGCTTCCCGCCCACGTACTCCATGCACTCGATCCTGGCCGCGGGCACCGGCACCCGATGGATCGACGGCCGGCGTGACGCCGAGTTCGAGCTGTCAGCGGAGACGGTCGTCGCGGAGATCGAGCGAACGCGCCCCGACCTCGTGTTCCTCTGCGGACCGAACAACCCGACCGGCACCCCGCTCGGCCTCGATGTCATCGAGGCCGCGTACGCGGCGACGGACGGCATGGTCTTCGTCGACGCCGCATACGCCGAGTTCATGCCGACGGATGAGGACAACGCCCTCACCCTGCTGCCCGGACGCGAGCGGCTGCTGGTGTCCCGCACGATGAGCAAGGCCTTCGCCTTCGCCGGGGCCCGGGTGGGCTACCTCGCCGCCGATCCCGCGGTCGCGGACGCCCTGCGCCTCGTCCGGCTGCCCTACCACCTGTCGGCGCTGACCCAGGCGGCCGCCATCGCGGCTCTCGGCCACGCCGATGAGCTGCTCGCGGGGGTCGATGAGATCAAGGAGCAGCGCGACCGCATCGTCGCCGAGCTCCCCGGGCTGGGCTACTCGCCGTGGCGCAGCTCCGCGAACTTCGTGCTGTTCGGAGGTGTGGCCGACCCCGCCCGCACGTGGGCAGAGCTGCTCGACAGGGAGGTGCTGGTGCGCAACCTGGGCATCCCGGGCACCCTCCGCGTCAGCGCCGGGACCGAGGTGGAGACCACCGAGTTCCTCGCCGCCCTGGCGAGCCTCGGAGACGGCGCGGGGGCCTGACTCTTTCGGGGGCGACCGACGGCGCCCTCCGTCCTCGTAAACTGGGCGAATCATGGCACCCGGGCAGCGCACCGCGCACCTCCAGCGCGAGACGAGCGAATCCTCCGTCGACCTGCGCCTCGACCTCGACGGCAGCGGTCGCTCCGACATCTCGACGACCGTCCCGTTCTTCGACCACATGCTCACCGCCTTCGCGAAGCACTCGCTGACCGACCTCACCGTGACCGCGAGCGGGGACGTTCAGATCGACGTGCACCACACCGTCGAGGACACCGGGATCGTGCTGGGCACCGCCATCCGCCGGGCGCTCGGCGACAAGTCCGGCATCGCCCGATTCGGCGACGCGCTCGTGCCGCTCGACGAGGCGCTCGCCCGCGCCGTCGTGGACATCTCGGGCCGGCCGTACCTGGTGCACGGCGGCGAGCCGGAGGGCTTCGAGTACCACCTGATCGGCGGTCACTTCACCGGGTCAATGGTGCGGCACTTCTTCGAGGCGGTCACCTTCGCGGCGGGCCTGACCGTGCACATCCAGGTCCTGGCCGGACGCGATCCGCACCACATCGCCGAGGCAGAGTTCAAGGCGTTCGCGCGCGCCTTCCGCACCGCGAAGGAGTTCGATCCCCGGGTGTCCGGCGTTCCGTCCACGAAGGGCGCGCTGTGAGCCGCCCTTCGGTGGTCGTGCTCGACTACGGCAGCGGCAACGTGCACTCCGCCGTCAAGGCGCTGCAGCTGGCCGGCGCCGACGTGGAGCTGACGGGCGACCGGCAGAAGGCGATGGAAGCGGATGGCCTGGTCGTGCCCGGCGTCGGAGCTTTCGCTGCCGTCATGGCGTCGCTGGATGCCGCCCGGGGAGGGGAGCTCATCGACCGGCGCCTGGCCGGCGGCCGTCCCGTCCTCGGGATCTGCGTCGGCATGCAGGTGCTGTTCGAGCGCGGACGCGAGCGAGGCGCCGACACCACAGGACTCGGCGAATGGCCTGGTGAGGTCGAGGAGCTCAAGGCGCCGGTGCTTCCTCACATCGGCTGGAACACCGTGGACGCCCCTCGTAACTCGGTGCTGTTCGAGGGCATCCGCGGCGAGCGGTTCTACTTCGTGCACTCCTATGGAGCACAGGACTGGACCCTGGACGTGCAGAAGCCCTTTCCGGCTCCCGCCGTCACCTGGGCCACCCACGGCTCGCCCTTCATCGCGGCCGTCGAGAACGGCCCGCTCTCCGCCACCCAGTTCCATCCCGAGAAGTCGGGGCCCGCGGGCATCCGGCTGCTTACCAACTGGATCGACAGCCTCCCCTCCTGACCTCCCGCCCGGGCGGAACGAGCCCGTGCGCCCCGACCCGAAGGACGCGATGAGCGAGTTCGCCACGACGCCTGCCCTGACCCTGCTGCCCGCTGTCGACGTGGCCGGGGGAGCGGCCGTGCGCCTCACCCAGGGCGAGGCCGGCACCGAGACGAGCTACGGCGACCCCGTGGACGCCGCGCGCGAATGGGCCGACCAGGGGGCCGAGTGGATCCACCTCGTCGACCTCGACGCCGCATTCGGCCGCGGCAACAACGCCTCCCTCATCCGCCGTGTCATCCGCGCCTGCCGGGACGTGAAGGTGGAGCTGTCCGGCGGGATCCGAGACGAGGAGACGCTCGAGGCGGCCCTCGGCACCGGCGCGAGCCGCATCAACCTCGGCACTGCGGCGCTCGAGGATCCCGAGTGGGCCGCGGGCGTCATCGCCCGGCACGGCGATGCGGTCGCCGTCGGTCTCGACGTGCGCGGCACCACCCTCGCCGCCCGCGGCTGGACCCGCGACGGAGGCGACCTCTGGACGGTGCTCGAGCGCCTCGAGGACGCCGGCTGCGCCCGCTACATCGTGACCGATGTAACCAAGGATGGAACGCTCCGTGGGCCCAACCTCGAGCTGCTCACCGAGCTCATGACGAAGACGGAGCGGCCGGTCGTGGCTTCCGGCGGTGTCTCGAGCCTCGACGACATCGTCGCGCTCCGCGAGCTCGTGCCTCAGGGACTCGAGGGCGCCATCATCGGCAAGGCGCTCTACGCGGGGGCGTTCACCCTGGCCGAGGCGCTCGACGTCGCGAGCCGCTGAGCGGCGTGTCCGACCGGCACACCGATTCGGCGGGACAGCCCTCCGGGAATCTGCCGGGCCGGCGCACCGATTCGGCGGGACAGCCCTCCGGGGACCTGCGGGGCCGGCGCACCGATTCGGCGGGACAGCCCTTCGGGGATCTGCCGGGCCGGCACCCAGATTCGGCGGGACAGCCTTCCGGGGATCTGCGGGGCCGCCACACCGATTCGGCGGGACAGCCTTCCGGGGATCTGCCGGGCCGCCACACCGATTCGGCGGGACAGCCCTCCGGGGATCTGCCGGGCCGGCGCACCGATTCGGCGGGACAGCCCTCCGGGAATCTGCGGGGCCGGCACCCAGATTCGGCGGGACAGCCTTCCGGGGATCTGCCGGGCCGGCGCACCGATTCGGCCGGACAGCCCTGGGCGGGCCGCCACTTCGACGAGACAGCGTACGCCGACGACGACGGAGCCGCGCCGCCGCTGCTCCTCGAGGCGCTCCGGCGCTTCCGGAACGGAGACGGCGGCCGCGCTGAGGTCGTCGACGCCGTGCGGGGCACGAGACTCCTCGTCCCCCTGCTCGCGAGCCTCGCGGAGGCGGGCACCGGCAGAGGAGGCAGGCTCACGGACAAGAGCGCAGAACTGGCGCTCGTGACCGTCGGCACCCCCGATGGCAGGACCGCTCTTCCGGCCTTCACCTCCGTCACGGCGATGCAGGCGTGGAATCCGCGCGCCCGACCGGTCCCCGCGGCGAGCGAGCGCGTCGCCCTCGCCGCCCGCGCCGAGGGCAACGACGTCGTGATCCTCGATCCGACCTCACCCACCGAGTTCGCGCTCCGCCGCCCGGCCCTCGACGCTCTCGCCCAGGAGCACCCGTGGCAGGCGCCCGAGGACGACCCGGAGCTGGCGGCCGAGTTCGCCCGCTGCTCGGCGGTCTCCGAGGTGCTCGAGGTGCGCCTCGCGTCCGGCGACCCGGAGGCCCGTCTCCTCTTCCCCGAGGTGCAGGTGGACCTCACCCTGATCGGCGGGCTCGACCGCGGGCGCCTCGACTCGCTGCTGGCCGAGCTCACGGCGCGCTGGGCGGCCAGCGCCCTGATCGCCGCCCGGGTCGACTCGCTCGCGGTCCGGCTCCGCGCCGCGGAGGCTTGACGGGCTCGACGGCGAGGACGAGCATGGCCGCGTGACGGAGCCCCAGGGCAGCGATGATGCAGTCCTCGACCGGGCCGTGGCGCACGCACGCCGCTGGCTCGCCTCCCTCGAGGATCGGCGCGTGCCGGCGGACGGGACCCCTGCCGACGTGGTGACCCGGCTCCTCGCGCCCGGGGCGGCAGGCTCCTCCCTGCCCGAGCGCGGGGCGGATCCCTCTGAAGTCCTCGACCGGCTCGCCGCCGCAGTGGAGCCAGGACTCATGGCCAGCCAGTCCGGGCGGTTCTTCGGCTGGGTGATGGGCAGCACCCTCCCCGCCGCGATCGCCGCCGACTGGCTCGTCGCGGCATGGGACCAGAACGCCGGCATGCGGGACGCGACGCCCGGGGTGGTGGCGGTCGAGGAGATGGCGGGCGCCTGGATTCTCGAGCTGCTCGGACTTCCCCCGCGCTCCGCGGTCGGCTTCACGACCGGGGCGACCATGGCCAACTTCACCTGCCTGGCGGCGGCGCGGGACCGGGTGCTGCGCGATGGGGGCTGGGATCCGGCGGACGGGCTGGCCGGTGGCCCGCGCATCCGCGTGCTGGTGGGGGAGGAGCGCCACGGCTCCGTGGACCTCGCGCTGCGCTACCTGGGTCTCGGCGCACCGCGGACGGTCCGCTCCGACGCCCAGGGCCGACTGGATGTCGATGCCCTCGCGGCCGCTCTCGCCGAGGGGGCGGGGCCGACCATCGTCTGCCTGCAGGCGGGCAACATCCACTCCGGAGCATTCGATCCGTTCCGGGCGGCGGCCGAGGCGGCGCACGCGGCGGGTGCGTGGGTGCACGTCGACGGCGCCTTCGGGCTCTGGGCGGCCGCATCGTCGGCGCTCGGGCTGACCGCCGGACTGGCGGACGCGGACTCCTGGGCGACCGACGCCCACAAGACCCTCAACACGCCGTACGACTGCGGCATCGCGATCATCCGCGACGCCCCGGCCGCGGTGACCGCCATGGGGGTGCACGCGGCGTATCTGCTCACCTCGTCCGCCGTCGACCCGCATGAGCTGGTGCCCGAGATGTCGCGGCGAGCACGGGGTGTGCCGGTGTGGGCCGCGCTCTCGGTGCTCGGAGCGGACGGCGTGCGCTCCCTCGTGAACGGCCTCGTCTCCGCCGCGCGGGGGATCGCCGAGGGGGTGGGCCGCATCCCGGGCGCGACCGTACGAAACGAGGTGGTCTACACCCAGGTGAGCGCGGCGTTCGAGACCGACGAGCGCACCCGCGAGGTGTTCCGCCGGATCCTCGAGGAGGGGCGCGTGATGCCCTCGCTCAGCGCCTGGCGCGGTCGCACCGTGATCCGGTTCTCGGTGAGCTCATGGCGAACCGGCCGGCGCGAGGTCGAGGAGACGATCGATGCGGTCGCCCGTGCCGCCGAACCCGCCGCGACCGCCGAACCCGCCGCGAGCTGACCGGGGCGGTCCGCCGTGCT
Source organism: Naasia sp. (assembly GCF_025465545.1). Classification (GTDB taxonomy): domain Bacteria; phylum Actinomycetota; class Actinomycetes; order Actinomycetales; family Microbacteriaceae; genus Naasia. The sequence continues at coordinate 18,803 of NZ_JAODMK010000040.1, read as the reverse complement.
CAGTTGACGGGGCCGGTGTACTTCTCACCCGGGCCCGCGCCGGGGGCGTCGGGATAGGGGGAGGCCTCGCGGAAGGCGAGCTGCACCGAGCGCAGGCCATCCCGCAGTGCCCGGGCGTGGTGGTCGCCGAGGTGCTGTGCGCTCGCGGTCACGAGTCCCGCGAGGGCGTCGATCAGCTTGCGCGCCTCATCCAGGTCGGCGGCGGCGTCCGGCTCCTCGCCGAGGCCGCACTTGACCGCGGCGGCACTCAGCAGGTGCACCGCGACCGTGTTGATCACCTCGACCGCGGGCACCTCGCCGATGTCCCGTTCGTACCCGCCTGGGGTGTCATCGGCAGGGGCGGAGGCGGGAACGTCGCTGGACAATGGGGCACCCTTCGATCGGCGAGCGGTCTCTGCTATTCTTGTTCGGGCCCCGGGAGCGATCCCGGACAGAAAAGTGGAGAGACCTCCCACCCGCGGCGACCGCCTCACCAGGTTACCGGGTCAGCAGCACCCCTTCGAGATCGGAGAGCTGGTGCTGGAGCGCGTGCAGCGCTCGGGATCTCACTCTGCTCTTCCGGCCGCTCCGTGCCAGACGCACGGACGCCAGGAATGAGTGAAGGAGCAGCGCATCAGCGATCCCCGTACCAACGACCGCATCCGTGTCCCGGAGGTCCGACTCGTCGGACCCGCGGGCGAGCAGGTCGGCATCGTCTCCATCGATGCCGCGCTCCGTCTTGCCCGGGAGGCGGACCTCGACCTCGTCGAGGTGGCGCCCAACTCGCGGCCCCCGGTCGCGAAGATCATGGACTACGGGAAGTTCAAGTACGAGACGGCGCAGAAGGCCAAGGAGGCCCGTCGCAACCAGGCGAACACCATCCTCAAGGAGGTCCGGTTCCGCCTGAAGATCGACAACCACGACTACGAGACCAAGCGCAAGCGCGCCGAGGGGTTCTTGAAGGCGGGGGACAAGGTCAAGGCGATGATCCTCTTCCGCGGTCGTGAGCAGTCGAGGCCCGACCAGGGCGTCCGCCTGCTGCAGCGCTTCGCCGAGGACGTCAGCGAGTTCGGCTCCGTCGAGTCCACCCCGATGATCGACGGCCGCAACATGGTGATGATCATCGGCCCCCACAAGAACAAGGCGGACGCGAAGGCCGAGGCCAACGCCACCCGCAAGACCCGTACGGCGGACGCTCCCGCCGAGCAGACCACCGGCGCCGGAGCACCCGACGCCGCCACCACCAAGGAGACCAGTGCCTAAGCAGAAGACCCACTCCGGGGCCAAGAAGCGCTTCAAGATCACCGGCAGCGGCAAGCTCATGAAGCAGCAGGCCGGCATGCGCCACAACCTCGAGGGCAAGTCGAGCAAGCGCACCCGTCGACTCAACCAGGACCAGGTGATGTCGGCAGCCGACACCAAGGTCGCCAAGAAGCTCCTCGGCCTCTGACGCCGAACTACCCCCAGAAGGACGAAGGAAATGGCAAGAGTCAAGCGGGCCGTCAACGCCCACAAGAAGCGCCGGGTCATCCTCGAGCGCGCATCGGGCTACCGCGGGCAGCGGTCGCGCCTCTATCGCAAGGCGAAGGAGCAGGTCACCCACTCCCTCGTCTACGCGTACCGTGACCGTCGCGCACGCAAGGGCGACTTCCGTCGCCTGTGGATCCAGCGCATCAACGCCGCGGCGCGTGCCCAGGGCATGACCTACAACCGCTTCATCCAGGGCCTCGGCCTCGCGGGTGTCGACGTGGACCGTCGCATCCTCGCCGACCTGGCCATCAACGAGCAGGCCACGTTCGCGGCCCTCGTGGAGACGGCTCGCGCCGCGCTCCCTGCCGACACCTCGGCGCAGAAGGTCTCCTAGCTCGACCTGCACGTTCCGGCCCGGATGGCACGCTGCGCGCCGCGATCCGGGCCGGAACGCGCGAGGCGAAGGGGCCGTCCTCTCGGAGGGCGGCCCCTTCGTCGTCTCCGCGGCGGCTCCGTGCACGTGCGGCCGGCCGCTCCCGTCGCCGATATCCTGTTGCGATGCTCGAGAACCCCCGCGCGCCGCGCGTTCGCACGGTCGCCCGGCTCGCCCGCAAGACGGAGCGCGTCGAGACCGGCCGCTTCCTCCTGGAGGGCCCCCAGGCCGTCGCCGAGGCGCTCACCTGGCGCCCCGAGCTCGTCGAGGAGCTGTACGCGACTCCCACCGCCATCGAGCGCTACCCGGAGGTCGCGAAGGCGGCCGAGCGTGCCCAGGTCGACGTCGAGTACGTGAGCGAGGAGGTCCTCGCTGCGATGGCGGACACGGTGACGCCGCAGGGCTTCGTGGCCGTCTGCCTGCAGTTCCCCGCCTCGGCCCGGGCGATCTTCGCCGACCGGCCGCGCCTGGTCGTCATCCTCGAGGAGGTCCGCGATCCCGGCAACGCCGGCACCATCATCCGCGCCGCGGACGCGGCGGGCGCCGACGCCGTGATCCTCACCGGCCGTTCCGTCGACCTCTACAACCCCAAGGTGGTGCGGGCGACGACCGGCTCGCTCTTCCATCTGCCGATCGCGGTCGACGCCGACCTGGCCGCGATCACGGTGCGCGCGCGCGAGGCGGGCCTCCAGGTGCTCGCCGCGGACGTGTCCGGCGAGGACCTCCTCGAGGCGCGCCGCGACGGATCCCTTGTCGGTCCCACGGCGTGGGTCTTCGGCAACGAGGCCAGGGGGCTCGAGGCGGAGAGCCTGCGCCTCGCCGATCGCGCCCTCGCGGTCCCCGTCTACGGCCACGCCGAGTCGATGAACCTCGCCACGGCCGCGTCCGTCTGTCTGTACGAGAGCGCGTTCGCGCAGCGGGAGTCCGACGCGGCGGCGAGGCGGCACGGATCAGTCGTGCCATCAGCCGGGTAACTAGGATGGAGCACCGTGTCTGACGCCAGCGCAGCCGGGAATCCGGCCGCCGAGAACCCCATTTCCGAGACCGCCGTCGAAGAGGCCGTCGCCGCCGCGCTCGCCGCGGTCGCCGCTGCAGGAGACACGGCCGCGCTGAAGGCCGCGCGCACCGCGCACGCCGGCGAGGGCTCGCCGCTCGCCCGCGTCAACGCGCAGCTGCGCAACGTCCCGGCGGATCGGAAGGCGGCCACCGGCAAGCTGGTCGGCCAGGCCCGGGGGCGGGTCAACGCCGCCTTCGCGGCGCGCGAGGCCGAGCTGGCCGAGGCGGAGACCGCCGCGCGCCTCGCCGCCGAGCGCGTCGACGTGACCGCTGCGTCCACGCGCTGGCAGCCCGGAGCGCGCCACCCGCTGAGCCTCCTCCAGGAGGAGGTCGCGGACATCTTCGTGGGGATGGGCTGGGAGATCGCGGAAGGACCGGAGCTCGAGCACGAGTGGTTCAACTTCGACGCCCTCAACTTCGACGAGGACCACCCTGCCCGCGCCATGCAGGACACCTTCTTCATCGACCCGCCGGAGCGGCATCTCGTGCTGCGCACCCACACGTCGCCCGTGCAGGTGCGCTCCCTGCTCGAGCGGCCCCTTCCCGTCTACGTGCTCTGCCCGGGCCGGGTGTACCGCACCGATGAGTTCGACGCGACGCACCTGCCCGTCTTCTCGCAGTTCGAGGGCCTCGCCATCGACCGCGGACTCACGATGGCGCACCTCCGCGGCACCCTCGAGCACTTCGCGCGGATCATGTTCGGGCAGGAGGCGAAGATCCGCCTGCGCCCCAACTACTTCCCCTTCACGGAGCCCTCGGCGGAGATGGATGTGTGGCAGCCGAGCGCCAAGGGCGGCGCCCGGTGGGTCGAGTGGGGCGGGTGCGGCATGGTCAACCCGAACGTGCTGCGTGCGGCCGGCGTCGACCCGGGGGAGTACCAGGGCTTCGCGTTCGGCATGGGCATCGAGCGCACGCTGCAGTTCCGCAACGAGCTCAACGACATGCGGGACATGGCCGAGGGAGACATCCGGTTCAGCGGACAGTTCGGGATGGTGATCTGATGCGGGTTCCGATCAGCTGGCTGGCGGAGTACGTCGACCTGCCCGAGGGCACCACGGTCGCGGACCTGCATGCCGCGCTCGTCCGGGTGGGCTTCGAGGAGGAGGCCGAGCACGGCTTCGGCGTGAGCGGCCCGGTCGTCGTCGGCGAGGTGCTCGAGCTCACCCCCGAGCCGCAGTCGAACGGCAAGACCATCCGCTGGTGCCAGGTGCGAGTCGCGCCCCAGGGGCGCTCCGCCGCGGACGGCGGGGCGGACGTGCGGGGCGTCGTCTGCGGCGCCGCGAACTTCGAGGTGGGCGACAAGGTGGTCGTCACGCTGCCGGGCGCAGTGCTGCCCGGGCCCTTCCCGATCGCCGCCCGGAAGACCTACGGCCACGTCTCCGACGGCATGATCGCGTCCGCCCGGGAGCTCGGCCTCGGCGACGAGCACGACGGCATCCTCCGGCTCGTCACGCTCGGCCTCGACCCCGAGGTCGGCACCGACGCCCTCCGGCTGCTCGGCCTGGACGACCGGGCCGTCGAGGTCAACGTCACCCCCGACCGCGGCTACGCCTTCTCGGTGCGCGGCATCGCCCGCGAGTACTCGCACTCCACCGGTGCCGTCTTCCGCGACCCTGCGGCCCTCGCCCGCCCCCTGCCGCCGGGGGACGGCTTCCCGGTGGCCATCCAGGACGATGCGCCGCTCCGCGGCCGCGTCGGCGCGTCCGTGTTCCTCACCCGTGCCGTGCGCGGCATCGACCCCACCCGGCCCACGCCGCCGTGGCTCGCCTCACGCCTGCGCCTTGCCGGCATCCGCTCCATCTCCCTCCCCGTCGACATCACCAACTACGTGATGCTCGAGCTCGGCGAGCCGGTGCACGCCTACGACCTCGATCGGCTCACCGGCGGCATCGTGGTCCGCCGCGCCACGCCAGGGGAGAGGCTGACGACGCTCGACGGGCAGACGCGGACCCTCTCGCCCGAGGACCTCCTGATCACCGACGGCTCGGGTCCCATCGGCCTGGCGGGCGTGATGGGCGGCGCGCACACCGAGATCAGCGAGGGCACGAGGAACGTGCTCATCGAGACCGCCATCTTCGACCCGGTGTCCATCGCGCGAACCGCTCGCCGGCACAAGCTGCCGAGCGAGGCGTCCAAGCGCTACGAGCGCGGGGTCGACCCGGCCGTCGCCGACGCGGCCTCGGCCCGGGTCGTTCAGCTGCTCGTCGACCTCGCGGGCGGGACGCCGGATCCGCTCGGGTCGGCCCACGCTGCGGCCGAGCCGCCGGCCCCGATCGACCTGCCCGATGGCTACATCGCCCGGCTCGTCGGCGTCGACTATGCCGACGAGGAGATCCGTCGCACCCTGGTCGAGATCGGCGCGGACATCGCCGATCAGGACGGCGGGCTGCGGGTCACGCCGCCCACCTGGCGGCCCGACCTCGTCGACAGCGCCTCGCTGGCCGAGGAGGTCGCCCGTCTCGCGGGCTACGACCGGATCCCCTCGGTGCTTCCGGTCGCCCCGCCCGGGCGCGGTCTCACCCGCGCTCAGAAGCTGCGCCGCTCGGTCGCCCAGCTGCTCGCCGCGAACGGCGGCGTGGAGGTGCTCGCATTCCCGTTCGTGCGCCGGCAGCAGAACGATCGCTTCGGTTCGGCCGACGGCAGCGCCGTCCCCGCCGTCAAGCTGGCGAACCCTATCGACGCGGAGGCGCCGTACCTGCGCACCTCGCTGCTGCCCGGCCTGATCGAGATCGCCTCCCGCAACCGCTCGCGCGGCTTCGTCGACCTGGACCTCTTCGAGGTCGGCTCCGTCTTCCGACCCGAGCCGGGTGTGCAGTACGGCACGGACAGCATCGCCCCGCTCGCCGTCCTCCCCACCGAGGAGACCTTCGCCGCGATGGCGGCCGGCATCCCGCCCCAGCCCCGCCACGTCGCCACCCTGCGGCTCGGCTCGGCGATCCCCAAGCAGCCGGGCCAGGAGGCCGTCGCCGCCGACTGGCGCGACGCCCTGACCAGCGTGCAGCGGGTGGCCGCGGCCCTCCGAGTGACGGTGCGCCCGGTGCAGGGCACTCACCAGGCGCTGCACCCGGGGCGCACGGCTCGCATCGTCGCCGATACTCCGAGCGGCGAGGAGACCGTCGGCTGGGCTGGGGAGCTGCTCCCGTCGCTCGCCGAGGAGGCGGACCTGCCCCACGTGGTGGCCGTCGCCGAGCTGGATCTCACGCGCCTTCTCGCGCTCGCCGATCCCGACGCGCACGCCGTGGCGATCCGCACCCTTCCGGCGGCGACCCAGGACCTGTCCCTCGTGGTCGGGTCGGAGGTGCCCGCCGGCGACGTGCAGCGCGCCGTGGCCGAGGGCGCGGGCGGGCTGCTCGAAGACATCCGGCTTCTCGACGACTACCGCGGCGCCGGCGTTCCTGACGGATCGAAGTCGCTGACGTTCGCCCTCCGCTTCCGGGCCGAGGACCGCACCCTGACCGCCGCAGAGGCCAGCGAGGCGAAGCTCGCGGGAGTCGCGGTGGCGGGCGAGCGGTACGGGGCCAGCCTGCGCGAGTAGGGCGCCGGCTCGGCTTGGAGACGCGCCTTCGGCGCTCTCACCTCCCGGTCCTTCCGCGAATCCGATCCTTCCGCCCGGCCCTTCCCGACGTCGCCCGACTTCGGCCCCGCCTCTCCGTCGCTAAGGTTGAATCCATGCCTCTGTCCGTTGCCGTAGCCGGTGCCTCCGGCTACGCAGGCGGTGAGCTCCTGCGGATCCTGTCCGCCCACCCCGAACTCGATGTGCAGATCGTCACCGGGCACTCGTCGGCCGGTCGCCGCCTCGGCGAGGTTTCGCCGCACCTGCGGTCGCTGCGCGACCTGGTGCTCGGCGAGACGACCCCGGACGTGCTGTCCGGCGCCGACGTGGTGTTCCTCGCCCTTCCGCACGGCGCCTCCGCCGCGATCACCGCCGCGCTTCCCGACGACGTCCTCGTCGTCGACTGCGGCGCGGACCACCGGCTCGAGTCCGCCGAGGACTGGTCCGCCTTCTACGGCACCGAGGCGGCCGAGCCGTGGGCGTACGGGGTGCCGGAACTGCCGGTGCGCACCGGCACGGGGACCGTCAAGCAGCGCGAGCGGCTCGTCGGGGTACGGCGCATCGCCGCTCCGGGCTGCAATGCGAGCACCGTCGCGCTCTCCCTCGCGCCCGGCATCGCGGCCGGGGTGATCCTGCCCACCGACCTGGTCAGCGTCCTCGCGGTCGGTCCCTCCGGAGCGGGCAAGGCCCTCAAGCCGCACCTGCTGGCCGCCGAGATCCTCGGCAGCGCCAGCACCTATGCCGTCGGCGGCACCCACCGGCACATCCCCGAGATCCGGCAGGCGCTCCGCTGGGCGGGCGCCGCGGATCCGACGATCTCCTTCACCCCGGTGCTGGTCCCGATGTCCCGCGGGGTCCTCGCCACCTCCACCGCGGTGCTCGCGCCCGGAGTGTCCGCGGCCGACGTCCGAGCCGCCTGGGAGTCGGCGTACGCCGGGGAGCCCTTCGTCGAGCTGCTGCCCGAGGGCGAGTTCCCGCGCACCGCCGACGTGCTCGGCGCGAACACCGCCCTCCTCGGCCTGGCCGTGGACGCTGCCGCAGGTCGCGTCGTCGTGATCGCCGCCGTCGACAACCTCGTGAAGGGCACCGCGGGCGCGGCAGTGCAGTCCCTCAACATCGCTCTCGGCCTGCCCGAGACGCTCGGGCTCTCCAAGGACGGGATCGCACCATGACGGTTACCTTCGCGGCAGGCTTCGAGGCCGCAGGCGTCGCCGCAGGCCTCCGCGCCACCGACGCCCCCGATCTCGCCCTGGTCGTCAATCGGGGCCCGCTGCAGAGCGCGGCGGCCGTGTTCACGAGCAACCGGGCGAAGGCCAATCCCGTTCTCTGGTCCCAGCAGGCGATCGCCGACGGCGTCGTGTCCGCCGTGGTCCTCAACGCGGGCGGAGCCAACTGCTTCACGGGAGCGGAGGGCTTCCAGACCACCCACGCCACCGCAGAGGGCGCCGCCCAGGCGGTCGGGATCTCCGCCGGCGACGTGCTCGTCTGCTCGACCGGACTCATCGGCGAGCAGCTCGACCGCGACAAGCTCCTCGCCGGGGTCGCGGCGGCGGCCGCGGCGCTGAGCGTGGACGGCGGAGCGGACGCGGCTCGCGCGATCCTCACCACCGACACCGTCGTGAAGACGGCGACGCGCTCCGGATCCGGCTGGTCCCTCGGCGGGATGGCGAAGGGCTCGGGCATGCTGGCTCCCGGCCTCGCCACGATGCTCGTCGTCATCACCTCGGACGCCGTCCTCGGCTCGGACGACCTCGACCGGATGCTCCGCGCCGCGACGAGGGTCACCTTCGACCGCCTCGACTCCGACGGCTGCATGTCGACGAACGACCAGGTGACCCTGCTCGCCTCGGGCGCCTCAGGGGTGCGCCCCGATCCGGCCGAGTTCGAGGCGGCGCTCACCGACCTCTGCGCGGACCTCGCCGTTCAGCTGCAGCGCGACGCCGAAGGCGCGAGCCACGACATCGTCATCCAGGTGATCGGCGCGCAGACCGAGGACGACGCCGTCGAGGTGGGCCGCTCGGTGGCCCGCAACAACCTGTTCAAGGCGGCCATCTTCGGCAACGATCCCAACTGGGGCCGGGTGCTCGCCGCGATCGGAACGACGACCGCTCCCTTCGACCCCTACGCCGTCGACGTCTCGATGAACGGGGTGCGGGTCTGCTCCAACGGCGCCCCCGACCGGCCGCGCGGCGACGTGGACCTCACGCCCCGGGCGGTCGAGCTGCTCATCGACCTGAAGGCGGGCGACGCCGCAGCGACCGTGTGGACGAACGACCTCACCCACGACTACCTCCACGAGAACAGCGCGTACTCGAGCTGACATGACGACCCTCGACACCGCATCCCTCCCGGTGCAGACCACCACCCAGGCCGAGGCCGCCGTGAAGGCCGCCACGCTGATCGAGTCGCTGCCCTGGCTCAAGCGCTTCGCCGGCCAGATCATCGTCGTCAAGTTCGGCGGCAACGCGATGGACGACCCCGCGCTGCTCCGAGCGTTCGCCGAGGACATGGTCTACCTCCGCTACGCCGGCATCCGCCCGGTGGTCGTGCACGGCGGCGGGCCGCAGATCACCGCCATGCTCGAGCGGCTCGCCATCCCCAGCGAGTTCCGCGGCGGCTACCGGGTGACGACGCCCGAGGTCATGGAGGTCGTGCGGATGGTGCTGAGCGGCCAGGTCAGCCGCGACATCGTCGCCCTCATCAACGAGCACGGACCGCTCGCGGCCGCCATCTCCGGCGAGGACGCCGGCCTCTTCACGGGACGCCGTCGCGGGGCGGTCATCGACGGCGAGGAGGTGGACCTGGGCCTCGTCGGCGACGTGGTCTCGGTCGACGCCGAGCCCGTGCTCGAGCACCTCGCCGCCGGGCGGATCCCCGTCGTGTCCTCGATCGCACCCGACGGTGACGAGCCGGGCCAGTCGCTCAACGTGAACGCCGACTCGGCGGCCGCGGCCCTCGCCGTCGCACTCGGCGCGGCGAAGCTCGTCGTGCTCACCAACGTGGCCGGGCTCTACAGCGACTGGCCGAACCGGGATTCTCTCGTCTCGCAGATCCGCACCGAGGACCTCGCGCACCTCCTGCCGAGCCTCGACTCGGGGATGATCCCCAAGATGACGGCGTGCCTCGAGGCGGTTCGCAGCGGCGTCGAGAAGGCGGCCGTGATCGACGGTCGGGTGGCGCACTCGGTGCTCCTCGAAATCTTCACCGGCAGCGGAATCGGAACGGAGGTCGTCCTGTGACCGACACCCGGGAGGCGGCCGCGGCGTACGCGCAGCGGCACGGCGCAGCACTCATGCGCACCCTCAGCGCGCCGCTCGCGGTGCTCGAGCGCGGCGAGGGCTGCTGGGTGTGGGACGTGGACGGCAAGCGCTACCTCGACTTCCTCGCCGGCATCGCCGTCGACTCGCTGGGCCATGCGCACCCGGTGCTCGTCGAGGCGGTCTCCCGTCAGGCGGCCACCCTCGTGCACATCTCCAACTACTTCGCGTCACCCCCGCAGATCGCGCTGGCCGAGCGGCTGCGGCGGCTCACCGGGGCGGGGGAGCAGGGCAGGGCCTACTTCGGCAACTCGGGGGCGGAGGCGATCGAGGCCGCATTCAAGCTGGCCCGACGCAACTCCGTGCACGGCCGGCACCGCATCCTCAGCCTCTGGAACTCCTTCCACGGCCGCACGATGGGCGCACTCGCCCTCACCGGCAAGCCGACCATGCAGGAGGCCTTCCTGCCGATGGTCCCGGGGGTGGAGCACATCGACTCAACGCTCGAGGCGCTCGAGGAGTCGATCGACGACACCGTCGCGGCCCTGGTGGTCGAGCCGATCAAGGGCGAGGCCGGCGTGCTCCCGCTGCCGGAGGGGTACCTCCGCCGCGCCCGTGAGCTCACCGAGCGGCACGGTGCGCTGCTCATCGTCGACGAGATCCAGACCGGCGTCGGGCGGACCGGCGAGTGGTTCGCCTACCAGCACGAGGGGATCCTCCCCGACGCCGTGACGCTCGCGAAGGGCATCGCGAGCGGCATCCCGATCGGCGCGCTGGTGACCTTCGGCGCCGCGAGCGAGCTGCTCCAGCGCGGCGACCACGGCAGCACGTTCGGCGGGCAGCCGTTCTCGACCGCCGTCGCCGGAGCCGTGCTCGAGGAGATCGAGCGGGCGGACCTCGTGGAGAACGCCCGAGTGCGCGGCGAGCAGCTCCGCGACACCATCCTCGCCCTCGGCTCGCCGCTGATCGAGGAGGTCCGCGGGCGCGGACTGATGATCGGGGTCGGCATCGCCGACGGGCGAGCCGCCGAGGTGGCCTCCCGCGCCCTGCAGCACGGCCTCATCCTGAACGCCCCCAATGCGGACAGCCTGCGGATCGTGCCTCCGCTCATCGTGGGCGACGCCGAGATCGAGGCGTTCGCCGACCTCTTCGCCCGGACGCTCGCCGACCTCTGACCCGAAACGGATCCCGATGACCCGCCACTTCCTGCGCGACGACCAGCTCAGCCCCGCCGAGCAGGCGGAGATCCTCGACCTCGCGGTCGAGCTCAAGCGCGACCGCTTCGCCCAGAGGCCGCTCGCCGGACCGCAGACCGTCGCCGTGGTCTTCGACAAGTCCTCGACGCGCACGCGCGTGTCCTTCGCGGTCGGCATCGCGGACCTCGGCGGCAGCCCGCTCATCATCTCCCGGGAGAGCAGCCAGCTGGGCGGCAAGGAGACCGCGAGCGACACCGCGCGGGTGCTGGAGCGGCAGGTCGCCGCCATCGTCTGGCGCACCTACGCCCAGGCGGGGCTGGAGGAGATGGCGGCAGGCACGACCGTGCCGGTGGTGAACGCGCTGTCCGACTCCTTCCATCCCTGCCAGCTGCTCGCGGACCTGCTCACCATCCGGGAGCACCGTGGCGCCCTCGCGGGACTCACGGTCGCCTTCCTCGGCGACGGCGCAAGCAACATGGCGCAGTCCTACCTCCTGGCGGGCGCGACGGCCGGGATGAACGTCCGGATCGGTGCTCCGCTCGAGTACGAGCCGGACCCGGCCGTGGTGGAGGACGCCGCGCAGATCGCGAGGGAGACCGGTGGCTCGGTGGCCGTGCTCGCCGACCCGGTCGCGGCCGTCGGCGGGGCCGACATCGTGGTCACCGACACCTGGGTCTCCATGGGGCGCGAGGAGGAGAAGGCGGAGCGGGTCCGCGCGCTCGGCGCCTACAAGGTGACGCCGGAGCTGATGACCGGAGCCGCCGACGGCGCGCTGTTCCTGCACTGCCTTCCCGCCGACCGCGGATACGAGGTGGACGCCGCCGTGATCGACGGCCCGCAGAGCGTCATCTGGGATGAGGCGGAGAATCGGCTGCACGCCCAGAAGGCGCTGCTCGTCTGGCTGCTGAGTCAGCAGTAGCGCGAGCGCGAGGATCCGCAGGAAGGCTGCACCGCGGCCCGGCAATAGGGTTTGTGCAGAGACGACAGGGGAGACCGTGACCGACGAGAGCAGCGCCGACGGGGGAGCCGCCCGCGAGGGCGCGCTGTGGGGTGCCCGCTTCCGCACCGGTCCCTCGCCCGAGCTCGAGGCGCTGAGCCGCTCCACCCACTTCGACTGGCAGCTCGCCGCCTACGACATCGCCGGCTCCCGGGCGCACGCACGGGCGCTCGCCGCCGCGGGCTATCTGGACGAGCGTGAGCTGGCGACGATGCTGAACGGGCTCGACCGCCTCGACGCCGACGTCGCCGACGGCAGCTTCGTCCCGGTCCCCTCGGACGAGGACGTGCACTCCGCGCTCGAGCGGGGTCTGCTCGAGCGCGCCGGTGCCGACGTCGGCGGCAAGCTCCGCGCCGGCCGCAGCCGCAACGACCAGATCGCGACGCTCGTGCGGATGCTGCTTCGCGACCACGCCGGCACCATCGGACACGCTCTGGTGGACCTCATCGACGCCCTCGCCGCGCAGGCCGACCGGCACTTCGACGCCGTGATGCCGGGCAGGACCCACCTGCAGCACGCCCAGCCCGTGCTCCTCGCCCACCATCTGCTCGCCCACGCGTGGCCGCTCGTGCGGAACCTGGAGCGGCTCGCGGACTGGCGGAAGCGGGCCGACGCGTCGCCGTACGGAGCCGGCGCACTCGCCGGCAGCACCCTCGGCCTCGACGCCGGCGCGGTGGCCGCCGAACTCGGCTTCTCCCGCACGGTCGAGAACTCCATCGACGGCACGGCGTCCCGCGACGTCGTCGCCGAGTTCGCCTACATCGCCGCCCAGATCGGCGTCGACGTGTCCCGGCTCGCGGAGGAGATCATCCTCTGGAACACGCGGGAGTTCGGCTTCGTGGCGCTGAGCGACCGGTACTCCACGGGGTCCTCGATCATGCCGCAGAAGAAGAACCCCGACATCGCGGAGCTGGCGCGCGGCAAGGCCGGGCGCCTGATCGGCAACCTCACCGGATTGCTGGCCACCCTCAAGGGCCTGCCGCTCGCCTACAACCGGGACCTGCAGGAGGACAAGGAGCCCGTCTTCGACTCCATCGCCACGCTCGAGGTGCTGCTCCCCGCCTTCACCGGCATGGTGGCCTCCCTCACCTTCTCCACGGAGCGGATGGCGGAGCTCGCGCCGGCCGGGTTCTCCCTGGCCACCGACGTCGCGGAATGGCTCGTCAAGGCCGGAGTGCCGTTCCGGGACGCGCACGAGATCACCGGCGCGATGGTGCGCGCGGCGGAGACCCGCGGCGTCGAGCTCGACGAGCTCACCGACCAGGAGCTGAGCGAGGTCTCCCCGTCGCTCACGCCGGAGGTGCGCAGCGTGCTGACGGTTGCGGGGTCGGTCGCCAGTCGGAACGGCGCAGGCGGCACCGCCCCGGTTCGCGTGCGCGAGCAGCTCGCGGCCCTCACCGCCCGCGTCCGGTCGCTCACCGGGAGCACGCCGTGACGGGCCAGCGGCGGTCCCGCCTCCCGTGGCTCGTGCCGACCGCGGTCACCCTCGCCGTGCTGGTCCTCGTGGCCGCGATCGTCTACAGCATCGCCACCGGCATCTTCTTCTGAGCGTGCGCCCGCTGTTCGACCGGCCCGCGCAGGAGGTCGCGCCGCTGCTCCTCGGTGCCGTCCTCACCCGGGTCTCCGAGGAGGGCACCGTCGCGCTGCGGATCACCGAGGTGGAGGCCTACTCCGGCGAGGGGAGCGACCCGGGCTCGCACGCCCATCGCGGCCGCACCCCGCGCAACTCGGTGATGTTCGGCCCGTCCGGGCACCTCTACACCTACTTCACCTACGGCATGCACGTGTGCGCCAACGTCGTCTGCCTGCCCGAGGGCCGGGCGGCCGGGATCCTCCTGCGAGCGGGCGAGATCGTCCAGGGGGAGGACCTCGCCCGGATCCGGCGCGGGGACGCCGTGCCGAAGCGCGACCTCGCCCGGGGGCCCGCACGCCTGGCGGTCGCCCTCGGCATCCCGCTGAGCGACGGGGGAGCGGACCTCCTCGCGCCGCCCTACTCGCTCGAGCTCGACCCGCACCCGCCGCTCGCCGCGATGAGCGCCCGCACCGGCGTGAGCGGTCCCGGCGGTTCGGACGCCTACCCCTGGCGCTTCTTCCTCGACGGCGACCCCACGGTCTCGCCCTACCGCGCGTCCGCTCCACGCAAGCGCGCCGGAGGAGCGGAGCCCCCGCGGTGACGAGCCAGAGCGTGCAGACGCGTGCCCGCTCTGCCCCGCGTGCTGCTGCCCCATCCGGCTCGCGGGATGCGGCGAACTAAGGTGGCGGAGTGAGTACGACGCCCCAGCCCCTGCCGAGCGGCCCGGACCGGCTGGAGGGCGCCGCGCCGGCCTCGCGCATGCACGATCAGTCCGAGGAGACGAGCGCCATCGTCGAGCTGGTCCTGGACTACTCGCGGCGGCGGATCCTGGCCGACAACATCCCGCTCGACAAGGCGATGACCGCTCCTGAGCTGGTGCGCCTCGCCGGGAACGCGATCTCCGAGGAGGGTCTGGGCGCCCGGCGGGCCCTCGGCCTGTTCGAGCATGTGCTGGCACCCGCGTGCATCTCGGTCGACCATCCCGGCTTCGTCTCCTTCATCCCCGCCGCGCCCACCAAGGCGTCCATCGCCTTCGACCTGGTGGTCTCGGCCTCCGCCATCTACGGCGGCTCCTGGATGGAGGGCTCCGGAGCGATCCATGCGGAGAACGAGGTGCTCGCCTTCCTCGCGGCCGAGTTCGGCCTGCCTCCCGAAGCGGGCGGGGTCTTCGTGCAGGGCGGCACGGTGGGCAACCTGTCCGCGCTCGTCGCGGCGCGCCACCACGCCCGGGCCACCCGGAAGGCGCGGGGACTCGCCCAGCCGGACGAGTGGGTGATCCTGAGCGGAGAGTCCACTCACTCCTCGGTCGCGTCAGCCGCCGCCGTGATGGACGTCAGGGTGGTCCGCGTGCCGGCCGACAGCGAGGGCCGACTCTCCGGACCCGGGGTCGAGCTCGCGCTGCAGGAGCACAAGGACAGCGTGTTCGCCGTGGTCGCCACAGCGGGATCCACCAACCTGGGGATCGTCGACGACATCGCCTCGATCGCGGCGCTCAAGGACGAGCACGAGTTCTGGCTGCACGTCGACGGCGCCTACGGGCTCGCCGCCATCCTGGTGCCCGAGATGCGGGCCACCTTCGAGGGGGTGGGCCGGGCGGACTCGGTGATCGTCGACCCGCACAAGTGGCTGTTCGCGCCGTTCGACGCCTGTGCGCTCATCTATCGCGATCCTGCGGCGGCACGTGCCGCGCATCGCCAGTCCGCGAGCTACCTGGACCCGCTCAACGAGGCGGAGGACTGGAACCCGTCCGACCTGTCCTTCCAGCTCACCCGGCGTCCGCGCGGACTCCCGCTGTGGTTCTCGCTCGCCACCTACGGCGTGGCCGAGTACCGGCGCTCCATCGCCGCGAGCCTCGACCTGGCTCGGGCCATCGCGGACGAGATCGAGACCCGCCCCTCCCTGCGGCTGATCCGCCGACCCGACCTCTCGGTCGTCGCCTTCGAGCGGATCGGCTGGGCGGCGGACGACTACGCGCGCTGGTCGGCCGCCCTGCTCGATGACCAGCGCGCGTTCGTGATGCCGAGCGCCCACGAGGGCGCGCCCATCCTGCGCTTCGCGGTGCTGAACCCTCGCACCTCCGTGGAGCTCCTCGTCGCCATCCTCGACACGATCGACTGACCGGCCGGGCGGCCGGCAGGTCGGCGAGATCCAGCCGCTCAACGAGCACTCGCGCTGGGTCTATCTGCGCGACAGCGAGGGCAACCCTCATCGGGCTCTTCGACGAGCCTGCCGAGAGCTGACCGCCTCTCGGCGCCACGTCGGCGACCGGGCGGCTACGACCGGGCGAGCAGCACCACCCCCGCGCAGCACGCCGCCCAGAGGAAGCTCGCGAAGGTCCCGATGATGAACCGCTCCCGGGTCTCCGCGTCGTCGAGCTCGGTGAAGCGGCCGACGCCCTTGATCGCCACCACGATCGCGAGGCCCTCCGGGAAGCCGGCGAGGATGACGGCGGCGATCGCGAGCCGCTCGAGGAGCCCGATCGCCATGCCTCCCCGGAGCACCTCACGGTCGTTCTGCAGGATGCCGCCGTGCTCACCCTCGATCGATCCACGCACCGCGAGCCGGAGCGCGAGCGTGGCGGCGGGCCCGCCGCCGACGACCGCGGCGACGAGCATCAGCATCGTGAGGAGCAGGACGACGCCGAAGCCGGGATCACCCGTCGGCACCGCGGCGAGCAGCAGCGCCGCGGCGACCGCCGCGGCCGCCGGATACACGAGCGCCGCGGGAGAGCCACGCCAGGCCAGCAGGCTCAGCACCGGGGCGGCGGCGCAGAAGAGGACGAGCAGCACCGTGTGAAGCACGGACACGAGCGGAAGGATCACGGAGCTGCTTCCCGTCAGTTCTGCTCCGGGGAGGACATCCCCCGGTCGAGATCCTCCAAGAGTAGGACGAGAGCCGGACGTGCCCGCTCCTCGATCCGCCAGCCGGCCGCGCGGAGGCGAAGACTGACGGCCTGCGGGGTGATGCCGAGCGCTTCCGCGGCGGCCAGCTGGTTCGACCCCGATCGCAGCAGGTCGACGACGGCCCAGCCCTCGGGGGACCGGCGCCCCTGCAGCGCCAGCAGGAGATCGAGGAGCGCACCCACATGGCCCCCGTTCCATCGGCCGTCGACGGCGGACACCAGCGAGAACCGGGTCGGCGCCCGCTTCGCCGCGTCCACCGCGTCGCGCGCAGCGAGGAATGCGGCCCCGGAGGACTCGCGCGCGCTGCGGGCGAGGGGCTCGCGGACGCTCCCCACGCCGAGACCGACACTCCAGTGCTCGTCGCGGCGGAGCCGCAGCACGATGTCCAGAGCGGTGGGCGCGGATGCGGTCACGAGCTGCAGCTCGTCGCCGGCATTCCGGTCGGGCGGCAGGGCGAGATCCGGTTCGAGGTCGGCGAGCAGCTCGAAGGCTGCAGGCACGCGGTCGGTGCCTCTGCTGCTGGCGATCTGATCCGCGGTGACGACGAACATCCGTCAAGCATACGCACTTGACTTGCGATCATCAAGCGTCATTGCTTAATCAATAGGATGCGTGCGAGCGCCCTCCTCGCGGCGATTGCTAGCGTAGGCGCGTGCCAGCAGACGCCCTCGCGCGCCAGAACAACGACCCCGGCTTCGCCAACGTATGGGACGAGCTCACGTGGCGTGGCCTCGTCGCCGTGTCAACGGACGCCGCCGCCCTCAAGGAGCTGCTCGGCGGTCCGCCGATCACCTACTACTGCGGCTTCGACCCGACCGCTCCGAGTCTCCACCTGGGCAACCTCGTCCAGCTGCTCACCATGCGGCGGCTGCAGCTCGCCGGGCATCGGCCCCTGGGGCTGGTCGGCGGGTCCACGGGTCTCGTGGGCGACCCGCGGCCGAGCGCGGAGCGCACGCTCAACACCAAGGAGACGGTGGCGGAGTGGGTGGGCTACCTGCGCGGCCAGATCGAGCGCTTCCTCAGCTTCGAGGGCGAGAGTGCTGCGCGCATGGTGAACAACCTGGACTGGACCGCGCCGATGTCCGCCATCGACTTCCTGCGGGACATCGGCAAGCACTACCGCGTCGGCACCATGCTCAAGAAGGAGGCGGTGAGCGCGCGGCTCAACTCCGATGCCGGCATCAGCTACACGGAGTTCAGCTACCAGATCCTGCAGGGACTCGACTACCTGGAGCTCTACCGGTCGTACGGCTGCGTGCTGCAGACCGGGGGAAGCGATCAGTGGGGAAACCTCACGAGCGGCACCGACCTCATCCACCGCGTCGAGGGCGTGGGCGTGCACGCCATCGGGACGCCGCTCATCACCAACTCGGACGGGACCAAGTTCGGCAAGAGCGAGGGGAACGCCATCTGGCTCGACCCGTCGATGACCAGCCCGTACGCGATGTACCAGTTCTGGCTGAACACGCTGGATGCGGACGTGATCGAGCGGCTGAAGATCTTCACCTTCCTGCCCAGGACCGAGATCGAGCGGCTCGAGCAGGCCGTCGCCGAGGAGCCCTTCCGGCGTGAGGCGCAGCGCCGGCTGGCCGATGAGGTCACCTCGCTCGTGCACGGGAGGGACGCGGCCGACGCCGTCATTGCGGCGTCGAGCGCGCTCTTCGGTCAGGGCGACCTGAGCGTCCTCGACCCGGCGGTGCTCTCGAGCGCGCTGCGGGAGATTCCGCATGCGGCGGCGGGGGAGTGGTCCACGGTGGCCCAGCTGATGGTGGAGACGGGCCTCAGCTCCAGCCTGGGCGATGCGCGGCGTGCGATCGCGCAGGGCGGCGTGCACCTCAACAACAGGAAGGTGTCCGACGAGGCGCAGACCCTCGAGGGCAGCGCGCTGCCCGGCCGGGTGGCCGTGCTGCGCCGCGGAAAGCGCACGCTGGCGGGCATCTTCCTCGAGTGATGGCCTGGGACGCCCGACCCGCGGTCCGCCTTGATACCAGGTCGGGGCGTGACACGCCCGGAGGGCCCCCAACTTGCGGAGCCCGAAACATCGCCGTAACGTAACTACTCGTCACCCCAAAGGTGCGGCGGAACGGAAGAGTTCCCCGGCCTCAAGCGGGACTTCATCCCTCTCAACAGCCTCCTCCGGGAGTCGCAGATGAGGTATGATGGAAAGCCGCCACAGAGACGGCCTGCATCGGATCCCCCCGCTTTCGCGGATCGAGGACCTGGTTTGACGGGCCGGACAGTGGCGGGTAAGTTGGACAAGTTGCTCACAGACCGAAGCCGCGAGGCGGAGGATGTGGTGCGTCCGATCCTTGAGAACTCAACAGCGTGCACTAAGTCAATGCCAAATTATCCTCGTCGTGCTGCTTCGGCAGCGCGTTGAGAATTC
>NZ_JAODMK010000038.1 GCF_025465545.1 Naasia sp. | reverse complement strand
TCGTTGCGGCCGTCTTCGGGGGCATCGCGCTCACCGCGCTCAAGCAGGAGCTGATCCCGTCGATCTCGTTCCCCCGGCTCGCTGTGGTGACCACCTATCAGGGGGCGTCGCCCGAGGTGGTGAACGGAAGCGTCAGCATCCCCATCGAGCAGGCCATCCAGGGCATCGCGGGACTGGAGTCCACCTCGGCCACCTCCAGCACCGGACGCAGCGTGGTCTCCGCCTCCTTCACCTATGGCACGGACCTGCCCTCCACCGAGAACAAGATCGCTCAGGCCATCAACCGGATCTCCTCCTCGCTGCCCGAGAACCTCGACCCTCAGGTGCTGAGCGGCAGCATCGACGACTTCCCGGTCCTCCAGGTCGCGGTGACCGGCGGGGACGATGTGACGGCGCTCGCGGCCGACCTCCGTCGCGTCGTCGTGCCCCAGCTCGAGGACCTCGACGGCGTGCGCGCCGCGACGGTGTCGGGTGCCCCGGGGCAGCGCATCACGATCACACCGGAACCGGACGAGCTCGCCGCGCGAGGCGTGACGGTCCAGGCTGTCCGGGAGGCGGTGCAGTCGAGCGGGGTGCTCGTGCCCGCCGGCGCCCTCACCCAGGACGGCCAGACCCTGTCGGTCCAGGCGGGGACCCGGCTCGCCTCGGTGAGAGATGTGGCGAGGCTTCCGCTCGTCGGGGCGACGAGGGCGACCACGATCGACGACGTCGCCTCCGTGAAGCTCGAGAACGACCCGATCACCAGCCTGTCCCGGGTGAACGGCGAGCCGGCGCTGACGATCGGCGTCACGAAGCTGCCGGGGGCGAACACGGTCGAGGTGTCGCACGCGGTGCGCGCCGCCCTGCCCGGCCTCGGGGCCGCCGTGGGCGATCCCAAGTTCACGATCGTGTTCGACCAGGCGCCCTTCATCGAGCAGTCGATCGAGTCGCTCGCCACCGAGGGACTCCTCGGCCTCGTCTTCGCCGTGCTCGTGATCCTGGTCTTCCTGCTCTCGGTCCGCGCCACGATCGTCACCGCGATCAGCATCCCCACCTCGGTGCTCATCACCTTCGTGGGGCTGCAGTTCTCCGACTACTCGCTCAACCTGCTGACCCTCGGCGGGCTCACGATCGCGATCGGCCGCGTCGTCGACGACTCGATCGTCGTGCTCGAGAACATCAAGAGGCACCTCTCCTCGCCCGAGGAGGCGGGCCGCAACCGCGTGGACACGATCGCCGGAGCGGTGCGAGAGGTGGCGGGGGCCGTCACCGCGTCGACCCTGACCACGGTGACGGTGTTCCTCCCCATCTCCTTCGTCGAGGGCTCGACCGGCGAGCTGTTCCGGCCGTTCGCCCTCACGGTGACCATCGCCCTGCTCGCGTCGCTGCTGGTCTCGCTCACGATCGTGCCGGTGCTCGCGTACTGGGTGCTGAAGGACGGCCGCCGTGCCCCCAGGGCGGTGGCCGCGGCCGCACCAGCCGGCCCGAGCCGGCTGCAGCGCGCCTACCTGCGGATCCTCCGGGCCACCCTGCTGCGGCCGCTCGTCACGATCCTCGTCGCCGCGCTCGTCTTCGGCGGCTCGCTCGCGCTGCTGCCGCTCATGAAGACGAACTTCCTCGGCTCCAGCGGCCAGAACACGCTGAGCGTCACCCAGCAGTTCGATCCCGGCACGAGCCTCGACGTGGAGGCCGCAGCGGCGTCCCGGGTGGAGGACGAGCTTCAGGCTATCGACGGCGTCGAGACCGTTCAGGCCTCCATCGGCGGAGGCGGCGGGGGCATCGCGGCGGCCTTCCGGGGCGGGGGCGGGAGCGGATCACAGGCGGTGTACTCGATCACCACGGTTGA
The DNA here is from genome assembly GCF_025465545.1 of Naasia sp. Lineage (GTDB taxonomy): Bacteria > Actinomycetota > Actinomycetes > Actinomycetales > Microbacteriaceae > Naasia. The sequence goes on along the minus strand of NZ_JAODMK010000038.1, from coordinate 47,090 downwards.
GGGCTCCGACCAGGACGCCCTCCAGCAGCAGGTGCGCGACCGGCTGGACTCCCTCGGCGGCGCCGCCGGCACCTTCTCGGTGCAGGCCTCCAGCGGCTTCGGGTCCTCGAGCGTCATCGCCATCGACATCACCGCCGGGGGCCAGGGCGACCTCGAGACCGCCGCCCAGGCGATCCTCGACGCCGTGAGCCCGCTGGACGCGGTGGCGGAGGCCAGCAGCAACCTCGCCGCGGCGCAGCCCTACCTCGAGGTCGCGATCGACCGCACGGATGCGGCCGCGGCCGGCTACACCGAGTCGGCGCTCGCCGGCTTCGTGTCCCAGGCGACGCTGCCGGCCACCGTCGGCAGGGTCACCATCGATGACGACCTCTACTCCATCTATCTGGCCGCCGCAGACGCACCGGACACCCGCGAGCAGCTCGCCGCACTCGACGTGCCCACGCCGCTCGGGCCGGTGCGGCTCGACACCCTCGCGAAGGTCGACGTGGTCGAGGGACCGGCGACGGTCACCACCGTCGACAACCTGCGCAGCGCCACGGTGTCGGTCACGCCCGCGACGGATGACCTGACCACCGCGAACGCGGCCGTGCAGCAGGCGCTCAGCAGCGTCGACCTGCCCGGCGGCGCGACCGCCGAGATCGGCGGGGTGAGCGCCGACCAGCGGGACGCCTTCGGCCAGCTCGGCATCGCGCTGCTCGTGGCCATCCTCATCGTCTACATCGTCATGGTCGCGACGTTCCGCTCCCTGCTGCAGCCGCTGCTGCTGCTCGTCTCGGTGCCGTTCGCGGCGACCGGAGCGATCCTGCTCCAGGTGGCGACCGGGATCCCGCTCGGCGTCGCCTCGATCATCGGCGTGCTGATGCTCATCGGCATCGTCGTGACGAACGCCATCGTGCTCATCGATCTGGTGAACCAGTACCGGGAGCGCGGCGCGACCGTGCGGGACGCGCTGCTTCAGGGCGCGTCCCGGCGCCTCCGCCCCATCCTGATGACCGCCCTGGCGACGGTCTTCGCCCTGCTGCCGATGGCCATCGGGCTGACCGGCGGAGGCGGATTCATCTCGCAGCCGCTGGCGCTCGTGGTGATCGGCGGGCTCGCCTCCTCGACCCTGCTGACCCTCATCGTGCTGCCCGTGCTCTACGCGCTGGTCGAGGGCCCCCGCGAGCGTCGCCGCGCGCGCCGGGAGCAGGCGCTCGCCGAGTCCGCGTAGCGCACGGTCTTCGGCGGAGAACAGCCTGGAGAAGGGCCGATTTCGCGGAATAGGTGCGCCCGGATGCCTGTTGGGCCTAATGTAACGAGGTCGGCTCGTGACGAGAGCGCCGGTGTTCCGGCGTAGTGAAGTGTGTGTCACTCGGGGCCGGTCCATCGCCAGCGGATCGCTGGCGATCCTCTCGATCGGCCCGGCCAATGGATGCTCGGGACAGCCCTGCCGCCCTCGCGGCCTCCCCGAATGGAACATCCATGCCCAAGTCCTTCTCTGCCCGCACGCCCGGCGCCGGGTCCTCGGCGCGCTCCGGTGCCAAGGCCGGCAGCCGGAGCCCCAGCCACCGCGGCCACCGCCCCGACGAGTCGCCCTCGAAGGGCCGCTGGAGCGCCGACCGCCGCGCCGACACCCGGGGCCGCGCCGAGAGCACCGACGGCCGCCCCGACTGGACGCCGCCCGAGAACCGCCCCTCCCGCACCCGCGACAGCGGCGCCCCGGCCCGCCGCTTCGGCGCGCCCCGCCAGGACGACCGTCGCGGCTCCACCGAGGGACGCAACGACGGCCGCTCCTTCGGCAACGGTCCCCGCCGCGAGTATCGCGATGCTCCCCGTGACGATCGCGCGCCTCGCGACGACCGTGCGCCCCGCTACGGCCGCGATGACCGCGCCCCCCGCGACGACCGCCGCACTGCCGCACCCCGCTTCGACCGGGACGCCCGTGCCCCTCGCGTCGAGCGTGAGACCCGTGCGCCCCGCCTCGAGCGTGACGACCGTGCGCCCCGGGACGACCGCCGGGCCGCGGCGCCGCGCCTCGCTCGGGACGACCGTGCTCCCCGCTTCGCTCGGGACGACCGTGCTCCCCGCCGGGAGCAGAGCGACCGCGCCCCCCGCTTCGACCGTGACGAGCGAGCCCCTCGGTACGACCGTGCGGACCGCGCCCCGCGCCAGGACAGCGCCCCTCGGTACGAGCGCACGGAGAGCGCCCCGCGCTATGACCGCACCGACCGCGGCCCCCGCGACGACAGGAACGATCGGGCGCCCCGCTCCAATCGCGACGACCGCTCCGCGCGCCACGAGCGCGAGAACAGCGCCGGCCGGTACGACAGCCGCGGCTCGGGGCGTCCCGACCGCTCGATGAACCACGTCGAGGACGTGGTCCTCGACCGTCTCGTGGCGGTCTCCACCGACGCGGTCGACGTCGAGGGGGTCACCTTCGGCGATCTGGGCCTCGGCACCAACATCGTCCGCACTCTGGAGGAGCTGGGCGCCACCGCGCCGTTCCCCATCCAGGCCGCGACCATCCCGGACGTGCTCGCCGGTCGTGACGTGCTCGGCCGCGGGCGAACCGGCTCGGGCAAGACGATCGCCTTCGGCGCGCCCCTCGTGGAGCGCATCCTCAAGGGTGGCAACGGTGGCGTCAAGCGCGCAATGGGCCGCAACCCGCGCGCCCTGATCCTCGCACCGACCCGGGAGCTCGCCCTTCAGATCGACGGCACCATCCAGCCGATCGCCCGCAGCGTCGGGCTCTTCACCACCCAGATCTACGGTGGCGTGCCCCAGGCCCGCCAGGTCGGCGCCCTGCGCCGCGGCGTCGACATCGTGATCGGCACCCCGGGACGCGTCGAGGACCTGCTCGAGCAGGGGCACCTCGACCTCTCCGACATCGAGGTCGTCGTGCTCGACGAGGCCGACCACATGTGCGACCTCGGCTTCCTGGAGCCGGTGCAGCGCATCCTCGGCCGCACCCCGAAGGCCGGCCAGCGCCTGCTGTTCTCCGCCACCCTCGACAGCGGCGTCGCCACCCTCGTCGACGAGTTCCTCGTGAACCCGTCGGTGCACGAGGTCGCCGGCGAGGACCAGGAGTCCTCGACCATCGAGCACCGCGTGCTGCTGATCGACCAGAAGGACAAGATGCGCCTTCTCACCGACCTCGCGGCCGCGTCCGATCGCACCCTCGTGTTCGCCCGCACCCGCGCCTTCGCCGAGCAGCTCGCCGAGGACCTGTCCGACGCCGGCCTGCCCTCCACCAGCCTGCACGGCGACCTCAACCAGGCCAAGCGCACCCGCAACCTGGAGCGGCTCACCAGCGGCCGGGTCAAGGTGCTGGTTGCGACGGATGTGGCCGCGCGCGGCATCCACGTGGACGACATCGGCCTGGTCATCCAGGCCGACGCGCCGGAGGAGTACAAGACCTACCTGCACCGCTCCGGCCGCACCGGCCGGGCGGGCAAGCAGGGCATGGTCGTGACCCTCATCGCCAAGTCCCGCCGCCGCCGGCTCGAGGAGCTCCTCGACCGCGCGGAGATCACCGCCGAAGTGACCTCGATCGCGCTCGGCGGAGACGTTCCCGCGGAGCTCCTGCACCGCTGACTCGGACGCCGAGCAGGGGTCGGTCGCTTCGGCGGCCGGCCCCTTTCGTCACGTCAGCGCGAGGATCGCCGCCGCCACCAGCGCCAGGACGAGTCCGATCGCCTGCACGCGGGCGATCCGCTCGTGCAGCACCAGGGCGGCGAGCGCGATCGTCCCTGCCGGGTAGAGGGCGGTCAGCACCGACACCACCGTCAGGTCGCCGGTCCGCAGTCCCGCGAGCAGCAGGACGTTCGCGATGCCGTCGAGGGAGCCGCAGAGGACCGCGATCCGGATGCCTCCCGCAGCGCGTCCCTCGCTCTGCCCGCCGCGCGCACGCGATCGCAGGACCAGCAGCCCCAGGAGGCTGAACAGCATGAGGGCGTTCACCGCCCGGTTGAACAGCAGGGGGAGAACGCCGGAGTCGTCCGGGGTCGCATCGATCAGCGCCAGGAAGACCCCGATGAGGGAGCCGGCGCCGACCGCCATGAGGATGCCGCGGGCGCTCGCCCGGACGGCCGTCCTCTCCGGGACGAAGGCGACCAGCACGATCGCGACCAGCGCGAGGGCGAGTCCGCCGTAGCCGAGCAGCGAGAGGCGCTCGCCGCGCAGGAGACCCCACAGCATCGGAACGATCGCCGTCATGAGTGCCGTGATGGGCGACAGGACGCTCATCGGGCCGAGCGCGAGGCACGCGTACAGAAGGCAGAGCGCGATGGCACCCGCCACCCCGGAGATCACCCCCAGCAGCACGGCATCCGCCGACCAGTGTCCGCCGAAGACGGGAAACGCGATGAACAGGATCACGAGCCCGGCGAGTGAGCCGACCCCCGCGGTGAGAACGGCCCCGATCCGCCGCGACGCGAGTCCGCCGAAGAAGTCGGCAGCGCCGTAGACGAGGGCGCCGGACACTCCGAACAGCGCGGCGAGGAGGGCCGACATCGGACTCATCCTGGCATGCGCCCCTCCTCGGCGCGTCCATGCCACGGATCGCCCACCGTCCGAGAGCCGACGGGCGTGCCGTCGGGGGAGCCGATTAGCATGGCCCGCATGCCTTCGATCGAACTCGTGCGGGACCCGCTCGAGATCCTCAACTCGGTCTTCGGCTACGACGCGTTCCGCGGCGACCAGGCTGCCATCGTGGAGCACGTCACCGGCGGCGGCGATGCCGTCGTGCTGATGCCGACCGGCGGGGGCAAGTCCCTCTGCTACCAGATCCCCGCCCTCGCCAGGCCGGGCGTGGGAGTGGTCGTCTCGCCGCTGATCGCGCTCATGCAGGACCAGGTGGAGGCGCTCCGCTCGGTCGGGGCGCGCGCCGAGTTCCTCAACTCCACCCAGGACTCGGCGGAGCGCTCGCGCGTCGAGTCGGCGCTCGCCGACGGAGACGTCGACCTGCTCTATGTGGCACCGGAGCGGCTGGCGCTCGAGTCCACCCGGCGCATGCTCGATGCGGTGCACGCTCGGCACTCCCTGTCGGTGCTCGCGATCGACGAGGCGCACTGTGTGGCCCAGTGGGGCCACGACTTCCGGCCCGACTACCTCACCCTCGGCGACCTGGGCGAGCGCTGGCCCGGCGTTCCCCGCATGGCGCTCACCGCGACGGCCACCGAGGCGACCCACAAGGAGCTCACCGGACGCCTGCAGCTGGAGAACGCCGCGCATTTCGTCTCGAGCTTCGACCGCCCCAACATCCAGTACCGCATCGTGCCCAAGGCGGAGCCGCGCAAGCAGCTGCTCGACTTCCTCCGGGCCGAGCACCCGGGCGACGCCGGCATCGTCTATGCGCTCTCCCGGGCGAGCGTGGAGCAGACTGCGGCCTTCCTCGCCGGCTCCGGCATCTCGGCCCTGCCGTATCACGCCGGTCTCGACGCCCGGGTCCGGGCCAAGAACCAGCAGCGCTTCCTCCGCGAGGACGGCATCGTGATGGTCGCCACCATCGCCTTCGGCATGGGCATCGACAAGCCGGATGTGCGATTCGTGGCCCACATCGACCTGCCCAAGTCGGTGGAGGGGTACTACCAGGAGACCGGGCGTGCGGGGCGCGACGGCCTGCCGGCCACCGCGTGGCTCGCCTACGGACTGCAGGACGTCGTCCAGCAGCGCCGCATGATCGACTCCTCCGAGGGCGACGCGGCACATCGCCGGCGCCTGCAGGCCAACCTCGACGCCATGCTCGCGCTCTGCGAGACCGTCGGGTGCCGCCGCTCCCGGCTCCTCGCCTACTTCGGGCAGGAGGGGGCCGAGGCGTGCGGCAACTGCGACACCTGCATCCTCAAGCCCGAGACCTGGGACGGCACGGTCGCCGCCCAGAAGCTGCTCTCCACCGTGGTCCGGCTGTCCCGCGAGCGGGGCCAGCGGTTCGGCGGCGGTCAGATCATCGACATCCTCCGCGGCAAGGAGACGCCGCGCACCAAGCAGCACGGTCACGAGAACCTGGCGACCTGGGGGATCGGCGCCGATCTCGCCGAGCAGCAGTGGCGCGGCGTGCTGCGCCAGCTCCTCGCCCAGAACCTCATCGGGGTCACCGAGGACGGCTACGGCACCCTCGTGCTGTCGCCGGACAGCCCCAGCGTGCTCACCGGTGGGCGCACCGTCGAGCTGCGCAAGGACCCGGAGCGCGCCGTGCGGTCCAGGTCCAGCGCTCGCTCGGCCGCGCCCGATCTTCCGGCCGACGCCCTCCCGCTGTTCGAGCGGCTGCGCCAGTGGCGGGCCGGCGAGGCGAAGGAGCAGGGCGTGCCCGCCTACGTCGTGTTCAACGACTCGACGCTGCGCGAACTCGCCACCTCCCGTCCCGCGGACCTCGGCGCGCTCGCGGGCATCACCGGAGTGGGCCAGGCCAAGCTCGAGCGCTACGGCGACGCCCTCCTCGAGGTGCTCGCGTCCCCGGAGTGAGACGCCGGCAGGCGGGGGCATAGGCAGCACCTCGCATCTTCCGACTGCGCGCCTCGTGCTCCGACAGGGAGGTCGATGTCGTGCGCCCGGATCTGCGTCGGCAGGATGGGGAACATGATGCTCGCCGATGTCGCCGCGACCTCCTCTGCGCTCGCCGCCACGAGCTCGCGGATCGCGAAGCGGCGCCTGCTCGCGGACCTGCTCCTGCGGACGGCGCCCCAGGAGATCCCCGTCGTCGCGCGCTACCTCGCCGGCGAGCTGCGCCAGCGCCGCACCGGTCTCGGCTGGCGGTCGCTCTCCGGCCTGCCGGGCCCCGCCGCCCGGCCGTCGCTCGAGGTGCTCGCCGTCGACGCCGCCTTCGAGCGGATCGCGGCCCTCGCCGGGCCCGGTTCGGCCGCCGCCCGTTCCGCGGGCGCCGCGGAGCTGTTCGGAGCGGCGACGGCCGAGGAGCAGAAGCTCCTCCGCGGCCTCATCGCCGGCGAGGTGCGCCAAGGAGCCCTCGACTCGCTGCTCCTCGACGCGGTGGCAGAGGCGGTGGGAGTGCCCGCGGCCGCAGTCCGCCGCGCGGCGATGCTGGCCGGGTCGACGGAGCCGGTCGCTACGGCCGCCCTCGCCGCCGGGTCCCCCGACGCGGCCCGCACCGCCCTGGAGGGGTTCCGGCTCACGGTGGGACGGCCCGTCCGCCCGATGCTCGCCGCCTCGGCGCCCGACATCGCCACGGCCCTCGCCGGTTTCGCCGGCCGGGAGGTCGTCGTCGACGCCAAACTCGACGGCATCCGCATCCAGGTGCACCGGTCCGGCGACGACGTGCGCGTCTACACCCGCAGTCTCGACGACATCACCGAGCGGGTCCCGGAGCTCGTCTCGATCGTGCTGCGGATGCCCATGCAGTCCGCGGTTCTCGACGGCGAGGCGATCGCGCTGGACGAGACGGGAAGGCCGCGCCCCTTCCAGGAGACCGCGGCGCGGAGCGCGACGAGCGACATCGAGGCGGCCGCTGCCGTCACCCTCACCCCCTTCTTCTTCGACGTTCTGCACGTGGACGGCCGCGACCTCCTCGAGGCCCCACTCGCCGTGCGCCTCGCCGTGCTCGACCGGATCGCTGCCGGTCAGGTGGTCGAGCGCGTCGTGACCGCCGACGCCCGCGTCGCTCAGGACGCCTTCACCCACTGGGTCGCCGCCGGGCAGGAGGGTGTGGTGGTCAAGGATGCCGCAGCCGGCTACGAGGCGGGCCGCCGAGGCGCCGTCTGGGTCAAGGTCAAGCCGAGGCACACCCTCGACCTCGTGGTGCTCGCCGTGGAGCGCGGTTCAGGCCGGCGCCGCGGGCTCCTCTCCAACATCTCCGTCGGTGCGCGGGACGGCAGCGGCGGCTTCGTCATGCTCGGCAAGACGTTCAAGGGGCTGACGGACGAGATGCTCGCCTGGCAGACGACCCGGTTCCGCGAACTGGCGGAGGAGGACGACGGGTGGACCGTGCGGCTGCGCCCTGAACAGGTCGTCGAGATCGCGTTCGACGGCCTGCAGCGCTCGAGCCGCTATCCCGGCGGGTTGGCCCTCCGGTTCGCCCGGGTCCTCCGCTACCGGAACGACAAGTCCGCGGCCGAGGCGGACACCATCCAGACGGTCCGCGCTCTCGGCGCACCCCCGGACGGGTGAACGGCCTCTGGCAGGGACAGGCGAGCATCCGTCAACCCTCGGGTGCGTGTTCGATGCGCCGGTACGGTCGAACGCATGACGTTCAACGACAACGCCAGGCTGGACCCGAGCAAGGTCAAGCGCCGCAGGCGGACCGCGACAGGCATCGGCGTCGGCGGCGGACTCGGTGCGATCGCCCTCGTCGTCATCTCCCAGCTGGTCGGCATCGACCTCACCGGCCTTGCGCCGCTGCTCGGCGGAGGGTCGGGGACATCCCAGCAGGATCCGGGGACCTCACCGGAGGAGTGCCGAACCGGAAGCGACGCGAACGCCAACGTCGAGTGCCTCGTCGTGGGCGCCGCGACCTCGCTCGACGACTACTGGGCCGGGGCCGCCGCAACGGTCGGGGCGGACAACTACACCACCCCCGGCGTGTACACCTTCGACGGCTCCACGGACACCGGCTGCGGCGCCGCCACCGCGGCGGTCGGGCCGTTCTACTGCCCGCCCGACACCTCCATCTATCTCGACACCGCCTTCTACGACGACCTGCGCAGCAAGTACGGCTCCTCCGGCGGTCCGCTCGCCGAGCTGTACGTCGTCGCGCACGAGTGGGGGCATCACATCCAGAGCCTCACCGGGGTGCTGGAGCGGTCCCAGGACGGCGACACCGGCCCCACCTCCAACGGGGTGCGGGTGGAGCTGCAGGCCGACTGCTACGCGGGAGCCTGGGCGTCCGCGGCGGCGGGCACCAAGGACGTCAACGGCAACCCGCTGCTCGAGCAGATCACCGACGCTCAGCTGACCGATGCCCTCAGCGCCGCAGCGGCGGTCGGCGACGACCGCATCCAGGGCACCACCGCCAACTCCGAGAGCTGGACCCACGGCTCGAGCGAGAAGCGCCAGAAGTGGTTCACCGCGGGGTACAACGGCGGCCCGACCGCGTGCGACACCTTCGCCCCGGCCACGCCCTGATGCCGGCGCCGAGCGAAGCGGCCCTGCCGCACGGGAGAATGGCCTCATGAGCACCTCCGGTGGAAACCGCGCGATCATGGCCGCCCTCGGCGCGAACCTCGGCATCGCGGCGACCAAGTTCGTCGCCGCCTTCTTCTCGGGTTCCGCCTCGATGCTGGCCGAAGGAGTGCACTCCCTCGCCGACTCGATCAACCAGCTGCTTCTCCTCGTGGGCGGCCGTCGATCGCGGCGGGCCGCCACTGCGGAGCATCCGTTCGGCTACGGCCGCAGCCGCTACGTCTACGCGTTCATCGTGGCGATCATCCTGTTCTCGGTCGGCGGCGTCTTCTCGCTCTACGAGGGCGTCGACAAGATCGGCCACCCGCACCCGCTGGAGAATGTCTGGCTGCCCGCGCTCGTGCTGGTGATCGCGATCGTGCTCGAGTCGTTCTCGCTCCGGACGGCCGTGCACGAGGCGAATCCGCTCCGGAACGGCCAGTCCTGGGTGCAGTTCGTCCGCAGAGCGAAAGCGCCCGAGCTGCCGGTGGTGCTGCTCGAAGACCTGGCCGCCCTCGTCGGGCTCGTGCTCGCGCTGCTCGGCGTCAGCCTCTCCTGGCTGACCGGCGACGTGATCTGGGACGGCATCGGAACGGTGTGCATCGGCGTGCTGCTCATCGCGGTCGCCGTGATCCTCGGAATGGAGATGAGCAGCCTGCTCGTGGGCGAGGGGGCGACGCGTGCCGATCTCGCCAAGATCACCGCCGCCATCGCCGCGGGGCCCGAGGTGGACTCGATCATCCATGCGAAGACCCTCTACCTGGGCCCCGACGAGCTGCTCGTCGCCGCCAAGGTGGCGATGGCACCCACGGTGCCGCTGGCCGATGTCTCGCAGCGCATCGACGCCATCGAGGCCCGGGTGCGAGCCGCGGTGCCGGTCGCACGGGTCATCTACCTCGAGCCGGCCGTGCTCGACCCGTCGCTGCGCGATGCGGCCGTCAGCGCCTGAGATGCGCGCCCTCTACCCGGCGCTCGAGCCGTACGACTCCGGGCTCCTCGACGTCGGGGACGGTCAGCGGATCTACTGGGAGACCTCCGGCAACCCCGAGGGCAAGCCCGCCGTGTTCCTGCACGGCGGGCCGGGCGGAGGCACCAGCCCCGATCACCGCCGCCTCTTCGACCCCGAGCGGTACCGCATCGTCCTGCTCGACCAGCGCGGCTGCGGGCGCAGCCTCCCGCACGCGAGCGACCCGGCCGCCGACCTCGCCACCAACACCACCTGGCATCTCGTCGGCGACATCGAGCGGGTGCGCGAGGTCCTCGGCATCGACCGCTGGCTCGTGCTCGGCGGCTCGTGGGGCAGCACGCTCGCCCTCGCCTACGCGGAGACGCATCCCGACCGGGTCACCGAGCTCGTCCTGCGGGGCATCTTCACGCTCCGCAAGGCGGAGCTCGACTGGTTCTACGAGGGGGGCGCAGCAGCGCTGTTCCCCGACCTGTGGCAGGGATTCCTGGAGCCGGTTCCCGAGGAGCGGCGCGACGCCATGATCTCGGCCTACTCCGGCCTTCTCGCCGACGAGGACCCGCTCGTGCATGGACCTGCGGCGGTCGCCTGGGCGACCTGGGAGGCATCCACCATCACCCTCCTGCCGAGGCCGGACGTGGTCGCGCAGTTCGCCGAACCGCGCTACGCGCTGGCCTTCGCGCGCATCGAGAACCACTACTTCGCGAACCGGGGCTGGTTCGAGGAGGGACAGCTGATCCGCGACGCGACGCGCCTGCGGCACATTCCGGGGGTCATCGTGCAGGGCCGGTACGACGTGTGCACCCCGCCCATGACGGCGTGGGACCTGTCCATCGCCTGGCCCGAGGCCGAGCTGCGGATGATCCCGGACGCCGGCCACGCCTACGACGAGCCGGGCATCCTCGACGCCCTGATCGACGCCACCGACCGATTCGCCCGCCGGCGGCCGGAACAGCCGGTTGTCGGATAGCGCGAGCCGGGCATAGCCTGACCGCGACCGGCGCGTTGCGCCACGAGGGAAGCAATGGCGAGATACCGCAGTGCCCCGCCGATCGGCGGCGCGTTCCGCCCGGTGCTCACCGATGGTGGCCTGGAGACGACCCTGATCTTCGGTGACGGCATCGACCTGCCGCATTTCGCCGCATGCGAGCTGCTGCGCAGCGAAGCGGGCCGCATCCGGCTCGCCTCGTACTACGACGGGTTCGCGTCGCTCGCAGCGGAGGCCGGCGCCGGCTTCCTGCTCGACACCGCGACGTGGCGGGCGAACCCCGACTGGACCAGCCTCCTCGGCTACTCGCGTGCGGAGTTCGAGGAGGTCAATGCCGCCGCGATCGCGCTCGCGGTCGGGGTGCGCGACCGGCACGACTCCGCAGAGAGCCCGGTGCTGATCGCGGGGGTCATCGGCCCCCGAGGCGACGGGTATCGGGCGGATGAGCGGCAGGGGATCGAGCAGGCCAGGGAGTACTCGGCGGCTCAGACCCGGGTGTTCGCGGCAGGCGAGGTCGATCTGATCGAGGCACTCACCCTCAACTATCCGGAGGAGGCGGCGGGAGTCGCGCTCGCCGCCCGTGACGCCGGCATGCCGATCCTCGTCTCCTTCACCGTGGAGACCGACGGCCGGCTCGCCTCCGGCGACTCGCTCCGCGAAGGGATCGAGTTCGTCGATGCTGCGACCGGCGGATATCCGCTCGGCTACCTCGTCAACTGCTCGCATCCTGAGCACCTGCCCGAAGACCTCATCGAGGGCGAGGCGTGGGCAGCGCGCGTCGTCGGCTGCCGGCCCAACGCGTCGAGGCGCAGTCATGCGGAGCTCGACGAGGCGCCGGATCTGGACTCCGGCGACCCGGACGAGCTGGCAGCAGAGCTGGCCCAGCTGCGGGCGGTCCTGCCCAGTCTCACCGTGCTGGGCGGCTGCTGCGGCACCGACAGCCGACACATCGCCGCGATCGCGCGCGCCTGCCTCTGATCGGAAGATCGCGGCTTCCGCCCTGCTCCTGACAGACTGAGGGGGCACGTGTTCGACGCCCCCGCGAGGAAAGGTCTCCGATGACCGAACCGCTCTACACCCCGGCATCCGAGCCGACCCCGCCCACCGGGCCGGGTACCGCCCCCTTCCTCGCTCGCGTGCACCGTTCGCAGACCATCGCGGTCGCCGCCATCGGGGTGCTGCTGGGCGTCATCGGACTCGTCCTCCCCGGCCCCACGCTCTACACGGTCGCCATCCTCTTCGGCAGCTTCCTCGTCGCGACAGGCATCTTCCGGATCGTGACCGCGATCATCGCCGACGGCTACAGCGCACCCATGCGCTGGGTCAGCGGCACCCTCGGCGTCTTCGTCGTCATCGCCGGGATCCTCGCCCTCTCCGACCCGTTCCAGGCCCTCGTCGTGCTCGCCATCGTGATCGGCATCGGCTGGATCGCGGACGGCCTCGTCGACCTGATCGCAGGGGTCCGGAACGCGATCAAGCCCCGCTGGTTCGGCTACGTCAGCGGTATCGTCTCCATCGCAGCAGGCGTCGCGATGTTCGTGCTCCCCGCAGCGGGGCTCGGCCCCCTCGTCACCATCGGCGCCATCCTGCTGATCGCCGTCAGCATCACGACGCTGCTGATGATCCCCCGCACCGCTCCCCGTACCCGCACGACGGCCTGAGAGGCAAAGATTCCCATGGCGCGCATCCTTTCGTCCATCACGGAGGCGTTCGGCTCCACCCCACTGGTGCGGCTCAACCGCGTGACCGACGGGGCGGAGGCCACCGTGCTCGCCAAGCTCGAGTTCTACGGCCCCTCGGCCAGCGTGAAGGACCGGATCGGCGTCGCCATCGTGGACGCCGCCGAGAAGTCCGGCGAGCTGAAGCCGGGCGGCACCATCGTCGAGGGCACCAGCGGCAACACCGGCATCGCACTGGCCATGGTCGGCGCCGCCCGGGGCTACCAGGTGATCCTCACGATGCCGGAGACCATGAGCACCGAGCGCCGCATGCTGCTCAAGGCATACGGTGCCGAGCTCGTGCTCACCCCCGGCTCCGAGGGCATGAAGGGCGCCGTGGCACGGGCCGAGGAGATCGTGGCGAACACGCCGGGAGCCGTGCGAGCACGCCAGTTCGAGAACGAGGCGAACCCCGCCATCCACCGCAGCACCACCGGGCCGGAGATCTGGGACGACACCGACGGCGCCGTCGACGTGTTCGTGTCCGGCATCGGCACCGGAGGCACGATCACCGGCGCCGGCGGCTACCTCAAGGAGCAGAAGCCGGGCCTGACCGTCGTCGCCGTGGAGCCGAAGGAGTCGCCGATCCTCAACGGCGGGCAGCCGGGTCCGCACAAGATCCAGGGGATCGGCGCCAACTTCGTGCCCGAGATCCTCGACCGCGCGGTCTACGACGAGGTGATCGACGTGGACATCGCCGAGTCGGTCGCCATGGCACGCCGCCTCGCCGCCGAGGAGGGCATCCTCGCGGGCATCTCCTCGGGCGCCACCGTGCATGCCGCGGTGCAGCTCGCCAAGCGGCCCGAGAACGCCGGAAAGACCATCGTCGTGATCGTCGCGAGCTTCGGTGAGCGGTACCTCTCGACGGTGCTGTACCAGGACCTCGTCGACTGACTTGGGCGTTCGCGAGGACATCTCCTGTGCCCTTCGCCGCGACCCGGCTGCGCGCAGCCGCCTCGAGGTCGGGCTCACCTATCCGGGGCTGCACGCCATCTGGGCCTATCGGCTGACCTCACGGCTCTGGCGGCGGAACCTGCGGCTTCCCGCCCGCATGCTCTCGCAGTTCGCCCGCTTCCTCACCGGCGTGGAGATCCACCCCGGCGCCCGGATCGGGCGGCGCCTCTTCATCGATCACGGCATGGGGGTCGTCATCGGTGAGACCGCCGAGATCGGCGACGACGTCACGCTGTACCACGGGGTCACCCTCGGCGGCACGACGCTGCGGCACGTGAAGCGCCATCCCACCGTGGGCGACCGGGTGATCATCGGCGCGGGGGCGACCCTGCTCGGCGCGATCACCATCGGAGACGACTGCCTGGTCGGTGCGGGAGCCGTCGTGCTCCACGACGCGCCAGCGGGATCGCTTCTCGTCGGGGTCCCCGCGGTGCCGCGACCCCTGCCCGCCGCCCGCCCTACGACCGCTTAGCGCCGCGGCGCCCCAGCGCGCGCCAGGCGAGCGCTCCGCCGCCCGCGAGCAGCAGCGGACCGACGACGACCCGTCGGGCGGTGCGGCTGGCACCGTGCCAGCCCCCGGAGACGGTGGCGTCCGCCGGGTCCGCAGCCGGCTCGTAGATCGTGCCAGGGTTGGCGGCGACGGGCTCCGTGCGGGACAGGTGCGTCCTCTCCACCTGCACCGCCATCTGCGCCTCGAGGGGCCCCGGTGCGGCCCGGTGCTGCTTCACCATCGTCTTGCCCAGCGCGCCCACGGTCACCTCGTCCTTCGGGTCCTTCACGAGGTCCACGATGGCCTTCGCCACGAGCTCCGCGGGATAGACGGGAGGCATCGCCACCACCTTGCGGCCGGTGTAGTTGGCGGAGTGCTGGAAGAAGCGGGTGTCGATCGTGGCCGGCAGCACTGTCGAGACCTTGATCCTCTTCTGCTTGGCGAGCCACAGCTCGGAGCGCAGGCTGACTCCGAGAGCGCGCACCGCCGCCTTGGACATGCCGTACGCCGCGGTGTACGGCTGCGGGATCTCGCCCACGATGGACGCCACATTGATGAGCGATCCGCGACCCTCCTTCGTCATCTCCAGCAGCGCTGCCCTCGCCCCGTAGACGTAGCCGAGGATGTTCACGTCGAGCACCCGCCGGAGGTCGTCGAGCGGCATCTCGAGGAACGGTGAGTACACCGAGATCGCGGCGTTGTTCACCCACACGTCGATCCGGCCGAACTTGCGGATCGCGGCATCGGCGAGAGCCTGCACGGCCGCCGCGTCCGAGACATCCGTCGGCACGGCGAGTGCCGACCCGCCGAGCTCCTGGCACCGCACCGCGAGCTCCTGCAAAGCGGTCTCGCGCCGGCTCGCGAGGACGACGGATGCGCCCTTCTTCGCGAAGCGCAGGGCCGTGGCCCGTCCGATGCCGCTCGAGGCTCCCGTGATCACGACGACGCTGCTCTTGACCGACATGGTTCCTCCTGGAGATCCGCACATGTTTCCTCCACGCTCGTCGCCGAGCGGCAATCCGTCAACGGGGTTGCCGTCGCCGCCCAGGCGCTCGTCGCGGGCTCGCCGTGCTGACCAGGGCGCCTTCGATACAGCCGCGCACAACACGCCGCAGGGCGTTCAGCAGGGGTCGAGGCGGGGCCCAGCGAACCGTTGCTTAGTTGTAACGCGGGGGGCCTTCGAGGGTGCCCGCGAGGCCATAGCTTTCTTCTCGTGCTGCTGCGATTCCTCCTCCTCTCCCTCGGCGCCGCTGCCGAGCACGCCAGCACCGTGATCCCCGTACTCATCGGGGCAGCGATCATCACCACCGCCGTGCTTCTGGTCCTCGCGGTACTGCCCGGCAGCCGTTCCCGCGAGATCCGCACCGGGCTCCCGGCCGCCCTGGTCGCCCTGCCCGCGGCGCCGGCGGTCCTGCCGGCGGACGGGTCGGGCCAGCTCAAGTAGCTTCCGGCGCCGCACCACCGGGCAACGTCAGACCTCACTGGGTACGATCGGGGTCGGCAGGTGGCCGGCCCTGCTCCTGGAAGAGGGAGCACATCCGCATGTCCGGTATCCGAGGCAACCGCGTCCTGTCTGCGCCCCCGCCGACGATGAAGCGGGCGCAGCACTCGCGCCGCTGTCTCGCAGGCGACTGCGGCGGCGTCATCGCCGCGGACGCGCCCCTTGACCTGTGCGATCTGCACCTCGCGGTCGCGGCGGACTGGGCGCTGCGCGCGGACGGTCTCGCCGACCTGCTTCCCGCTCCGTGCCGCGCGTGCGGGTCGCGCACGGGCGTCCGCTACCCCTCGGGATGGATCTGCGGGATCTGCGAGTGGCGCGTCGGGGACGTTGTCGACGATGAGCTGCCGCCGCCCCGGGTGGACGTGGTCTACTACCTCCGCTACGCCGACCGGGTGAAGATCGGCACGACCGGGAACCCTCGGCAGCGGTTCGGCCGCATCTGGCACGACGAGCTGCTCGGGTTCGAGCGCGGCGGGCGCCGGCTCGAGCAGCGACGGCATGCGCAGTTCGCGGATGACCGCCTCGGGGGCGAGTGGTTCCGCAGGTCGCCGGAGCTTCTCGAGCATGTCGGTGCCGTCGCGGCCGGCGTCGACGATCCCTGGGATCTGCACGCTCGGTGGGTCAGCGAGGCCACCGCCCTGCGGGGGTAGGGCTGCGGGGCAGGGGCGACGCAGACCGGGGTCAGCGGAGATAGGCGTCGACGAGGAACGGCCCGCGGATGGCCCGGAACTCGTCGAGGATCGCGGGGTACGCCGCGCGGGTCAGCCCACTCAGCTGGACATCGTGCGGCCCCAGCTTCTCCAGGCGCCCGGTCCGGATCCGGACGACCTCCCAGCCGGCGGCGCGCACCGCGCGGTCCTTGCGCCGGTCCGCCTCCTCGCGGTGGCCGACGTGCTCGAGGCCGTGCCGGCCCACCGTGTCGTACTCGACGGCGATGCGCAGCTCAGGGAGCAGGATGTCGGGCCAGGCCTCCAGGTGCTCGAAGAAGGGCCGCCCGAGCCGGACCGCGTTGAACCCCGGCGTCCACTCCAGGCGACCCGCCAGCTCGGCCCGAAGCTGCCCCTCGGCCGCCGACGCGGGCCTGGGAGCGCAGTCGCTGACGAACGGTTCCCCGGTGGGCAGCTCGGGCGTGCGCAGGCAGAGCCGGGGAGCGCGACGTCGCGCCGCGGGGCGAACCCGGGCAGGCGCGGCGCGAGGGGCAGCAGGCGAGGACGCGGCCGGTGGCCACTCGGCCGAGGCGAGAAGGGCGAACGGCGCCTCCGCCTCCGGTTCAGGTGCCGACTCCTGCCCGGGTGCCGGCTCCGGCACCGGCTCGGGCATCCGGACCGGCCGAGGCCGCGCCATCGCCGAGCAACTCGGACACCACGACGACTTCCGCCGCTCGCGGCCGGGCCGCATCCGCTGCTCCTCGGGGGTGGCCACGAAGATGTGCCCCGCGTCGCACTGCCATTGCAGCAGCACCTCGGCGGCCGGGGGGATCTGCGTCAGCGTGATCCCGGCGTTGAGCTCCGGGTGGTACTGGCGGATGAGGACGGGGAACGCTGCCCATGCCTCCCGGTAGGTGCCCACCGCGTAGGGCACGCGCTCCCCGCGGGAGAACTGGCGGCGTGCCCACCAGGACTGGATCGGCTCGGCCACGAGAGGCACGGTACCCGCAGCCACCCACAGGAGGGTCGGCTCAGCGAGCTGTTCCCTCGTGCTGCGCCCGCTGTGCCCCGTGGCCCGTTCGGTGCGTCAGCGGCATCGCGAGGGCCATCGCGACGAGCATCAGCAGATGACCACCGATCCCGAGGGCTTCTGCGGAGATCGCGCCGACCCAGAGCAGCGGGGCGAGGACGAGGAACGGGAGGTACATGGCGGCGGACATGACGGCGATGCCGCGCCAGGCGTGGCGTCGCGCGATCATCCACGCCGCCATGCCGATCACCATCTCGGTGGCCATGATCATCGTCTCGAGGTCGGCGCGCAGGGCGGGACCCGGTGCGACCACGTCTCGGAGCAGGCCGAGGACGACCATCCCCGCGAGCATCGCCGCGACCATCCCGAGATACTCGAGAACGCCGCGGAAGAGGCGGGCACGATAGGCAGCGACATTCCGTGTCGCGGTCTTCGGTCGGTTGGCCACGGCGGGCCTCCTTCGTGTCGTGGGCCGAACTTCGGGGAAGGGCGCGCGGCTCATCTGCGGCGCAGGATCCGGCGCGCAACGAGGGGGAGGCAGCCCGCAGCGATGGCGAGGAGTGCCGCGGCGGCGAGGAGCGCTGTCGAGCGCCACTGCTGCCACGCGAAAGGCTGGTCGCGGTTCACCCGGTCGATCGGGTACTCGAGCATCTTGCTGACCGATTCCACAACGGAGGAGCCGGCGGTGCGTCCCAGCTGCTCGAAGGCGGCGTCGAAGCCTCCTCTCCCGCTGCGGCTCGTGAAGCCGCCGGCCTGCAGGGTCTCGCCGCCGGTCGACTCGCCCAGCACTTCGGTGCGGAGGTTCAGGCCGTGGCGGGTCCTGACCGACCCCGAGGCCGATACGGCGCGCGTGGTGCCGGCCAGTGAGTAGCTGTACATCTCGAAGAGTGCCGCGGCATCGATCTCGTCCACGCCGTCCGCCAGTCGGATGTCGTAGGTCGGGCGGGCCCAGGGGAAGGCCGCGTTGATCAGCACGGGAACGTCGTCGAGGCCGAAGGTCTTCTTGGGCATGCGGGCCGGGGAGTCGGGCGTCCAGCCGGGGTAGTCGATGAGCTTCCCGACCCGTGCGGCCTCGGCAGCGCCGGCCAGGTCGGCCATCACCTTGAGCGTCCCGGGAATGCTCGAGGTCACACCGCCGGTGGTCGTGACCCGGCCGTCCTGCACATACCGCTCCCCGCGGACCCATGAGACAGCCGGGTTGGACTCTTCGAGTTCGGAGATGCGCGACCAATGTGACGTGGCGGTGAGCCCGTCGAGGATGCCGGCTGCGGCGAGCAGGCGGGACCCGGCGCAGATTCCGAGCACATGGACGCCGTCGGCGTACTGGCCGGCGATGAAGCTGCGTGCCCCCTCCTCCGCTGTTTCGGCGGGCAGGTTCACGGCCGGCACGACGATGAGGTCCGGCCTCGGCGCCGCGCCCGACGCCGCGTCGGCGAAGGTGAAGTCGGGAGTGAGCCAGAGCCCGCCATCGAGCGGCGCCGCGGCCTGTGAGTCGGCGATCGTATAGACGGCGAATCGGGGAGAGGTGGCGAGCACGTCGAACGGGGCGAGCACGTCGGCCGCCTCGGAGCCGGACTTGCCGAGCACCACCGCGACGACGATCTTTCCCTCTGCGGTGGACCCGGTGAAGCGCTCTCCTCCCGGGGCGGCCTCCCCCGGCGACGTGGGCGGGGGGCCGGGCTGAGCCAGTCCGGCCACGGCAGCCCCGGCGAAGGCAACGAGGGTGATCGAGGTCGAGAGGGCGATTCGGCCGATGTTTCGGACGGCAGGTGACATGGGAGTACTCCAGGTTCAGTGGTGTGGCAGGGACGGGTCTCGGGGATACGAGCGAGGGGACGGTCGCTTTCAGGCGCAGCAAGGACCTGCAGATGTGCACGTGGCACGTCCGCAAGCCCGCCGGTTCTCTGCGGCTCAGTCGGGCGCTGGTGTTCCTGGTTCGCTTCGTCGGCGCGCGGCCCCGGCAGCCATCGCTTCCGCGATCCGCTCATTGCTCCTGAAGCGCGCGAAGGCGATCACGACCGCCGTCGTGGCCGCGACGAACAGGAGCCAGAGCCACCAGAAGTCAGTGCCGCGTTGGGGACGCACTTCAGCTCGATTCCTGGTCGGAGGGACATCCCCACGGTAGGATCCGCACGCTGGCCCACCTAGGACACGAGGTTGACGATCTCGGCCACCGACGTCGACCCCAGAGGAAAACCCGTGATCGAACCCCGGATCGTGATCGTCGGATTCGCCTCGGCTCAGATCCTCGACGTGACCGGGCCGCTCGAGGTGTTCTCGAGCGCGTCGCGATTCCTGCCGATACCTCGCTATGCCACCGAGATCGTCAGCACCCACGGTGGCTCGGTGCTCTCGACCAGTGGACTGGAGTTCGCCTCAACGCCGATCGACGAGGTCGTCGGTCCCATCGACACCCTCGTGGTGGCGGGCGGCCGCGACATGGACCTGGCGGCCGGCGACACGAAGCTCGTCGACAACATCCGTCGCCTGGCCGGACAGTCGCGACGGGTCACCTCGGTCTGCTCGGGAGCTTTCCTCCTTGCGGCCGCGGGCCTCCTGAACGGCCGCCGCGCGACCACCCATTGGGCTGAGTGCGCGGAGTTGGAGGCGAAGTACCCGGAGGTCTCGGTCGAGCCCGACTCGATCTACGTGCAGGACGGCAACGTCTGGACGTCGGCCGGTGTCACCGCCGGAATCGACCTGGCGCTGGCCCTGGTCGCCGACGACCACGGAAGGAAGGCCGCCGCGATCGTCGCGCGGCGCCTCGTCGTGTACCTGCGTCGCTCCGGGGGGCAGGGCCAGTTCTCGGCACTCCTGGCCGCCCAATCGGCGAACGAGGAGCCCATCCGCGACCTGCTCGACTGGCTGCCGGAACACCTGGTCGACGACCTCTCCATCCCGGTCCTGTCGGCTCGCGCTCACCTGTCGGAGCGGCAGTTCAGCCGACTCTTCAAGGCGGAAGTGGGCACCACCCCCGCGGAGTATGTGGAGGCGGTGCGGATGGAAGCGGCTTGCCGCCTGCTCGAGACGACCCAGAGCCCCGTGGACCAGATTGCTCGCAGCTGTGGCTTCGGCACACCCGAGACGATGAACCGCGCATTCCAGCGCCGGCTGAACACCACCCCGACCAAGCATCGCTTCCACTTCGGGCCTGCCTGAGCGGTCCCCGCCGCGCGTCGGTCTCGGCCGGAGGCGCCGCCAGTCGGGGTCGTGGCCGAGATCGTCAACATCGTGTCCTAGGCGCGCCACCGGGCGAGCCATACCGTGAAGGCATCCTCACGGACTTGCGCCGAACGACGTGGCATGCCCCGCGCCGGACCTTCCCGGCCGCCCTCTCGGTGACCCTCGGGAGTCCTCACCGCCGCACCCCCTCGTCGGGACGACACGAGACGCAGCGATTCGACGTGGAAGGAAAGAGCAGTGACCGACCCGAGCGTATTCAGCACGGCGCCCGCCGGACTGCCGGCGGTGGTGGGGCCCCGAGTCGTGCGCCTTCGCGACGGTGACGGCCTGGATCTCGATCAGCCCCGGTCTGCAAGGGTGGGCGCAGCGGATCGCGCAGTTCACCCCATGACCGCGGCCGGCACTGTTCACAATGCTGCCGCCGGCCTGCACGGACGGCTGCGCGGCGTGTCCGTGCCGGTCCTCGCGGGCGTGGTCGCCGGCCTGGCCCAGGCTGCCTCGCCTCTCGGCTTCTGGTGGCTGCCCGCAGCCACCGTCTACGCGTCCGGGCTGATCCTCATCGCCGCCATCTACATCGGATTCGCCGTGGCAGACGGCCGCCCCAAAGTGATCGTCGTCGAGGTGGCCGTCGCCCTGGCGTTCGTCGTCATCGCCACCCTCGGCATCACCGGACCGCCCTGGCTGATCGTGGCCGGACTCGCCGCACACGGGGTGAAGGACTACTGGCAGCACCGGTCCCAGTTCGTGGCGAACACGCGATGGTGGCCCCCCTTCTGCGCCGCCACCGACTGGGTGGCCGCCGCCGTGCTCGTGCTCGCGATCACGACAGGGGTCATAGTGAGTTGAGCAGGACCAGTGAACGGCAGTGATCGCAGGCTGAGGGCCTGCCGCGCTGTTCCTGTCGCTCGTCGATCGGAGTACCGAAATGCTCGAACCAACGCCGGTGCTCGTCGCGCCGATAGCGCGCCACCGACGGGGAGTGCTCGCACTGCTGATCGTGGCGCAGTTCCTCGTGATGCTCGACTCTTCGGTGGTCAACGTCGCCCTGCCCTCCATCGGCCGCGACCTCGGACTGGGGCCGACCGGACTCGCCTGGATCGTCAACTCCTACTTCCTGACGTTCGGCGGCCTCCTCCTCCTCGCGGGGCGCGCCGCCGACGTCTTCGGCGGACGACGGATGTTCCTCGTCGGCGCCGCCATCGTCGCAGCGGCGACGATCGCAGCCGGGCTGGCCCCGAACGGTGCAGTGCTCATCGCCGCTCGAGCGCTCCAGGGCGTCGGCGCGGCAGCGCTCAGCACGGCGGCGCTCTCGTTGATCCTGCACACCTTTCCCGGCACCTCTCGGGCTCGTGCGATGAGCGGCTGGGGTGCCGCGTCCGCAGCCGGCGGGGCGCTCGGCGTCGCCCTCGGCGGGCTCGTGACGGCAGCATTCGGCTGGCAGGGGGTGTTCTTCGTGACGGCCCCCGTCGCGATTGCCGCAGTCCTTCTGGCACCCTCCCGACTGCCGGCGCCCGCGTCGGAGCGCCTGCACGTGGGCTTCGATGCGCCGGGAGCAGCGGCGATCACCGGCTCATCGCTCGCGTTCATCGCCGCGGTGCTCTCCGGCGCGGACAACGGCTGGAACGCAGTACCGACACTCCTCTGGTTCGGGGCCGCCGCCGGGCTCGCCGCGGCGTTCTTCGCAATCGAGCGGATCGTTGCGGATCCGATCATTCCGCTGCCCCTCCTGCGCGATCCGGTGGCGTCTCTCGGAGTGGCCATCGGGCTGCTGGGGGGCGCGGCGCGGGTGTCGACGTTCTTCCTCACGGCCTTGTTCCTTCAGCAGGTCCTCCTCCTCCAGCCGGGCATCTCCGGGTTGGCGATGGTGCCCACCTCCGTTGCCGGTTTCGTCGTATCGCTCCTCCTGCTGCCTCGACTGATCCGACGACTGGGTGCCGGCCGGACCCTGCTGGTTGGCCTGCTGCTGCTGGCGATCGGTCACCTCGCGCTCGCGCGGCTCTCAACGGGCAGCAGCTACGGCTGGGAGGTCCTTCCCTGTCTGCTGCTGGCGGCGGCCGGGGTCGCCCTGAGCTTCACGCCGACGACGATGGTCATCGCGTCCGCCGTTCCTGCCGCGCGATCCGGTCTCGCCGCGGGCCTGGCGAACTCGAGCTCCCAGATCGGCGGCGCCATCGGAGTCAGCGCCTTCAGCTCGATCGCCGCGATTGCGAGCGGCCAGGGCCAGGACGTGGGCGCGGGATTCCAGGCAGCGTTCGTGGCTGCTGCGGCGGTGGCGCTGCTCGGGGCGGGCCTCGCGGCCTATCTGCTGTTCCGTGGGCGCAGGCACGCAGCGTGATGCGACGCCGGACCAGACACCTCGGAGAGTCGAGTGTGCGGCGTACGTCACGGATGACGTACGCCGCACAGGGCAATCGAGGAGAGGTCCCGGTCAGCTTCCGACGTGCGCGGCGACGAAGTCGGAGATGATCCGCCCCAGGGCCGGCGCCTGGGTCCACTGCAGGTAGTGGGCCCCCTCGAGCACCTCGAGCTGATGCGTCGTGACGTCGGAGAGCTCGGCCTCGTGCTTGGGCAGCCACTCCGAGTCGTACTTCACGCTGTCGCTGGACAGGATCTCGAGAACGGGCAGATCCGCCATGAAGGGCTGCGCTGCGGCCTTCGTCGAGTTGGCGCCGATGCGGCTCCACTCGTCGGCGGTCGAGCGGCTGCCGTAGGTCCAGTTGGTCATCGTGGCGGTGCGACGGCGCTCATCCGCGGTGTAGGCGGTTCCCGGAGGCTGGATGAGGTCGGGAGCGATCTGCGTCACCCACCGGAAGAGGCCGGATGCCGCGGTGGCGGTTTCCAGGACGGACGGGGTGCCGACCTCGAGCGACGACGCAGTGGCCGCCATCGGGTCGATGCCGACGACGGCCGACACCTCGTCGGGGTAGGCGTTGGCGTAGTAGTGCGCATAGATTCCGCCAACGGAATGCCCGACGAGGATCACGGGCTCATCCACTTGGAGATCCGCGAGCACCTCGTGCAGCTCACTGGTGATGTTCTCGACGGTCCGATCGCCGACATCGAGGTCGCTGTAGCCGTAGCCGAACCCCTCGACGACGATCACGTCGAAGGCATCGAGCTCGCGGATGAGCGGCGCGAAGTCGATCGCCGGTGCCGGCGTGCCGTAGCCGCTGAGCAGCACCATGGTGGGGCCGGTGCCGCCGTTCCGGTAGACGTTGATGTCGCCCGCCGCGATCGTCACCTTCTGGCCGTAGGGCGCGATGCTGTCTCTCTCGGTCGCGTTCAGCGAAGCGTTGGCGAACGCGGAGACTCCGGTCGCCGCGACAACGACGCCGAGGCCGATGCCGAGTCCGCGAGCGACGCGGAACCAGCGAGCCGGTCGGGCTTGGGAGGGGGTGGAGGTCTTCATGAACTGCTCGATTCGGGGGTAGGAAGATCTGACGTCGCGAATTCGCGACACGAGGCGTGCCAGTCCGGCGGGCACCGCGATGCGACGCGTTCGCTGCTCGCGAATCGGCGGAAGGCGGTCACTGTCGCGCGCTGGCGAGGGTGGGAGACGAGCCACATCGACCGGAACGAGGGCGTCGGTAAGAACGCACTTGGTTCGGATTCGCTTCTGTGGCGATGACTCCACGGTAGGCTCCGCGCCCCCGCCCGCCTAGGACACGACGTTGACGATCCCGGCCACCGCAGTCACCCGAACGGCGCTACCCCGGTGAGGGTGCGTGATCCGACCTGCTCGGGGACCCGGTTGTACCGCCTGGTCAGCTCGCCCATCAGCCCCTCACCGTCGAGGGTGACGAACCCCTGCACGGTGACCTGCCCACTTCTGCCGCAAGTCGCCGTCGAGTTGCGGCAGAACTGGGCAGGTCAGCGATCGCTTCGGGCTCGGGTCGTCTGCCGGGCCCGAAGCACTACGACTGCCCGGCCCGAATGGCCGGGAGTCGGGCGACGACCCGTGCGCCTCGCCGCCGCCCCGGATCGAACGAGATGACGCCCCCATGGGCCTCGATGATCTGTCGGGAGATGGAGAGGCCGAGGCCGGCTCCCCCTGCCGAGGGCGTGCGGGCCTCGTCGGCACGTGTGAAGCGTTCGAACATGCGCTCCTGCAATCCGGGCGGCACACCAGGGCCGTCGTCCGAGACCGCGAGGACGGCACTCCCGTCCTGCTCGGCGAGCGAGACGGCTATTCTTCCTCCGCCATAGGCGATCGCGTTGTCGAGGAGGTTGCGGATGACGCGGGAGAGCTGCGACGGGTCGCCCAGGACCTGGGCACCGGACACCGCGGACAGGTCGATGCTCGCGACGTTCCGAGTTCGGGCCCGCTCCGCCTCCCGAAGAACCAGGTCGTCGAGGTCCACCGCCAGGCGATGGGTCAGGGGGACGCGGCTGTCGCTTCGTGCGAGCGCAAGCAGATCCGCAACGAGCTGTTGAAGTGAGTCCACGTCCTCACTGACGCTTCGGAGGACGGCGCGGGCGTCGGGGTGAACCCCCTCCGCCAGGCTGACATCGATTTCGGTCCTGATGCGGGCGAGTGGCGCCCGCAGCTCGTGCGAGGCATCGGCGACGAAGCGCTCCTGAAGTTCGGCCGAGCGCTCCAGCCGGTCCAGCATCTCGTTCATCGTCCGGGCCAGCCTGCCGATCTCGTCATCGGCTCCCGGTACCGGCACACGACGATCCAGGCTGCCGCCCGAGATCTCGGCGACCTGACTGCGAATCGACTCGACCGGGCGCAGTACCCGGCCGAGGACCAGCCACACCAGGAGGGCCAACAGGACGGTGGCCGCCGGTATGGAGAACCCGAGACCGCGCACCAGGGCGAGCGCACTGTCATCGACGTCGTCGAGCGGGGTGCCCGCCCGGACCAGGAAACCGTGGTGGACTTCGGTCAACACCCGGTAGTGCTGGTCCCCCTTGCGTATCTCGCCGAACGCCCGACTCGGCGAGGGTGCACGCGGTGGTGGGCCGTCGGGGCTGCGATTCGCCGTGCTGGCGATCAGCCCGCCGTCCGCAGCCACCACCTCCGCGAACGACTCCTCGTCGCCCTGCCCCGGTATCGGGTCAGCCAGCTCTCCGGCATCCAGACTCGCCTCGAGGTCCGCCGCTCTGCGCTGCAGCACCTCGTCGACACTGTCCGTGAGCACGGCGCGCTGAGTCGCCGCCAGTGTGGCGCCGGTGACGCCGAGCACGATGAGGACGAGCACGGAGGCCACTGCCGTGATCCGGACCCGAGCACTCCACCTCACCTCAGTCCGCCCTCATCCGGTACCCGGCGCCGCGGATGGTCTCGATCGACGCCCTGCTGCGGCTGGCCCCCAGCTTCCGCCGCAGCCGGGCGATGTACACCTCGACGATGTTCGGGTCGCCCTCGAAATCGTCGTCCCATACCCCGTCGAGGATGGCCCGCTTGGACAGGACCTCCTCCGCTCGCTGCACGAGGTAGCTGAGGACCGCGAATTCGCGCGCCGTCAGCCCGACCTCACGCACGCCCACCCAAGTCCGGCGGGTCGCCACGTCCAGACGCAAGTCGGCGATCGCGAGGCTGACTCGTGTGCTCGTTCCACTCCGCCGCACGAGAGCGCGCAGGCGTGCCACCAGAACCGCGAAGGAGAACGGCTTCACGAGGTAGTCGTCCGCGCCGGTGTCCAGCGCCTCGGCCTCATCGAGGTCGCCGTCCTTGGCGGTGAGCATCAAGATGGGTGTCGAGGATCCGTTGGCCCGCAGCTCCGAACAGACGAGGAATCCGTTGCGGCCGGGAATCATGATGTCGAGCACGATCACGTCGTGACTCGACTCCGACGCCCGCCAGAGGCCGTCGGCACCGTCATAGGCGACATCGACCGTGAACCCCTCCGCCTCGAGGCCCCGCTTCACCAGCGCCACGAGCTTCACGTCGTCATCGATCACGAGCACCTTCACCGCATCCTCCAGCGCCACAGTATTGCTCCGGAAACGCGGAGGACCCTGGCCGCCGAGGCGGCAAGGGTCCCGGGCGCCGCGTCAGTTGATTTCGACGAGCTGGAACCCCTGGTCCAACTGAACGTCGACCTCGCTGCCGTCGTCGAGAGTCACCTCTACCTCGTAGTAGCTCTCCTCGTCGCCGACCTCGCTGTCCGTGACCCGGCCTTGGCCGGTGGCCGCGAGCGCCGCCTTGCTGGCCGTCTCGAGCGCCGAACCGCTGATGGCCGTGTCGTGCTCCGCGGGGCCGGCGTCGCCCGCCCCCGCAGCGTTGGCGATTCCGCTGCCCGCGACCGCGAGACCGCCGGCCAGAATGCAACCCGCGAGCCCGAGTGTCAATCTCTTCTTCTGCATTGTGTTCCTTTCTCTTGTCGAGGTGTCGCGACGGTACTGCGGCGGCGCTGAACCCAGGCTGAACTGCTCATCCCGGGTTCAGGGTCGCGGGCCCAGCCGTTTTGGGGCAGCAGGCGCAAGGAGTGCGACCCGGGTCGGACAATCTGGCACGATCGTTGCGGCGGTCTATTCGACGGAGGTTCAGCCATGGTGAAGATCCAAGTTGACAGGACGCAGTGTCAGAACTTCGGGTCGTGCGTCATCGAGGCGCCGAACGTGTTCTCTCTGAATGCCAATGACGAGATGGAGTACACCCCGGAGGCGGACGACTCGGAGCTCGACAACGTCGAGGCGGCGGTAGACGTGTGCCCGATGCAGGCCATCGCGCTGGTCCTGCGGAGCTAGGCGGCCGAGTGAGCCTGCCCGTAGTCATCGTCGGGGCGTCGCTCGGAGGACTGCGCTCCGCTGAAGCACTTCGACGATCGGGCTACGCCGGCCCCATCACCGTCTTCGGGGACGAGCCGCATGCTCCCTACAACCGGCCTCCTCTGTCGAAGGACGCGCTCGCGGGGCCGGTGTCGCACGCGGCGGTCGCGTTCCCCCAGCGCGCGGCGACCGCCGATGTCCTCTGGCGGCTCGGCATCCGGATCGAATCGGCGGACCTCGAAGGGCGACGCGTCCGCACCGCCGACGGGGAGGACGTCGCCTACCGGGCCCTCGTGGTGGCGACCGGACTCCGACCCAAGCGGCTGTCGCCGCGCACTGTGGGTCTGAGCGGTGCGTTCGCCTTGCGCACCCTCGACGACGCCGGAGCACTGAGCGACGCATTGGTGCCGGGTGCTCGCGTGGTGATCGCGGGCTCCGGCTTCATCGGCTGCGAAGTGGCCGCGAGCGCGCGCCAGATCGGCTGCCAGGTGACCGTCGTGGGGTCCGCGCAGCTTCCGATGCTGGGCCCGCTCGGGGCGGCTCTCGCGGAAGGGGTGATGCGGCGTCACGAGACGCGCGGCGTCTCCTTCCGGATGGGGACGCACGTGGCCGACGTCCTCGGCGAGCACTCGGTGGAGGGCGTCCGGTTGGCGGACGGGTCCGAGCTCCCGTGCGAGGTCCTCGTCGAGGCGATCGGCTCCGTGCACAACACGGAATGGCTCCGCGGGAACGATGTGGACGCGGAGCTGGGCCTGCGCACGGACTCGGCCATGCGCGTGCTGAGAGCCGACGGAAGCCCCTGGGCCGACGTGTTCGCCGTCGGGGATGTGGCCCGCTTTCCCAACGCCATCTACGGGGATACGCCGGCATCGATCGAACACTGGAACATCCCCACCGAGACAGCCAAGCGAGCGAGCCGGGTCCTCGCGATGCAGCTGGCGGACGATCCGGGCCTCCCTGCCGTGGTCGCAGAACGGTTCGCCCCGGTGCCGTCCTTCTGGAGCGATCAGTACGACATCCACCTCCTCGCCTTCGGGCTCCCTGCAGTGGCCGACCGGGCGGAGCTGCTCGCAGGACGGCCCGAGGAGGATTGCGTCTACGGCTACTACGTCGGGGACCACATGGTCGGCGTCTGCGGCATCGGCATGCGCTCCGAGGTCATGAAGTACCGCGACGAGGTTTCCCGCTATGGGCAGGTCCCCATCGGAGAGTCCGCCTGAGCCGCTGCAGCAGGCACGCGTCCGAACAACGGTGACCTGCCCACTTCGGCCGCAACTCGATGCCAAATTGCGGCAGAACTGGGCAAGTCAGGGCGGGCTCGCTGTGCGGGCACGAAGAAGCCCCGAACCCAGTAGAAGCCTGGGCCCGGGGCAGTGGCTCCGACGGGCGTCGATCCCGTGACCTCACGATTTTCAGTCGTGCGCTCTACCAACTGAGCTACAGAGCCGACAGGGAGTCGAGCTGGCGCTCGCCTTCCGCCGAGGCGGCTTCCGCCGCATCTCGCGACCCTGACGGGACTTGAACCCGCGACCTCCGCCGTGACAGGGCGGCACGCTAACCAGCTGCGCTACAGGGCCTTACTTTCGGTGCGTTCCAGTGTAGGGCTTCGTGACCCCAACGGGATTCGAACCCGTGTTATCGCCGTGAAAGGGCGACGTCCTAGGCCACTAAACGATGGGGCCGCAATTCCCTCGAGGAACTCACCGGCACACCAGCATAGGGCAGGATCCGAAGGTCGCAAATCCGGCACAGCGGGAGCGGCGCGCGCCCCAGATGCGCCCCCATCCGGCGAGCCGGGGCGGGTGGCCCGCGAAAGGGGAGTTACCTTCGACCCATCCGACAAGGTTCGCTAGGTCTCCGGGGGGTGATCGTCGTGCACGCAGCGCACGTCCGTCGACGGCTCCTCGCCGCGCTCCTGGCGATCCTGGCGATCGTGAGCCTCACCTCCTCGCCCGCGTGGGCCGTCGACTATCCCAGCTGGGACGACGTGCAGAACGCGAAGAAGAACGAGAAGGCCAAGACGGCCGAGATCTCCCGCATCGAAGGTCTGATCGCCGACTCCGAGCGGAAGGTAGCCGAGACCCAGGCTCTCGCGGAGCAGCGCGGCGCCGAGTACCAGGTCGCGCAGGACGCCTTCGACGCGGCCGACTTCAAGGCCAGGACCATCCAGGACCAGGCCGATGAGAGCAAGGCCGCCGCCAAGGAGGCCAACGCCCGGGCCGGCCTGCTCGCCGCACAGCTCTACCGGTCGGGCGGGGGCGCCGAACTCAGCGCCAACCTGTTCCTCGAGGGCGGGGGAGGAGCGGACGAGCTGCTCGCCCGGCTCGGCTCGGCCAGCAAGCTCGCCCAGATCAACGACGGCGTCTACTCCGCCGCGCTCGCCGCCAAGAACACCGCCCAGTCCCTGAGTGACCAGGCCGGAGTCGCCCGCAAGGAGCGCGAGAAGCTCCGAGTCGAGGCCGAGAAGAAGATGGCCGAAGCCGTCGCCGCCACCCAGGCCGCCGAAGCCCAGCTCGCCGAGCAGCAGGACAAGAATGCGGTGCTCGAGCAGCAGCTTGCGGCACTCAAGGACGTCACCGCCACCACCACCGAGCAGTACGAGGCGGGGGTCGAGGAGCGCCGCCGCCAGGCCGCCGCCGCGGTCGCGGCGGCCGCCGCCGCTGCCGCCGAAGCAGCAGGGGGCAGCTCAACCTCCGGCGACTCCGGCGAGCTGAGCTCCCAGGGGTGGACGGTTCCCGCCTACGGCTACATCACCGACAACTACGGCTACCGGCCCGGTCAGCCCGCGGGCGCCAACTCCTTCCACCGCGGCACCGACCTGGGGTCCGGCTGCGGCTCCTCCATCTATGCCGCGACCGGCGGCACCGTGATCTATGCGGGCTGGAACGGCACCTACGGCAACTTCGTGCTGATCGACCACGGCGACGGCATCAGCACCGGCTACGCCCACATCCGGCCGGGCGGCATCTTCGTGAGCGTCGGCGACGACGTCGACGCCGGCGAGAACATCGCCTCGGTCGGCACGACCGGCGCCAGCACCGGCTGCCACCTGCACTTCGAGGTGCGAACCGGAGGCAGCGCGATCGACGCTGTCCCGTTCATGCGCGCCCGGGGCGCGGCTCTTGGCTGAGCACCGGCTCTCCCGACGCGACCGGCGCGGAATGCGGCCCAGGGTCGCGCTCTCCGCCGTGGCCATCGGGGCGCTCTCCGCCGGCTTCGGCGTGGGGACCGCCACCGCCACCCCTGACTATCCGTCGTCGGACGACGTGGAGCACGCCAAGGGCGACGAGGCGGCCAAGCAGGCCGAGATCGAGTCCCTGTCCGCGCTGCTCGACGGCCTCGAAGCGAGTGCAGCCGCGGCGGGCCGGCAGCAGCAGATCGCCGACGAGAAGTACCGAGTGACGAAGGACGCCCTCGATGTCGCGAGCGTCCGTGAGGCGGAGCTGGCCGCCAGCGCGGAGCAGGCGGGCGAGCGCGCCCGGGTGTCCAAGATGCGGGCAGGGCTGCTCGCCGCACACCTCGCGCGCACTGCGGGGGGCGAGGTCGGGCTCAGCCTGGCCCTCGACGGCAACTCCGACCAGCTGCTCTACCAGTTGAGCGCCATGGGCAAGCTCTCGGAGCAGTCCCAGGCGATCTATTCGGTGGCCGCGGCCGATCAGAACCTGGCAGAGTCGCTCACCGAGCAAGCGAAGCAGGCCGCGGACGAGCGCAAGCGCCTCGCCGAGTCGGCGAGGAGCGCCCTCACGAGCGCCTCCTCTGCCGCGCAGCAGTCGCTGGCCGCCCTCGCCGAACAGCAGAAGCGCCAGGGCCGGCTGCTCGAGCAGCTCGCGGCCCTCAAGAACACGACGGTGGAGGCGGAGGCCGAGTACCGGCGCCAGAAGGCCGCCGCGGCGCAGGCGGAGCAGGACCGGCAGGACGAAGAGCCCCCCGCCCCGCCCGCCGCCGGCACCCCGTCCGAGGCGCCCCCGCAGGCTCCCTCCTCCGGTGACTCCTCCGGTGGATCCCCGAGTGACGACTCGGGCGGCCAGTCCGGAGGCC
The DNA here is from genome assembly GCF_025465545.1 of Naasia sp. GTDB lineage: Bacteria > Actinomycetota > Actinomycetes > Actinomycetales > Microbacteriaceae > Naasia. The sequence goes on along the minus strand of NZ_JAODMK010000038.1, from coordinate 15,773 downwards.
AGGGGGAGACTCCGAAGCCCGACCCGAAGCCCGGCCCGACGCCCGAGCCGCAGGCGCCCGCGCCGTCCCCGGGCAAGGTCGCCGGCGCGATCTCGTACGCCCGAGCCCAGAAGGGCGAGATGTATCAGCTCGGCGGAGCCGGGCCCGACCGCTGGGACTGCTCCGGCCTCACTCAGATGGCCTACTCGTCGGTGGGGATCTACATCGGCACCCACTCCGCCACGAACCAGTACGACCACGCCCGGAGCAGTGGGAACCTGGTGCCGTATGCCGATCGGCAGCCCGGCGACCTCATCTTCTACTCCTCCGGTGGGGGCGACATGTACCACGTCACCCTCTATGTGGGAGGCGGCATGATGATCGAGGCGCCGTACGACGGCGTGCCCGTCCGCGAGGTGCCCGTACGCTCCTACGAGCGCGTCGGCTACGTCGCCCGCCCCACCGGCTGACGGCGCTCCCCGCGCTTGCCCGCATCCCGAGGGCGGCCGGCGCGATGAGGCCCGGTTCAGTTGCCGGGGACGTGCCCGCCGCTCTCAGCGAGGCGGGTGATGGCCTCCTCGACCAGCTGGTTCGCCGACTCGGCGCCCTCCCAGCCGTCGATGTTGACGAACTTGCCGGGCTCGAGGTCCTTGTAGCGGCGGAAGAAGTGCTCGATCTCGTTGCGGATCTGCTCCGGCACGTCCTCGAGGTCCTGGATGTGGCTCCAGCGCGGATCCTTGTAGGGGACGACGAGGATCTTCTCGTCGGTGCCCGCCTCGTCGCTCATCTTGAGCACGCCGACCGGGCGCACCTTGACGCCCACTCCGGGGAAGACCGGCAGCTCGAGCAGCACCAGGGCGTCCAGCGGGTCGCCGTCGCCGCCCAGAGTGCCCTCGAAGTAGCCGTAGTCCACCGGGTAGACGAAGCTCGTGAAGAGCACCCGGTCGAGCCAGACCCTGCCTGTCTCGTGATCGACCTCGTACTTGTTGCGGCTCCCCTTGGGGATCTCGACGACGACGTCGTACTGGGGCATGGCTCTCCTCGGCGAAGTTCGGGATGCGTCGGGGCGAGGAGCCGCCGACGCAATAACGTTAGTGGATGCCCTCCCGGCCCCGATTGACGCCGGCCGTCGCCGACCTGCGCCGGGCGGTCCGGGACTCCCTCGCCCTTCTGGGACCCGGCGACGACCGCCTGATCCTCGTCGCGCTGAGTGGGGGTCCTGACTCCCTCGCACTCGCCGCCGCGGCGGCGTTCGAGGCGCCGCGGGCCGGCTTGCGGGTGGGCGCCGTCGTGGTGGATCACGGCCTCCAGGACGGGTCCGCGGAGGTGGCCCGGCGCGCGTCCGAGCAGGCGGTGCAGCTGGGACTGCATCCGGTCCTCGTGCGCCGCGTATCCGTGACGGGGGAGGGCGGTCCCGAGGCGGCGGCCCGCGCCGCGCGCTATGCCGCCCTCGACGCCGCCGTCGCCGAGACCGGGGCGGTGCGGGTGCTGCTGGGGCACACCCGCGACGACCAGGCCGAGACGGTCCTGCTGGGGCTCGCCCGCGGGTCCGGGCCGGACTCGTTGAGCGGGATGCGGGCGGACAGTGCTCCCTATCTGCGCCCCCTGCTCGACGTTCCTCGCGCCACCACGGCGGCAGCATGCACGGACTCGGGCCTCACACCGTGGCACGACCCGCAGAACCTCGACCCCCGATTCCGCCGGGTCCGAGTCCGGAATCAGGTGCTGCCGGTGCTCGAGCGCGAGCTCGGTCCGGGGGTGGCCGAGGCACTCGCGCGGACCGCGGAGCAGCTGAGGGAGGACGCGGCGGCCCTCGACGCCATGGCGGAGGAGTGGGTGGAGGAGATCGCCGAGCACGCCGAGGCGGGCATCGCGCTCCCCGTCGCTGCGCTCGCGTCCAACCCCGCCGCGCTCCGCCAGCGGGTGATCCGGCTCGCGGTCGAGGGCGAGTTCGGCCTCACGCCCAGCAGGGCGCAGACCCTCGCCGTGGCCCGCCTGGTCACCGACTGGCACGGTCAGGGACCGGTCGATCTGCCCGGGGTTAGGGTGGAGCGCCGCGACGGCATGCTGCGGTTCTCGGCCGCCGCCCCGTCCGCCTGAGGGAGAAGGAAGAGGACATGGGCCCCGCCGACGTCGAGAACGATCTGCTCAACCTGCTGCTCAGCGAGGAGCAGATCCGCGAGCGGATCACCGAGCTCTGCCGCGACATCGAGCGCGACTACGCGGGCGAGGATCTCCTCCTCGTCGGGGTGCTCAAGGGCGCAGTCATGGTGATGGCCGACCTGGCCCGAGAGCTGACCCTGCCCGTCGAGATGGACTGGATGGCAGTGAGCTCCTACGGCAGCAGCACCAAGTCCTCGGGCGTGGTCCGCATTCTCAAGGACCTCGATACCGAGCTGGCGGGCCGGCACGTCCTCATCGTCGAGGACATCATCGACTCGGGTCTCACTCTCTCCTGGCTGCTCGAGAACCTCCGCTCCCGGGGTCCCGCATCGGTCGAGGTGTGCGCTCTCCTGCGCAAGCCGGAGGCCGCCAAGATGCAGGTCGACCCCCGCTACGTGGGCTTCGACATCCCCAACGAGTTCGTCGTCGGCTACGGCCTCGACTACGCGGAGCGGTACCGCAACCTGCGCGGCGTCGGCGTCCTCGCCCCCCACGTCTACCGGGGGGGCGGCCACTAGCGGAGGCCGCGCGATTTTCGCCCACGGCAAACAAGGGGAGGAAGCCCAGATACCGGGCTGTACCCTAGTCGCACCATGGACTTCAAGCGCATCTTCCGAGGCCCGATCCTCTACATCGTGATCGCGGTCATCGTCGTGTGGGTCGGCTCCAGCCTGCTCACCGGCTCGGGCTTCCGCCAGGTGACCACTCAGCAGGGCCTCGACCTGCTGCAGGCGGGCAAGGCCGAGACGGTCAAGATCGTCGACGGCGAGAACCGGGTGGACATCACGCTGCGCACCGCTGACGCCGATCTCGGCAAGCAGGTGCAGTTCTACTACGTGACCCCGCGCGGTGCCGACATCGTCAAGGCGGTCGACGCAGCCGACATCGCGAGCGGCTACGACGACGAGGTCCCGCAGCCCAACTGGGTCTGGTCGGCCCTCAGCTTCCTGCTGCCGCTGATCCTCATCGGCGCCTTCTTCTGGCTGATGCTCTCCGGCATGCAGGGCGGCGGCAACCGGGTCATGCAGTTCGGCAAGTCCCGGGCCAAGCTCGTCTCCAAGGAGAGCCCCAAGGTCACGTTCAAGGATGTGGCTGGCACGGATGAGGCCATCGAGGAGCTCCAGGAGATCAAGGACTTCCTCAAGGAGCCGGCCAAGTTCCTCGCGGTCGGCGCTCGCATCCCCAAGGGAGTGCTGCTCTACGGCCCTCCCGGAACCGGCAAGACGCTGCTCGCCCGCGCCGTGGCCGGTGAGGCGGGCGTTCCCTTCTACTCCATCTCCGGCTCCGACTTCGTGGAGATGTTCGTGGGCGTCGGCGCGAGCCGCGTTCGCGACCTGTTCGAGCAGGCCAAGAACAACGCGCCCGCCATCATCTTCGTCGACGAGATCGACGCGGTCGGCCGCCATCGCGGCGCCGGCATGGGCGGCGGCCACGACGAGCGCGAGCAGACACTCAACCAGCTGCTGGTCGAGATGGATGGCTTCGACGTGAAGACGAACGTCATCCTGATCGCCGCCACCAACCGGCCCGACATCCTCGACCCCGCGCTGCTGCGCCCCGGCCGCTTCGACCGCCAGATCGGCGTCGACGCTCCCGACCTGAACGGCCGCCGCCGCATCCTCGAGGTGCACGCCAAGGGCAAGCCCATGGCGCAGGGGGTCGACCTCGAGGTCCTCGCCCGCAAGACCCCCGGCTTCACCGGTGCCGACCTTGCCAACGTCCTCAACGAGGCGGCGCTCCTCACCGCCCGCTCCAACGCCCAGCTGATCGACAACCGCGCCCTCGACGAGGCCGTCGATCGGGTCATCGCCGGCCCGCAGCGCCGCAGCCGGGTGATGAAGGATCAGGAGAAGCTGATCACGGCCTATCACGAGGGCGGCCACGCGCTCGTGGCGTCCGCGATGCGGCACACCGACCCGGTGACCAAGATCACGATCCTGCCGCGCGGTCGCGCCCTCGGCTACACGATGGTGCTGCCGATCGAGGACCGCTACTCGGTCACCCGGAACGAGCTCCTGGACCAGCTCGCCTACGCGATGGGCGGTCGCGTCGCCGAGGAGATCGTGTTCCACGACCCCACCAGCGGGGCGTCGAACGACATCGAGAAGGCCACCAGCACCGCCCGCAAGATGGTCACCGAGTTCGGCATGAGCGCCGCCATCGGCTCCGTCAAGCTGGGCGCCGCGTCGGGCGAGATGTTCCTCGGCCGCGACATGGGCCACGGGCGCGACTACTCCGAGGAGCTCGCCCAGCAGGTGGATGCGGAGGTGCGCGCCCTCATCGAGGCGGCGCACGACGAGGCGTACCAGGTGCTCGTGGAGAACCGCGACGTCCTCGACCGGCTCGCGCTCGCGCTGCTCGACCAGGAGACCCTGGACCAGAACCAGCTGGTGGACATCTTCAAGGACATCCGCAAGCTGCCCGAGCGCCCCCAGTGGCTCTCCAGCGAGAAGCGTCCCGTGTCGGACCTGCCGGCCGTCTCCATCCCCCGGCCCAAGGCCCCGATCGACGCGGGCGCAGTGGACGGTGGCGTCGACTCGGAGCCCAGCAGCGGACCCAAGCGGGCACGCGTACCGCGCATCAAGCCCCGTCCTGCCACCGCGTAGTGCCGGCGATCGACGCGGCCCGCGCGCGTGCCGCCGTCGCCGAGCTGCTCTCCGCTCTCGGTGAGGACCCGGCCCGTCCGGGGCTCGCCGAGACCCCGGCGCGCGTGGCCGAGGCCTTCGCCGAGATGCTCTCCGGCACCGACCAGGACGCCGCGGCCGTGCTCCGGGAGGGCGCGATCGAGCTCGACCAGCGGACCGATCAGCTCGTGTCCCTCGTCGACATCCCCTTCCGCTCGGTGTGCGAGCACCACCTGCTGCCCTTCGACGGCACCGTCGGCGTCGCCTACCTCCCGGGCGAGCGGCTCGCCGGCCTCGGCCGGATCGCCCGCGCCGTCGACATCGTCGCGTCCCGGCTGCAGTTGCAGGAGCGCCTCACCGACCAGCTGGCCGACACCCTCCTCGACGGCCTGCAGGCGCACGGCGTCGCTGTTGTCGTGCGCGCATCGCACTCCTGCCTGTGGGCGCGCGGCACGCGCACGCAGGGGGCGAGCGCCGTCACCGCCGCGGCGCGCGGCGCCCTGGAGATGCCCGCCCGCCGGGCCGAGGCCATCGCGCTGCTGACCGCGGGACACGCTCATGCCTGAGCGGCCCCGCATCTTCGGCGTGCTCAATGTCACGACCGACTCGTTCAGCGACGGCGGCCGCTTCCTGGCCGCGGGCGACGCGATCGCCCAGGGGATCCGGCTCGCCGAGAGCGGTGCCGACTACATCGACGTCGGCGGTGAGTCCACGCGGCCCGGCGCCGACCGCGTGCCCGCCGAGGTCGAGCAGGCGCGCGTGCTGCCCGTCGTGGCCGCCCTCGCCGAGCGCGGCATCGCCGTGAGCATCGACACCATGAACGCGGATACCGCCCGGGCAGCGGTCGAGGCGGGGGCCGCCGTCGTCAACGACGTCTCCGGGGGCCTCGCCGACGCCGGCATGGCCGCGGTCGTGGCGGAGGCGGGCGTGCCGTTCGTCGCCATGCACTGGCGGGGACCGAGCAGCGTGATGACCACCCTCGCCCGCTACGACGACGTGGTGGCCGAGGTGCGCACGGAGCTCGCCGAGCGCCGGTCCCGGCTGATCGACCAGGGCGTCGCCCCCGAGCAGATCGTGCTGGATCCCGGCCTGGGCTTCGCGAAGGACGCCGAGCACAATTGGCGGCTGCTCGCGCACCTGGACGAGCTGCACGACCTCGGCTCGCCGCTGCTCGTCGGCGCGTCCCGCAAGCGGTTCCTCGCCGCGCTCCCGGGGATCGCCGAGGCTCAGGGGTCCGGCGCCGATCCGCGGGACCTGCCCACCGCAGTGGTCAGCGCCTTGGCCGCGCTCGCCGGGGTCTGGGCGCTCCGCGTGCACGACGTCGCAGGAACCCGGACCGCCCTCGACGTGGTCGACGCGTGGCGGCGCGGCGCATGACCGGGCAGTGGGACGACGAGATCCGACTGCGGGGCCTTCGCATCCGCGGCCGGCACGGTGTGCTGCCCGAGGAGCGGGAGCAGGGCCAGGACTTCGTGATCGACCTGGATCTCGGGCTCGACCTCTCCCTCGCCGGTCGGTCCGACGACGTCGCCGACACGGTGCACTACGGCGAGCTCGCCACGCGGATCGCCGAGATCGTCGCGGGAGAGCCGGTCGACCTGATCGAGACCCTGGCGGAGCGGATCGCCGCCGCAGTGCTCGAAGACCGGCGGGTTCTGCGAGTCCGCGTCGAGGTGCACAAGCCGCAGGCGCCCATCCCGGTAGCGTTCGACGACGTGAGCGTCTCCCTCGTCCGCAGCGGTTCGCCGCTCCCCGACCCCGTGCCGGTCGTGCTCGCCCTGGGCAGCAACCTCGGCGACCGGGAGGCGACCCTGGCTGCGGCGGTCGCCGCGCTGGATGCCGTGCCCGGCATCCAGGTGACCGGCGCCTCGCCGGTGATCGAGACGGCCGCGCTGACGGCGCACGGAGTCGACGCCGGCAAACCGGCCTACCTCAACCAGGTGGTGCTGGCCGGCACCGCCCTGCCCGCCCGAGACCTGCTCGATGTCCTCCTCGCCATCGAGCAGACGCACGGCCGGGAGCGCACCGAGCGCTGGGGGGACCGCACGCTCGACCTGGACCTCATCGCCTACGGGGGCGAGCGCATCGACGAGCCGGATCTGCGGGTGCCGCATCCGGAGGCCGCCTCCCGCCGGTTCGTGCTCGAGCCCTGGCTGGCGGTCGATCCCGACGCCGTGCTGCCCGGAGCTGGCCGGGTCGCCGACCTCCTCGCGGAGCTGCCGTGAAGCGCACCGGCGCAGGGCTGCCTGCGCTGCTCGCGCTCGTCGGCGGCGGACTCGGCTGGCTGATCGAGGTGGCGCTCGTGTCCGCGGGTGCGGCGGTCCTCCTTCCGCCCGTCTCGCTCCCCGTCGCGCTGGTCGGCATCAGCGCTCTCGTGCTGGCGGCCGGCTGGCCCATCCGGCAGGCCGTGCACGGCGCCTCCGGCCACCGCGTGGACCCGTTCCGCGCCATGCGGGTGGTCCTGCTCGCCAAGGCCTCCACCCTCGCCGGGTCGCTCCTCGGCGGGGCGGCCGTGGGCGTGGCGATCTACCTCGCCAGCCGCCCGGTCCTGCCCTCCGCCTCATCACTCGCGACCACCCTGCTCAGCGTCGGCGGAGCGATCATCCTCATCGTCTGCGGACTGCTCGTCGAGCACTGGTGCCGCGTTCCGCCCGAGGACGACGGGGACGAGTCCCGGAAGCTCGTGCTGCAGGGAGAATGACGTCATGGCTCGGCGCATCGAAGTGACGGACGGGCCATGGCGGCGCGTGTCCCCCAAGCAGGTCGGGGTGGAGATGGTCGGCGGGATCGTCATGACGCTGCTCACCGCCCTCGCCGCAGCGGTCGCCTTCCTTCTCGACATCCCGATGCTCGGCGCCGTCCTCTCCGGGGTGTCCCTGCTCTCGCTGGTGATGGTGCTCTTCGTGCCGCGCCGGGTGCGCGCATACGGCTATCAGCTGCGCGACGACGACCTGCTGTTCCGTCGCGGCCTGCTCCTGCAGCGCTTCGTCTCGGTGCCCTACGGCCGCATGCAGCTGATCGACATCAATCGCGGCCCCCTCGCCCGAGCCCTGCACCTCTCGGAGCTCAAGTTCGTGACGGCGGCCGCTGCCACCGGCGTGACGATCCCCGGGCTGCCCGAGGAGGAGGCGGAGCGGCTCCGCGACTCGCTCGTCCAGCTGGCGGAGAGCCGCCGGGTGGGGCTGTGAGCCCGTCAGGGGACTCACGGGGTCCGCTCGCGGACGGAGAGTGGCACCGGCTGCACCCGGCAACTCCGCTGCTCCGCGGGGGAATCGCGCTCGTCGCCATCCTCGGCGGACTCATCGCGAACTTCCGGGACCGGTTCGTGGAGTTCGCGGTCGGCGTGCAGGAGGACGACCCTCTGGACGTGCTGATCGGCCGGGGGCTCCTCCTGCCAGGGCTGCTGATCGCGATCGGGGTCGTGGGGCTCGGCATCCTCGGCTTCTACCTCTCCTGGCGGTTCCACCAGTTCCGCGTGACCGACGAGGTGGTCGAGGTGCGCTCCGGCATCCTCTTCCGCACCCAGCGGCAGGCACGGCTCGACCGCATCCAGGGCGTCAACCTGGTGCGCCCGCTGCTGCCGCGGCTGATCGGCGCCGCCCGGCTCGAGGTCTCGGTCGCCGGCCAGGACGCCGGCGTGCGCCTCGCCTACCTGCGCTCCGCCCAGGCCGACGGGCTCCGCCGGGACGTCCTCACGCTGGCCTCCGGCGCCAAGCGGCAGACGGCACCCGCGGCGTCCGCCGATCAGGCCGGGGGAGTGGTCGCCCAGCGGATCGGGGAGCTCCTCGCGCCCGAACTGGATCCCGCCGATGCGGAGGTCAGGTCCGTGGTGCGCATCCCACCGCTGCGCCTGATCGGCTCGATCCTCCTCAGTGAGACGACCGTGATCCTCGTGCTGGTGCTCGCCATCGGCGGCCCGTGGATCGTCCTGTCCGACAGCTGGTACGCGCTGTTCGGAATCCTGCCCGCGCTGCTCGGCATGGGGAGCCTGGTGTTCAACCGGTTCACCCGGTCGCTGCGCTACACGATCGCGGGAACGCCGAACGGCGTGCGGATCGGCTACGGGCTGCTGTCGACGAGCAACCAGACCGTCCCGCCGGGCCGCATCCACGCGGTGTCGGTCAAGCAGCCCCTGCTCTGGCGTCCGGCCGGCTGGTGGCAGATCACCATGAACCTCGCCAGCGGGTCCGCCAATCAGAACGGAGCCGGCACCCCGGCCACGACCGTGCTGCCGGTCGGAAACCGTGCGGACGTGGAGCGGGTGCTCGCCCTCGTGCTGCCCACACTGAGCGGACCCGACGCCGAAGGGGTGCTCCGCGCCGGGCTCGAGGGCACCGGCGGTGCCGACGGCTTCATCAACGCGCCGGAACGTGCCCGCTGGCTGCGCCCGTTCTCCTGGCGGCGCACCGGCTTCACCCTCACCGGCTCCGCGCTGCTGCTGCGGAGCGGTCGCGTCTGGCGCTCACTCGTCATCGTCCCCCAGGCCCGGCTGCAGAGCGTCGCCCTGCTCCAGGGACCGGTCCGCCGCGCGCTCGGACTGGCCACCCTGCACGCCCACACCGTGTCGGGCCCGGTCAGCACCCGGCTCGACGTCGTCGACGCGGACCTCGCGATCTCCCTGTTCGCCGACGTCTCCGCCGCCGCGGTCACCTCGGGCGCCGCCGACACCACGCACCGCTGGAATGCCTCGCCCGATCAGGTGCCGGCATGAGCGCCCGCCGCTCCGGCCGCCTCGGCGTCGGGGTGATCGGGGCCGGCCGGGTCGGCCCGGTGCTCGGCGCCGCGCTCGCGGGCGCAGGTCACGCGCTCACCGGAATCTCCGCCATCTCCGCGGCCAGCCGGGAGCGCGCCGAGGTGATGCTGCCGGGAGTCCCGATCCTCACCATCCCGGAGATCATCGAGCGCAGCGAGCTGGTGCTGCTGGCGGTGCCCGAGGACGCGCTCGCCGCCCTCGTGGAGGGACTCGCCTCGACCGGCGCGTGGCAGGCGGGACAGCTCGTCGTGCACACCGCGGCCCGGTACGGCACCGCGGTGCTCGCTCCGGCCACGGCCGCCGGCGTGATCCCCCTCGCCATCCACCCGGCGATGTCGTTCACCGGCACCAGCCTCGACCTGGCCCGCCTCGCCGAGGCGTGGTTCGCGGTCACGGCGCCCACGCCGGTGCAGCCCATCGGGCAGGCGCTGGTGGTGGAGATGGGCGGCGAGCCCGTGCTCATCGCCGAGGCCGACCGGCCCGCCTACGCGGAGGCCATCTCGACGGTGTCGACGTTCTCGACCGCCGTCATCGAGCAGGCCACCCGGCTGCTCGCCGGCGTCGGAGTGGAGTCGCCCGGCAGCGTGCTGGGGCCGCTCGCCCGCTCGACGGTGGAGGACGCCCTGAGCCGCGCCCAGCCGGATAGCATCGATCTCGCCGATCTCCCCCGCGACGGCTTCGACGAGCTGCAGGAGGACTCGTGAGCGAGCCCATCGTGGCGCCGACCATCGCCGCCGTTCGCTCGGCGGTGCGGAACGCGCGTGCCGGTCAGGGCGACCGCCGGATCGCTCTCGTTCCCACCATGGGTGCGCTGCACGCCGGCCACCTGGCGCTCGTCGAGCGGGCGCGCGACATCGCCGATGTCGTGGTCGTCTCGATCTTCGTGAACCCGCTGCAGTTCGGCCAGAACGAGGACCTGTCGTCGTATCCGCGCTCGCTGGAGCGCGACGTGGCGGCGCTCGCGGACGTCGGAGCCGACATCGTGTTCACGCCCACCGAGTCCGAGATGTACCCCAACGGCCCCTCCGCCACCCGGATCACCGGCGGCGCCGCAGCCGGGATGCTGGAGGGCGCGAGCCGGCGCGGGCACTTCGAGGGCGTCCTCACCGTCGTCGCGAAGCTGCTGCACATCGTCGGCCCCGACGTGGTCGTGTTCGGGCAGAAGGATGCGCAGCAGGTGTTCCTCGTGCAGCGGATGGTCCGCGACCTCGACTTCCCGGTGCGCGTCGAGGTGGTCGACACCGTCCGCGACGAGGACGGACTCGCCCTGTCCAGCCGCAACGCGCGGTTCGATCCCCGGCAGCGTTCCGTCGCCCGCACCGTGCACACCGCCCTCGAGGCCGCCGTGTCCGCGGCCGATCGCGGAATCGACGCCTGCGTGGCGGCCGCCCAGTCGGCGCTGATGGGCGAGCCCCTCATCCAGCTCGACTACCTCGCCGTCGTGGAGCCCGGCACCTTCCAGCCGGTGGACGACGGCTTCCGGGGGAAGGTGCGCATCCTCATCGCCGCTCGCGTCGGGGATGTGCGCCTGATCGACAACGACCTCGCCCACCTCGGCTGACCCGGCCGACGGCCTCCAGGAGGAACGGTAGCGTTGACGCGGCATCCGCAGGCGGCGGTGCTTCAGGACGAGGAGACGCAGCGCGTGACCGACCAGACCCCCGAGCCGACCGAGGCCGAGGTCAGCGAGCAGAAGGCCGTGCGCCTCGACAAGCGCGCGCAGCTGCTCGCCTCCGGAACCGAGCCCTACCCCGTGGGTGTGCCCGTCACCGACGCGATCCCCGACGTGCGCGCCCGGTTCGGCGAGCTCGAGGCCGATGCGCGCACCGGGGTGCGGGTCTCGGTCGCGGGTCGCGTGGTGCATTCACGCATCACCGGCAAGCTCTGCTTCGCCGCGCTGCAGGCCGGCGACGGCAGCAGGATCCAGGCCATGCTGAGCCTCGCCGAGCTGGGCGAGGAGTCCCTCGAGGGCTGGAAGGCCGTGATCGACCTCGGTGACCTCGTCCAGGTCGCCGGCGAGGTCATCTCCTCCCGCCGCGGCGAGCTGTCGATCCTCGTCGACGAGTGGCGGATGGCCGCCAAGGCGCTGCGCCCCCTGCCCAACCTGCACGCCGAGCTGAGCGAGGAGACGCGGGTGCGCAGTCGCTACCTCGACCTCCTCGTCCGGGACCGCGCACGACAGACCGTCCGAGCCCGTGCGGCGACCGTGTCCTCGCTCCGCCGGACCTTCGACGAGCACGGCTTCCTCGAACTGGAGACCCCCATGCTGCAGGTGCAGCACGGCGGCGCTTCCGCCCGGCCCTTCGTCACTCGCAGCAACGCGTTCGACACGGAGCTCTTCCTCCGCATCGCGCCGGAGCTCTACCTCAAGCGTGCCGTCGTCGGCGGGCTGGACCGCATCTTCGAGATCAACCGCAACTTCCGCAACGAGGGCGCCGACTCGACGCACTCGCCGGAGTTCGCGATGCTCGAGGCGTACGAGGCCTACAGCGACTACGACGGCATCGCCGACCTCACCCAGGAGCTCGTGCAGAACGCCGCCCTCGCCGTCGCAGGCTCGCACGTGGTGACCTGGGCGGACGGCACCGAGTACGACCTGGGTGGTGAGTGGGCGCGCATCGGGATGTACGAGTCCCTCAGCGACGCGGTCGGTGACGAGATCACCCCGGAGACGCCGGTCTCCCGCCTGGAGAAGCTGGCCGACGACGCCGGCATCGAGCTCGACCACCCCCTGCGCGGGAAGTGGGTCGAGGAGCTCTGGGAGCACCACGTGAAGCCGGGCCTCACCGCCCCCACCTTCGTGCGCGACTTCCCGGTGGACACCTCGCCCCTCGTCCGGGATCACCGCTTCCGTGCGGGTGTCGTGGAGAAATGGGATCTCTACGTGCGCGGCTTCGAGCTGGCCACCGGCTACTCGGAGCTCGTGGACCCGGTCATCCAGCGGGAGCGGTTCGTGGCCCAGGCGGTGCTCGCCGCGGGCGGCGATCCCGAGGCGATGCGCGTGGACGAGGACTTCCTGCAGGCGCTCGAGCACGGCATGCCGCCCACCGGTGGCATGGGCATGGGCATCGACCGCCTGCTCATGGCGCTCACCGGACTCGGCATCCGGGAGACGATCCTCTTCCCGCTCGTCAAGTGACCTCCAGGAGACAACCGTGAACTACCTGCCCGATGACGCGCTCCGGGACCCGAACAAGCGCAAGCCGCCCTCGATGAACCGCATCGCCATCTGGCTGGTCGTCGGAGGGATCGGCGCCTACCTCCTGATCAGCGGGATCGTGGGCATCGTCTCGGGCGGCGGCCACTAGCCGCGTTCCTGCTCCGGGACGCCGGGCGTATCCTGGTGGAGTCATGGACAACTTCGGCAGCGCCTTGTTCGAGATCGCACCGACCATCCTGGTCGGCCTCATCTTCTGGTTCATCATGTGGGCGATCATCCGCGCCGACCGCCACGAGCGAGCAGCCCAGGCCAGGATCGAGCAGGAGGAGCGCGCCCGCCTCGCGGTCGGTTCCCCCTCGGTCTGACCGCGTCCCGAGCCGGGATCGCCGTCACCAGCCGCTGCGCGTGGGGGTGTGCCCGTCCCGGGCGTCCTCCGGCATCGGCATCTCGGCGCGCAGTCCCAGCAGCCGGATCGGCCGGCCGCTCTCGAACCTGTCGGCAAGGTCCAGCGCCTGGGCGAGCACGACCTCTGGATCGGCGGTCGCCGCGATCCTCCTCGCGAACGTCCTGGTGAGGAACGGGGCATAGCGGACCTTGAGGGTGATCCCGATGACGGGACGGCCCTCACGTGCGACGTCCTCCAGCACGCGCGCCGCCAGCTCGCCGACGGCCGCCTCGACCTGCGCGCGCTCGGTGAGGTCCTGCTGGAACGTCGTCTCACGACTGTGGCCCCGTGCGAGCCACGGAGTGTCGTCGACCACGTCCGTGCCCTCGCCCCGGCCGAGCTGGGCGTACCACGGGCCCATCCGGGGCCCGAACTCGGTCGTGAGCAGCTCGAGGTCGGCGCGGGCCAGGTGCGCGACGGTGGTGATGCCGTGCGCCGCGAGCCGGCGGGAGATCTTCGAGCCCACCCCCCACAGGTCCACCGTGGGCCTCTCGCCCATCACCGCCGCCCAGTTCTCGGCGGTGAGGCGGAAGACGCCACGAGGCTTCCCGAATCCCGTTGCGACCTTCGCACGGACGAGGGTGTCGCCGATGCCGACACTGCAGTGCAGCCGGGTCCGATCCAGCACCGCCTTCTGCACCCGCCGGGCGTACCCCTCCGGGTCCTCGGTCTGCACGCCCACGAAGGCCTCGTCCCAGCCCAGCACCTGCACCGTGGCGTCGGGCTGGGCGCGCAGCGTCTCCATGACCTCCGCCGACGCCGCGGTGTAGGCGTCCGCGTCCACCGGGAGGATCACCGCGTCGGGCACCTTCCGGGCCGCGATGCGCAGCGGCATCCCGGACCCGACACCGAACGCGCGTGCCTCATAGGAGGCCGTCGAGACGACCGCACGCTCCATCGGGTCGCCTCGTCCGCCGACGATGACCGGCTTCCCGGCGAGCTCCGGCCGACGCAGCACTTCGACGGCCGCGACGAACTGGTCCAGGTCGACGTGGAGCACCCACGAGCGAGCGTCGCTCATGCGGCCAGTCTGCCCTGCTCCCCGTTGCGGCGCTTGGAAGTCCGCGCCGGACGACGCCCCGCCGAAGGCAGGGATAGCCGTGAGCGAACAGCGCAGTTTCCGCGCGGCCCCGTCGTTACCCTTTCTGTATCGGCGCCGCTCCCTCACGCGGCTCCGGGGAAGAGTGACCATGTTCGAGAGATTCACCGATCGAGCCCGCCGTGTCGTCGTCCTGGCCCAAGAAGAGGCCAAGATGCTCAACCACAACTACATCGGGACCGAGCACATCCTGCTCGGGCTCATCCACGAGGGTGAGGGTGTAGCAGCCAAGGCGCTGGAATCGCTGGGCATCTCGCTCGACGCCGTGCGCGAGCAGGTCCAGGACATCATCGGCCAGGGCCAGCAGCAGCCGACGGGACACATCCCGTTCACGCCGCGGGCCAAAAAGGTGCTGGAGCTCAGCCTCCGCGAGGCACTCCAGCTCGGCCACAACTACATCGGGACCGAGCACATCCTGCTCGGCCTCATCCGCGAGGGCGAGGGCGTCGCCGCCCAGGTCCTCGTCAAGCTCGGCGCCGACCTCAACCGCGTGCGCCAGCAGGTCATCCAGCTTCTCAGCGGATACCAGGGCAAGGAGGCCATCGCCGTGGGCGGTGAGCAGCAGCAGGGCCAGCAGCAGGGGTCGCAGGTGCTGGACCAGTTCGGGCGCAACCTCACCCAGGCCGCCCGCGACGGCAAGCTCGACCCGGTCATCGGGCGCGAGAAGGAGATCGAGCGCGTGATGCAGATCCTGTCGCGCCGCTCCAAGAACAACCCCGTGCTGATCGGCGAGCCCGGCGTCGGCAAGACCGCGGTCGTGGAGGGCCTCGCCCAGGCGATCGTCCGCGGCGACGTGCCGGAGACGCTGAAGGACAAGCAGCTCTACACGCTCGACCTCGGCTCCCTCATCGCCGGCAGCCGCTACCGCGGCGACTTCGAGGAGCGCCTCAAGAAGGTGACCAAGGAGATCCGCACCCGGGGCGACATCATCACCTTCATCGACGAGATCCACACCCTCGTCGGGGCGGGCGCCGCGGAGGGCGCGATCGATGCGGCCTCCATCCTCAAGCCGCTCCTCGCTCGCGGCGAGCTGCAGACGATCGGTGCCACCACCATCGACGAGTACCGCAAGCACTTCGAGAAGGACGCCGCGCTCGAGCGCCGGTTCCAGCCGATCCAGGTCGCGGAGCCGTCCCTGCCGCACACGATCAACATCCTCAAGGGGCTGCGCGACCGCTATGAGGCGCACCACAAGGTGAGCATCACGGACGGTGCGCTCGTCGCCGCCGCGAACCTCTCCGACCGCTATGTCGCCGACCGGTTCCTGCCGGACAAGGCCATCGACCTGATCGACGAGGCCGGCGCACGCCTGCGCCTGTCGATCCTGTCGGCCCCGCCCGAGCTGCGCGAGTTCGACGACAAGATCTCCGGTGTTCGTGGCCTGAAGGAAGCGGCCATCGAAGACCAGGACTTCGAGAAGGCGGCAAGCCTCCGCGACGAAGAGAAGAAGCTGCTCGGAGAGCGCCTTCGTCTCGAGAAGCAGTGGAAGAGCGGCGACGTCGGAGCAAGCGGAACGGTTGATGAGGGAATCATCGCCGAGGTTCTCGCGG
>NZ_JAODMK010000052.1 GCF_025465545.1 Naasia sp. | reverse complement strand
TCGCGCATCTGCTGGTACTCGCGGTCGGTCAGCGTCATCGCCGGCGCGACGGTGACCGAGTCGCCGGTGTGCACGCCGACCGTGTCGACGGTCTCGAGGGAGCAGACGACGACCGTGTTGTCGGCCGCGTCGCGCCTCAGCTCGAGCTCGTACTCCTTCCAGCCGAGGATGCTCTCCTCGAGCAGCACCTCGGCGGTGGGGCTGGACTGCAGGCCGTCGCCGACGAAGCGCAGCAGCTCCTCGGGCGTGTAGGCGAAGCCGGAGCCGAGGCCGCCCATGGTGAACGAGGGGCGCACGACGAGGGGGTAGCCGAGGTCCTCCGCGAAGCCGAGCGCCTCGTCCACGGTGTGCGCGATGTGCGAGCGGGCGACGTCGCCGCCGCAGGCGAGCACGAGCTCCTTGAACAGCTGGCGGTCCTCGCCCTTGCGGATGGCCTCGACCTTGGCGCCGATCAGCTCGACCCCGTACTTCTCGAGGATTCCGAGCTCGTGCAGGGCGATCGCGGCGTTCAGCGCCGTCTGCCCGCCGAGGGTGGGGAGGATCGCGTCGGGCCGCTCCTTCGCGATGATCGTCTCGATCACCGCGGGCGTGATGGGCTCCACATAGGTCGCGTCGGCGAAGTCCGGATCGGTCATGATCGTGGCCGGGTTGGAGTTGACCAGGATGACGCGCACGCCCTCCTCGCGGAGCACCCGGCAGGCCTGGGTGCCCGAGTAGTCGAACTCGACGGCCTGCCCGATCACGATCGGGCCGGAGCCGATGACGAGCACGCTCCGGATGTCTTCGCGCTTCGGCATCAGATGCCCCTCTCGTCGTCGGGCTGGGTCCGTGCCGACTCGGCGCCGGAGCGCGGCGACCGGTCGTCCTGGGGAATGCGCGGGGCGGACTCCGCCTCGATCGCCTCCGCGCGGGACCGGCCGGCCGCGAGCACCATGTCGCGGAAGCGGTCGAAGAGGTAGGCGGAGTCGTGCGGCCCCGCCGCCGCCTCCGGGTGGTACTGCACCGAGAAGGCGGGGATGTCGAGGCAGGCGATGCCCTCGACCACCTGGTCGTTGAGGCCGATGTGGCTGACCTCGGCCCGCCCGAAGCCGGCAGGGGTCTCGACCGGGCCGTCGAGCGGCGCGTCGACCGCGAAGCCGTGGTTGTGCGCGGTGATCTCGACGCGACCGGTCCGGCGGTCCAGCACGGGCTGGTTGATGCCCCGGTGCCCGAAGGGCAGCTTGTAGGTCTCGAAGCCGAGCGCCCGCCCGAGCAGCTGGTTGCCGAAGCAGATCCCGAAGAACGGGGTGCCGCGGCGCAGCACCTGCCGGAGCAGGTCGACGTGGTCCGCGGAGGCGCCGGGATCGCCGGGGCCGTTGGAGTAGAAGACGGCGCTCGGGTCGAGCGCGAACAGCTCCTCGGCGGTGACCGACTCGGGCACCACGTGCACCTCGAAGCCGCGCTCGGCGAGGGCGCGGATGGTGGCCGCCTTGATGCCGAGGTCGACGATCGCCACGGAGCCGATGCGCTCGCCCTCGGCCGGCACCGAGTACATGACCGCAGTGGAGACCGCGGAGGACAGGTGCGACCCGGTCATCTCGGGGCTCCGCCGCACCAGGCCGAGCTGCTCCTCCTCGCCGAGCTCCGCGTCGGCTCCGGAGAAGATGCCGGCCCGCATCGCTCCCCGGTCACGGAGGTGCCGGGTGACGGCGCGGGTGTCGATGCCGCTGATCCCGACGATGTCCTGCGCCTCGAGGTCGTCGTCGAGGCTGCCGGTCGCCCGGTGGTTGGAGACCACCCGGGACGGGTCGCGGACGATGTAGCCGGCCACCCAGATCCGGGCGGACTCGGGATCCACCCGGTTGACGCCGGTGTTGCCGATGTGCGGCGCCGTCTGCAGGACGATCTGGCCGGCGTAGGACGGGTCGGTCAGCGTCTCCTGGTAGCCGGTCATCCCGGTGGCGAACACCGCCTCGCCGAAGGTGCGGCCTCGAGCCCCGTACGCGGAGCCCCGGAAGCGGCGGCCGTCCTCGAGCACGAGGACCGCCTTCTCGCGGATAGGCACGTCAGTTCTCTCTTTCGGTGGGGTCGGTTGTCGACGCTACCGAACGGCGCGCGATGCGCTGAATCGCGTCGACGAGCGCGGTGCCGTCGGTGGACGACGACGGCCGCAGGTAGGTGTCGAGGGGCGTGTCGCCGAGCGTCCAGGCGACCGCGACGAGCCCGTCGCGCTCGACGACGCGATCGATGGCGTAGGTGGCGCGGCCGGCCCCGTTGAGGTCGGCGGCGGGCAGGAACACGGCGTCCTGGCCGGCGAGCGCGAGCGCCAGGCCCCCGGGCAGCACCTGCACGGTGGCCTTCGCCCGCATGCCGAGCCCGCGCACGGCCACCCGCTCGAGCGGGTCGTCCCGCAGGGTCGTCGCGACGTAGAGGGCCTCGATGGTGAGGCTGGGCTCCCCCGGCTCGGCCGGCAGCGGCGCGACCGGCGGCAGATGCGCCTGGCGGCGCCTGCGCGCGCGCCAGCCGGCCGCCATGCCCGCGAAGGCGACCAGGACGAGGGCGGCGATGAGGAGGGTCGGGATGAGCTGGTCAGGCACGGGAGGCCACCTCGTCCGCGTCGAGCACGGCGCCGGCCAGCACGGTCGGCGCGCCGCGGTGGAAGGTCGCGACCACCCGGCCGGGGAGGCTCCGCCCGAGGTAGGGCGAGTTGCGGCTGGCGCCCGCAAGGCGGCCGAGGCCGAAGTCCTCACGAGCGGACGGGTCGTAGAGGACGAGCTCGGGGGCAGCCCCCACGCCGATCGGCTCGCCATGGCCGCGGATGTCGCCGATCCGGGCGGGCGCGCGGGACATCACCCTCTCCACGCCGGCCCAGTCGAGCAGTCCCGTCTCGACCATCGCCTGGTGCACGACGGACAGCGCGGACTCGAGGCCCACCATCCCGTTGGCGGCCGCGCCCCACTCGCAGGTCTTGCTGTCGTCGGGATGCGGCGCGTGGTCGGTCGCGACCGCGTCGATGGTGCCGTCGGCGAGCCCTGCCCGCACCGCGGCGACGTCCTCGTCGGCGCGCAGCGGCGGGTTCACCTTGAAGCGCGCGTCGTAGCCCTGCGCGAGGCGATCGGTGAGCAGCAGGTGGTGCGGGGTGACCTCGGCGGTGACGGCGATGCCGCGGCCCTTGGCCCAGCGGATCAGCTCGACCGAGCCGGCGGTGGACAGGTGGCACACGTGCAGCCGCGCGCCGGTGTGCTGGGCGAGCAGCACGTCGCGCGCGATGATCGCCTCCTCCGCCACCGCGGGCCAGCCGGCGAGCCCCAGCTCGGCGCTCGTCGGCCCCTCGTTGAGCTGCGCGCCGATCGTGAGCCTCGGCTCCTGGGCGTGCTGGGCGAGCACACCGCCGAACCCGCGGATGTACTCCAGCGCCCGGCGCATGATCAGCGGATCGGCGACGCACACGCCGTCGTCGCTGAACATCCGGACGCGGGCACGGGACCGGGCCATCGAGCCGATGTCGGCGAGGCTCTCGCCCGCGAGGCCGCGGGTGACCGCGCCGATCGGCCGGACCGTCGCGTAGCCGGCCGCCTCGCCGAGCGCCTGCACCTGCTCCACGACGCTGGCGGTGTCGGCGACCGGGTCGGTGTTCGCCATGGCGCTCACCGCGGTGTAGCCGCCTGCGGCCGCGGCCCGGGTGCCGGAGAGCACGGTCTCCGCGCCCTCCCCGCCGGGCTGGCGCAGGTGGGTGTGCAGGTCGACGAGGCCGGGCAGGGCGAGCAGTCCGTCCGCGTCGATGCGGGTGGCACCGGCCCGCGACAGTCCGCTCCCGACCTCCGCGATCACGCCGCCGTCGAGGAGGAGGTCGGTGGCGGTGCCGTCGGCGAGCCGGGCGCCGACGAGGACGTATGCGGTCATTGCGCTCCTCCGGTCAGGGTCAGGTAGAGGGCAGCCATGCGGGTGGCCACGCCGTTCGCGACCTGCTCGCGCACGGTCGAGCGAGGCGAGTCCGCGGCTCCCGAGGCGATCTCGAACCCGCGGTTCATCGGGCCGGGATGCATGACCACCGCATGCTCGGGCAGGACCATGAATCGGGCGGCGGTGAGCCCCCAGTTGCTGGAGTACTCGCGCGAGCTGGGGAAGAACGCGTCGGCCATCCGCTCGGTCTGCACCCGCAGCATCATCACGGCGTCGAAGGCGGTGTCGGCGAGGGCGGCGTCGAGGTCGTGGCCCACGGTCACCGGCCAGTCGCCGATGCCGAACGGCACGAGGGTGGGCGGGCCGACGAGGGAGACCTGGGCGCCCAGGGTGCTGAGCAGCCAGACGTTCGAGCGGGCGACGCGCGAGTGCAGGATGTCGCCGACGATCAGCACGCGGACCCCGTCGAGGTCGCGTCCCCGGCTGCCGTCTCCGTGGATCCGCCGACGCAGCGTGAAGGTGTCGAGGAGGGCCTGGGTGGGGTGCTCGTGCGTGCCGTCGCCGGCGTTCACGACGCTCGCCGCGATCCAGCCGCTGCCGGCGAGCACGGCCGGGGCCCCCGAGGCGGGGTGCCGCAGCACGATGCCGTCCGCGCCGATCGCCTCGAGGGTCTGGGCGGTGTCCTGCAGGGACTCGCCCTTGGAGACGCTCGAGCCCTTGGCGGCGAAGTTGATCACATCCGCGGAGAGCCGCTTGGCGGCCGCCTCGAACGAGATGCGGGTGCGGGTGGAGTCCTCGAAGAAGAGGTTGACCACGGTCTTGCCGCGCAGCGTCGGCAGCTTCTTCACCTCGCGCTGCTGGGTGGCGGCCATGTCCTCGGCCACGTCGAGGATCTGGAGCGCGGTCGCCCGATCCAGGTCCCGGGTGGAGAGCAGGTGCTTCATTCGGCTCCGTCCCCGATCGTCACGGCGTCGCTGCCGTCGGTGCCGGTGAGGAGCACGTTCACGCGCTCGCTCGCCGCCGAAGGCAGGTTCTTGCCCACGAAGTCCGGGCGGATCGGCAGTTCGCGGTGCCCGCGGTCGACGAGCACGGCGAGGCGCACGGCGGCCGGTCTGCCATGGTCGGCGAGAGCGTCGAGGGCCGCCCGGATGGTTCTGCCCGAGTAGAGCACGTCGTCGACGAGCACGACCGTGCGACCGTCGACGCCCTCCGACGGCAGGCGGGTGGGGGCCGGGCTGCGGACCGGATTGCGCCCGAGGTCGTCGCGGTACATCGTCACGTCGAGCGACCCGACGGGGCAGCTCCAGCCCGGCATCCCGGCGAACTCGGTGAGGAGGGCGCCCAGCCGCTCGGCGAGCTCCACGCCGCGGGTGGGGATGCCGAGGAGCACCAGTCCGGCACTGCCCCGATTGGCCTCGAGGATCTCGTGCGCGACACGGGTCAGAGCCCGCGTGATGTCAGCCTGCTGAAGCACGGTGCGTACAGCCACTTGACCTCCTTCCCCGCCTCTCCGGACGGCCTTAAAGGATGTCGATCGCCGACGAGCCTACACGCGTGCGCGGGCCTCCCCGGCCCGGCTGCGTGGTCCCGTGGTCGCGGCTAGCGGATGCCGATGATCGCGTACTGGATGTTGTGGTCGGAGCCCTGGTAGTTGGCGTCGAAGGTCCCGTCCGCGGTCAGGTGCAGCTGATTCGCGTAGGACTTCGCGCCCGGGGATCCCTTCACCATGATGTAGTCGATCCGCGAGGACACGTACTTGTGCCTGTACGGCCGCGTGGGGAAGCCGGAGACGCCCGACGTCTGGTTGGAGGAGTTCTCGGTGCTGTACCGGGATCCGGACCGGCGCGCCGTCGCCGCGGCGTCGTAGTAGCCGTCTGCCACGAACACCGTGCTGGGCGCATTCCGGGTGCGGGCGAAGGAGCTGTTGAGGTCGGCCAGAAGCACGATGGTCGAATCCCCCGCCAGCCGGTCGAGATAGTCGGACAGCGCCGTCGCCTCCGCCGTCCGGAGGGCGTCCTTGGAGGCTCCCGCCCCGGTGAGGAAGTGCGCCGACGCGGCGTAGAAGGTTCGTCCGGACGACGTCATGCGCAGGTGGGCCCAGGCGATGTAGCGGTCCGCCTCTCCCGCCGGCCAGATCGAGGCCAGGCCGAGATCGGTCCTCGGCGAGATGTACCCGCTGTCGAGCACGTCGAGGACGGTCGGGTCGTAGAAGAGGTGGGAGCTCACGGTCCCCGGGTAATCGGCGCTGGCCTTCGCGTAGAGGTTGGCGGTGGTGTTCGCGATCGCGTACCCGCCGTAGGCCGGCGAGGCGAGCAGCGCCGCCATGTCCTCCCACTGGCGGGGCGAGGATCCCGGAACTCCTGTCCACCCGGTCGCCAGCTCCTCGAGGCCGACGAGATCGGCGCCGGAGGCCGCGATGTTCGTGGCGACCGTCTTCCTCCTGTCGCGCCAGGTGTGGCCGGCCACCTTCGCCGAGGCGTTCACGCTGAGCACGTTGTACTCGGCGACCTTGAGAGCGCTGGTGTCCGCGGCCGGAGCCCTGAGCCCGGCCAGCGCGAACATCCCTGCGGGGGTCAGCCGGTAGCTGTCCTGCAGCGAGAAGGTGCGGGACAGCGCCGGCTTCGACGCACGGGAGTTGGTCTGCGCGACCTTGACGTAGATGGGGTTGCCGGAGCCGGTGCCGAGCACGTCACGCCATTTGGCGGGCACGGTGAGCAGGATCGACCGGGTGGTGGCGGGATACCAGCCCGAGTCGAAGTGGTAGCTCTCGGTGGTGCTGTCGGCCCCGGCGATGATCCCGACCCTGGTCGCGCGGCCGCCGCCGGCCCAGCTCACCTTGATGGCGTGGTCGCCGGCCGAGGTGACCCGAACCTCCCCGATCTCGACGGGGTAGCCGTCGTCCGGCACGGCCGTCTTCACCACGCTCCTCACCGACGTGGCGCTGTCCCGCGCGATCACCCGCACGTAGTACTTCGCGCCGTTGATCAGGGACGGAAAGACCGCGCTGAGGCGGGTGGCGGTCGAGATCGTGGTGGGCGAGCTGAATGAGCTGCTCCTGCTCAGCTGTGCGGTATAGCCCAGCGCGCCGGTCACCTTCTTCCAGCCGACGGTGACAGTGCGGTCGCCGTAGACCACTTTGATCACGGGGGTGCTGAGGGCGGCGGCCGCGGCCTCTGCCGAGCCCACCACACCCGCCGGCAGGAGGGCGCCGCTCGTCGCAGTTCCGGTGAAGGCGAGAACCATCGCCACCACGACAGCATGCACGGAACGAATCGTCCTCATCGGTCCCCCCGACCGTCGTTGGGGCGCTGATCCCCGCCCACGACGCTATCCGGAGGGCCGCCCGACTGCGCCCCCCAGACCTGGTGTCCACCGAAGTGCGGACACGCCGGGGGACGGACGTGCCGCTCCGCGCTGCGCGGACGGACCTCGCCGAGAACACCCTCAGTGCGGACATCCCCGCGCTGCGGGGCGGTCCCGGCGCGCTCCAGACGACCGGCTGCCCGGCGCCGTCCTCGACGCCTGTCAGCGGGTCGCCCGCTCAGTTCGAGGCGCCTGCCCGTCCGATCGCGGCGAGCACGCCGTGCACGAAGCCGGACGACTCGTCGGTGCTCAGCTCCTTCGCGCTCTCCACCGCCTCGTCGATCGCGACGGCGGCGGGGATGTCGTCGTTGAAGAGGAGCTCCCAGGTGCCGATGCGGAGGATCGCGCGGTCGACGGCGGGCATGCGCGCCAGGGTCCAGCCCTCGGCATGGGTCGTGATGAGGTCGTCGATCTCGGCCCGGTGATCGCTGACGCCGTCGACGATGTCGCGCGCGTAGAGCCAGCTCGCCTGCCGGTCGGGCTCCCCCGCGGCGCGCGCCGCCTCGGCGGTGAGCAGGTCGGCGACCGGCACCTGGCGGACGTCCGCCGCATAGAGCAGGTCCAGCGCCCGCTTGCGGGCCTTCGAGCGAGCGCTCACGTCAGTCGTTCACCCGGCCGAGGTACTCACCCGTGCGGGTGTCGACCTTGATCTTCTGGCCCACGCCGACGAACAGCGGGACCTGGATCTGGTAGCCGGTCTCGATGTTCGCGGGCTTGGTGCCGGCGTTGGAGCGGTCGCCCTGCAGGCCGGGCTCCGTGTAGGTGATCTCCATCACGACGCTGGTCGGGAGCTCGACGTAGAGCGGGTTGCCGTTGTTGAGGGCGATGGTCGCCGACTGGTTCTCGAGGAGGAAGTTCGCCGCGTCGCCGACCACGGCGCCCGGCACGGTGATCTGCTCGTAGTCGGCGGTGTCCATGAAGACGAAGTCGTCGCCGTCCCGGTAGAGGTACTGGTAGTCGCGGCGGTCGACGTTCTCGACGTCGATCTTCGCCCCGGCGTTGTAGGTCCTGTCGACGACCTTGCCGGTCACCACGTTCTTGAGCTTGGTGCGCACGAAGGCGCCGCCCTTGCCGGGCTTGACGTGCTGGAACTCGACGACGTTCCAGAGCTGGCCGTCGATGTTGAGGACGACGCCGTTGCGGATGTCAGCGGTAGAGGCCATGGCAGGTCCCTTTCCCTTTCTGCAGGGGCGCCCGGAACTGCCGGAACGCCCCCAGAAGTGTAATGCCTGTGCGGTCAGCGGACCGCGGTGACGAGGAGCGCCTGCATCCGGGCCACGATCGGGCCGGCGCCGAAGGCGTCCTGCACGGCCGCCGTGGCGTGAGCCGTGGCCGACTCGAGGTCGCCTCCCCGAGCCTCGATCTGCATCCGCAGCGGGGTCCCCTGGCAGATCCCGATCGCCGCCTGGCTCGCCGACTCCGCCCGGCACGGCAGCTCGACGGTCTCGATTCCGACAGCGGAGAACCCGGCCTCCTCGAGCTGCGCCCGGATGAGGTCCGGGTTGGCGTAGCCGAAGGGGAACGTGGTGATGAAGTCCGGCGGGTCATCCGGAAACTCCCGGGCCATCGACTCGTCGACGATGCGGGTGAGGTCGTTGTGCTCGAGCGAGTCCCAGATCGTGACGAGGTGCCGGCCGCCCGGGCGGAGCACGCGCAGGGCCTCCGCGTAGCCGGCGCTCTTGTCCGGATAGAACATGACCCCGAAGCTGCAGACGACGGCATCGAAGGCGGCGTCGTCGAAGGGCAGCGCGAGCGCGTCGGCCTGGCTCCAGCGGACCCGCTCCATGCCGTCCTTCGCCGAGGCGACGGCGATCATGGCGTCGTTGAGGTCCGTCGCGGCGATCTGGACCGCCGCGGGCAGGGCTGAGGCGAGCGCGGCGGTGACGATGCCCGTTCCCGCCGCGGTCTCGAGGACGGCGCCGTCGGTGAGGTCGCCGAGGCGGCGGGCCAGCTCCGTCGCGTACGGCGCGAAGAGCAGCGGGCCGAGGTGACGCTCGTAGAGGGCGGGGATGCTGCCGGCGAAAGCCGACTCGGGGGACGCCATCGTCCCCTCCTTCCGATCAGGATCCGGGAGTGACGCGGCGCAGGACCGCGGAGAGCGCGAGCCGGTAGGAGTCGAAGCCGAGGCCGGCGATGACGCCGGTTGCGACGCCCGTGATGACGCTGGTGTGCCGGAACTCCTCGCGGGAGTGCGGATTGGAGAGGTGCACCTCGATGAGCGGCAGTCCCGCCTCGGTGACGATCGCGACGGCGTCCCGCAGCGCGTAGGAGTAGTGGGTGAACGCGGCGGGGTTGAGGATCACCGGCATGCCCTCGTCGACGGCCTCGTGCAGCCAGCCGATGAGGGTGCCCTCGTCGTCGGTCTGTCGCACGTCGACGCTGGACCCGTCGGGGACGGACCCGCTCAGCTGCTCGCGCAGATCCTCGAGGGTCTCGCTGCCGTAGATCTCGGGCGAGCGGGTGCCGAGGCGTCCCAGGTTGGGTCCGTTGAGCACGAGCACGCGAGTCACGCGCACGACCCTATCGACTCCCTGCGCTCTCGGACGGCGCGTTCGGGACCGGATTGCGACGCGGAGCCCGCAATCCGGGCCGGAGCCCGCGGTCTCATGAGGCGATCTCCTGGTAGGCGGCGAAGAGCAGGGCGTCGTCCGGGCCCTGCAGCACGGTCGGCCTCGCGATGTCGTCGAGCACGATGAAGCGGAGCATCGCGCCGCGCGCCTTCTTGTCCCGCCGCATCGTGGCGAGGAGGCTCCGCCAGCGACCGAGGGGGTACTCCAGCGGCAGGCCCAGCGAGCCGAGCACCTGGCGATGCCGGTCGACTGCCGCGTCGCTGAGCCGCCCTGCGAGGCGGGCGAGCTCCGCGGCGTAGACCATGCCGACGGCCACCGCAGCCCCGTGCCGCCACTGGTAGCGCTCGGCGTGCTCGATCGCGTGCCCGAGCGTGTGGCCGTAGTTGAGGATCTCGCGGCGTCCCGACTCGGTGAAGTCTTCGGAGACGACCTCGGCCTTCAGCCGGATCGACAGCTCCACGACGCGACGGAACTCCTCGGAGCGCGGGTCGGTCACCCGGTCCACGTCCGCCTCGATCAGCTCCAGGATCTCCGGCACGCCGATGAACCCGCACTTGGCGATCTCCGCGAAGCCGGCGAGCAGCTCGTTGCGCGGCAGGTCCGCGAGGTGGTCGAGGTCGGCGAGCACGGCGCGGGGCGCGGAGAACGCACCGACGAGGTTCTTGCCCTCCGCGGTGTTGATGCCCGTCTTGCCGCCGACGGCGGCGTCCACCATGCCGAGCACAGTGGTCGGCAGCTGCACGAGGGCGACCCCGCGAAGCCAGGTGGCGGCGACGAAGCCCGCCAGGTCGGTCGTCGATCCGCCGCCGAAGCCGACCACCGCGTCGGATCGCGTGAAGTCGGCCTGCCCCAGCACCTGCCAGCAGAACGCGGCGACCTCGACCCGCTTGGCGGACTCCCCGTCGGGGATCTCCGCGAGGAGCACCTCGTACCGGTCGCTGAGCGCGGCGCGCAGCGCCTCGGCGCGGGCGCCGAGGGTGGGCGGGTGCACGACGAGCACCTTGCGCACGGCGGAGCCGAGGGCCTCGGCGATGGAGCCGGTGAGTCCCCGGCCGATCAGCACCTGGTAGCCGTCGGCGCCGCCGACCGGGATGCGGGTGACGTCGGTCATCGGAGTCCCTCCTCGGTGAGCCAGGCGACGACATCATCGGCGACGTCCCGCATGGGCCGGTCGGACGAGTCGAAGGTGCGATCGGCGAGCGCCTCGTAGATCGGCCGGCGCTGCTCGAGGAGCGCCTTCCAGGCCGCGACACCGCCCGAAGCGAGCAGGGGACGCTTCTCGCCCTCGATGCGGCTCGCGACGGCCGACTCGTTCATGGTGAGGAGGGCGACGCGGCGGTCGTGCAGCTCGGCCTGTGTGCGCGGGTCGAGGATCGCGCCGCCGCCCAGCGAGACGATGCCGCCGGTGGTGAGCGCGGCGGCCACCTGCTCGCGCTCGATCGCCCGGAAGTGCGGCTCGCCGTGCTCGGCGAAGATGTCCGCGATCGGGCCGTGCAGCGCCACGATCCGCTTGTCGGTGTCGACGAACTCCACGCCGAGGGCCCGCGCGACGCGTTTGCCCACCTTGGTCTTGCCCGCGCCGGGTGGCCCGATGATCACGAGCAGAGGTCCGGCGCCCGCAGCCTCATTCACCGGTCGCCGACGCCGTCCGGAGCGTTGCGGGGATCGCGGCGAGGTACGCCTCGAGGTTCCGCCGGGTCTCGGCGAGCGAGTCGCCGCCGAATTTCTCCAGCACCGAGTTCGCGAGCACGAGCGCCACCATGGCCTCGGCAACCACCCCGGCGGCGGGCACCGCGCACACGTCCGAGCGCTGGTGATGCGCTGCGGCGGTCTCGCCGGTGGCCACGTCCACGGTGCGGAGGGCACGGGGAACTGTGGAGATCGGCTTCATCGCGGCTCGCACCCGGAGCACGGTGCCGGTCGACATGCCGCCCTCGGTGCCGCCCGCCTTGTCGGTGAGGCGCTCGATGCCATCCGCGCCGGCCACGAGCTCGTCGTGGGCGTCGGATCCCCGCCTCGCGGCCGTGACGAATCCGTCACCCACCTCGACGCCCTTGATCGCCTGGATGCCCATCAGGGCCGCGGCGAGCTGGGCGTCGAGCCTGCGGTCCCAGTGCACGTAGGAGCCGAGGCCCGGTGGCAGCCCGTAGGCGAGCACCTCCACGACGCCGCCGAGGGTGTCGCCGTCGCGCTTCGCGGCGTCGACCTCCTGCACCATGCGGGCGGACGTGTCCGGGTCGGCGCAGCGCAGCGGGTCCTCGTCGATCCGGGCGAGGTCGGCGGGCCTGGGCAGCGCCGCGCCGTCGGGGACCCGCACCGGACCGATGGAGAGGGTGTGGCTGAACAGCTGCACGCCGAGCTCGGCGAGGAACGATCGGGCGACCGCGCCGAGGGCGACTCGGGCGGCGGTCTCGCGGGCGCTCGCGCGCTCGAGCACGGGCCGCGCCTCGTCGAAGCCGTACTTCTGCATCCCGACCAGGTCGGCGTGCCCCGGTCGTGGCCGGGTGAGCGCGGCACCCCGGCCGCGCGACCGGTCGCTCAGCTCGACGGGCTCCGGGTTCATCACCTCGACCCACTTGGGCCACTCGGTGTTGCCGATCCGCACCGCGACGGGGCCGCCGATGCTGCTGCCGTGCACGACGCCGCCGGAGATGGCGAGCTCGTCCTGCTCGAACTTCTGCCGGGAGCCTCGCCCATAGCCGAGCTTGCGCCGCCCGAGGTCGATGCGGATCTTCTCGAGCGAGACGGGCACCCCGGCGGGGAAGCCCTCGAGGATCGCGACGAGCTCCGGCCCGTGCGACTCCCCGGCGGTGAGCCAACGAAGCATGTTCAGAATCCTCCCACAGCGGCCTTCATGGCCCGGAGCACGCCCGCCTCGCCCGGCAGGGGCACCCCAGGATCGCCCCTCGCGAAGATCCGGACCTGCAGCAGCGCCTGGTGCACGAGCATCTCGAGGCCGCTCACCGTCGGGCCGGCACCGACACGTGCCCAGTGCCGGGCGAGGGTGCTCGGCCACGGGTCGTAGGCGGCGTCGAGCAGGGCGGTGCCGGGCGCGACCTCGGGCAGCGGAGGCGTCGCATCGCCGGGGAGCGTGCTGGCGACCAGGTCCACGTCGACCGGCAGCTCGCCGCCGAGGCTCAGCAGGGCCACGCCGAGCCCCAGGCGGGCACCGAGGCGAGGCAGCGCCGCGGCCCGCTCCGGCGATCGGACGGCCACGACCGCCTCCGTGGCGCCGAGCCGGGCGACCGCGGTGAGGACCGACGCGGCGGTCGCTCCCCCGCCGAGGATGAGAACGCGGTGCGGGGCGGGCACTCCCCGCTCCGCGAAGGCGGCCTCGATTCCGCCGACGTCGGTGTTGAAGCCGCGGATCGTGCCGTCCAGCAGCACGGTGTTGGCGGCCCCGGTGATCTCCACGAGCTCGTCCGCCTCGTCGAGCAGCGGCAGCACCTCGCGCTTGAGCGGCATGGTGAGGGAGAGGCCGCGCCACTCCGTTCCCAGCCCGCCGAGGAAGCCGGCGAGCTCGCCCGAGCGCACCTCCCGGCGGCCGTAGTCCCAGTCGAGCCCCAACTGCCGGTAGGCGGCCGAGTGCAGCAGCGGAGACCGGGAATGCGCGATCGGCGAACCCAGCACGGCGAGCGACCGTCGCGGGACGGCCTCGCCCGGGTCGCTCACTGGTATTCGGGGTGGTCGGCCATCCAGGCCAGCCACTTCTGCACTGCGGCATCGTGCTCATCGATGGTCTCGGAGAACACCGTCTGCCCGGTCTCGAGGTCCACCGTGACGAAGAAGAGCCAGGGGCCGTCGGCGGGGTGCAGCGCGGCGTCGATGGCGAGGTCTCCCGGGTTGGAGATCGGCCCGACGGGCAGCCCCGGATGCACGTAGGTGTTGTACGGGTTCGACTCGTCCTGCCGCTCGGCGTCGGTCGTGCTCACCCGGTGGGTGTTGCCGGTCCCGTAGGCGACGGTCGCATCCGACTGGAGCAGCATGTCCTGGTCGAGGCGGTTGAGGAACACGCGTGACACCTTGTAGTAGTCGTCGCGGAGCCCCGCCTCCTTCTGCACGAGGGAGGCGAGCGTGACCACCCGGTACCGGTCCCCCGGCGCCACCCCCGCATCGTCGAGCGAGGAGACCATGCGGTCGACGAGGGTCTGCAGCGCGTCGTGGGCCGTGATGCCCGGGTCGAACTGGTAGGTCGCGGGGAAGAGGAAGCCCTCCAGGGTCGTCGACTCCTTGGGGAGGCCGAACGACGCAGGATCCTTCGCCGCCGCCTGGAGGTCGTCGAGCGGCACGTCGGTGGCGTCGGCGACCAGCTGCAGTGCCGTCGCGACCGTCTCCCCCTCGGGGATGACCACCTGGTTCTCGAGCCGGCTGGCCGGATCGAGCAGCGCGTCGAGTGCCGACCGCGCGCTCATCTTCTTGTGCAGCGAGTAGGCACCGGGCTGGAAGACCGGGGTGGGGTCGGCGGAGAGAAGCAGGTCGTAGAACGCGTCGAAGGTCTTGGTGACGCCGGCGGACACGAGGTTCTTCGCGACGTCCTCGCCGATGTCGCCGTCGTGGATCACGAGCACCGCGTCGCCGCTGCCGGAGCCCCGGTAGTCCTTCTCCGCCGGGCCGGCGAGCACGTCCGCGAGTCGGGTCGGCCAGTCGGGCACGAGGAGGAACGCGGCGGCCGCTCCGCCGCCGCCGATCACGAGCAGCAGGACGAGCGGGGCGACCAGCCAGGGCACCCAGCGGTGACGCTTGCGCGGCGGGGCGACGGCGGGGAAGCCGAAGCTGCTCTCGTCGACGGGCCGCTTGGAGCGGCGCGCGCGGACCTGGCCCGCTGCGTGTGCGGCTTCGCGGGCGCGGGCCTCTCGCCTGCTGGTGGGAGGGGCGTCCGCGGCCGGAGCAGCGTCCGGGTCCTCGGCCAGGAGGTCCGCCCAGGACGGCGCCGTGCTCCCGGCGGTGTCCCTGCGGGAGCCGCGGGAGGGAGGGGGCTGGGACACGGGGGCCTTCAGGTCGGATCGACGATCACGCCGGGCTCTCGCCCCGCACGCTCGGAGTCGAGAGCATGTTGAAGGAGTATAACGGCGGCCACTTGGTCGATCACGGACCTCGACGACCGGGCGTTTCGGCCGCTCCGGTGCAGCGCCGACTGCGCGCTGACCGTGCTCAGCCGCTCGTCGATCATCCGCACGGGGACCGGCGATGCGTCGGCGAGAGCCTGCGCGACGAGCCGTGCGTCGGCGGTCGAGGGGGTGTCGGCGCCGGAGAGCGAGAGGGGCAGCCCGACCACGATCTCCAGGGCGTTCCGGTCCGCCGCCTCGGCCACGATGCGCTCGATGAGAGTCCGCAGCTCGTCCTGCCGGGCGAGGGTCTCGACCGGAGATGCGAGGAATCCGGACGGGTCGCTCGCGGCCAGGCCGACGCGCACCTTGCCAACGTCGACGCCCAGCCGCACCCCGGTGCGCACGGTCAGCTCGCGAGCTGCGCGGCGATCGCCTCGAGCGCCGCGGGGATCGCCGAGACGTCGGCCCCGCCGCCCTGAGCCATGTCGTCGCGTCCGCCACCACCACCGCCCAGCACCTGCGCGGCCGTCTTCGCGAGCGCGCCGGCCTTCACGCCGCTCTCGCGGGCGGCCGCCGTCGTGGCGACGAGCACGGCCGGCTTCCCTGCGACGTCGGCCGCGAGGGCGACGACGGCCGCCTGTGCGGACAGCCGCTCGCGGACCGCGGTGGCGAGGCTCCGGAGTTCGTCGCTCGAGCGCAGCGCGCCCACCGACTCGAGGACCGCGGTGACGCGGCCAACGGGACGGGCGGTTCCGGCGAGGGTCGGCACCCGCGAGGCCAGCGCCTGCTGCTCGAACTCCGCGATGCGCCGTTCGGCGGACTTCAGGTTGGCGAGGAGGTCGCTGATCCGGTTCGGCAGCTGGTCCTTTGGCGTCTTGAGCTCGGCGGTGAGCTGGGCGACGATGGCCCGCTCGGTCGCGAACTCGCGGAAGGCGTCGGGTCCGACGAGAGACTCCACCCGCCGGTTGGCCGAGCCGATGGAGCTCTCGCTGACGAGGTTGATCAGGCCGATCTCCGCGCTGGAGCCCACGTGGGTGCCGCCGCACAGCTCGCGCGACCACGGCCCGCCGATGTCGACCATCCGCACCGTGTCGCCGTACTTCTCGCCGAACAGGGCCATGGCGCCGAGCGCCTTCGCCTCAGCGAGGGGAAGCACGCGGGTGACCACCTCGTAGTCCCGGGAGATGGCGTCGTTGGCGATGCCCTCGATCTCAGCGCGGGTCTCCGGCGACAGAGCCCGGTTCCAGCTGAAGTCGAGCCGCAGATACCCGGCCTTGTTGTATGAGCCGGATTGGTGCGCCTCGGGACCGAGCACCTGGCGGAGAGCTGCGTGCACGAGGTGCGTCGCCGAGTGCGCCTGGGTCGCCCCCCTGCGCCACACCGGGTCGACGACGGTCGTCGCGGCGTCGCCCACCGCGACCTCGCCCGACTTCACGAGCACCCGATGGGAGATGAGTCCCTTGATCGGGCGCTGCACGTCGAGGACCTCGAGCTCGAAGCCGACGCCGAGGACGCTGCCCGCGTCGGCCTCCTGGCCTCCGGACTCGGGGTAGAGGGTCGTCTCGCTGAGGACGACCTCGACGGTCTGCCCGGCCGACGCGGAGTCGACCGATGCCCCGTCTGCGAGGATGCCGAGCACCCGGCTCTCGGCCTGGAGCGAGTCGTACCCGCGAAACAGGGTCTCTCCGGCGGCCCGGAAGGGGATGTAGGCGGAGAGGTCCGCGATGGCGCGCTTCTTCGCCTTGGCGTCCGCCTTGGCCCGCCCGCGCTGCTCCGCCATCAGCCGGTCGAAGGCGCCCCGGTCGACGGACAGGCCGGCCTCCTCCGCCATCTCCAGGGTGAGGTCGATGGGGAAGCCGTAGGTGTCGTGCAGCTGGAACGCGGTGTTGCCGGGCAGCTGCGCGCTGCCCTTCGCCTTGGTGTCGGCGACGGCGACGTCGAGGATCGTGATGCCGCCCGCGAGGGTGCGGAGGAACGTCTCCTCCTCGGCGTAGGCGAGACGGCCGATCCGGTCGAACTCGGCGCCCACCTCGGGGTATGCCGTCTTCATCGCATCCCTCGACTGCGGGAACAGCTCGGGGAAGGTGGGCTCCTCCACGCCCAGCAGGCGCATCGATCGCACGGTGCGGCGCATCAGGCGGCGGAGGATGTAGCCGCGCCCCTCGTTGGCCGGCGCGACACCGTCCCCCATCAGCATGAGCGCGCTGCGCACGTGGTCGGCGACGACGCGCATCCGCACGTCGTCCTCGTGGTCGGCCCCGTAGCGGCGTCCGGAGAGCTCGGCGGCGCGGTCGAGGACCGGCCGGACCTGGTCGATCTCGTACAGGTTGTCGACGCCCTGGGTGAGGAACGCGACGCGCTCGAGGCCCATCCCGGTGTCGATGTTGCGGCGCGGCAGATCGCCACCGATGTCGAAGTCCGTCTTGCCGCGCACGTCGGTCAGCAGATACTGCATGAAGACGAGGTTCCAGATCTCGATGAACCTGTTCTCGTCGGCCACGGGGCCGCCGTCCGCGCCATAGGCCGGCCCGCGGTCGAAGTAGATCTCCGAGCAGGGGCCGCCGGGGCCGGGCTGTCCGGTGTGCCAGAAGTTGTCGGCCTTGCCGCGACGCTGGATCCGGCTCTCGGGCACGCCGAGGGCCCGCCAGAGTGCGAAGGCCTCGTCGTCGTCCAGGTAGACAGTGACCCAGAGGTCCTTCTCGTCGAAGCCGAGCCCGCCGGCGGACTGCGGCGAGGTGAGCAGCTCCCAGGCGAAGCCGATCGCCCCCTCCTTGAAGTAGTCGCCGAAGGAGAAGTTGCCGTTCATCTGGAAGAACGTGCCGTGCCGGGTGGTCTTGCCGACCTCCTCGATGTCGAGGGTGCGGATGCACTTCTGCACGCTCGTCGCACGGGGGTACGGCGCCGGAACGAGTCCGGTGAGGTAGGGGATGAACGGGACCATGCCGGCCACCGTGAAGAGGAGGGTGGGATCGTCGCTGACGAGCGAGGCGGACGGCACAATGGTGTGTCCGCGCTCGCCGAAGAACTCGAGCCAGCGCCGGCGGATTTCGGCAGTCTGCATGGGACCTTGTCGGATTCGTGTCGCCGACGGCGACGGAGGATTAGGAGCGGTCGTTGACCACGTCTTCGGACTTCGCGATCGCGGAGCGGAGCTCCGCCTCGCGAGCGCGGTAGCTCTCTGCCACCACCCGGCCGAATTCGCGTGCCCGGCCGTCGAGGTCGGAGAAGAGTGCCGCGCCCGGGCGCGTCCTGTTCGCTCCATGGGCGACCGCGAAGCCGAGCACCACGCCCACGACGAGCAGCAGGACGTTCTTCATGGGCGATCCCCTTCGGCGGACGGCGCGAGGCCGGGAGTTGTCAGCTTACTTCGTGTGCTTCACGGCACTCGCCGCACGCTCGGCGCCCCGGAGTCCGGCGATGCCGGCCCGCACGGCGGCGCTGAAGCCGGCCAGCTTGATGAGCGGCCCGCCGACGGATGCGGCGAAGAGAGCGACGAGCGCCGAGACGTTGCCGGTGGTCTCCGCGACGCTGCCGGTGATGGCGTCAACGCGGGCGAGCTGCTTGTTCGCCTCACGGATCGTGGTGGTGGTCTCGGCGAGGATCGGGGTGATCCCCTCGGTCGCCTCGCGGATCGACGCGGTGGTCTGGTCGAGCACCTTGCCGAGCTTCACGAGCGGAATCGCGAGCAGCGCGACCAGGATCGCGAACACTCCGGCCGCGATGAGTCCGGCGATGTCGCCACCCGTCATGGACATTCCTTCCCGAGAATGCGAGGAGCGGACCACCCTGACGGGTGATCCGCTCCCCAACTTTAGTGCGAGGCGTCAGCGCGCTGCGTAGTACTCGACCACGAGCTGGACTTCGGCCGTGACAGGGACCTCGGCGCGCTTCGGGCGGCGGATGAGGCGCGCCTGGAGCTTGTCGATCTCCACGTCGAGGTAGACGGGCACCTTGGGCAGCACGTCGACGTGTCCGCCTGCGGCCGCGACCTGGAAGATCTCGGTCGACTCGCTGCGGGGCTTCACGTGGATGAGCTGACCCGGCTTGACCCGGAAGGAGGGCCGGTCGACGAGCTGGCCGTCCACCATGATGTGCCGGTGCACGATCATCTGGCGGGCCTGCGCCGTGGTCCGGGCGAAGCCCGAGCGCAGCACAAGAGCGTCGAGGCGGAGTTCGAGCAGCTCGACCAGGTTCTCACCGGTGAGGCCGGCGGTGCGGCGGGCCTCGTTGAAGACGATGCGCAGCTGCGCCTCGCGGATGCCGTACTGAGCCCTCAGGCGCTGCTTCTCGCGCAGGCGGACGGCATAGTCGGAGTCCGTCTTGCGCTTGGTGCGGCCGTGCTCACCGGGAGCGTACGGGCGCTTCTCGAGGTAGCGCGCCGCCTTGGGGGTGAGCGCGATGCCGAGGGCCCGCGAGAGGCGGGTCTTGCTGCGGGTGCGTGACTTGGTGGACACGAAAGCCTTTCGGAGGATTCCGGCACGAGAATGCCGGCACAGATGGGAGACGATCCGGACGCCGTCGAGGTGCCGGACCTGCGTGGGAAAGAGAGGCGTGCCGCGGAACCGGCCGGCTACAGGCGACGGTTCCTTCTTCCGGTTCGTCGCGCAGCCGCTCGCTTCGATCCGGGTCTAAGGCCTCGAACACTTTAGCATCCGCGCGGCCCTGCTGCTACGTCCCCGGCTCACCCCGGATGATCCGTCGCAGCCGCTCCAGGCGGGCCGTCACATCGCGCTCGAAGCCGTTGCCGGTCGGCTCGTAGTAGACCGCGTCCTTCAGCTCGTCGGGCGGGTACTGCTGGGGCGCGACACCGTGCTCGTAGTCGTGGGCGTAGCGGTACCCCTTGCCGTGCCCCAGCTTGCGGGCCCCGGGATAGTGCGCGTCGCGGAGGTGCTTGGGCACCCGGCCGATCTTGCCGGCGCGCACGTCGGCGATGGCGCGATCGATGGCGAGGTAGGAGGCGTTCGACTTGGGCGCGGTCGCGAGATAGACGACCGCCTCGGCGAGCGGGATGCGCCCCTCCGGCATGCCGAGGAACTGCACCGCGTCGGCCGCCGCCACGGCGATCACGAGCGCCTGCGGATCGGCCATGCCGATGTCCTCGGCCGCGGACACGAGGATGCGCCGGGCGATGAAGCGGGGGTCCTCGCCTGCCTCGATCATGCGCGCCAGGTAGTGGATGGCGGCGTCGGCGTCGGAGCCGCGAACGGACTTGATGAAGGCGCTGATCACGTCGTAGTGCTCGTCGCCCTGCCGGTCGTAGCGCAGCAGGGCGCGATCCACCGCTCGAGCCACGAGGTCGGCCGTGATGATGGGGAGGGCCCCGGCGGCCGGCTCGTTCCCCTCGGCGGACTCGTCCGCCCCGGCGCCCTCCTCATCGTCACCGTCGTCGTCCTCGTCGTCCTCGTCGTCCTCGGCTGCGCGCCCGGGGCGCCGCTCGGCGGCGCCCTCGGCGGCCTCGGCGGCCTCGTTCCGAACCGATGCTGCCGAGAC
This sequence comes from Naasia sp., assembly GCF_025465545.1. GTDB lineage: Bacteria > Actinomycetota > Actinomycetes > Actinomycetales > Microbacteriaceae > Naasia. The sequence goes on along the minus strand of NZ_JAODMK010000052.1, from coordinate 23,228 downwards.
CGCCGAGGCCTCCAGCGCCGTCAGCGCCCGGCGGGCATCGCCCGAGGCGAGGCGGATCAGGGCGGCCCTCGCGTCGGGCTCCAGCACCACGCGGCCGTCCAGGCCGCGAGGGTCGCTGACCGCGCGGTCGACGAGGATCCCGAGGTCCTCGTCGGAGAGGGTCTCCAGGGTCAGCAGGAGGGAGCGTGACATCAGCGGCGAGATCACCGAGAAGGACGGGTTCTCGGTGGTGGCGGCGACGAGGATGACCCAGCCGTTCTCCACCCCCGGCAGCAGAGCGTCCTGCTGGGCCTTGGTGAAGCGGTGGATCTCGTCGAGGAACAGCACGGTGGAGACCCCGTACAGGTCCCGCTGGGACCTCGCCTCCTCCATCACCTGCCGCACGTCCTTGACGCCCGCGGACACCGCGGAGAGCTCCACGAATCGCCGCCCCGAGGAGTGCGCGATGGCCTGGGCGAGCGTGGTCTTGCCGGTGCCCGGCGGCCCCCAGAGGATCACCGAGGAGCCGCCCCGCTCCCCCGTCCGGTCGCTCGCCAGGGCGACGAGCGGCGATCCGCGCCCGAGCAGGTGGCGCTGACCCGCGACCTCGTCGAGGCTACGAGGGCGCATGCGCACCGCGAGGGGCGTGGAGCCCGTGCGCAGGCCGGGCTGGCTGTTCACGCGGTCAATGCTAGGCGGCACCGCCGACGGCGCCTCCCGGATCCGCCGACGGTGCCGCCCTATGCTGGACCGGCACAGCGGAGCGGAAGGACCGGGGGCAGTGGCAGCGAGCAGGCGGGGAACCCCCGAGGAGCGTGAGCAGCGGCAGCGTCTGCGGGAGTATCACGCGCGCCAGACGGTGCACCGCGAGCAGGGCGCCCGGCGCCGGCGCGACAACGTCGTCGCCGCGGTCGCAGGCCTCGTCGTGGTCGCCCTCGCCACGGTGGCGCAGGTCCTCTACTTCACCGCGGGTCCGGGCACGCCCGTCCCCGCGCCGACGCCGAGCGCCTCCGCCACCCCAGCAGCCAGCCCGAGCCCGGCCACGACCCCGTCCCCCACGCCGTCCGCCACCGGGTGACGCGACGCGGCGGGCGCCTCGTCACAGTCCGGTAACTCACCCTGAGCGTCCGAAGCGAGTGCAATAGGCTGATCAGGCCGCCTTCGGCGTGCCATCAACGCCTCAGTCTTCCGAAGGATCCCGCGTGACCGCCACAGATTCCGCCTCCTGGGGGCGCGTCGACGAGGACGGCAGCGTCTACGTTCGCCACGGCGAGACCGAGCGCCTCGTCGGCCAGTATCCCGACGCGACGCCCGAGGAGGCGCTCGCCTACTACGAGCGCAAGTTCCTCGACCTCGCCGGACAGGTGGGGCTGCTCGAGCAGCGCTCGCGCCGGGGCGCGCCGGCCGCCGACATCGCCAAGGCGGTCCGCAAGCTCGATGGCACGGTCCGCGAGGCCAATGCGGTCGGCGACCTCCAGTCGCTCCTCGACCGGCTCGCCGTGCTGAGCGGCAGCGTCGCGGAGCTCACCCAGAAGCAGTCCGCCGAGAACAAGGCCGAGGTGGACAAGGCCGTCGCGGAGCGCGAGGAGCTGGTGGCCGAGGCCGAGAAGATCGCGGCAGGCGACCCTGCCAGCACGCAGTGGAAGCAGGCGACGACGCGTCTCGACGAGCTCTTCGCCCGGTGGCAGACGCAGCAGCAGGAGGGTCCGCGGGTGCCCAAGGGCGTCGCCGACGACCTGTGGAAGCGCTTCCGCACGGCGCGCAGCACGGTGGAGCACCACCGCCGCGCGTTCTTCGCCGAGCAGGACGCCGCCCAGCGCGATGTCCGCCGCCGCAAGCAGGAGCTGGTCGACCGGGCAGAGGCGCTCGCGCCGCAGGGCGTGTCGGGCATCCCCGCCTACCGCACGCTCCTCGACGAGTGGAAGGCGGCAGGCCGCGCCGGCAAGCGCCAGGACGACGCGCTCTGGGCCCGCTTCAAGGCGGCGGGCGACGCGCTCTACGCGGCGAAGGCCGAGGTGGACGCGCGCGAGAACGAGGAGTTCAGCGCCAACCTGCTCGCCAAGCGCGCGCTCCTCGACGAAGCTGAGCCGCTGCTTCGCGAGAAGGACGTGAAGGTGGCCCGCGACCGGCTCGCCGACATCCAGCGCCGCTGGGACGCGCTCGGCAAGGTGCCGCGCGACGACGTCAAGCCGCTGAGCGAGCGCCTGCGCCGCATCGAGACCGCCGTCAAGTCCCTCGAGGACGAGCACTGGCGCCGCAACAACCCCGAGACCAAGGCGCGCTCCGAGGGCCTCGCCGCTCAGCTGCACTCCGCGATCGAGAAGCTCGAGTCGGAGCTGGCCGAGGCGAAGGCGGCGGGCGACGCGAGGAAGATCAAGGACGCGGAGGACGCGCTGGCCGCGCGCCGCATCTGGCTGGACGCGCTGAACAGCTGACCCTCCCGCGGCCGTCCAGGCCAGGGGTTCTGCACAGGCGCCCCGGCCGCCGGTCGGCGCCCGGCCAGCGGGGCCATCCTGTCCCGGTGCGCCTTCCCGATGTCCTCAGTTCCGCTCACTTTCCCTCGACCGAGCTCGCCGCGCTCCGCCTTGCTGGCGAGCTGTACGCCGTCGGGCCCGCCTGGGTGCCGGTCGACCTGCCCGAGACCGATGCCGCCAGGGCGGCGTCGCTGGCCGCGGTGCTCGATCCGCGCCTGATCGCCGACCGGCGGAGCGCCGCGTGGGTGCTGGGCGGGTCGGACGCCGCGCCCAGCACGCCGCAGACCTGTGTGCCGGTCACGGCGCGGGCCGCCGCACGCGACCCGGTCCTCGATGTGCGTGAGGTGCGGCTGCAGGACGGCGACACCCGCGTGCTCGCCGGCCTGCGCCTCACAACGGCGCTGCGGACCGCACTGGACCTGCTGCGCGGCGCCGGCTACGACGCCGCGACCGCCGCCATCGTCGGAAGGCTCCTGCAGCGCCGAGACTGCCCGATCGCGGGCCTGGAGGCGCTGCTCGGCGAGCGGCGCTTCGCCGGACACGCGGCGCGATCCCGAGCGAGGCTGTGCGAGCTCAGCCCGCGCTGACCCGGTACACGTCGTAGACCGCATCGATGCGCCGCACGGCGTTGAGCACGCGATCGAGGTGGGTGGTGTCGCCCATCTCGAAGACGAACCGGCTGATGGCGAGCCGGTCGCTCGAGGTGGACACCGTTGCGGACAGGATGTTCACGTGATGCTCACTGAGCACCCGGGTCACGTCGGAGAGCAGGCCGGACCGGTCGAGGGCCTCCACCTGGATCTGCACCAGGAACACGCTCTTCGACGACGGCGCCCACTCCACCTCAACCAGCCGCTCGGGCTGGGTGTTGAGCTCCTGCACGTTGGTGCAGTCGGTGCGATGCACCGACACACCGGAGCCGCGGGTGATGAAGCCCATGATGTCGTCGCCGGGAACCGGCGTGCAGCACTTCGCGAGCTTGACGAGGATGTCGGGCGCGCCGCGCACCTGGACCCCCGAGTCGCTGCCGCGCCGGCGGGACGAGCGGCCGCTCGGAAAGGAGACCTCCTCCTCCTCGTCGGTCTCCTGCGCGCCCTGCACGTGCGCGAGCACCTTCTCGATCACGGACTGGCTGGACACGTGGCCCTCGCCGAGAGCCGCGTACAGCGACGCGACGTCGTCGTAGCGCATCTGCGCCGCGACCTCGACGAGCACGTCCTGGTTCATCAGCCGCTGCAGGGGCAGGTTCTGCTTGCGCATGGCGCGGCCGATCGCGTCCTTGCCCTGCTCGATGGCCTCTTCGCGGCGCTCCTTGGTGAACCACTGCCGGATCTTGTTGCGTGCCCGGGGGCTCTTGACGAAGGCGAGCCAGTCCTGGCTGGGGCCCGAGTCGGGATTCTTCGAGGTGAAGACCTCGACCACGTCGCCGCTCGTCAACTCGCTCTCGAGGGGGACCAGCCGCCCGTTGACCTTCGCGCCCATGGTCCGGTGGCCCACGTCGGTGTGCACCGCGTAGGCGAAGTCCACCGGCGTTGCGCCCGCGGGGAGCCCGATCACCTTCCCCTTCGGGGTGAAGACGTAGACCTCCTTCGCGCCGATCTCGAAGCGCAGGGAGTCGAGGAACTCGGCGGGATCGGCGGTCTCCGCCTGCCAGTCGGAGATGTGCGCGAGCCACGCCATGTCGGTGTCGGCGGCCGAGGTCTTGAGGCCGCCCCGCTGGCCGTTGACCCGCTCCTTGTACTTCCAGTGCGCTGCGACGCCGAACTCCGCGCGCTGGTGCATCTCGAACGTGCGGATCTGGATCTCGATCGGGCGGCCGTTCGGGCCGATGACCGAGGTGTGCAGCGACTGGTAGAGATTGAACTTGGGTGTGGCGATGTAGTCCTTGAACCGTCCGGGCACCGGCGTCCAGCGGGCGTGGATCGCGCCGAGGACGGCGTAGCAGTCGCGGAGGGAGTCGACGAGCACGCGGATGCCGACGAGGTCGTAGATCTCGTCGAATTCGCGGCCCCGCACCACCATCTTCTGGTAGATCGAGTAGTACTGCTTGGGCCGTCCCGCGACGGTGCCCTTGATCTTCGCCGCCCGCAGGTCCTCGACCACCGAGTCGATGACCTCCTGCACGAACCCCTCGCGCTGCGGGGTGCGCTGGCGCACCAGGCTCTCGATCTCGGCGTAGAGCTTGGGGTAGAGCACGGCGAACGAGAGGTCCTCGAGCTCCAGCTTGATGGCCTGGATGCCGAGCCGGTGAGCGAGGGGCGCGTAGATCTCCAGCGTCTCCCGCGCCTTGCGCGAGGCGCGCTCGGCGGAGACGAAGCCCCAGGTGCGCGCGTTGTGCAGGCGGTCGGCGAGCTTGATGACGAGGACGCGCACGTCCTTCGACATGGCGACGACCATCTTGCGCACGGTCTCGGCCTGCGCGCTGTCGCCGTACTTGAGCTTGTCGAGCTTGGTGACCCCGTCGACGAGCATGGCGACCTCGTCGCCGAACTCGGCCCGCATCTGGTCCAGGGTGTAGCCGGTGTCCTCGACGGTGTCGTGCAGCAGGGCGGCGATGATCGTCTTCGGCCCCATGCCGAGGTCCGCGAGGATCTGCGCCACCGCGAGCGGATGGGTGATGTATGGCTCGCCGCTGTCCCGCTTCTGCCCCGCGTGCGCCTTCTCGGCCGCGGCATAGCCGCGCTCGATGGCGGCGATGTCCGCCTTGGGGTGATGCGTCCTGACGGTGCGGAGCAGCATCTCCAGCGCGCCGGTCGGCTGCGCCCGGGAGAAGATGCGGGGCACCAGGCGGCGCAGCGAGGTGGACGTCGTGGTCTCCGTCATGCGCCTCCCTCCGCCGGGAACAACGCTAGCATCGCGCCTCCGCCTTCCCCTCGGCCCTCAGCCGAGGGCGAACGAGCCGGCGGGATCAGGCGGCACCCTTGGCCCGCAGCTCCAGGGTGCGCTTCGACTGCGTGCGGATGGACGACTCCCGCTCCCGCAGCGACACGTAGAGCGGCGCCGCCACGAAGATCGTCGAGTAGGTGCCGACCAGGATCCCGATGAAGAGCGCGAGTGCGATGTCGCGCAGCGTTCCCGCGCCGAGCACGAACGCTCCGATGAAGAGGATCGCCCCGACCGGCAGGATCGCCACGACCGAGGTGTTGATGGAGCGCACCAGGGTCTGGTTGACCGCCAGGTTCACGGACTCGCCGAAGGTGCGGCTGGAGACGGCCTCGCCGCCCTGGGTGTTCTCGCGGATCTTGTCGAACACCACGACGGTGTCGTACAGGGAGTAGCCGAGGATCGTGAGGAACCCGATCACCGCCGCCGGCGTCACCTCGAAGCCGACGATGCCGTAGACCCCCGCCGTGATGACGAGGTCGTGCAGCAGCGCCACCATGGCGGCGAGCGCCATCTTCCAGGTCCGGAAGTAGATGGCCATGACCACCCCGGCGAGGAGCAGGAAGACCAGGAGTGCCCGGAGGGCCTGCGACGTGATGTCCGCACCCCAGGACGGCCCGATGAAGGACTCGGTGACGTCGTTCAGCGGCACGGAGTAGGCGTCCGCCAGAGCGAGGCGCACCTGGGTGCTCTCCTGGTCCGCGAGCTGATCGGTCTGCACCCGGATGCCGCTGCCGCCGACGGTGGAGACGCGGGGGGCGATGTCGGGCACGACGCTCGCCACCGCGTCCTCGGCGATGCTCTGGTCAGGCGAGGCGAGGCCGGACACCTGGAACTCCGAGCCGCCGGTGAACTCGATGCCGAACTGGTAGCCGCCGCGGAGGAAGGGCACCGCGATCGCCAGGATCACGGCGATCGCCGAGGCGAGGAACCAGATCCGCCTGCGGCGGACGAAGTCGATCGATCGGGCCCCGGTGTAGAGGTCGTTGCCGAACTGGGAGAAGCTCGCCATCAGGACTTCCTGCCCTTTCCGCTCGGTGCGGCCGTCGATGGGCCGTCCGCGGGAGGCGGAGGCTGCGAGCCCGAGAGCTCGGCGGCCTTGCGCTCCGCGATGGTCTGCCGGCGAGCGGCCTCGCCGCGGCTCGCGGCCAGCCGGCCGACGGCGGCCACCGGCGGACGGAACTGCGCGCGCCCGCGGTAGACGGCGCCGAGCGCCCGGGGGTCGAGCCCCGAGGCGCGGTGGCCCTCCCCGAAGAATCGGAGGTTGGCGAGCAGCTGGAGCGTCGGGTGGGTGAACAGCGACACGACGACGAGGTCGACGAGGGTCGTGAGCCCGAGGGTCAGCGCGAAGCCGCGGACGTTGCCGACGGCGAGCACGAAGAGCACGACGGCGGCGAGGAAGTTGACCGTGTCGGAGACCACGACGGTGCGCCAGGCCCGCTTCCAGCCCGCCTCCACCGCGCCAGGAAGGCCTCTGCCGTCACGGAGCTCATCGCGGATGCGCTCGAAGTAGACGATGAACGAGTCGGCCGTGATGCCGATGGCCACGATCAGGCCGGCGACACCGGCGAGGGAGAGGCGGTAGCCCTCCTGCCAGGACAGCAGGGTGACGATCAGGTAGGTGAGCACCGCGGCGACGACCAGCGACGCGACCGTCACCAGGCCGAGTGCCCGGTACTGGACGAGCGAGTAGAGCACCACCAGGATCAGGCCGATGAGACCGGCGATGAGGCCGCTGCGCAGCTGCTCCGACCCCAGGGTGGCCGAGATCACATCGGAGGACTGCACCTGGAAGCTGATCGGCAGGGCGCCGTACTTGAGCTGGTCGGCCAGCCCCTTGGCGCTCTCCTGGGTGAAGTTGCCCGAGATGGCCGCGTTGCCGTCGGTGATCACCGCGAGCGAGCGCGGAGCGGAGATGACTCGCTCGTCGAGCACGATGCCGAACTGGTTCTGAGGCGCCGCCATGCCGGTCAGGCGTGTGGTCACCTTCGCGAACGCCTCCGCGCCCTTGGAGTTGAAGGAGAGGTTGACGACCCACTGGCCGGTGGTGCCGCCCGTCTGGGTGGTCTGCAGCCCACTGGTCGCGTTGCTCACGTCCTCGCCGCTCACCTCGACGGGACCGAGGATGTACTTGACCGAGGAGTCCACCTCGCAGGTCACGAGAGGCTCGTCCGCCGGAGCCACCGTGCTCGGGTCGATGTCGGAGCAGTTGAACGCGTCGTACTCGGCCTGCAGCTCGGGGGTGATCTGCGCGAGGTCGCTCGCGTCGGTGGGAGACGGGGCGGGCGTCGGGTCCGCAGTGGGCGTGGGCGTCGGGGTGGGCGTGGCGCCGCCGATGCTGTCGGTCGACGGGGTGCCCGCGACGAGCACGGGCCGGAACTCCAGCTTGGCCGAGGCCTCGATGCGCTGGAGGGTCTCCTCGTCCGGCTGGCCCGGGATCGACACGACGACGTTCTGCCCGCCCTGCGTGTTGATCTCCGACTCGGAGACGCCCGCCGCATCGATGCGCTGGCGGATGATCGACACCGCCTGGTCGAGCTGCTCCTGCTGGACCTGCTTGCCGCCCTCGACGACGGGCTGCAGGATGATCTGCGTGCCGCCCTCGAGGTCGAGCGCCAGCTTCGGGGTCCAGCCGGCTCCGCCGAACAGCGCCCCGAACAGGTTGAGGCCCACGAGGACGACGATGATCGCCGCCAGGCCGGCGAGGGAGCGCCAGGCCTTGCGGACAGGGCTCGTCGACTTTGCCACCGACAGGACTCAGCTTTCTTCGAAGGGGCAGGCGGAAGCCTGCGCCGGCAGGCGGCGCAGGCGGGCGCTACGGGCTACTGGTCGGTCTTCTTCACGGAGCCGGCGGAGGGCTTCTGGGTGTCGTCCTGGACGGGCAGACGCTCGCCGAAGTCCGGCTCGACGGCCGGGTCGGCGATGACGACGTCCTCGTCCTCGTCCTCGGCCACGACGTCGCTCGGAGTGATGATCTTGGCGATCGTCTGGCGGTGCACCTTGAGCACCGTGCCCGGCGTCGTCTCGAGGAGGACCTGGTTCTCCTCGTCGTCGATCGAGAGGATGGTGCCGAACACGCCGAAGTTGGTCATCACCTGGGCGCCCGCCTTGGTGCGGTCCGCCATGGCCGCGACGTCACGCTGACGCTTGCGGCTGTTGCGGAACATGAAGAAGATCAGCAGGGCGAGCACTGCGAGCATGACGATGGTCAACGGATCCACGTTGAAAGCCTTCCGAGAGAGAGCCGGTCACTCTAGTGACGCGGACTGGGAGCGCGATGGGCAGCGGAGAGGCCGCAGGCGACGCGCAATAACGAGCAAATCATACCCGGTCGCCGAACAGTGCGGCCGGTACCGACACGTCGCCCTGCCGGGCGAGTCCGAAATGGCGCCAGGCGGCGGGCGTCGCGACCCGGCCCCGAGGCGTTCGACTGAGGAAGCCCATGCGGACGAGGAAGGGCTCCACGACGCTCTCGATCGTCTCCGACTCCTCGCCGACCGACACCGCCAGCGTGTTGAGGCCGACGGGGCCGCCGTCGAAGCGGAGGAGGATCGCCTGCATGATGGCGCGGTCCAGCCGGTCGAGTCCGATCGGGTCGACGTCGTAGAGCTCGAGAGCGGCGTCGACCGCCTCGTGGCCGGCCCGGGTGCCGTGCACGAGCGCGTAGTCGCGGACTCGCCGGAGCAGCCTGTTGGCGATGCGGGGGGTGCCGCGGCTGCGACCGGCGATCTCGCGCAGCGCGCCGCGCTCCACGTCGAGCTCGAGCAGGCCTGCGGCTCGTTCGAGCACGCGCTCGAGCTCCTCGGTCTCGTAGAACTCGAGGTGCGCGGTGAATCCGAAGCGGTCCCGGAGGGGGTTCGGCAGCATGCCGGAGCGGGTGGTGGCACCGACGAGGGTGAAGGGGGCCAGGTCGAGCGGGATGCTCGTAGCGCCTGCACCCTTGCCCACCATGATGTCGATCCGGAAGTCCTCCATGGCGAGGTAGAGCATCTCCTCGGCCGAGCGGGCCATCCGGTGGATCTCGTCGATGAAGAGCACCTCGCCGGGGACCAGCGAGGACAGCACGGCGGCGAGGTCGCCGGCGTGCTGGATGGCCGGGCCGCTGGAGAGCCGGAGGGGCCGATTGCTCTCCTGGGCGACGATCATGGCCAGGGTGGTCTTGCCGAGGCCGGGAGGACCGGCCAGGAGGATGTGGTCCGGTGCGCGGTTCTGCATGGCGGCGGCCCGGAGCAGCAGCTGCAGCTGGCCGCGCACCTTCACCTGCCCCACGAACTCCGCCAGCGACTTCGGGCGGAGCGCGCCCTCGAACGCCAGCTCGGCGTCGGACTCGGGCTCCGGGCGGACGATCTCGTCGGTCACGAGGTTGCACCGCTCAGCTGGCGGGGACCGAGCAGCGCCAGCGCGGCGCGGAGCAGCACGGGGGTGCTCTGCTCGGGTCCGAGATCGCGGAGTACGTCCTCGACGGTCTGCTGCGCGGTGCGCTCCGGCCAGCCGAGGCCGACCAGGGCGACCACGACGTCGGCGCCGATCGCGCTCGGAGCGGGGGCGAAGGCCACCGCACGGACCGGGAACAGCTTGCCGGCGAGGGAGACGACGATGAGCTTGGCCGTCTTCGGGCCGATGCCGGACACCTTCCGGAATGCTCCGTCGTCCTCCGAGGTGACGGCTGCCGCCACCTCATCCGGGGTCATGGCCGAGAGCACTCCGACGGCGGATTTGGGCCCGACGCCGGTGACGCCGCGCAGGAGGTCGAACACCCGGAGGGTGTCGAGGTCTGCGAAGCCGAACAGCGACATGTCGTCCTCGCGCACGATCAGTGCGGTGTGGACCAGGGTCTCGGCGCCCTCCCGGAGGGACAGGGCGTGCTGGGGGGTCACAGTGACGCCGTAGCCCACCCCACCGACCTCGATCACGGCCGACGTCCCGGACACGGCGAGGACGGTTCCGCGCAGCGAGGAGATCATGGCCCCAGGTTAGGCAGGGGTCCCGGCGCAGTCCGCAAGGCGGCCCGGCGAGTCGAAGACGTGTTCGAGAGTGCGCCTCGGTCCGGCTAGCGCCGGCGGCTGCCCTTCTCCGCCTCGGCCCAGGCGCGCTGCGCCGGCGTGAGTCCCGTCCCTCCCGAGGGTGTCGCGATGGCGGCCGGGCCTCGCCAGGCATGGCAGATCGCGATCGCGAGGGCGTCCGCGGCGTCGGCGGGCGACGGCGGAGCGTCGAGCCCGAGGATTCGCGCCACCATGGCGCCCACCTGCTTCTTGTCCGCCGCACCGTAGCCGGTGACCGCGGCCTTCACCTCGGAGGGGGTGTGCAGGGCCACGGCGAGCCCGCGCTCCGCCGCCATGTACATGGCGACGCCGCTGGCCTGAGCGGTGCCCATCACGGTCCGCACGTTGTGCTGTGCGAACACCCGCTCGAGCGCCACGACATCGGGCCGATGCTCGTCGAGCAGCTCGGCGATCCCCCGGCCGATGCGGACCACCCGCTCCTCGAGGGCCAGCTCGGGCGGGGTGCGGATCACGCTGACGTGGACGAGCACCGCCTTGCGCCCCGGCGCCACATCCACCACCCCGACGCCGCAGCGGGTGAGGCCCGGGTCGACGCCGAGGACGCGCACCGCGTCAGTCGTTCTCGAGTTCGGCCATCACGTCGGCCGGAACGTCGAAGTTGGCGAAGACGTTCTGCACGTCGTCCAGATCCTCGAGCGCATCGATCAGGCGGAAGACCTTGCGCGCGGTCTCCGCGTCGAGCGAGACGGTCACTCCCGGCACGAACTCCGCGTCCGCCGCGTCGTAGTCGATGCCCGCGCCCTGCAGCGCGGTGCGCGCGGCGACCAGATCGCTCGGCTCGGTCACGATCTCGAAGCCCTGGCCGCGGTCGTTCACCTCCTCGGCGCCGGCATCGAGCACGGCGAGCAGGATGTCGTCCTCGGTGAGGCTGTCGGTCTTGCTGACCGAGATGACGCCCTTGCGGCTGAAGTTGTAGGCGACGCTGCCCGGGTCGGCCATGGTGCCGCCGCTGCGGGTCATCGCCGTGCGCACCTCGGCGGCGGCACGATTCTTGTTGTCGGTGAGGCACTCGATCAGCAGGGCGACGCCGTGCGGCCCGTAGCCCTCGTACATGATCGTCTGGTAGTCGATGGACTCGCCGGAGAGTCCCGCTCCGCGCTTGATCGCGCGGTCGATGTTGTCGTTGGGGACCGAGGTCTTCTTCGCCTTCTGCACGGCGTCGACGAGGGTCGGATTGCCGGAGAGGTCGGCGCCGCCCATCTTGGCGGCCACCTCGATGTTCTTGATGAGCTTGGCGAAGGACTTCGCACGACGGCTGTCCTTGATCGCCTTCTGGTGCTTGGTCGTCGCCCACTTGGAATGCCCTGACATGCTGATCCTCTTCCGGCCCGAATGGCGGCGCCCAGTCTAATTCACCGCCCTGGCCCCTCCCGGCTGCTCAGCGCACAATGTGGCCACGTCCCCGGCTGCAGCCACGACCGCCGCAGCAGGAGCAGTTCTCAGCCCAGCTTGCGGAGGAAGTACTCGTGGAAGCGGGTGTCGCCGGTGACCTCAGGGTGGAACGAGGTGCCGAGCAGGTTCCCCTGCTCCACGGCGACGACGCGGCCGTCCTCGAGCTCGGCGAGCGGGCGGGCCGCCGGACCCACCTCCTCCACGATGGGGGCGCGGATGAACACGGCGTGCACGGGGTCCGCGCCGAGCTCGGGGATGTCGAGGTCCGTCTCGAAGGAGTCGAGCTGGGTGCCGAACGCGTTGCGCCGCACGACGACATCGAGTCCGCCGAAGCTCTGCTGCCCCTGGATGCTGTCCCGGACGGTGTCGGCGAGCAGGATGAGGCCCGCGCAGGTGCCGTAGACCGGAAGCCCGCCCGCGATCGCGGCCTTCAGGGGCTCGGCGACGCCGAACGCGCGGGACAGCTTGTCGATGACCGTCGACTCGCCGCCCGGGATCACGAGACCGTCGATCTCCGTGAGCTCCTCCGGACGCCGCACGGGGCGCGCGTCCGCTCCGAGGGCCCGGAGCACCGCGAGGTGCTCCCGGAAGTCGCCCTGGAGGGCGAGGACGCCGACTCTCGGACTACCAGCCACGCGTGGCGAGCCGGTGCGGCGCCGGCAGGTCGGACACGTTGATGCCCACCATCGCCTCGCCGAGGCCGCGCGACGCGTCTGCGATGACGGCCGGGTCGTCGTAGAACGTGGTCGCCCGGACGATGGCCGCGGCCCGCTTGGCCGGGTCGCCCGACTTGAAGATGCCGGAGCCGACGAACACGCCGTCCGCGCCGAGCTGCATCATCAGGGCCGCGTCGGCCGGCGTCGCGACGCCGCCCGCGGTGAACAGCACGACGGGGAGGTGGCCGGTGCGGGCGACCTCGACGACGAGGTCGTATGGCGCCTGCAGCTCCTTCGCGGCGACGTAGAGCTCGTCGGCGCTCTTGGCGCCGAGGGCGGCGATCTCGCCCTTGATCGTGCGGATGTGCTTGGTGGCCTCGGACACGTCACCGGTGCCGGCCTCGCCCTTCGAGCGGATCATGGCGGCGCCCTCGGTGAGACGGCGGAGCGCCTCGCCCAGGTTGGTGGCACCGCAGACGAAGGGGACCGTGAAGTCCCACTTGTCGATGTGGTTGACGTAGTCGGCCGGCGAGAGCACCTCGGACTCGTCGACGTAGTCGACACCGAGCGCCTGCAGGACCTGCGCCTCCACGAAGTGCCCGATGCGGGCCTTCGCCATGACGGGGATCGACACGGACGCGATGATCTGCTCGATGAGGTCGGGGTCGCTCATGCGGGCCACGCCGCCCTGGGCGCGGATGTCGGCGGGGACGCGCTCGAGCGCCATCACGGCGACGGCGCCGGCGTCCTCGGCGATGCGCGCCTGATCGGCCGTGACGACGTCCATGATCACGCCGCCCTTGAGCATCTCGGCAAGGCCGCGCTTGACCCTGCTCGTGCCGAATGAGCTGCCGCCCGCGTTGCCTGTGGTGTCCGTCACGTCCGTGTCGCCAATCAATCGTGTCCGCGCGCTCGTACCCGCGCGCATGCCGCATCGCCCGGGTGGGCGGCGCGGAACGGCCCCTAGTCTACGCCCGGCCAGGCGTCGGCGAGGGCGGAGCGCACCTCGCCGAGCAGCTGCGGCAGCGCCTTGGTGTGGGCGATGATCGGGAAGAAGTTGGCGTCGGTCGCCCACCGGGGAACGACGTGCTGGTGCAGGTGGTCCGCGATGCCCGCGCCCGCGATGCGTCCCTGGTTCATCCCCAGGTTGAAGCCCTCGCTGCCGGAGACGCTCCTCACCACGCGCATCGCCGTCTGGGTGAGGCGGGAGATCTCGTCGATCTCCTGCTCGCTGGCCTCGTCATACAGCGCAACATGGCGGTACGGGCACACCAGCAGGTGGCCGGAGTTGTACGGGAACAGGTTGAGGATCACGTACGCGGCGGTGCCGCGGGCCACGATGAGCGCCTCCTCATCGCTGCGGGTGGGTGCGACGCAGAAGGGGCAGCCGTCCGGCCTGCCGCCGGTCTCGATGTATGCCATCCGGTGCGGGGTCCAGAGCCGCTGGAACGCATCGGGCACCGCGGCGAAGTCGGCCGAGGACTCCGCCTCGCCGTTGAACTCCGCCGCCGAGTACGGCCCGCCGCTCATGCGAGGTCGTCGGCGGTCACGACCTGCACGCGCCGGTCGATGCTGGAGCCGATGAGGCCGACCGCCTCGGCGATCGGCACCCCGTTGCGCTGAGTGCCGTCCCGGAAGCGGAAGCTCACGGATCCCGCCGCCCGGTCCTCCTCGCCCGCGATCAGCTGGAACGGCACCTTCTGCTTCGTGTGCGTGCGGATCTTCTTCTGCATCCGGTCGTCGCTCGCGTCGAGCTCGGCACGGACGCCCGCGGCGCGGAGCTGGTCGATCACTCCCCCGAGGTAGTCGGCGTACTCGTCGGCGACCGGGATGCCGACCGCCTGGACGGGCGAGAGCCAGACCGGGAAGGCGCCGGAGTAGTGCTCGAGGAGGATCGCGAAGAAGCGCTCGATCGACCCGAACAGCGCGCGGTGGATCATGATCGGACGCTGCTTGGTGCCGTCCCGGTCGGTGAACTCGAGCTCGAATCGCTCGGGCAGGTTGGGGTCGACCTGCACGGTCGAGAGCTGCCAGATGCGTCCGATGGCGTCCCGGGTCTTCAGGTCGATCTTGGGTCCGTAGAAGGCGGCCTCGCCCGGGACCTCCGTGAGCGCGAGCCCGCTGGCGAGAGCCACGCGGCGGAGCGCGTCGGTGGAGGTGCTCCAGTACTCGTCCGAGCCGATCCACTTCTCCTTCTCGTCGTCCCGCATGGAGAGTTCGAGCTCGAACTCGGTGAGTCCGAAATCGCGGAGCATCGAGAGGACGAACTCGAGGACCTTCGCCACCTCCTCCTCGAGCTGATCCGGAGTGACGAACAGGTGGGCGTCATCCTGGGTGAAGCCCCTGACCCGGGTCAAGCCGTGCAGCGCACCGGAGAGCTCGTTCCGATAGACCGTGCCGTTCTCCTGCAGGCGCAGCGGAAGCTCTCGGTAGCTTCGCCCCCGCTCCTTGTAGATGAGGATGTGCATCGGGCAGTTCATCGGCTTCAGGTAGTAGTCCTGGCCCTGCTTGACGATCTCCCCCGCCGCGTCGCGCTCCTCGTCCATCCGCAGCGGAGGGAACATGCCCTCCTTGTAGGTGACGAGGTGGTTCGACTGCAGGAACAGGTCCGACTTGGAGATGTGCGGCGTGTAGACGTAGTGGTAGCCGGCCTCCCGGTGACGGCGCAGCGCGTGCTGCTCCATCTCCTGGCGGATGATCCCGCCCTTGGGGTGGAAGACGGCCAGCCCTGAGCCGATCTCGTCGGGGAAGGAGAAGAGGTCGAGCTCGGCGCCCAGCTTGCGGTGGTCCCGCCGCTGCGCCTCCTCGATGCGCGCCTGGTGCTCCCGGAGCTCGTCCTTCGTCGGCCACGCCGTGCCGTAGATGCGCTGCAGCTGCGTGTTCTTCTCGGAGCCCCGCCAGTACGCCGCGGCGATCCGGGTGAGGGCCCAGCCGTTCTGGATGAGACGGGTGCTCGGCAGGTGCGGTCCGCGGCAGAGGTCGCGCCAGAGGACGTCGCCGGATCGGGGGTCGACGTTCTCGTACACGGTGAGCTCGGCGCCGCCGACCTCGACCGACTCGCCGTCCTGGGCGTCGTCGACCGCTCCCTTGAGTCCGATCAGCTCGAGCTTGTACGGCTCACGGGCGAACAGTCCGCGCGCCTCGTCCTCGGTCACCACCCGGCGCTCGAAGCGCTGGCCGGCGCGCTGGATGCGCTCCATCTCCTTGGCGAAGACCTTCAGGTCGTCGGGGGTGAACGGCTCGGCCACGTCGAAGTCGAAGTAGAAGCCGTCGGTGACCGGCGGCCCGATGCCGAGCCGAGCCTCCGGGTTGACGGACTGCACCGCCTGGGCGAGGACGTGCGCCGTGGAATGCCGGAGGATGGACAGTCCGTCCGGCGAGCCGATCTCGACCGGCTCGGGCTCAACGCCCTCGGGCACCGTCCGTGAGAGGTCCCACAGCTCTCCGCCGATCCGCATGGCGACGACGCCCTTGTCGGGGAAGAGATCGAATCCTGTCGTCGCTCCGGCGTCGGTGTCAGGTGCAGAGGTCACGGCGCGTCTACGGTCTTTCTCTCGGAGGGACGCCCCCACTGTACCGCCGGGCATCCGGCGCCCTGGCGCGTCAGGAGAGGCCCCGGCGACACGCCGCCAGGCACCTGCGCAGCCCGATCAGGCGTGCGGCTTGCTCTCCGAGATCCGCTGAGCCAGGCCGCGGACGGTCTCCACGGAGAGGAGCGACTGGAGCCCGGTCGCTCCATGGATCGCCTGGTTGAGCACCGACTCCACCTCGTCGAGAGCGCGACCCGCGTGGGACGCCGCGACGCTGCGGATCGCTTCGGACACCGGCTCGGTCAGGTCGTCCTTGCCCTGATCGGCCAGCTCGCGGGTCGCCCGAGCGCCGAGGGCGGTTCCGTCGTCTGCGGTCATGCTCCGAGCGTACCGCCGGCCCCGCTCGGCGGGCAGGACGACCGCGAACTCGTCGAGGCCGCAGGCGAGGCGCACCGGTCCGGCGCCGACCGCGTCATGGCGCTCGAGGACGTCACGGTCGCGGTGCGCCGCGGACAGTTCTCCGGAAACGCGCGCCGAGCATCCTCGTGGCCGCCATCAGCAGCGCCTTCGACAGGGAGAGGAGCGCCTCAGTGGGCGCCGACTCCGACGCTGTGCCAGCGGTTGATCTGCTTGACCTGCCAGTACATCGTGACGAGATCGACGAGCGCCCCGAGTCCGAAGACACCGAAGGTGAGCAGCCAGATGGTGCCCTTGACGGGTCGGCCCAGGTAGAAGTGGGCGATGCCGAACACGCCGACGAGGCTGAACAGCATCAATGCGTAGGCGCGCCCGACGGACACCGGCGGAAGCGTGGTGTCGAACGGGTGGTCCTGCTGGGTGGGGTAGAACTTGAGAGGCGCCGTGGGGTACGGCAGCGCAATCGTCTCGGGCATCGGGTCTCCTTATGACGGCTCGACCACCCTAACCGGTTCTGATCAGGCGGTTGTGCCCCCAGTCCACGTGACGGTCCCCCAAATGGCGGACTGGAGACATACCCCGTCACCCCGGCCCTCCGGCTGAGCCGAATTCACGCTCTGATCAGCGGCGCGCCGGGCGCGGGCACCGATCCACCGCTGCGCGGAACCTTCAGGCAGTACCTGAGGCGTTTTCTGCACAGGCGACTACTCCTGCTCCTCCCCCGCCCACGGAAGGTCCGGATCGTACGCGTCGGCGACCGCGGCCTCTCCGACGACGGCCCGCTCGGGCTGCACCGCGCGGATCCGCTGATCGATGTCGGCAAGCGTCGCGGAACTCGCGATCTCCGCGAGGTCGGCGTCCGCCGCGACGGCGGTGATCTGGCTCGCAGGCCCGATCAGCAGGTCGACCGTGTGCACGTCTCCGGAGGCGTTGACGGCGGGCAGGGAGAGCGTGTCTGCGGTGTTGGCTCTGCCCAGCAGCTTCGCGTACTCGAGGACCCGGTCGGCGATCTGGTCGGAGGTCACGATGTGCTGGTCGGCGTACGAGAGCTCTTTCACCCTTCGAGCCTTGCCCGGCGGAGATTCGCGACGCAACCCCCAACCGCCCCCGGCGGGGATCGATTACTGCTGATCGCGGCGGAAGGCCGGGATGAGCTGCCGGCCACCGGTGCGGTACGCCCCACGGGCAGGAGATGCGGGAATGCCCCCGGTCGCGACGGGTACCGCGGCCGGGGGCGGGGTGGGGTGATCTCACAGTGCCAGAGGCGGGCGGGACCCGACCGGGAGGTTGACGGCCGCTGCCGCGTCCTGCTACCGAGCCAAGCGTGCCTCTGAGGCACCCGAAGGGCCGTGCCCCGCGGCGGCGGATCGCTAGCCGAGCAGCCCGGTCGACAGGGCAGGCACGAGCGGACCGTCGGGGCCGTCGACGTGCTCCTGGCACTCGAGACACCACCAGGAGCTGACGACCAGGTCCATGGGGCGCCGGCAGTGCGGACAGGGCGGAGCGGACTCATCCACGAGGTCGTCCTTCATGCACCAGAGCATCGCCTGCCCGGGAATCCGCATCCACCGGTTGACTTCCGCGGCCCGGGGCGCAATGGGGGGCCTCAGGCGTGCTCGCGGTGCGGCTCCGGCACCACCTGCATGCCCCCTGGACTGTTGGCGCCCTCGACCAGCGCCTCCACCCACGCCCGGTTGAGCGGTTCCGGGGCGGAGCTGTCGAAGGTGAACACGAACGGGATCGCAGGGTGGACCCAGACCGTCTCACGCCCTCCCCCGCGCTGCTCCGAGCGAACCCAGGTGAAGGCGAACGACTCGTCACGCCGCAGCTTGGCGAGGACCGCCGCCTTGATGTGGGCCAGGACCCGGTCGTCGATCTCGAGCAGCGGATACGTGCCGTACCGGATGCTGCCCATAGCAATCTCCTCGCGAGGGCGCCGCGCCATCACGGCGCCTGTTCGCAGAGTAGACCGAACGCTCTACCCGCGGCAGTGTCTCGCGGCTATCCCGGGCGACTCAGCTGCGATGCAGCAGCGCCGTCACCCGCGCGAGCGGCGACCGCGAGCCGGTCATGACCGGTGCGGTGCTGCGCTGCTGCTCGCCCTGCTGCGCGGCGAGCACGATCAGCACCGCGGTGAGAGCCGGCGTGATCCACTGCACCCACTTCTGCTGGCGCTGCGCCGAACTCATCTCCTCGGACGCGGAGGCGAGCGGCTCGGTCGGCGTGATGCCGCCCTCGTCCTGATGCTCCGACTGGACGCGACCCAGCATCCCGGAATAGACCGACGCAGCGCCCGCGGCGAGGGTGATCGCTGTCTTCACCATCGCGCTGCTCCGGCCTGCGCTCTGCACGAGGAGGCGCTCCTTGTCGCTCCACAGCATCCCCACGCTGCCGACCACATGCGCGGCCATCGATCCGATGAGCACCGGCGACCACTTCTGCCACCCCGCTGAGGAGATGCGGGTGCGCTCCCGGGGGGACTTCGCCGCCGCGGCGCCGCCGTTGAGGCCGACCGCGCCCATGAGCGAGCCGCCGAACCACGATCCAAGACCGATGTCATGCAGGCTTCGGACGAGAGTGTGGGCACGGGACATGGCGGACTCCTCGCTTCGACCGCAGCCGGTCGCCGCGGTCCCCTCAGTGTGCGGACGGCACCGGGAATAGGCCCGGGGTTGACATAGGCGCGTGCGACGCGACCGGCCGGCGCCGCGCTTCGCCCCTTGCCTCGCAATGGGGCGTGTCGAAAGCTGTACGGCGGCCGCACGCAGGATTACGGTGTCGGGCGCGGGGCGATGCGGCTTCTGGCCGGCCTTCAGAGGAGGCGAGCTCGCATGCACGAGATCTGGGCTTGCACGGTGTGCGCCGGATTGGCGCTCGCTGTTCCGTCATGGGCGGCAGGACAGGCGCGCTCCCCGGACGACCCACCGCCACCGCCGCTCACCGCGGAGACCCTCCTCGCCAACGCGACGGTGGGCTCCGGCGCGTTCGCGGGCGAGCAGAAGTGCAAGCCGGACGGAAGCGGCACCCTTCGGATCGCCGTCTCCGGAGTCGCACTGGGGCCGTACCCCGGCTCGTTCTCCGAGACGGTCACGGTGACCCTCGGCCCCACCGACGGCTCCGGAGGCGGCAAATCCCCCGTCACGGGCGTCGCGGCGTCCTTCGTCATCTCCTCGTCGGCGGGCGAAGTCACCGGCACCAAGACGCTCTATACCGATCGCGGACTCGACGCGCGGGGCAGATGCGCGGATGCGGTCCTCTTGCCGGTGCGCGCGGAAGCATCCAGCGCGTGGACGGCCGAGAGCCGCTCGCTCGTGCACTACAGCGCCATGATCGCCACCGAATCGGCGGTCTACCACGAGGAGGGGCTCGCCCAGCTCGAGACGGCACTGGTGCCGACCATCGGCGCGCCGTCGGCGCACGCCGAAGGCTATCTGCTCGCCTGGTTCGCCGGAACGCAGACCGACCTGGGGGCGGGACCCGCATTCGTGGCGGTGAGGACCGTCGAATCGAAGGGGCGATGCGACGAGGGAGCGTTCCTGCATCAGCAGGTGGCGCCCTCGAAGGAGAACTGCGACCGGTTCTTGCCGCACCCCGAATGGTGGCAGAGCAACGTTCCGGCGAACCGGCGCGCAGGGGTCTCCGGCCGTAGCTCCGGGAAGATGAGCCGGCCGCGCCAGGTCAGGGCCGGCAGCCAGGGAAGCTAGGCCCGGCCGCACTCTCTAACCTTTCTGCATGAAGCCATTTCTGCTGCTCGCCACCCGGGCCGACGATGTGGCGGCGGACAGCGAGTACGAGGCGTTCGTCCGGTTCGGTGGGCTGCGGCACTCAGAGCTGCGCAGGGTCCGCCTCGAGCAGCGCCCTCTCGGCAGCGTGCGGCTCGCCGACTATTCGGGGCTGATCATGGGCGGCAGCCCGTTCAACTCGTCCGACGCGTTCGAGGAGAAGTCCGACATCCAGCGCCGGGTCGAAGGGGAGCTGGCCGAGCTCCTCGACGAGGTGGTGGCCGAAGACTTCCCGATGCTCGGCGCGTGCTACGGCGTGGGCGCGATCGGGACGCACCAGGGGGCCGTGATCGATCGCACCTACGCGGAGCCGATCGGCCCGGTGCCGGTCACACTCACCGCAGAGGGGCGGGAGGACCCGGTGTTCGGCGTGCTTCCTCCGGTGTTCGACGCCTTCGTGGGGCACAAGGAGGCGGTGCGCGAGCTGCCGCCTCATGCCGTGCGGCTCGCGTCCTCGCCCGCGTGCCCTGTGCAGGCCTTCCGGATCGGGCAGAACGTCTATGCGACCCAGTTCCACCCGGAGCTCGACGTGGAGGGCATCGCGACGCGGATCGACGTGTACAAGCACGCCGGCTACTTCGAACCGCACGAGGCGGACTCCCTCAAGGAGACCGCTCGCTCGAGCTCCGTCCGGCACCCGTCGGCGGTGCTGCGCCGCTTCGTCGAGCGGTATGCCGTTCCGGAGTAGAACGAGAAGGGGGCCGCCGGCCTCCCGCCGCCGCAGCGCGTCCGGCTACCAGATGATGCCTCAGCCCGGGACGTGGAGCAGGAGGTCGACGCCGGCGGCGATCAGACCGGCGAGGGCGGGGCGCCATACCCGCCGACTCTGACTGCGCGAGCGCGAACCCGTTCGGCTGTGCGATCGGGCTCTCCGCCAGCGGCAGGAGAGTTCCGACTACCAGGACTGCCGCGACGGCTGGCATGAACCAGCCGGGCCGGTTCCGCGCTCGCCACAGCGACCAGATGGCGAACATCGTGGCCAGCCCCAACCACAGCCATACCGGCAGCCGCCGATCGCGGCCGGACCAGATGAGCTGTTCGCTTCGCCTGCGAACTCAGCCCACTTCCAGCGAGCAGATTCTCGCTAGTTCCACTTCCAGATCGATGACCGCCCGACGATCGGCAGCGGCCCACATCCTTCCCAAGAGCACATCGACGGACGAAAGAGTGAAGGACTCTATCCCCGAGCCCGGATAAAAGGTCATCTCCCCGAAAACGGGCGCCCCTTCCACCTCATAGAGGTCGACCCGCACGAACCCAAAGCCGCGCCCGAGTTTCTCCGCTCCTGACAGCATTCCATCGAGAGCGCTCGGTCTTTCGATTTCCCCGTGCTCGATCGGGTAATGCAAGCCGAAAGGCAGGGGCGACCAGTTTCGGTCGAAGAAACGACGCCTGTGGTGCCGTTCTCTGCCTGTATCGACTTGGATCATCACGCAACGCCCATGGAATACCCAGAACTTGTAGTCGACTGGCAGATCCGTCCCGTTGCCTATGAAGGGCTCCACAAGCAACTGGGGTTCGATCGCTCGATAGAGCCACTCGCCATACCCCAAGCCATAGGGTTTGCGCAGCCAATTCCGAGTCACCAGGTCTATTTCAGCCCAGTCGACCGTGTCGTGTTCTCGCACGAAGATATTGGTCGCACTGCCGTTATTCGCCTTGATGACGAACGGGCGCTTCCAGTCCCGCTTGCTCTCGGGTGGCAGCTCCGTTCCGTGCCATATCGTAGGGATCACCCAACTCTGTCCGAGTTCGCGGGATACGAAACTCTTGACGAGCACCTTGTCCGCATATTGGGGAAGTTTCGGGCTGCGGTCGAAAACCTTCCTCGCCTGGCAGTGCTCGCTGAACGTCTTGGGCCTGAAGATATTGGGGAGATGCCCCTTTGCCCGCCTGAAAGATAGAGCCGCTGGGATCACGACCGGGAACCGCTTGGCCATGCTGGCACGCAGGTCATTCACGAATGAAGCCATCATTCCTTCCAACAGATGATCTCACCGACTCTGAAGGTTCTGCCGCAAATCAGCCGATCCGGTTCCCGCCCCGATCGGAGCAGAGGGCAGGAGCACCACCACCGGCGGATCTGGGCGATTCGACGCTGGTCGCCCTCACTTGCGGCCGAAGCTGCACTCTTGCATCAACTGTGTCCCCGGCGCTAGCCTCCGGCGCCGTCGCGCGAGCCGAATCCTCGCCGACATGGCGGGCGCGTCGCAATCGCCGGTGCATCGGGGACGTGTGCCGCCAGCGCCCCCGCGCCCGACTCTCCAGGTCCGGCCGTTTCCGGTACCACCCGGCACAAGTGCAGAAATGAAGAGGAGTTGCCGCCTGGCCGGTTCGCCACCAGGGCCGAACCGTCGGCGGCGGGAACGACGTGAACCGCGGAAACCGCCGCCCGAACGCAATACAGGAGCAGGCGGGCCGCGGGTGCGCAGGTGAGGTGGAACCCGTGCGAGCACCGGGGGGGTGGTGGGTCATGCCGCTCTCAAT
This sequence comes from Naasia sp., assembly GCF_025465545.1. Taxonomy (GTDB): domain Bacteria; phylum Actinomycetota; class Actinomycetes; order Actinomycetales; family Microbacteriaceae; genus Naasia. The sequence goes on along the minus strand of NZ_JAODMK010000052.1, from coordinate 565 downwards.
ACTGGCCGTCATCTTGCGCGAGGAGGCCGAACGTGGCCCTCGCTGACTGCACGAGGACCCGGCGCGCGTTCCCCGGCGAATTGCCCCGCGACTTTTCGCTAGAAGAATTTTTCGAATGGGCCAAAGCGAGCGATTCCGACGACGATGAGGAGCAGACCGGTGAGTGAGGCCCGCAGCACAAACAGTCAGCGCCGACCTGTGGCACCGACCCACGCTGCACCCCCACAGAGACCGCAGAAGGGCTCCCAGCCGCTCGTAGAGGACTTCCTCAGCGCCCCGAGCTTCGGTGGGCCTCTCCGGGTTCCTGTCGGCGCTCTGAAGTGGGGCGCGCCCGTGGACTGCAGGGTGAGAAGACACGGACCGCTCGTGTTCATCCTGCTTCGCGGCGAGACCTTTCCTCGAACTCTCATCCAACGCGACGGACAAGTTCTGGAACTGGGTTTCCCGTCCGCTCACCTTGCCGACCTGGCGCTCGCAATGTTCGCGACATCGCCATGACATCCGAGCGTCGGGGCGGTGAGGGGCGTTGCGACAGCGCCCTTCCCGATGCTCGGTTAGGGCCACC
>NZ_JAODMK010000021.1 GCF_025465545.1 Naasia sp. | reverse complement strand
CCGCGCTCTCATGCGCCTTCGACTCGGCGTTCTTCACGAACTGTGCCTCGTCCAGCACCATGCCGGCCCACTGCACCGACGAGTAGCCCTCGAAGTCGAGCCGGAACAGTGCGTAGGAGGTGATGACGAGGTCCGCTCCGTGCGCGGCATCCCGCACGGACTGCCCGGACTTCCGCTCCGTCTCGGTGATGCCCGCCACCACGAGATCGGGTGCGAACCGCTTCGTCTCGGAGATCCAGTTGGACACCACGGATGTGGGTGCGACGACGAGGAACGGACGCCGCTTCTCCTCGGGGGTCTTCGACACGGCGTGAGCGACAAGGGCGAGCGTCTGCAGGGTCTTGCCGAGGCCCATGTCGTCGGCGAGGACTCCTCCGAGATCGTGCTCCCAGAGGAAGGCCAGCCAGTTGAACCCCTCCTGCTGGTAGGGCCGAAGGGTCGCGTTGATGCCGGCCGGCAGGGGAGTGGCGGCGACGCTGCCCGACTGGGCGAGGTCGAGCAGCCCCGAGACGCTCTCCCGCCAGGCGACCGCCTGCTGGGTCTCCTCCGCGAGGTCCTCGAAGTCGGCCCAGAGGCTCGCCTGGAAGCGGCTGATCCGGACGCCGGTCTCCCACTCGTCCAGTACGGACGCCTCGGTGAGCAGATCGCGGAGCTCGTCGAACACCGGCTGCTTGAGTGAGAGGTAGGAGCCGTCGACGAGCAGCAGCTTGGTGTGGCCCTTGGCCAGCGCCTTGAAGATCGGTCCGAAAGGCACCTTCTTGCCGTCCACGGTGACCATGACGCCGAGGTCGAACCAGTCCCGCTTGTCCGTCTCCACAGTCGAAACGCTGAGTGTGGGCGCGCCGGTCAGCTCCCGGTAGTCGGGCTGGTCGCCGACGATGTCGACTCGAACGTCGTCCTGTTCGCGGATACGGGGGAGCACCTTCTCGGTGAACTCGGCGGCGTCGATCCCGGAGAGCTTCTGCGAGGAGACGATCGCCACGTCCGGCAGCGCGGCCCGGGTCCGCTCAAGGAACTCTCGCTCGGCGACGAGCTCGCGGAAGGTTTCACCGTGAAACGCCGGCTGCACGAGCGGCGCTCGGGTCGTCCCGTAAGCCCAGCCCCACTCGAGCTTGAGGTGGTGGTTGGGGGAGTAAGAGGCGGTGAGCACGAGGGTGGGCGTGACCGGCTCGGGCAGCTCCACCGACGCGTCGGGGCTCGTCACCGGAACGGTCCGACGCAGCTTCGGGTAGTACTCCGCGAGGAACTCGGGAGCGTCCTCGGCTGGCACGATCACCGGCGTTCGGGTGGCGAGGAGCTGCCGCTGCTCGCTCGTGAAGGGCTCAGCGGCGGGTGCGAGCGTCAGCCGGGGGAGCGGGTCGAGTTCGAAGGTGTACAGGCCGTGGTCGCCGATCAGCCGAGTGGCCTCGACGGCATGCGGGTCGCCATCGATCCGGACGGACGGCGCCACCCGCAGGTCGCCGCGTGTGCCGTCGTCGGCGCTGGCGACGACCTCGATGCCGATGGTGGCCTCGCGAGCGAGACCGACCGGCGTCCCCTTCTTCCCGGTGATCAGCTCGACACCGACCTCGCCGGCGGTGGCGAGCAACGGCCAGAGGAGGGGGCTGGCGAGGTCGTCAAGGTAGATCCAGTCGGCTTCGGTGTAGCCGAAGGTGGAGCGACTGGACCGGTTGAGGGCGACGATCTGACCGAGCCAGCTCTGGTGGTCGGAGTTGAGCCGCAGGCGCCCGGCGTGGTGGCCGACGTTGCTCCAGTTGACCTGCCCCCGGACCCAGTTTCCGGACTCGCTGCGCATCACGGGGCGGACCGCAAGCCGCAGGTCCGCACTGCTTGGAGTGCGGTTGTCCGCCGGCTTCGCGGATGCCCCGCGCCAGCGGTCGCGGAGGGCGCCCATCTCCCGCACCTCGAAGAGGAGTCCCAGCGGAGCAAGCTTCGGCTGCCGCCCGGAGTCGCCGTTGATCCCAGGAGTCGTGAGGGCTGCGACAGCGGTCTTCCAGCTCGGCGTCGTCGGCTCGGTGCGGTCCGCACTGGGTGCCGCTTCCTCAGGGACGGGCGGAGTCATCCGCTCCTGAACGGTGAGGAAGTTGCGTCGGATGAGCGTGGCCGCGACGTGCTTGCAGCGTCCGCCGATGGGACAGGTGCAGGAGCTGTTGACCTCGCCCGGCTCAGGTCGGAAGCGGATGCGGCTCTCGTACGGCTCCCGGGCGGTCCCTCTCACATGCCCGCTGAGCACCTGGTGCTCGGGATCCCAGCTCGTGTCCAGGACTGCGCCGCTCGACGCGTACTCCTGGCCCCGGGCGAAGGAGCCGAGGCCGACGTGTCGGGTGATGTCGCGCACGTCGAGGAACGGTTGACCGTCACCGTGCGCAGGCATCCTTCCAGGCTACCTGCGCTACGGCACTGAGACCGTACTGAAGGTCCAGACGTCATGGCCGCAGACCGTCTAGCCCGAGCTCTCCGCCCGCCGCTCCGCAGCCCTCTTCCTGGACCCCCGCGCCGCGAAGAACAGAATCGTCCCCACCACCACGTACCCGGCAGCACCGAGCCACACGATCCCGTTCTGCTGGGTGAGCAGCACGATGCTCGCGAGGATCGCGAGGACCGGAACCACCCGCGGCACCGTGAAGTGCGCGTGCTCCACCTTGTCCTTCTTGAGCATGAGCACGCTGACGTTGGCGGAGATGAAGACGAGGAGCAGCAGCAGCACCGTCGTCTCCGCCAGCGTGCCGACGTCGCCGAAGATGCTGAGCACCATGGTGGCGCCACCGATGACGAGGATCGACACCCACGGCGTGCGCCGCTTCGGGAGCACCCGCGCGAACGGCGACGGGAGCAAGCCGGTGTCGGCGAGGCCGAACGCCACCCGGCTCGCCATCACCATGAACAGCAGCGCCCCGTTCGAGATCGCCACGAGGGCGATGAGGCTGAAGATCCACGGCGGGATTCCGACGCCGCTGGCGGCGACCACGTCGAGGAGAGGCCCGGTCGACTTGGCGAGGTCGGCCGGCGGCACCACGGTGACGGCGCCGAGCGCGATGAGCAGGTACACCACGGCCGCGGTGGACAGTGCGCCGAACAGTGCACGCGGGTAGACCTTCGAGGGGTTGCGCACCTCCTCCGCCATGTTCGCGGCGGCCTCGAAGCCGAGGAAGGAGAAGAACGCGACAACGGACGCCGCGAACGCGCCCTGCAGCGGAGCCACATCGGGCGCGAACTCGAGCACGCGGGCCGGGTCGCCGCCGCCACTGCCGAGCAGGACCGCGGCGCAGAAGATCACGATCACCAGCCCGGTCACCTCGATGAAGGACGCGACCAGGTTGGCGGAGAGCGACTCGCGGACCCCCCAGAGATTGATGAGCATCAGGATCGCGATGAATACGAGAGCAGTGGGGACGGCGGGCAGGGGGAGGAGCACGCTGAGGTAGTCGCCCGCGAACGCGTTCGCCAGCGCGGCCGCCGTCGTGATCCCGGACGCCATCATCAGGAACCCGACCAGGAACGACAGGTACGGCTTCCCGAAGGCGCGGTCCGCGTAGCGGGCAGCTCCGCCGGCGTGCGGATACTTCGTGATCAGTTCCGCGTAGGTTCCCGCCGTCAGCAGCGCGACGACGAGCGCGATCACCAGCGGCAGCCAGATGACCCCGCCCACATCGGCTGCCATCGTGCCCACCAGGGTGTAGATGCCGGCGCCGAGGGTGTCGCCGACGATGAAGCCGTACAGCAGGGGTCCCGTGATGGCTCTCTTGAGCTTGCCCCCCTCCGCCGTGGCCGGTGCCCCGCCTGCCGCATCGGATCTGCTCGTCGCGCCGCTCATGCCATTACCCCAGCGAGGACCAGCAGGCGCCGGCAAGGGGTTGCGGTGACCCCGGAAGGGTGGGAGCGCCACTGGGGAACCACCGTTCGTCGGCCGGCCGACACACCGGTTCCGGCCCGTGTCCGTGACGCGACCCGGGAAACACAGCAGACTGTCGTCCACTTCCGCATGACAGGAGATCCCGATCGTCCGCCGAACCACCCTCACCGCTGCCGCATCCGCTGCGGGTGTGCTCCTCGCCCTCACCGGGTGCGCTGCGCTCTTCGGTGCGCAGCCATCGCCGAACACCGTGGTCGAGCAGAGCCCCCAGACCATCGAGGTCACTCCTTCCGCGACCCCGAGCGCCGCGCCGGGAGCCGAGCCGCCGAGCGGCGAACCCCTCGTCGACCACCAGGTGATCGACCAGGAGATCGCGGACGCCGTCTCGGTCGTCGGCCAGTTCTGGGCCACGCACTTCGCCGAGTACTACGGCGGCACCTACTACTCGCCCGCCGATTTCATCCCCTACACAGCGGACGATCTGCCCGGCTGTGGCGGGGAGCCGGTCGAGCCGGACAACGCGTTCTACTGCATCCCCGACAACACGATCCTGTGGGATCAGAACCTGATGGATCAGCTGTACACGAGCGGCGGCGACGCGGTGATCTACCTCGTCATCGCGCATGAGTGGGGCCACGAGATCCAGGCGCAGCTCCCCGACGCCGCGCTCTGGACCGCGGAGGAGCTGCAGGCGGACTGCTTCGCCGGGGCGGCGCTCTACGGCGCCGCCGCCGACGGGACCTTCCAATGGGAGGAGGGCGACACTGCAGAGATCACCAACGGGCTGACCTTCCTCGCCGACGAGACCCCATGGACCGACATCGACAGCCATGGTGACCCGCTGGACAGGATCGACGCATTCAACGATGGACGAGTCGGCGGGACCGAAGGCTGCCTGCCCGTCGAATAGAGCCGCGGGGCAAGAGCCGCGTTGGACGAGCCGAAAGGGGTTCTACGGCCCGCCCCGCCAGTGATCGATCCGGTGATGATCGGGCGTGAACCCATGCTCCACGCCCCAGAGCAGCGCCTGGGTCCGGCTGTCCGCGCCGATCTTCCGGTACACGTTGCGGATGTACGACTTCACCGTGTTGGGGCTCAGGTAGGTGAGCTTCGCCACCTCCGCGTTGCTCTTGCCCTGGGTGATCAGGGCGAGGATCTCCGACTCGCGGTCGGTCAGGCCCTCACGGCGCCCCGGCCAGTCGAGGCCGTTCGCGCTGCTCGCCCGGCGCGGTTCTTCCATAAAGATCTTCTCGCCGGCGTGGATCCGCTCCAGGGCAGACACCAACTCGCGCGCCGCCAGCGTCTTCGACAGGTAGCCGCTCACTCCTTGCTGGCGGGCGTTCTCCACCAGCTCCGGAGCGAAGTTCCAGGTGTAGACGACCACCTTCTTCGCGTTCGGATTCTTCACCAGCTCGCGGATCTCCTCCTGGTCCGACTCCGGCTGCGCGAAAGAGTCGTAGAGGACGATGTCGACCGCGTCGTTGGTGGCCTGGTTGGCGTCGATCTCCGCGACCACGATGCGGTCGCGATACCGGTCGAACATGTGCGCGAGACCGATGAGCACCACGTCGTAGTCGTCCACAAGGGCTACGCAGATCGGCTTGGCGGGCGGGATCATAGTCCTAAAAAGCTACCCCCCTAAAGGGTGTAGCGGCACACCCTTACAGGTGGTCAGATAGAACTCTCAGCCCGGCATCTGCCGGGGCAGATCGCATGTCGACGACGTGCGCCAAACAGAAGGCGAACAATGGGAACCATCGGGCTCATCATCACCATCATCGTCATCGGGCTGATCGCCGGCGCAGTCGCCCGGCTCATCGTTCCGGGACGACAGAACCTCTCCATCGGGATGACGATCCTCCTCGGGATCATCGGCTCGTTCGTCGGAGGCTTCCTCGGCAAGGTGCTCTTCGGCGCCGACGCCGGCGACGGCTTCCTGCAGCCCGCCGGCATCATCGGCTCCATCATCGGCGCGATCATCGTGCTGCTGATCTGGATCGCCGTCACCAACCGTCGGACCACCGCCCGCCGCTGAGCGAGCGCTTATCTCACCGCGCCCCGGTCGTCCTCTCACGGAGGACGGCCGGGGCGCGGCTGCGTGCGGGGGCGGCGCACCTTCTCTCCGTCGCGCGGTAAGCCGTCCCGGATATCGAATCCTCGTGTCGGACTAGGCAATCTGCGAACCCGGCCGCATCCTGTGAGAGTTCGATTTCAACGAGGAGATCCGTGAACCCCTCAGCAGGCTGGTACGACGACCCCTACGACAGCAACAGCGTCCGCTGGTGGGACGGGGCCCAGTGGACGACGGGGACGCAGACTCGGCCGGCACCCGTCGTCACGGCGGCCGCCGCTTCTGCCAGTTCACCAGAGCCGACTTCGGGGAGCACAGCGGTCGCGAGCCCCCGCCGGTTCAAGACGCGCACCATCATCCTTGCGGCCGCAGCCGGAGTTCTGCTCTTCGTATCGGGAGCGGTCGCGGCCGGGAACGCCGCGACGCAACTCGCGCTGAGCGTTGCGGCCGTGCGACCGACGGCAACGGCGGTGCCCCTTGCCGCTCCGGTCCCCACCACGACGTCCACACCGAGGGGACCGGTGATCACGTACGCCAACACCGAGGAGCTCGAGCCGGTGGCGTTCAAGCAGAAGACCGTGAAGGACGCCGATCGCGATTCGGGCACGTCAGAGGTGACGCAGACGGGGCGGGCTGGGGTTCGCACCAAGTCGTTCCGCATCACCCTGCGCGACGGCAAGGAGGTCGATCGGGTTCTTCTCACTGACGAGGTCACGACCGCGCCGGTGGACGAGGTGACGACCGTCGGCACCTATGTCGCGCCGGCGCCCGAGCCCGCGCCTGATCCCGAACCGGTGGCCGAGCCGGATCCGGAGCCCGAGCCATCGGATGACGGCTGCGATCCGAACTACTCCGGGGCGTGCGTGCCGATCGACAGCGATGTGGACTGCGCAGGCGGAAGCGGCAACGGCCCCTCCTATGTATCTGGCCCGGTCTACGTCGACGGCTCGGACATCTATGACCTCGACCGAGATGGCGACGGAGTGGCCTGCGACGCCTGATGCGCCGCCTGGCTTGCGGCGACTGACGGCAGGCGTTCCATGGCTGCCCAGCTCTTCGACCTGCCGCCCGAACACGACTCGACCGGATGAAGCGCCCGAAGGAGGCCAGGCAGCCTCTCAGTCGTCGAACCAGGCGCGGCGGTCCGCGATCTCCTTCCGGAGCGCTCCATCGGTGGGGTTGGTATTGGCGGCCGTGGTGACCAGCGAGTAGAGGTCCCAGAGGTGCTCGAGAGTCGCCGAGCGACTCTGGAACGGATCGTGCGCGGCGACCGCGTCGACGATGGCATCGTGCGTGTGCGCGGAACGCTCAGCCGAAGCCGGGATGGCCAGCGACATCCGTCGGAAGTCGCGCAGCCCGGGCACGAGCATCGCGTACAGCCGCGCCACCAGGGCGTTCCCGGCACAGCGCACGAGAGCGGTGTGGAACTCCTCGTCCGTGTCGATGAGTTCTTCGATGCCCCTGGCGCTCCGGTGCCGTAGGGCCGCCGCCTGAAGCGCGGCAATCTCTTCCTCGCTGGCGCGCTCGCCCGCGAGTCCGGCCGCGGACACCTCCAGCGACAGGCGCGCCTCGAAGACCTCGGTGACCTCGAACTCGTTCGCCACCGACCACTGGACGAACGAGTGCACGGGTTCCATCCGGGTGCGATCGACGACGAAGGTGCCGAGGCCATTGCGCACCTCGAGCACCCCGATGGTGCGGAGGCGTTGGATGGCCTCGCGCAGCGACGTGCGACCGATGCCCAGTTGGGCGGCGAGTTCGAGCTCGGTCGGCAACTGCTCGCCCGGCTTGAGCGACCCGTCGTTGACGGCGGAGAGGAGCCGCTCGGCCACGATGTCCGGGAGTGCTCGCCGGTCTCGGCCCGTCACCGGGAGAATCACGGCGTCATCGTAACAGCGAGGTGTCGAGGCTTCGTCCTGGCCTGTGGATGAACGTCGGAGTCCCGCATTGTTTCGATCTCGTAAAAGCACGGGCCTGGGGTAGCAGGCTGTCTGACAGCTTCCCTAGGGTTGGTCCGAGTCGCTCCTGCCGACGGAAAGGGTCAGCCATGAACGCGCGCTTCACGACGTCCGAGATTGTTCTCGAGCGCCGTGCCCTGCCCGGTGGCAGCCGGGTGGTCCTCGTTCACGGCGGTGTCGACATGGAGCCGACTCAGGACACCTTCGATTCCCTGGAGACGGCAACGCTCGCGGGTTTCGAGATGTTCAGCGGCGACGACCGGGGCATCGAAGCTGCAATCGCGGCAGTCGGCGTCCTGGAGGACGACCCGGCGTTCAACTCCGGCTTCGGCTCGGTGCTCACCCGCGCGGGCACTGTGGAAACAGACGGCGCCGTCTCGGACGGCTGGCTCGGCCGATCGGTCGGCGTCGGGGCTGCGCCCGGGCTTCGGCGGCCCGCGGCGCTGGCGTATCGGCTGCTGCAGGAGGAGGACGTCGTTCTCCTGGTCGGCGCCCAGGCGAGCGACTACGCCCGATCCCGCGGCATCCCGATCGAAGACCTCGTCGTCGACGAGCAGAAGACGGCCCTCGACGCGATCACGGCCGACCCCACTCGGAGCGTCTTCACCGGGCGCGCCGTCCCCAGCGAGACGGTGGGGAGCCTGGCCATCAACGGCCTGGGACGCGTCAGCGCGGCCTCCAGCACGGGCGGCCTCGTCGGCAAGCTGCCGGGGCGTGTCGGCGACGCGTGCATCCGCGGCGCCGGCTACTGGACGGACCGCCGCTTCGGCGTCCTCTGCTCCGGGTCGGGTGAGGCCACGATGAACCGGCAGCTGGCGTCGTCGCTCGCGGCCCTCGCCTCGCGCATCGGGCTCGCCCCGGCGATGGAGGAGACCCTGCTTCAGCTGGCCGGCGCAGAGAATGCGGTCTGCGCCATCGTCGCGGTGGACGCCGAGCAGAACGAGGTCGTCACCGCGCACAACGGCTCCAGCTTCCCCGTGGTGGCGCGCACCGCCACCGAGGTCTTCCGACTCGGCGACCCCCGGGCAGGCACCCGATGACCGCGGAAGCAACGGTGAGCACCCGGGACCGGGTGCGTGGCGTCGCGAACGCGGCCCTCTCCGGCAAGGGCATCTTCATCGCACTGGCGGTGATCCTCATCGCCGCCGCGATCCTCGCGCCCAACTTCTATGCCGGGGTCAACGTCGGCAACACCCTCCGCCGTGCATCGATCCTCGGAATCATCACGGTCGGGCAGGTCTTCGTGCTCATGGTGCGCGGCGTGGACCTGTCGGTCGCGGCGATGGCGGGGATCACCGCGATCGCCGTCACCACGCTGGACAGCAGTGCGGTCGGCATCCTCGCCGCGCTCGGCATCGCCGTTCTGGTCGGCAGCGCGAATGCCTGGCTCGTCGTGCGTCGCGGCGTCCCCGCCTTCGTCGCCACCTTCGGCATGGTCCTCGTGCTCACCGGGGCGCAGCTGCTGTGGACCCGTGGAGGGGTGAGCGCGCAGGCGCCGGCGGACCTCATCGGGCTGGCCCGGGGGTCGCTGGGACCGATCGCCATCCCCGTGCTGCTCTGGCTTCTCGCCACGGCCGCCTCCACCTGGTGGACGTCACGGACGCCGTCCGGGCGCCGCCTCGTGCTCTCCGGTGCCAATCCCCGAATGGCCCAGCTGTCCGGCATCGCCGTCGGCGGCAAGCAGTGGCTGGCCTTCGTGATCTCGGCGGTTCTCGCGGTGATCGGGGGCGCGCTGCTCACCGGCTTCTCCGGCTACGTCGACCGATCCATCGGTTCCGGACTCGAACTCGACTCCATCACGGCGGCGCTGCTCGGAGGCGCGCGCTTCAAGGGAGGAGAGGGCTCTTTCGTCGCCGCGCTCGGCGGCGTGCTCGTGCTCAGCGCCCTGTCGACCCTCGTCGTGGTGCTCGGCCTCCGACCCGAGACGCAGAACATCCTCAAGGGTGTCGTGCTGATCCTCGCCCTCACCCTGCACCTGCCGGCGCGGCGCCGATGATGTCCCCTCCCCGCCTCCCGCCCCGCTTCCCGACCAGCACCAGCACCCCGCACACCATCCAAGGAGAATCGTGAATCGTCACACCCGTTCCCGGCTGATGAGGGCAACCGCCCTGATCGCACTCAGCACCACGGCGGTGAGCCTCGCCGCCTGCTCATCGTCCCCGGGCTCCACCGGCTCATCGTCGGGGACCGCCGCATCCGCGACCCCGATCGAGACGGACGCCAACGGCAACCCTGCGCTCACCGACGACTACTCCAAGCAGGTCGCGGACGCGGAAGGCGTGACCGTGGACACCAGCGCGTTCAAGAAGGACGCGCCCTACAACATCGCGGCAGTCGTCCAGGGACCCACCAACGGCTGGGGTACCACCTTCGACGCAGTCATGAACGACGCCTTCGACAAGTCCGGCAAGGTCGGCGACGTGCTCTACGTGCCGTGGGACTTCGCCACCGAGAATCAGACGAAGGGTGTCGAGGACGCCATCGCTGCGGGGGTTGACGCGATCCTGCTGACCTCGCTCTCGCGAGCAGGCCTCGTCTCCTCCGTCGAGCGGGCCAAGGAGGCAGGCATCCCGGTCGTCACCTGCATGGCCGGCGTGCAGACCGATGCCTACACCGCAGAGGTCAGCCGGGACATCCCGCTCATGGGCTTCTCCACGGCCGATGCGATCGCGAAGAAGCTGGGCGGCAAGGGCAAGGTCGTCATGCTGCACGGCATCGCCGGTGCCGACGCGGCCGAGTTCTGGAAGTCGGGCGCACAGGCGGCCTTCTCCCAGTACCCGGACATCCAGATCGTGAGCGAGCAGTACGCGAACTGGTCGGCGGCCGACGCGATCGACGTCATGCGCACCGTCATCGCTCAGCAGCCCGAGGTGGACGCGGTCTGGGTCGGTGGCCTCGAGATGGGCCCGTCGGTCATCCAGGCCTACCAGGAGGCCGGCCTGGACGTTCCGCTGATGGGCGGCACCAACCCGACCAACGGGTTCCTGCGCCTCGCCATCGAGAACAAGCTCGACTTCGAGGTGGCGCCGTTCCCGCCGGCTGCCGCACAGGAGTGCGTCAACACCGTGCTGGATGTCCTCGACGGCAAGTCGGTCCCCAAGTACACCGACGTCATCGATCTGATGGACGGCACAGCGCCGTACAACCAGGCCGACGCCGACAAGTGGTATGAGCCCGCCTTCAACGATGACTTCATCGGACCGAAGGTGGCCGACGACCAGGTCTACCTGGACGCAGGCTTCGGCAAGTAGCAGACGAGCGCCGGTGGGATCCCGCGGGGTCCCACCGGCGCTCCCCCTGAAGGGAACACACGCATGGCGGACGCACCCGCGATCCAGCTCGAGGGCATCGGCAAGACCTACGGCCCCGTGACTGCCCTCGACGACGTGAGCCTCACCGTGCACCGCGGCGAGGTGCACGCGCTGATGGGGGAGAACGGCGCGGGAAAGTCGACGCTGCTGAAGATCCTCAGCGGCGTGGTGCGCCCCGACGCGGGAACGCTGCGGGTGCTGGGGGAGGCGGTCGAACTGGGCAGGTACACGCCCGGCGCGGCTCGCGATCTCGGCGTCGCGATCGTGCATCAGGAGTTCTCGTTGATCCCGTCCCTGACGGTCGCGGAGAACATCTTCCTCGGCCAGGAGCGCGCCCGCGGGGGAGTGCTCCGAGAGGCCGAGATGGCGGCTCGGGCTCGGGAACTCCTGGCGCGGGTCAGCGCCTCTGTCGCACCGTCCACGCGCGTGGAAACACTCTCCGTTGCCCAGGCGCAGCTCGTGGAGATCGCGAAGGCCCTCGCGAGTGATGTGAAGGTGATCGCCCTCGACGAGCCCTCTGCAGTTCTCTCCGGCGCAGAGCTGCGCGGCCTCTTCGAGGTCATCCGCGCTCTTGCCGCCGACGGTGTCGCGGTCCTCTATGTGAGCCACCGCATCGACGAGGTGTTCGAGCTCTGCAGCCGTTTCTCGGTGTTGAAGGATGGCCGCAACAGCGGCGCTGGCGCGATCGAAGAGACGGACGCCGACTCTCTCATCTCGCTGATGGTCGGCCGCAGTCTCTCCCATCTGTTTCCGCCCCCCGGCGTCGAACCGGGCAGCGCCGTGCTCGAGGCGACGAATCTCGAGGTCCTCGGACTCGCCGCCCCCGTCAACCTCACGCTCCGCGCGGGGGAGATCGTCGGTCTCGCCGGCCTGCAGGGCTCGGGTCGCACACGGCTGGCCCGCGCGCTGTTCGGGGACGTCCCGATCCTCGGCGGCAGCCTCACCCTCTCCTCCTCGCCCCTCCGGCCAGGAAGCCCCGCGGACGCGATGCGGGGGCGCATCGCCTACCTGCCCGAGGATCGCAAGGGCATGGGGCTCGCACTCGACAAGCCGGTTTCTCTGCACATCTCGATGCTCGCCTGGAAGCGCCTGCGCTCCCGGTTCGGCGGCATCGGGCGCATGCAGGAGCGCACGCTGGTGGACAAGGCGATCGACGCTCTCGCGATCAAGACCGCGAAGGGCGGAGCGGCGCCGGTGCGCACCCTGTCCGGTGGCAACCAGCAGAAGGTCGTCATCGCCAAATGGCTGGAGCTGCTGCCGGACGTCATCATCTTCGACGAACCAACGCGCGGCATCGACGTCGGGTCCAAGGAGCAGATCTACGGAATCCTCCGAAACCTCGCCGACGCAGGCAAGGCCGTCCTCGTGGTGTCGTCCGAGCTCATCGAAGTGCTGGGCCTCTCCGACCGCATCCTCGTCATGGCGGACGGTCAGATCGTCGGCGAGCTTCCCGGCACCGGAGCCACCGAGGAGAGCATCATGCGGCTCATCGCATCGCACACGACGCACGGAAAGAACGAGGCCGCCGCATGAGGACCTCCTCCTGGAGCGACCGGCTGGCACGGGTCGCGGGCAACGGCGGCGTCGTCTGGCTCGTCGTCGGCATCCTGCTGGTGATCGCCCTGCTGTACGCGAAGAACTTCGCGACGCCGGGCAACCTCAACAACGTCAGCCGGCAGGGCGCCATCCTCGCGATCGTCGGGCTGGCTCAGTTCCTCGTCGTGCTCCTCGGCCACGTCGACCTCTCGATCGCCGCGAACGCCAAGCTGACCGCCATCCTCGCCGCCCTCGTGATGGACGGCTCCGACGCCAACCTGCCGACCGGCATCCTCGTCGCCGTACTCGTCGGCATCGCAGTCGGCGCCCTCAACACCCTCGTGGTGGTGGTCCTCAAGGTCGAGTCGTTCATCGCGACGCTGGGCACCGCGGCAATCGTGCAGGGCGTCGCTCTGTACATCGCTCCGACTCCCGTCGGCAAGAGCGCCCCCGCGCTCACCGCCTTCTACGGCGCCCAGACCGTCGGCGGCATCTATGTGATCGTCGTCGGCGTGGCGGTCATCTGGATCGCGGCCTGGTTCCTGCTGACGAAGACGGTATGGGGCCGCCACGTGTTCGCCGCCGGCGGCAACCCCGAGGTGGCCGCGCTCAGCGGGGTGCGGGTGCCGCTCGTCCAGGCCGGCGGATTCCTCATCAGTGGCCTGCTCGGCGGGCTGGCAGGACTGCTGTTCCTCGCCGGAGCCGGGGTCGGCGACCCTGCGGCCGCCAACGGGCTCGAGTTCACGGCCCTCGCCGTCGTCGTGATCGGCGGCGCCAGCCTGGAGGGCGGTCGCGGGCGACTCATCGGCCTGCTCGGCGGTGTGCTGCTCTTCGCCCTGCTCGGCAACGTCTTCAACCTCCTGCGCATCGAGGTCTGGTACCAGCAGCTGTTCCGCGGACTGATCATCCTCATCGCGGCTGCCCTCTTCGTGCGCGGCGTCAGCCGGGTCCGGCGTTTCCGTCGCCGTCCCCTGGCACCCGTTCCCTCCTGACCTTCAGCACCGACAGAAAGGCACTCCACTCATGGCCATGACCTCCAACGACGGCCGGGGAATGACCCCGGAGGAACGCGACGAGTTCCTCACCACCGGCCGCCTGTTCGCGAAGATCGCGACGGTCAACGAGAACGGCTTCCCCTCGATCAGCCCGGTCTGGTACACGTGGGACGGCTCCTCCTTCCTGGTGGTCAGCAAAGAGCGGACCGGCATGGTGAAGAACCTGCGCCGCGACCCCCGCTGCGGCCTCCTGGTGGACAACTTCGAGCTTCCCTACAAGCGGGTGAGCGTGCAGGGCGAGATCGAGTTCCTCGGTGACGATTTCGAGTACGTCGAGCCGATGATGGAGATGGCCATGCGCTACCTCGGACCGGATGGCATGGACTACGCGAAGAGCACCCTGGTCTTCCCGCGCGTGCCGTTCCTCGTGCATCCCAAGAAGATGACGAGCTGGAACGGCGGCGGCTACGACCGCACCTTCACCCAGGACACGCACTGGAAAGAAGCGAAGTGACGGTGGCGCCCGGCCGGCTGGAGGGCAAGCGGGTCCTCATCACCGGCGGCGGCTCCGGCATCAACTTCGCGATCGCCGAGCGGTTCCGCGCTGAAGGCGCAGCGGTGTCGGTCGCCGACCTCAACCCGGATGCCCGCGCTGCGGTTGAAGGGCTGGGCGCGCGCTTCGCGCCCGTCGACGTGGCCGACGCCGCTGCGGTCGACGCTTGGGTCAACGAGGAAGCGGACACTCTCGGCGGCATCGACGTGACGGTCGCCGGGGCCGGATACGAATTGGTGGCGAAGGCGACAGACCTCACGGTCGAGCAGTGGGACCGGCACATGGCCGTGATGCTGCGCGGCCCGTTCGTGACGTTCAAGGCCGCCCTGCCGCATCTCATCGCGGCAGGCGGCGGCTCGCTGATCGCCCTCGGCTCCAATCTCTCCTTCGCCGGCCTCACCGGGTTCACCTCGTATGTGCCGGCGAAGCACGGAGTGATCGGTCTGGTCCGAGTCCTCGCGATCGATTACGCCGAGCACAACATCCGGGTGAACGCGCTCTGCCCGGGCCCCACCGACACCCCACTCATCCGCCGCCAGCTCGTGGGGGTCCCGAATCCCGAGGAGCTCCTGGCCAGCTGGGAGAGCGACACCGTCTTCAACCGGCTCGGCCGGCCGGAGGAGGTCGCCGCAGGCGCCGTGTTCCTCGCCAGCGACGAGTCCAGCTTCGTGACCGGATCGTCCCTGATGGTCGACGGCGGGTACACCGCCCGATGAGCGCCGCCGAACTCGACCTCGAGCAGCTGCTCGAAGACCTGGTCCGCATCGACTCGCGGAACCCGTCGCTCGCCGCCGACAGCCCGGGGGAGGAGCCGCTCAACGACGCGCTGGATGCTCTCCTCAGCGGCATGGGGCTCCGGGTGACCCGCGAGCCAGTGCTGCCGGGACGGGACAACCTCGTCGCGGTGCTTCCCGGCGTGGACAGCAGCGCGACGGTGGTGTTCGAGGCGCATCTCGACACGGTGCCGGCGGACGCCGCGGTGCGGGAGGTGCGCCGTGAAGGCCGCCGCCTCTTCGGCAGGGGAACCTGCGACACGAAGGCGTCGCTCGCCGCGATGATCGGCGCCATCCAGCGGATCGCGTCCACAGCGGGGCCGCGGCCCACGGTGATCCTCGCCGCCGCCTGCGACGAGGAGTACATCATGCGCGGGGGAGCGGCGCTCGCCCGCACCCTGCCCTCGGCGGACCTGGTCGTCGTGGGCGAACCGACGTCGCTTCGACCCGCACGCGCCCACAACGGCCTGATTCGCTTCGCCGTCACGGTGGTCGGCCGCGCCGCGCACAGCTCGAAGGCGGAGCTCGGGATCAACGCGATCGCGCAGGCGTCCGAACTCGTCCTCGCTCTCGATGCGACGGTGGGGAAGCTCCGGCGGGAGACCCGGCATCCGCTGACCGGGTCGGCTCTGCTGTCGGCAACGCTCATCGAGGGCGGCACCGCCCCCAACGTCGTGCCCGACCGCTGCGTCGTCTGGTTCGATCGTCGCGTGGCGCCTGACGAGGACCCGCGGGTCGCGATGGAGGAGATCCGCACGGTGATCCGCCAGGTCGCCGACGCCCGATCGATCACCGTCGTCGTGGACGAGCCGATCATCGCCCTGGGCGGGCTGGAGACGGCGGCCGACAGCATCGCCGTGCGAGCAGCCGAGGCGGCAGCGTCCCGCGCCCTCGGCGCCGACGTGGTGGCCTCGGGGGTCACCTTCGCGACCGACGCGTGCTGCTTCTTCGAGCGCCCTGACCTGCCCGCGGTCGTGCTCGGTCCGGGGTCCATCGACCAGGCCCACACCGACAGCGAGTGGGTCGACCTCGACGAGGTCCTCGCCGCGCGCGACCTGTATGCCGATCTGGCGCGAACCGTCCACGAGCTGCGATCGGAGGAGACCGCGCGTGCTTCTTGACTTCCACACCCACGTCGATGAGGCGGAGGCCTTCGGCTGGATCGACCCGCCCGAGAAGATCGTGGGACTCCTCGACGAGGCCGGCATCGACATGGCGGTGATCATGACCTACACGGATCTGCCGGGCCTCAACCCGGACGCGCTCGACTACATCGTGGCGTGCGCTGCCGCCTTCCCGGACCGGCTCATCCCCTTCGTGCGGCTGAACCCCAACTACCCGGCCGACATGCCGGGCCTTGTCGAGCGCTCCATCGAGCTGGGCGTGAAGGGCATCAAGCTGCACCCCACCACCACGCTCGCGCACCCGGCCGGGGACGCAACCGTGGCGCTGCTGCGTCTCGCTGCCGCCGCCGACCTTCCCGTGCTCTTCCACTGCGGTGACGACCCGTACACGACGCCGCAGTCGCTCGGGCTGGCTGCCGAGCTGGTGCCGGACGCCGCCATCGTGTTCGGTCACATGGGCGGCTACTTCCACGTCCTCGATGCGATCGAGGTGGCCAAGCGGCACGACAACGTGTACCTCGAGACCTCGGCGATGCCCTACCCGGAGCTGATCCGGCGGGCCGTCGGGGAGGTGGGCGCGCATCGCGTGGTGTTCGGCAGCGACGGCCCAGGCTGCAACCCGCGGCTGGAACTCCAGAAGGTGCAGGGCCTCGGTCTCGCCGCCGAAGATGAGGCAGCGGTCGTGGCGGGCAATGCCCTCCGACTGCTCGGGATGGAGGAGCGGTGATCGACTCTCTCGTCATCCTCGGCGACAGCCTGTTCGGCTCCCGCGTCTCAGTCGACGACGCCGTCGCGGACGCCGAGCGCCTCGGCATCGACGGCATCGTCGCTGCTCCCGCCCGCGGACGCGACTACGTGCTGCCGGCCGCCAACACCCGGCTCGCGGAGGAGGCAGCGGCGCAACCCGCTGTCCGACGGCTGGTCCGCGTGGACCCGAACCAAGGCCAGGCCGCGGTGGCCGAGCTGCACCGTGGCATCGACGAGCTCGGCTGCATCGGAGTGTTCCTCAACCCCGACGAGGAGGTCTTCCGCATCCAGGACGCCGAGCCGGTCGTCCGGGTGGCAGCCGAGCGCGGCCTGCCGGTCGTCATCGCGGCCGGAGTGCCACTCCGGTCGGAGCCGCTGCAGATCCTCGAGCTCGCGCAGCGAGTCCCGCGCAGCCAGCTCGTGCTCACCTCGGGCGGGCAGATCAACATCTCCGGTCTCTCGATGGTGGATGCCTGGGCGGCGCTCGAGCAGGCACCCAATCTCGCGGTGCTGTCCAACGGCGAGTATCGGCAGGACTTCCTCGAGCGGATCGTCCGCGACCTGGGTGCCGAGCGGCTGCTGTTCGCCTCCTTCGCGCCATACTACGAGCAGGCCTTCGAGGTCACCCGGATCCGCAGCGCACGCTTCAGTGTCATCGAGCGCGACCTGGTGATGGAGGGCAACGCACGGCGGCTCTTCGGCTGACCGGCCCCGCTGATCCACAGCTGCGCGCTCAAGCCGCGCGGGCTGCGGTGCCGTCCCCTTCCGCACGTGCTCGACGGCTGACCGCCGCTCTCATCGGCACCGTCCTCGCCGGCTCGAAGCTGCAGAGCAGGCATTCGGGGTGCCCGGCCGCAAGCCGGGCTGCTCGCTGTGCCCTCCCTCGCCTTCTGCCTGCATGTCGCAATGCGTTCAGCCCGAGGGGGGTCTCCCGCGTCGCCTCGTCGGCGGTCGGCCCATCCTGGTGGAAGCTGGGCGCCCGTGCAGCCCGGTGTCTTGCGCTCCGCGTTCCCCTGGGATAACGTACAACCAAATGGTTGTACTAGGCCGAGAACTCAGTGACGAGGACGTGGACCGCATGTTCCGCGCCCTGGCCGACGCGACACGCCGGGACATCGTGCGGCGGACGCTCATCGCCGAAGCCACCGTCTCGGAGCTCGCCGACTCGTACGACATGTCTTTCGCGGCCGTGCAGAAGCACGTCGCCGTCCTCGAGGAGGCAGGTCTCGTGACCAAGCGTCCACGCGGGCGAGAGCGGATGGTCAGCGGCAACCCTGAGGCCATCCGCCGCGCCCAGACGCTGCTCGACCAGTTCGAACAAATCTGGCGGGCACGCATCGATCGTCTCGATGCGCTGCTCGACTCCGAAGAGAACGAGTGAAAGGTTCCCCATGCCCGTCACCTCCGTCGAGAAGGACCTCGACGCGCTGACCCTCACCGTCGTCGCCGACTTCCGCGCCCCGCGGGAGCGCCTCTGGGAGGCATACACCGACCCGCGCCAGATCGAGCGCTTCTGGGGGCCGCCCAGCTACCCCTCCACATTCACGCGGCACGACGCCGTCGCCGGCGGCCGCAGCATCTACACGATGACCGGGCCCGAGGGCGACAGCCACGGCGGATACTGGGAGTGGGTATCGGTCGACGCGCCCCGCTCGTTCGAGGTGGTGGACGGGTTCCTCGGCTCCGACGGGTCGCCGAACATCGACCTGCCGGCCATGCGAGCGCAGTTCAGGTTCGAATCGACCGACACAGGCTCACGGCTCACCACGGTCAGCCATTTCGGCTCGCTCGACCAGCTCGAGCAGATGCTCGCAATGGGCATGCTGGAGGGCACCACGGAGGCGATGGCTCAGATCGACGACGTGCTCGCCGACCTCGCCTCATTCGCCTCAGATCAGGCGGCCCACGCTCAGATCCTCGGCGACACCCAGGTGCGGGTGTCGCGGGTGATCCGCGGGACGCTCGAGCAGGTGTGGCTCGCCCACAACGACGCCGACCTCATGCGGCAGTGGCTGCTGGGCCCGGACGGCTGGACGATGCCCGTCTGCGACATCGCCACCTCCGTCGGCGACAGCTACCGCTACGAGTGGGAGCAGGACGGCGGCGCCAACCGGTTCGGCTTCACCGGCGAGCTGCTCGAGTCGGAGCCGCCCCGCCGAGCCGTCACCACGGAGTCGATGATCGACACCGACTACCCGTCGGCGCTCAACGAGCTGACCCTCACACCCGTTGCAGGCGGCACGCTGCTCACCCTCGTCATCACCTACGCGGACCCGGAGATGCGGGACGCGGTCCTCTCGACCGGAATGACCACCGGCATGGAGGCGAGCTACAGCCGACTCGAATCGGTGCTCGCGTCCGGAGCTGGCGGCGCGATGCGGGAGGCGGTTGCGGGCGCCCGCTGATCCGTCGCGGCAAGCGCCCCGGTTCTCTCCGAAGGAAGGTGAGCCGGGTGCGGCCGAGGTGCCGCTCGTGGAACGCCCACCGAGCGGTGAGGAAGTCCGCGAGGGGATCACCGCTCACCGCGCCGTCGTGGATGCGGGCGACGACGTGGGTGGCCGGCGTGCCGCCCGGGTGCCGGCGTGACCGGTAGGCGATCCGGTTCCCGCGGCGCTCCAACCGCATCCGCGACCACCGATAGGGGAGGCCGAACACGGCGTCGGCCGCGAGAACGGGCAGCAGATGCGACGCCTCGAGCGACACGAAGACGACGCCCCGGCCACCCGTGTCGTCCACCGAGTAGAGCCGCACGTTGATCTCGGGGAACGTTCCGAGCCACGGCACCGGCGGACCGGGCGGGACCCGGGTGCGGGACAGCAGGAAGGGGATCAGGCCCACTCAGGACTCGCCCTCGAACACGTCCGGCCGCGTGCCTGCCGGAAGAAGCGGCGCCACGCGGGCAGGGTCGACCCTCCAGTGCAGGAAGGTGACATCACTCCACCGCCGGCCGAGGATCGGACGGCCCGGCAGCGGGGGAGCGGTGACCGTGATCGGGTCCGGTGTTCGGCACGCCTCGGCCATGACCTCATCCTTCCTCGAGGGAGCGTGCAGACACCAGATGTTGTGCCTTTCCACCGTTTCGCCCTCCACATGGGGAGGACGCGCCGGAAACTTTCGGGGGCTGGTGCGGTGTCGGCGGAGCGCCGTACGGTGACCGGCATGGGGAGCACAGGAGAGCCGATGATCGAGGGGGAGCGGGCCTCTCTGGTGCTCGCGGCAGTCCTGAGTCTCCGGATTCAGAGCAAGCACGACGGCACCGTTCAGCTCGCCGGCAGAGCGGATCCGCGCGCCATGGCGGCACTCGTCCGGGCGGTCGACCGTGTGGAGCGGCGGATGCGCACGCTCGGATCCGCAGATCTGGTCGAGCAGGCCACGACCTACTCGGTGCGTCGCGGCGAGGCCTTCACGATCGTCGCGCAGCGGGCGATGGGCGCGTATGGGATGACCGTCGCCCCCTGGCAGCACCAGTTGAGCGACGCGTCCTGACGCGGCCCCAGGGACGCGGCGGTCCTGGCCGTGGAGCGATGTCGGTGGCTGGCGGTTGACTTCTCTCATGGCCAGCAATGGATCCCCCGATCAGCGCGAGCGCGCGGAGGACTTCGGGATGCCCGAGGACTGGGAGTGCTCCGAGCCGATGCTGGCTGCCGCGGCCGACCTGCTCGGTCACGGCAGGAGCTACGCCGGCCAGCTCGTCGGGTGGATCGCGGAGCGGAAGAACCTCGCCACCACGTTCGCTGCCGAGCGGCTGAGCTATATCGACGAACTGCGCCTGGAGTCCGAGCGCGTCACCGGCGCCACCTGGACAGACCCCGACGCTCTGGAGTGGCGGTCACTCCGTGCCGAGGTGGCCGCGGTGCTGCAGGTTCACGAGCGGACCGCGCAGACGGTGCTCGATCTCGCCCGCCTGCTCGTGCACTCCTTCCCACGCACGCTGGAAGCGCTGCACCGGGCCGAGTTCTCGGAGCGGCACGCGCGCATCCTCGTCGACGAGGCGGTCGGGCTTCCGCAGCAGCTGTGCGGGGAGTACGAACAACGGCTGCTGCCCCACGCCCGAACGCTCGTGGCGTCGCGATTCGAGCGGAAGGCGCGGCTGGTCCGCGAGATGCTCGCCCCCTCTGACATGACGGAGCGGCACCGCCTGGCGATCGAGGAGCGACGCACCGCGATCGAGGCGGCTCCCGACGGGATGGCCTGGTACGGCGCACTCCTGCCAGCCGAAGACGCCCTTGGCGCGGCGTCCGCCGTCAGCGGGCTGGCCCGCGGTCTCCTCGTCGACGAGGAGACCCGCACACGAGCGCAGATCGAGGCCGATGTGTTCCGGGACCTGCTCCTCGATGCCGCGGGGACCACCTCGCCTGGCGAGGCCGGCGGGAACCCGGTGCCTACCCCCGCTGCCCGGCGCGGAGTGAAGCCCGAAGTCCTCCTCCATGTGCCCGTCCTCACCGCGATGAACTGCGATCAGGGTCCCGCGCTGCTCGAGGGGTACGGGCCGATCGACGCCGAGACCGCCCGCCGGCTGGCAGGATCGGCGACCGGCTTCCTGCGGATCCTGACCGCGCCCGAGACCGGCGCGATCCTCTCCTTCGGCAGAGACGTCTACCGGGTGCCGACGGAGCTGCGGCGCTACCTGCAGCTCCGCGACGAGGTGTGCCGCTTCGTCGGCTGCACCCGCCCTGCCCGGTACTGCGAGATCGACCACACCGTCCCCTGGGCCGAGGACGGCGAAACCGTGGCGGGCAACCTGAGCCACCTCTGCAAGGCTCACCACCGCGTGAAAGGCGGAACCGGCTGGAGAGCCGGCCAGCTCCCCGGCGGGAACGGGACGATGACCTGGACCTCCACCCTCAGCGGAGTCAGCTACACCACGGCCCCTGCGGTTCAGCTTCCGCCGGGAGGGCGACGAAGGCCCGGGAGTCCACCCCTCGTGCGGACGGAGTGGTTCACCGAGGACCCGCCCTTCTGAGCTTCCCCGCTCTGCTTCTGTCAGGGATCCTCGGGATCCTCAGCTGACCTCTGCGGGGTTGCCGCCGACGCGGCGATCCTCGTTCAGGGCGTCGATCGACTCCATCTGGGCCGCGTTCAGCTCGAAGCCGAAGACATCGAGATTCTGCGCCATGCGCTCCCGGGACCCCGACTTGGGGATCACGATGTTCCCCGTCTGCAGGTGCCAGCGCAGCACCACCTGGGCCGGCTGCACCTGATGAGCGGCGGCAGCGGCCTGGATGGGAGGCAGGCCGAACAGGTCGTACTTGCCCTGCCCCAGCGGGCCCCACGCTTCGGTGCGGATGCCGTGCTGGTGGTGGAAGGCCCTCAGCTCGGGCTGCGAGAAGATCGGGTGCAGCTCCACCTGGTTGACGGCCGGCACTGTGTCGGTCTCGGCGAACAGCCTCTCGAGGTGCGGGATCAGGAAGTTGCTGACGCCGATGCTCTTCGCCCGCCCGTCGGCCGCGAACGTCTCCAGCTTCCGCCACGTCTCGACATAGAGGTCGTGGGCGGGAAGCGGCCAGTGGATGAGGTAGAGGTCGATGTACTCGAGTCCCAGCATCTCGAGGCTGCGGCCGAACGCACCCTCGACGTCCTGCTCCTTGTGATGGTCGTTGCGCAGCTTCGTGGTCACGAAGATCTCCTCGCGGGGAATTCCCGACGCGCGGATCGCGGCCGCCACCTGCGACTCGTTGTTGTAGCCGGTCGCCGTATCGAGGTGCCGGTAGCCGACGTCAAGGGCGTCCTCCACCACCTGCTGCGTCTCGGACGGGTCCACCAGGAAGACCCCGAAACCGAGCTGAGGGATCGAGGAACCGGAGTTCAGGGGGATCGACGGCACGCTGTTGCTCATGCTTCGAAGGCTACCCGCGCCCCAAGAGCCGCGCCGGCGCCCGTCGAAGTTCAGCGGGAACGCCCTGCCCCTCGTCCCGTCCGCTCCGCTGCCGGCCGCAGCGCGCCTCACGCGGTCGAGCCGCCCACCAGGGACAGGATGCGCGTCTTCGGCTCACCGGCAAGCGCCGGGGACGTGGATGGCGACGCCCACACCTTCTGGCGGAGGAATCGCTCGAAGGACGCCGCATGCTCGACATCTGCGAAGTCCAGCTCGATGACCACGTACGCCGGGTCATCCTCGGGGCGCAGGATCCGTGAGGCGAGCACCCCTCCCTGCTTCCGCGCCGGTGCGAAGCGCGCGAATGCCGCGCTCCACGTGCCGAAGTCCGAGATGGGGTGCTCGATCTGCAAGGTGGTCATGGTTCTCTCCTCTGCTGGATGGGATCGGGAGCGACGCTAGACGTGCCGCATCCGGCCGCCCATCCCCGTGATCTGGGGTATCGGACGCTGGCGCGAGGGAACGGAGTGGACGGCCAGCCCGGGCGCCGGAGTACTGTCGGCGCCATGTCGAGGTTCGTTCACGCGCGTGCGCTGGAACGGGTCGAGTCGATCTGCGACACCGCCGAGGACGCAGCATCGCTGCGCACCGAGCTCCTCGCAGAGTTCCGTCGCAGCATCCGCTTCCACGCTCACGTCTGGGTGCTCACCGATCCCGGGACGGGGGTCGGATCCGCTCCTGATGCGCGCATACCCTGCCTCCCCGAGCTCCCTGCCCTCATCCGCCTCAAATACCTGACCCGGGTGAACCGGTGGACCTCACTGGCGTCGCCGCCCGTCGCGTCGCTGCGGGCCGCGACCGATGGCGATCTTCCGGCGAGTGCGCTGTGGGCGGGGGTCCTTTCCCGCTACGCCGTGTCGGACGTGCTCTCCGCCGTGTTCCGGGACCGCTACGGATGCTGGGCGTTCCTCGATCTCTGGCGGATCGGGGACGACAGTTCGTTCACCGACGGTGAGGTGGCCTTCCTGGGTGACGCCGCGGCTCCGGTCACCGCCGCCATCCGCCGGTGCCAGGCCGCCACCTTCAGCACCGGCCGCCCCACCGCGCCTCCACCAGGTCCCGTGGTGCTCATGCTGTCTCCCGCGCTCGAGGTCCTCGGCCAGACGCCCGAGACGCGCGAGTACCTGGCGCGCCTGCTTCCGCCATCCGGCGAGCGGTCGCCGATCCCCGCCAGCGCCTACAACGTCGCGGCCCAGCTGCTCGCCGTCGAGGCAGGGATCGACGCGCACGCGCCCTCCGCGCGCGTCCATCTGTCGGACGGGTTCTGGCTCACCCTCCGTGCCGCCCGCCTCTCGGGGGAGGGCCCGCCGGGCGGCCGCAGCATCGCGGTCACGATCGAGCCGACGCCGCCGGCGGCACGGATCGACGTCTTCGCCCGCGCCTTCGGCCTCAGCGCACGCGAGACGGAGCTGCTCGCGCAGCTCGCGTCGGGAGTCGACACGAGAGAGCTGGCACGGCTCCTCTTCGTGTCCGAGAACACCGTGCAGGACCACCTGAAGTCGGTCTTCGCGAAGACGGGCACCCACAGCCGGCCTACGCTGCTGGCTCGGTCGCTCGGGACGTAGGCCGCCGGGACGCCCGACCCGCTGTCCGCCTTCATACCAGGTCGGGGGCCCGATCAACAGCACGTTCCACACGAACAAGGGTGTCGACGCGCAGATCGACGAGGCGGCCACGCAGACCGACGACGCCGCGCGGGTTAAGCTGTACCAGCTGATCCGCAAGCAGGTCACGGGCGACGCGCCCCTTGTGGTCGTCGACTACGAGACGCTCAACTATCTGATGAACCGCAATGTGGTGGGCTCGGAGATCACTCCGACGCTGAGCCTGCACATGGAGAACGTCGGCTTCACCTCCAGCCGACGCACTGAACGCCCGGGCCCTGGCCGTCTCCTGAGACGCCGGGGCCCGGTGCTTTTCCGCCCGCTGTGCGGGCACTCTCGCTCAGCAGGCAATCTGGGCTTCAGCAGGCGATAGCGGCCCGACTGGCGGCGTGTCCCCGCGTTCTGCCTGCTGAGCGAGAAGGTCGGCGATCCGCCGGCGAATGCGTGCTGTCAGGATGTGCGCATGAGCACGTCTCTGCACATCACCGGCGACGCCGCGGCGGACGAGCTGCTGTCCGCCGATCCGCTCGCGCTCCTGCTCGGCATGCTGCTGGACCAGCAGGTGCCGATGGAGACGGCCTTCGCCGGTCCGGCCAAGATCCGGGACCGGCTGGGGGCGTTCGATGCGAGGACACTCGCGGACGAGAGCGAGGAGCGGCTGACCGAGGTGTTCCGCACGCCGCCCTCGGTCCACCGGTATCCGGGTTCCATGGCGGGCCGCACGAAGGCGCTGTGCGAGGCGCTGGTGGAGCACTGGGACGGAGACGCCTCGGCCGTCTGGACCAGGGACGACCCGGACGGCCCCGAGGTGCTCCGGCGGCTCAGGGCGCTGCCCGGCTTCGGCGAGCAGAAGGCGAAGATCTTCCTCGCCCTGCTGGGCAAGCAGTGCGGCCTTCCCGCCGCCGGCTGGCGGGAGGCCGCGGGCCCGTACGGCGAAGCGGGGAGCTACCGGTCGGTGGCCGACATCGTCGATCGGGACTCTCTCACACGCGTCCGCGAGACCAAGCGGGCCGCCAAGGCCGCAGCCAAGAACGGCTGAGTGCGCACGTGGCCGAGATCTCGCACGACGAGGCGGAGCGCATCTCGCTGGCCCGCCAGCACTTCGCCGACGTCCTGGAGGCACTCGCCCCCGAGGTCCGGCAGGGCACGATGATGGGCCGGCCCAACCTGATCGCGGCCGGAACGATGGTGGCGTGCCTGCACCAGGACGTCTTCGGGCTCCGGCTCGGGCGGAACAGCGCCGAGTTCGCGCGGGCCATGGCGGTGCCCGGCGCGGCCCTGTTCGACCCGTCCGGAAAGGGGCGGCCATTCAAGGACTGGGTCGGCGTCCCGGTTGCCGCCGCCGACGAGTGGCTGCCGCTCTGCGCGGCCCTCCTCGCTCGCCGCCACGCCTGAGGCCTGCACGAAGCGCCGGGCGGACGAGGCCCGCCGGCGATCTAGCGTGGACGCATGCGTCCGTCTACCCGCCGGGGAATCGCCTGGCTGATCGATCTCCTGCTGCTCCTGGTCTTCGTCGCCATCGGCCGCGCGAGCCACGGCGAGGACGCCGGGGGATATGCCCTCACCCTGCTGCCCTTCCTCGTGGGACTGCAGAGCGGATGGCTGCTCGCCGGACGAGGGAACCCGTTCGCGGTGCTGCGCTTCGGCGGGGTGGTCTGGATCAGCACGCTGGTGCTCGGGATGCTGCTCCGCGCGGCGATCGGCCAGGGGATCGCCCCCGCCTTCGTCGTCGTGACGGTGATCCTGCTCGCCGTGTCCTTCCTGGGCTGGCGGCTGCTCGTCGCGCTGGTCCTCCGAGCCCGCAGCTCACCTTCCGCGATCCGGGCCAGGAGGCGATGAGGTCTCCCGCTCCGTGTCCGGAGGTTCCGGGTCAGCTGACTGGTCAACATCTCGGACGCCCCAGCGGATGGTGCTGCCGCGTCCCAGCCCCGGGAATACGCCCTCCTGCGGGGGCGTTGGCCATCCGCATGAGCGATACGAAGCGGATCACGATGTTCGGTGCGGACTGGTGCGGCGACTGCCGCCGGGCGAAGGCGGTGCTCGACCGGGAGCAGATCGACTATGACTACATCGACACGGAGGCAATCGTGGATGCGGCGGACCGGGCTCGCGCCATCAGCGGACGCATGAACATCCCCGTGATCGTCTTCCCCGACGGCTCGCATCTGGTGGAGCCGAGCGACTCCGAGCTGCTCGCCAAGCTCGCCGCCTAGGCCGTCGTGATCGAGGGCTGCTCCGCGGCGCAGGACCGCGGCGCGGACCAGCCCCACCTCGACGCGGGGCAGCCGTCGTGATCGAGGGCTACTCCGCGGCGCAGGTCCGCCGCGCGGAGCAGCCCCACCTCGACGCGGGGGAGCCGCTGATGGCGCGGGCCGCCGCGGGCTTGGCGGCGGAGATCCGCGCGATGCTCGAGAACGAGAGCGACAACGGCACCGGCACCGGCACCGGGCGCAGCCGCAGCCCAGGAAGCGCGCCGCGGCTCCTGCTGCTGGTGGGGCCCGGCAACAATGCGGGCGACGCCCTGTTCGCGGGCGCGGAGCTCGCCGCAGGCGGCACGGAGGTGACCGTCGTCCCCGTGCTCGGGCGCACCCACGCCGAAGGACTCGCGGCGGCGGAGGCGGCCGGCGTCGCTGTCCTGCCTCCGACGCCGATCGACGCCGTGGTCGCCGCCGCGCGGAACGCGGACATCCTGGTCGACGGACTCTTCGGGACCGGATCCGCAGGCTCGCCCGCCCTTCGCGGAGCCGCGCGCGCGGCGGTGGCCGCCCTGCTGCCCCTGCTCGGCCTTCCCGGGGCACCGCGCGTCGTGGCCGTCGATCTCCCGAGCGGCGTCGACGCCGACACCGGGGAGGTCCCCGACCCGACCGTGCTCCCGGCCGAGGTCACCGTCACCTTCGGGGCGGTCAAGGCCGGTCTGCTTCGTCCTCCTGGCCGCGACTACGCCGGGCGGCTCCGCCTCATCGACATCGGCCTCCTCCCGGAACTCGCCCAGGTCGAGCCGCTCGTCCGGCTTCCCGAGCCCTGACCCGGCGCCCGCGGCACGGCCGGGGCGTCGTGCTCGACGACAGCCGTGATCGAGGCGTTACCTGTCGGAACCCGCCGGCGCACCACCGGTCGCATATGCTTCCCGGTGCCGCGGGAACCCGGGGCAGCAGAACCCGGGAGCCCTCCTGAATTCCACCCCCTCTCCGTCGCTGCCTCGCCTCGAGGACTATCGCGCCGTGCTGTTCGACCTCGACGGCGTGCTCACGCCCACCGCGGACATCCACATGCATGCCTGGCGCGCCATGTTCACCGAGCTGTTCGCCGAGAAGGGCGTGACCGCGCCATACACCGACGACGACTACTTCACCTATCTCGACGGCAAGAAGCGGGACGACGGAGTCGCCGGCCTGCTCGCCTCGCGAGGCATCTCGGTGCCGCTGGGGACGCCCGGGGATCCGTCCACCGCGGACACGGTGTGGGGCATCGGCAACCGCAAGAACGACGTCTTCACCCGGGTGCTCGACGAGGAGGGCATCGAGGCGTATCCCGGCTCGCTGGCCCTCGTCGATCGGCTCGCGGCGGCCGGCATCCCCATGGCCGTGGTCTCCAGCTCGAAGAACGCTCGCTGGGTGCTCACCGCAGCGCACCTGCTCGACCGCTTCCCGATCGTCGTCGACGGAGTCACGGCGGGGGAGCAGGGGCTCGGCAGCAAGCCGGCGCCCGACATGTTCCTGCACGCGGCGCGCGCGCTCGGCGTCGAGCCCGCGCAGGCGGTCGTGTTCGAGGACGCCATCTCCGGCGTGGCCGCCGCGCACGCCGGCTCGTTCGGTCTCGTGGTCGGGGTCGACCGCGGAGCGGGTGAGGAGGCGCTGCGATCGGCCGGCGCCAGCATTGTGGTCGACGATCTCGCCGAGTTCTCGGAGGTGCGCGAATGAGTGCGGAAAACGTGTCAAGGCCGGTCCTCGATCGCGACCGGTTCCCCGTGGATCCCTGGCGGCTTCGTGAGGCGCGCTACAGCGGTGAGGACATCGGCGTGGTCGAGACCCTCTTCGCCGTGGGCAACGGCTTCCTCGGCATGCGCGGCAACAATGCGGAGGGACGCAAGGCGCACGAGCACGGCACCTTCCTCAACGGGCTGCACGAGACCTGGAAGATCCGGCACGCCGAGCAGGCGTACGGGTTCGCCGAGGTCGGTCAGACGATCGCGAACGCGCCGGACAGCAAGATCATGCGCCTCTACGTGGACGACGAGCCCCTCGCGCTCGACGAGGCGGACCTGCTGGAGTACGAGCGCAGCCTCGACTTCCGCGAGGGCGTCCTGCGCCGCGACCTGCTCTGGCTCACCCCGGCAGGCAAGCGCGTGCGAGTGAAGACGAGCCGCATGGTGTCCTTCTCCGAGCGGCACCTCGCGATCATGACCATCGAGGTCACGATGCTCGACGCCGATGCGCCGATCACCGTGGCCTGCCAGCTGCTCAACCGGCAGGACGGCGAGGACGAGTACGCGGGCACTGTTGCGCCCGCGAAGGTCGTGCACGACCCGCGCAAGGGCGAGCGCATCGTCGACCGGGTGTTCCTGCCCGGCGAGCACTGGCAGGAGGGGGACCGTGCCGTGCTCAGCTACCGCGTCGCCAACTCCGGGATGCGGGTGGCCGTGGCGGCCGACCATCGGATCGAGACCGACAACGACTACACGGTCGACAACTACGTCGACGCCGACATCGCCAAGAACGTCTACTCGGTGCAGGCGCGCCGCGGGAAGCCGGTGCGGATCACGAAGGTGGTCGCCTACCACGACTCCCGCAGCACGCCGACACGTGAGCTCATCGACCGCTGCGGCCGCAACCTCGACCGCGTCCGCACCGAGGGCGTCGAGCTGCAGTACCTGCGGCAGCGGCAGTGGCTCGACGCCTACTGGTACCGCTCCGACGTGGAGGTCACCGGGCACCGCGACATCCAGCAGGCGGTGCGCTGGAACCTGTACCAGCTCGCCCAGGCGGCCGCCCGCGCCGACGGTCTCGGCATCCCCGCCAAGGGCGTCACCGGCAGCGGCTACGGCGGCCACTACTTCTGGGACACCGAGATCTACATGGTCCCGTTCCTCGCCTACACGAGTCCGCTCTGGGCGCGGAACGCCCTCCGCGCCCGGCAGCACATGCTGCCGCTCGCCCGCGAGCGCGCCCGGATGCTCAACGAGGACGGAGCGCTCTTCCCGTGGCGCACCATCAATGGCGAGGAGGCCTCCGCGTACTACGCGGCTGGCACCGCGCAGTACCACATCAACGCGGACGTGACGTTTGCTCTGGCCAAGTTCCTGCATGCCACCGGCGACATCGGCTTCCTCGCGAACGGCGCCATCGACATGGCGGTCGAGACGGCGCGGATGTGGATGACCCTCGGCTTCTGGCGGCACAACGGCGGCGACAGCTTCGAGATCCACGGCGTCACCGGCCCCGACGAGTACACGACGGTCGTCAACAACAACCTGTTCACCAACGTGATGGCCCGATTCAATCTCCGCTATGCCGCTCAGACCGTGCGGCAGCTGGCCGAGTTGGAGCCCGACGCATATGTGCGGATGGTCGACCGGCTGAGCCTGCGCGATGACGAGCTCGAGGACTGGGACCGCGCCGCGGAGGCGATGTTCATCCCGTACTCGGAGGCGCTGCAGATCCACCCGCAGGACTCGCACTTCCTCGAGCGCGAGGTATGGGACCTCTCGAACACGCCGCCCGAGCAGAAGCCGCTCATGCTGCACTTCCACCCGCTCGTGATCTACCGGTTCCAGGTGCTGAAGCAGGCGGATGTCGTGCTCGCACTGTTCCTGCAGGGCAACCAGTTCACGCTCGAGGAGAAGCTCGCCGACTTCGACTACTACGACCCCCTGACCACCAGCGACTCGACCCTGTCGAACGTGGTGCAGTCGATCATCGCCGCCGAGATCGGCTATCAGGACCTCGCGCTCGAGTACTTCACCCACAGCCTGTTCGTGGACCTCGCCAACCTGCACAAGAACACCTCCGACGGCGTGCACGTGGCCTCGGCCGGCGGTGTCTGGAGCGGGCTGGTGTCCGGGTTCGGGGGAATGCGCGATCACGACGGCGAGCTCAGCTTCGACCCGCGCCTGCCCAAGTCCTGGCCGCAGCTGCGGTTCCGGATGATCTGGCACGGCACGCGGATCCTCGTCACCATCCAGGAGACCCGGATGCAGGTGACGGTGCTCGAGGGCGACAGCCCGGTCAGCTTCACCGTCCGCGGCACGAGGTACCAGGTGGCGCCCGGCGCCGACGCGGATGTTCGCCTCGACGGGCAGGGTCCTGACCGCGGCCCGGGCCCCGGACAGGACCGGCCGTTCTCCTATCGTCGCGAGGACGGCACCCTGATGGTCCCCTCCCTGCCGACCCTCACCGAACCGATTCCCCTGGTCACCATGCAGATCCCGGTCCTCGACGAGTCCAGCGAAGCGAGCGACGCCCTGCACTGACCCGACGCCGCGGAGGCTCCGCCCTCCTCTCGCTCAGCAGGCAGGATCGGCGCCCCCGCGGCGATCCGCGACAGAAGTGCCTGCTGAGGGCGAGAATGCCTGCTGAGCGAGAGAGTCGGCAATCGACGGGAGGCGGGGAGAGCGATGCCACGGGTCCAGGGAAAGCCGGCGGGAGCCCCGGTGTGGATCGAGCTGACCAGCACCGATCCCGAGGAGGCGGGCCGCTTCTATTCGGCCGCGCTCGGCCTCGAGCCGAGCGAGCCGAAGGCGGAGTTCGGCGGCTACCGCGACCTGCTGCACGGGCAGGAGGTGATCGCCGGACTGCTCCGAGCCCAGGGCGGGGCGCCGAGCGCGTGGCGGGTGTACCTGCTCGCGCCCGAACTGGACCAGGTCCTCGGGCGGGTGCAGGCCAGCGGGGGAGAGATCGTTCTCGCCCCGGAGGACGTGCAGGGGCTCGGCCGCCGGGCGATTCTCCGCGACCCGAGCGGAGCAGAGCTCGGCCTCTGGGAGCTCGACGGCTTCGAGGGCACGCCGATCGAGGACGAGCCGGGAACGCCCTGCTGGTACGAGCTGCACACGACCCGCGAGTATCCGAAGACCGTCGAGTTCTACCAGGATGCCCTCGGCTGGGAGGTGAGAGTCCTGTCCGACTCCGACCAGTTCCGCATGGTGACCTACCGGGAAGGACCCGAGGCGGAGGCTGGGATCGTCGATGCCTCGTCGGGCTCACCTGAGGAACCGTCGCGCTGGAACGTCTACTTCGCGGTGACCGACGCGGATGAGGCCGCCGATCGCGTGCGCCAGGCGGGCGGCACCGTTCTGGACGGTCCCATGGACACCCCGTTCGGGCGGATCTCGCACGCGACCGACTCGACCGGCGCGGCATTCACCGTCATCCAGCTGCCTGAGGAGCCACGGCCGGTGGTCGCGCACAGGGGGGCAATGGACAGCGAGCAGGCGGAGATCGCCGCGACGATCCGCACCCTGCTCGCCGCTCGTGCGGCGACCTCGACGATCTGCCCGTCTGACGTCGCCCGCACGATGGCGCCGGAGAGCTGGCGTCATCTCATGGAGCCGGTGCGCCGGACCGCCGCGCGCATGATGGCGGAGGGCGAGGTGGAGGTCACGCAGCGGGGGAGCGTGGTGGATCCCGCGACGGCCCGTGGGCCGCTGCGCATCCGCTGGAGGCGCACACCGGAGGACCGCAACGGCACTGCCGACGGGACCCGGTGACGACTGAGCGCTGACCCGGCGGCTGCATTGCTCGTGCCTATCCTGGGTCCGTGCCGTCCTACCGGGTGATCATGACGATCGGGCCGCTGCGTCCCGGGACCGCCCCGCACGAGGTGCTGCCGGCCGCCGCCGACGCGGTCGCCGAGGTCGCCCTGCTCGAGGCGTCCAGCGTGAACGTGGTCCGAGGGGCCGCACGGATCACCGTTCGGTTCACGGTCGAGGACGATGAGGTCGCCGTGCAGGTGGGCGAGCACGCCGTGTCCGTCACCGAAGAGCGCGCGGCGGTGGAGGACACCCGTCTGACCCGGCAGAGCCGGGGACGGTGGACGACGGTCGCGACCCGCTGAATCAGTGCGCCTCCGCCGCATCCACGGCCGCCAGCACGTCCTCCACCGCCTCGACGGTGAGGTCGACGTTGCGCATGTGGATGTAGTGCGACCGGTCGCCGGTGAGCAGGTGCCGGCTGCGGGCGTAGCGCCGGGCGATCTCCTCGTGCAGCCGGATCCAGACGGCCGGATACGTGCTGCTCGTGACGAGGGTCACCGGGACGGCCGGGAACGAGGAGACCGCCAGCTCGCGCCGCGCCTCCCGGGAGACCGGCAGCACGGACCTCAGCTCGGGCACCATGCCGCCGCGGACCTCGCGTTCCACCTCGCTGCGCCAGGACCGTCGCGCGCCGTCGTCGAGCATCGATTCGAAGTGGCGCTGGTCGGGGTACAGCGGCGAGGCGCCCAGGCGGAACAGGGCCCGGACGAGCCCGACGGGCGCGAGCGCGCGGACGAGCGCCCCGAGCAGCACGAACAGTCCGAAGCCGCGGCGCAGCACGGCGCTCTCCGCGAGGCGGTCCGGAGTCGCGTCGAGCAGCACGAGGCCGGCGACGCGATGGGGGAAGCGCTGCGCGAAGACGCGGGCGAGCAGGCCGCCGAAGGAGTGGCCGACCAGAACGCAGGAGCTCCCCGGAGCCGCTGCGTCGATGAAGCCCTCGAGCTCAGCCACGAGATCGTCCAGTCGGTCCGATCCGCTTCCCGAGCTGCCGCCCATGCCGGACCGGTCATAGGCCAGCACTCGTGCCCGGCGCGCGAGCCGGGTCTGCACCGGGAGCCAGGAGGACACCGTGTCGCCGGCACCGGTGAGCAGCACGACGACAGGGGTGTCCGTTCTGCGCGGGACCGCCGCCGAGGAGGGACCCGCCTCGAAGTAGCGGATCCGTCTGCCTGCGACCGTCGCCTCGGAGGCGGGCAGGGTCCGGGCCGGATCCGTAGCGAAAGCCATCGGACGAGTGTAGGCGGCCCCGTAACATGTCGCCGGTGAACTCCTCCGAGCTGCTCGACCGCGTGCGCCGGCTGGCGGACGCCGGCCCGCGCGTCCTGATCGGCATCACGGGCGCGCCCGCCGCGGGCAAGTCCACCCTGGCCGAGTGGCTCGTCGGTGCGCTGACCGCGGATGGCATCGCGGCGGTGTGGGTCCCGATGGACGGCTTCCACCTGGCCGACGCGGCCCTCGACCTGCTCGGCCGGCGTGACCGGAAGGGGGCGCTCGACACCTTCGACGGGCACGGCTATCTCGCGCTGCTCCGCAGGCTGCGGGCCGAGACCGGAACCACGGTGTACGCGCCCGCCTTCGAGCGCGTGCTGGAGCAGCCGATCGCGAACAGCATCGCCGTTCGGCCGGACGCGCGGGTGGTGGTGACGGAGGGCAACTACCTGCTCGCCGACCCCGAGCCGTGGCCGGCGGTGCGCCGGGAGCTGACCGAGGTCTGGTACTCACAGGTCGAGGACCGGCTCCGGATCGGGCGACTGGTCGCGCGACACGTGCGGTTCGGCAAGACCCCCGACGCCGCGGCCGCCTGGGCCGAGACCGTGGACGAGCCCAACGCCCGCCTCATCGCCTCGACGCGGGATCGCGCAGACCTCGTGATCGACTTCGACGCGCTGGGCATCGAGCCCGATCGGCGCGAATCACGGCCGTGACCGTGACCGTGACCGGGGGCGGCCACGGCCGTCAGCACGCCGGCCGGGACACCCGGCTAGCGCTCGGAGCCCTCCTCCGCCATCCCTCCTTCTCCGGGGACGGCCGGTGACAGGATGAGGCCGTGAGCGATGCGAGGTCCGCCGACACCGCGCCGGCCGAAGCCGAGGAGAAGCCGGAGTCGACGCTGACCGTCCTCGTCGCCCTCGTCGCCAACGGACTGATCGCGATCGCCAAGACGGTGGCGGCGGTCGTCACCGGTTCCGCCTCCATGGTGGCCGAGGCCGCGCACTCGTGGGCCGACGCCGGCAACGAGGTGTTCCTCTTCGTCGCGGGCCGGCGGGCGGCGCGGCCCGGCGATCCGCGCCACCCCCTCGGCTACGGCAGGGAGGCGTACGTCTGGTCGATGTTCGCCGCCTTCGGACTCTTCTCGGTGGGCGCCGCGGTGTCGGTGATGCACGGCATCCAGGAGCTGCTCGAGCCCGCCGAGGCGAGCAACTACGGGGTCTCCTACCTGGTCCTCGGGATCGCCTTCGTGCTGGAGGGGATCTCGTTCCTGCAGGCCTACCGGCAGGCCCGCGGCGG
Organism: Naasia sp.; assembly: GCF_025465545.1. Lineage (GTDB taxonomy): Bacteria > Actinomycetota > Actinomycetes > Actinomycetales > Microbacteriaceae > Naasia. The sequence continues at coordinate 52,261 of NZ_JAODMK010000021.1, read as the reverse complement.
GGCCGCGACCAGCGAGAAGGACCTGCTCGACTTCGTGCTGCACACCTCCGACCCCACGGTCCGGGCGGTGTTCTTCGAGGACGCCGCGGCACTCGTCGGCCTGCTGATCGCGTTCGCCGGCATCCTGCTGCACCAGCTCACCGGGAACGCGGCTCCGGACGCGATCGGGTCGATCCTCGTCGGGGTCCTGCTCGCGGTGGTGGCGGTGGTGCTGATCGAGCGCAACCGGCGCTTCCTGGTCGGCGAGGCGGTCGACGACCGTGTCCGGGGGGCGGCACTGGACCGGCTGCTCAGCCACGAGCGAATCACCGCCGTCACCTACCTGCACATCGAGTACGTCGGCCCCAGCCGGGTGTTCCTCGTCGCCGCGATCGACCTCGTCGGCAACGAGGACGAGACGAGCGTGGCCGTGCTCCTCAACGCCCTCGAAGAGGAGCTGCAGGAGAGCCCCCGCATCGTGCGGGCCGTGCTCACCCTCGCCAACCCGGAGTCGGTGCCCCTGGCGCCGTAGCGGCCGTCGCCCCTCCTCACCGCTGCAGGTGCTGCCCGGAGCGTGCGCGGCTGTCAGCATCCGGCAACGCGGGCAGGGCTAGCGTGGGGGGATGAGCATCGAATCCCGCGCCCGCCGACTCGTCGAACTGCACCGTGCCCCCGAGATCCTGTCCGTCGTCAACGTCTGGGACGTCGTCACGGCGAAGGTCGTCGCTGCCCTGCCCGAGACGAAGGCGCTGGCCACGGCGAGTCACGCGATCGCCGCCACCTTCGGCTACGAGGACGGCGAGAAGATCCCGCTCGACCTGCACCTCGACATCATCGGACGCATCGTCGCGAGCGTCGGCGACCTCCCGGTGTCGGCGGACCTCGAAGCGGGCTACGGGGACCCGGGGGACACCATGCGTCGCGCCATCGCCGTCGGCGTGGTGGGCGCCAACCTGGAGGACCAGGTGAAGCCCCTGCCGGACGCCCTCGCGGCCGTCACCGCCTCCGTCGCCGCTGCGGAGAGCGAAGGCGTGCCGTTCGCTCTCAACGCCCGCACCGACGTCTTCCTGCGGGCCGGCGACCGAGACCCGTCCGAGGTCCTCGCGGACGCCATCGAGCGCGGTCGCGCCTACCTGGGTGCCGGGGCCACGTGCTTCTTCGTGCCCGGCAAGCTCAGCGACGACACGGTCGAGCAGCTGGTGGAGGCTCTCGGGCCGCAGCAGATCAGCGTGATCGGCGTCCCGGGGGCGCAGAGCTCCACCCGCTTCGAGCAGCTCGGGGTGGCCCGCATCTCCTACGGCCCGTGGACGCAGCGCATCGCGCTGACCGCGCTCGAGGACGCCGCGAGGAGCCTCTACGCAGGAGGCGTCGTGGATCCGGGCACCCGCCCGCTCAACTGACCCGGGTGCCGAGCCGTCGGCGAGCCGCGTCGCCCTGACCGGGTCCGAGGCTTCCGACGGTTCTCCTGCCCGGCTCATCGGAGGCTCATAGCGTCCCGGCGCAGTCTTTCCTCATGACCACCGCCAGCACGGGGCCCTCGGGCCCTCCTCTCGGCACCGGGCCGGGGAGCGGCAGGGCAGCGGTCGGTCCGGCGAACGCGGGCGCCCGCCGTCCGGGTGCGGCGCGCGCCCGCCTCGCCTCTCGCCGGGCACTCACCGCCGACCTCCTGACCGCACTCTGCTGCGCATCCGCCGCATTCGCCGTGGCCCTCTGGCTCGCCTACGGCGGCCCGGCCGCATCGGGCAGCCTGTCGGGCGCGGTGACCGCCGCCGGGATCGTCTCCGGCCTCGTCGGCACCGACCTCGTGCTCGTGATGCTCGTGCTCGCCGCGCGGATCCCGATCGTCGACCGCACCTTCGGCCGCGACGTCGTGATGGGGCTGCACCGCAAGCTGGGGAAGCCGGCCCTCTCTCTGCTGCTCGCGCACGGCGTGCTGCTGATCCTCGGCTACGGGCTCGCCGACGGCCTCGACCCGGTCGCCGAGACGCTCTCCCTGCTCTCGCTGGGCGACATCGTGCTCTCCGTCCTCGCCATGGGCCTCCTGATCACCGTCGTGGTCACCTCACTCGTGGCCGTCCGCCGGCGCTTCCCCTACGAGGTGTGGCACGCCATCCACCTGCTCAGCTACGGCGCCGTGCTCTTCGCGGTGCCGCACCAGCTGAGCGTCGGCGGCATGCTCGCCGAGGGCACCTGGCAGCGGCTCTATTGGATCGGCATCACGGCCCTCGCCGTCGGCTCGGTCGGCTGGTACCGCTTCCTGGTGCCGACGATCGCCACCCTCCGCCACCGTCTGCAGGTGCAGGACGTGGAGACGATCGCCCCCGGCGTCATCTCCCTCCACCTGTCCGGGCGCAACCTGAGCCGCCTGGGGATCGTCGGGGGGCAGTACGCCACCTGGCGCTTCTGGAGCCGCGGCACCTGGTGGCACGCGCACCCCATCTCCTTCTCGAGCGTGGGCGACGACCGGAGCGTGCGCATCACGGTCCGCGCCCTCGGCACGGGGAGCGGCCAGCTCGCGGAGCTGCCTCGCGGCACTCGGGTCTCCTTCGAGGGCCCCTACGGCATCTTCACCGGGGAGAACCGGACGGCCCCCTACCTCGCGGTCGTCGCTGCAGGCATCGGCGTCACGCCGGTGCGCAGCATGCTCGAGGATGCCCGACTGGCGCCAGGGGAGGCCACCGTGCTGCTCCGCGCGCGGTCCACCGACGAGCAGTACCTCTGGGGCGAGGTCCGCACACTCGTCGAGCGGGCCGGGGGCCGGATCTTCGGCATGACCGGCTCCCGCGGGTCGGGCAGCTGGCTGACCGCCGCCGACCAGGCGCGCGGCGTCCGGCTCGAGACGGTGTTCCCGCACCTGCTCTCCTCCGACCTGTACGTCTGCGGGCCGCAGCCCTGGACCGACCTGGTCGTCAGGGACGCCCTCGCCGCCGGGGTCCGGGAGGACCGCATCCACGTGGAGAGGTTCGACTGGTGAGAACACGCGCGAAGGTCGCGAGCGTCCTGTCCTCGGTCGCCGTTCTGGTCCTCGGCTGGGAGCTCGGCGCCCAGGCGACGCAGAGCATCACGATCTCGCACACGGCCTCCTCGAGCGGGGGCACCTCCTCGTCCTCGGGCAGCGGCGACGCGACCGGCAGCACAACGCCGAGCGACTCGGCCGGCACGTCCACGGGCAGCGCCGACTCGAGCAGCGCGGCGAGCTCCTCCGCGGCCGACGGCACCTACACGGGCGACTCCGTGCAGACCCGCTACGGATCGGTTCAGGTGGCCGTCACGGTCTCCGGCGGCGCGATCACCGAGGTCACTGCCGTGCACCTCACCGATGCGGAGCAGAGGTCGGTGCAGATCTCCGACTCGGCTGCGCCGATCCTGCGGAGTGAGATCCTCCAGGCGCAGTCCGCCCACGTGACCACCGTGAGCCGGGCGACCGTCACCAGCGACGCCTACCTGGAGTCCGCGGCGACCGCCCTCGCCCAGGCCGGCTGGTGAGCGACTTCCGCGTCTCCTTCTCCACGATGGGGACCGGCTGCACCCTGCACCGCCGGTCCTCACCGCTCGCCGCGGAGGTCGTGGCGGCGGTCCGGGCGCGCTTCGAGGCGATCGAGGCACGCTTCAGCCTCTACCGTGCCGACTCCGAGCTGAGCCGGGTCTCCCGGGGAGACCTGACCCTCGCCCGCGCGAGCGAGGAGCTGCGCTCCGCCTATGGCGAGGCCCTCCAGTGGCGGGCCGCGACGGACGGGGACTTCACGCCGCACCGGCCCGACGGCGGCCTGGACCTCTCCGGCCTCGTCAAGGCGCACGCCCTGCGCGACGCCGCACGGATCCTGGAGGAGACCCAGGACGGGGCCTGGCTGGTCGACGTGGGCGGGGACATCGTGTGCTGCGCCCCTGACGGCATGCCCTGGCGCACCGGGATCGCCGACCCGGGGAACCCCGCCGGGCTGCTGACGGCAGTGGATCTCGGTTCCGACTGGAGCGCGATCGCCACGTCGGGGACCGCCGAGCGAGGCGAGCACGTCTGGCGCTCCCGGCAGCTGGACGACCTGGTCCAGGTGACCGTGCTCGGCGGCGACATCGTGGAGGCGGACGTGCTCGCCACCGCGATCCTCGCCGGCGGCCTGCCCGCCCTGGATCGGGCCACCCGCACCCGCGACATCGACGTCCTCACCGTCGACCGCCACGGCGGGCTGCGGGTCACGCCTCGCCTGCGGGCGCATGTCTCCGCTCACGCTCGCGAGGGGAGTGCTTCGACTGCCGGAAACATGCGCGCCGTAGGGTGATGGCATGGCGGCCGAGCTGACCCTGGGAGCCGAAGAGGAACTGCACCTCATCGACCTCGAGAGCGGGAAGCTGTCGGCGCGCGCGCCACGGCTGCTCTCGCGCCTCCCTGCCGCCAACTACTCCGCGGAGCTGCAGCGCAGCACGGTCGAGACGAACACCGACGTGGTGCAGACTCTCGACGATCTGCGCCGGGAGCTGCAGCGGCTGCGCCAGGGCGTGATCGATGTGGCGGGGCCGGAGGGCATCGGGATCGCCGCAGTGGGCACCGCCCCCAGGTCGGCGTACGCCGACTTCGAACTCACCCCCACCGGCCGGTATGGACGCATGCAGGAGCAGTACCGGATGCTCGTCGACGAGCAGCTGATCTGCGGGCTGCAGATCCATGTCGGCGTGTCCGACCGTGATCTGGCGGTGCAGATCGCGCAGCGGCTGTCGCCCGACCTCTCGGTCCTCCTCGCCCTCTCCTCGAGTTCGCCCTACTGGAACGGGCTGGACACCGGCTACGCCAGCATCCGGTCGATCATCTGGCAGCGGTGGCCCAGTGCGGGGGCCACCGGCCCGCTCGCCTCCGCGGCGGCCTACGACGAGCTGCTCGCAGACCTGATCTCATCGGGCGTCATCGCCGACGCGAAGATGGCCTACTTCGACGTGCGCCCGAGCGCCCACGCGCCCACCCTCGAATTGCGGGTCTGCGATGCGTGCCCGCTGGTGGACGACGGAATCCTCGTCGCGGGTCTCTTCCGAGCGGCGGTCAGAGCCGCAGAACTGGACATCGAGGCGGGACTACCCCACGTTCCCCAGGCCGTTCCCCTGCACCGTGCGGCGATGTGGCAGGCGGCACGCGGCGGCCTCTCCGGCAAGCTGCTCGACTCCGGCGTGCATCCGCGCCCGCTGCCCGCTGCGGAGGTGGTGCGGGCCCTCGTCGGCAGGCTGCGACCGCAGCTCGAGGAGCTCGGCGACTTCGACCAGGTGCACGAGCTCGCCGAGACGGTCCTCGCCCGCGGAACGTCCGCGGACCGCCAGAGGGCGGCGTTCGCGGAGCGGGGCGAGCTGGACGATGTGGTGACTCACGTGGTCCGAGAGAGCCAGGGGCCGCCCCACGGCGAAGGTCCCGTCGTGCCGGCACTGGCGCGATACCGGACCCGGGCGGGAGACGAGGCGGTACGCCCCAACGCCGGCCCACGGCCGCACTACGCGCCGATCCTCGAGCACGTGCGCTCGCTCTCCGAGTCGGAACTCTCCGCGCTCCAGCAGGAGCGGGACCGCTGGGCGCTCGCCAACAGCCTCACCTCCGGGGTGCGGGGCGCGGAGAAGCCGGTCCCCGTCGATCTCCTGCCCCGGGTCCTGAGCGCCTATGAGTGGAGCGAGCTCGCGGCGGGCCTCACCCAGCGTGCGCGTGCGCTCGAGGCGTTCCTCGAGGACGTGTACGGGGATCAGCTCGTGATCGCCGACGGGGTGATCTCCGCCGACGATCTGGCGAGCGCCACCGGTTGGCGGGACGAGGCGCGGCGGTTGCCCCGCGGGGTGGTCCGCGCCCCGATCATGGGGTTCGACCTCGTGCGCAACGAGTTCGGCGGGTGGCGGGTGCTCGAGGACAATGTGCGCAGCCCGAACGGCGCCGCCTTCGCGCTGACCGCGAGGGAGCTGATGGACGCCGTGCTGCCGGGGCTGCCGCGACCGGACGGGCTGCTCGACCCCCGCTCCATGCTGCCCATGCTGCGGGACACACTCCTCGCCGGGGCTCCAGCCGGTGCGCCCGCACTGCTCAGCACGGGGGAGCGGAGCTCCGCGTGGTTCGAGCACCTCCGCCTGGCGGACGGCGCCGGGCTGCTGCTCGTGCGACCCGACGACCTGGTCGTCGACGGAGGAGCGCTGATGCATCGGCGGACGGGCCAGCGGATCGGCGCACTGTATCTCCGGCTCGACGCCGAGCTGGCGGATCTCACGGACAGCGCTGCCCGGCCGATCGGCGCCGCGATCCTCGACGCGGCGGCGGCCGGCACGGTCTTCCTCGCGAATGCACCGGGCAATGGAGTCGCCGACGACAAGGCCATGTACTGCCACCTGCCCGAGCTGATCGCCTACTACCTGGACGAGCATCCGCTGCTCGAGTCGGTTCCCACCTACCGGACGAGGGACGAGACCGAGCGGATGTCGGTGCTGGAACGCGTCGGCGAGCTGGTGACGAAGCCGGTCGACGGCCATGGCGGCATCGGCGTGCTGATCGGCCCGTCTGCCTCCGCCTCCGCGATCGCGGCACGGCGGGCCGAGATCACCGCGCACCCCGACGCCTGGGTGGCCCAGGAGGTCGTCGCTCTCTCGTCCATGCCCACCTTCGCCGGCTCCCGCCTGGAGCCGCGGCATATCGATCTCCGTGCCTTCGTGCACGTGCGCGGGACGGGCGCGAACGACTGCCGGCTCGCCGATCTCGCCCTCACCAGGGTCGCCCCGCGCGGGAGCATGGTCGTCAACTCGAGTCAGGGCGGAGGGGCGAAGGACACCTGGATCCTGAGCAAGGATGCGCCTCCCCGGCCGTCCGTCGAGGAGGCGGGCGCGGATGTGCGGTCTGGCGGGTGAGCTGCGGTTCGATGGCAGGAGCAGCTCGGCCTCAGCATCGTTCGGCACCGACCACTCCCGCTGCCAGATCGACGGCTCGCCCTTGCGGGCGTGCCTCGGGAGCAGGCAGCCGTCGCCTACGCCAGGGTCTTCTCCGACCGGATCTGGAGCGAGCGGAGCGGCTGCCCTCGCCCGGCTGGCTGGCCGAGCAGGACGCGCCGACGTGCTCGTGCCGTTCCTCGGCGCTGCGCTGGTGCCCGAGAAGCCCCATTCGGCCGGGTCCGGGCACTCGGCCCGCTCCAAGGCCGCTCCGGGAGGATGACCGCATGGCGGACTTCGAGAACGAGACGACCGGCGAGGGTGCCGTTGGCACCGGTGCGGAGAAGGTGCAGGGCATCGCCGAGCAGGTGCTCGCCGATGTGCAGACCGGGCTCGTGGAGGAGGACGTGTCGGCGCTCCTTCAGCAGCGGCTCGACGATGCCGGCCTCGAGGTGCGGCCCGAGCAGGTCGACGACCTCGCGGAGCGCATCGAAGGCGACGCCTCCCGCTGACCGGCTGCGTCCCTCAGCCCACGCTCTGTCGCCGGCTCAACCGGGTCAGCCGCACTCCTTCGCGTTGATCGTCACGGGGACGTCGCGCACCTTCGGCGTGTGGCTGACTCTGAGCTGATCGCTGGGATCGTCGGCGCCGGCGAACGTGGCCGCGACCTCGACGGTCTCGCCCGGGCCCATCTTGACGCTGACGACGGCGACCGGTCGTCCGTGCATCCGGCCCGAGACGGCGGGACGACGGTCGTCGACCCCGGTCGCGTTCCACACGGTGTTCGCCGCGTTGAGCAGGTTGTCGCCGAAGGTCACCGCCTCACCGTCGACTGTCGCTCCCGTGAGCTTCGACCCGACCGGCCCATAGATGTTCACCCACTGTCGATCGCCGGCGAAGGGGATGCGGGGCTGATAGGCCAGCACGTAGCGGGGAAGGCCGAGCGCGGTGCCGGGGTCGAGCGTGTCGGTGACCGCGGTCGTCACGCGATAGGCCGGCTTGCCGGGCGTGCAGAGGTCCGCCGACAGGTCGATCGTCGCGTTCATGTAATAGCTCATCTTCGACGTGGAGTCGTCGTTGTAGTAGACGCCCACCGCCGTGCTCTTCGAGTTGTCGGCGGGCAGCATGTTGCCGACCGGATAGGACAGGAGCAGCTCCTCCTCGTCCTTGCGGCTGCTCCAGATCTTCAGGCGCTGCTGGTCGATCATCGGCGCCAGCTGCTCGAGGTAGGCCTTCGGATCGCCCTGACCGGAGGTCACCGCGGAGAAGATGGACGCCGCAGCGGAGGCGAAGACGGCGTCCTGCACCCGGGGGTCGTCGTACCGGGCGTACACCCCGGCCAGCAGGAAGTCGACCGCATTCTCGGCGGTCAGCTCCTCCCCGGACTCGAGGGTGATCGGGCCTGTGGCCTTGAGCAGGTAGGACAGTGCGACGGGATCGAACGAGATGACCCCGTCCACCTTCTGGCCGAACTCGATGTCCCACATCTTCTGGGCGAGCCTGGCCGTGGTGGGGAAGTCGGGGGTGAAGGTGATGTTCGTCACGTAGGTGCTGGTGTAGGGGCCGTACAGCTTGTCCCAGTCACCGCCGAAGGTGAGCGGCTCGGTCGGGTAGGGGTGATCGAAGTCGAGAGATGACGCATGCGCCGTCATCTCGATCGCGCCCTTGTCCACTGTGAGCAGGACCATGGAGGCCGGGTTGCCGCCGCTGGCGCGCTCCTCGGCGTTGTTCTGGAACATCAGCAGGTAGTGCCGGGCGCCCTCGCCGCCGAGGGCCGGGAACAGATACGGCATGACCTTGGAGGCCTCTGCCACCGTCGGCTGGTACTGGCTGAGCAGCCCGTCGATCTGGGCCACCGCGCCGGAGATCTGCGACACCGTCTTCTCCGTGTCGATCGCCGCCGCCTCCGTGCGCGCACGGGTCATCGCGGTGTCGAGCTCGGCCAGCGCCGGCGCGAGCTTCTGCAGCGGCGCGATCTCGATGCGCCCGTCCTTCGGCTTGATGCTGTCGAGGCTGAGCCCGTCCGCCGCCTTCGCGACCGGGCCTACGCCATCCGACACGAGGCCGTCGACCAGGGAGGCCACCTTCCGCACAGCGGCGAGGTTCGGCCCGATCCAGGGCACCTTCTCGGCCGCGGCCCAGACCGGGTCACCGGTCGCATCGGCGGCCTCGGTGGTCTTCTTCTGCAGACTCGAGTAGAGGGCGGCCGTGCTGCCGTCGGAGGTGCCCACCACGCTGCGGAACTCCTGCAGCTCGGTCTGCGCGTCCTCGAGCGCGTTCTTGGCGATGAGCGCCCGTGTGCCCACCCATACCGCCGCGAGGATGACGGCCACGAGCACAACGCCGAGCGAGATCAGCACGGTCCGCAGCACCGGGCGGGTGCGGCGGGTGCTGCGGCGACCGCGCCGACGGCGGGAGGGTCTCTTGGCCGAGCTGGACAGCGTTCTCCTCCTTCGATGGACGCCACCGGGGCGGCGTCGGCTCGGAGGGGAACTGGCCCGGCCCCGAGCGGGCACAGCTTCGAGTATGAGGGGCCCGTCAGGAAAGGGCGGCCCGCCGCCCCGGGCGGGCCGAGAAGGGCCCGATGGAGGCGCATCGCGCCCACCGGGGCGTGCGTGCCACGATGAAGGCATGACCTTCCTCGCCGCGGACGACCGCTACGACTCCCTGCCCTACCGACGGACCGGCCGCAGCGGCCTGCAGCTGCCGGCGGTCTCGCTCGGCCTCTGGCAGAACTTCGGGGGCACCGTCCCGATGGAGACGCAGGCCGCGATCCTGCGCCGGGCGTTCGACCTCGGCGTGACCCACATCGACCTGGCCAACAACTACGGTCCGCCCTACGGCAGCGCGGAGGAGAACTTCGGGGAGCACCTGCGGCGCGACTTCCGCCCTTACCGGGACGAGCTCGTGATCTCGACGAAGGCCGGGTATCACATGTGGCCCGGCCCGTACGGAGATCAGGGGTCCCGCAAGTACCTGCTCGCGAGCCTCGACCAGTCCCTCGAGCGCATGGGGCTGGACTACGTGGACATCTTCTACTCGCACCGGGCCGACCCGGACACTCCCCTCGAGGAGACGATGGGCGCGCTGCACACCGCGGTGGTGTCGGGGAAGGCGCTCTACGCGGGCATCTCGTCCTACTCGCCGGAGCGCACCCGTGAGGCCGCGCGGATCCTCGCCGACCTCGGCACCCCGCTGCTCATCTCACAGCCGTCCTACTCGATGTTCAACCGCTGGGTGGAGGAGGGGCTCCTCGCCACGCTCGGCGAACTGGGCGTGGGCTGCATCGCGTTCTCGCCGCTCGCCCAGGGCCTGCTGACGGACCGCTACCTCCAGGGCATCCCGAAGGACTCCCGCGCGGCTCAGAAGGGCTCGATGCAGGAGGAGATGATCAACGACGAGACGCTGTCCGGCATCCGGGCCCTGTCCGAGATCGCCGCGGGTCGCGGCCAGACCCTCGCCCAGCTCGCCATCTCCTGGGTGCTCCGGGACCCCGTGGTCACCTCGGCGCTCGTGGGCGCCTCGTCCGTCCAGCAGCTGGAGGCCAACCTGGCGGCGACGCAGAACCTCGACTTCTCCGCGGAGGAGCTCGCCGCGATCGACGAGCATGCCGTCGACAAGGGGATCAACCTGTGGAGCACGTCGAGCGACGTCCGCTGACGATGGTCTCCCGCCCGCACTCCACTCCCCGGGTGGAACGGCGCCGCGCCCGGCTCCTCCCGCGCGGCGTGCTGCGTCTCGACCGCGCGGCGGCGGACGCCATCAACGGCGGGACCGGCAGCGCCGCGATGGACGGCGCCTTCGCGGCGCTGTCCCGTGCCGCGGACCGGGGACGGCTCTGGTTCGCCGCGGCGGCCGTGCTGGCGCTCCTCGGGCGGCGCCGTGCGGCACTGCGGGGTGTGCTCTCGCTCACCGTGGCCAGCATCCTGGCGAACCTGGTCGGCAAGCGCGTCTTCGGTGGGGATCGGCCGCTCACGAGCAGCATCCCGGTGGGCCGCCGGCTGCGCCGGCCGCCGTCCTCCCTGTCGTTCCCTTCCGGCCACACCGCGAGCGCCGCCGCGTTCGCGGTCGGGGTGGCGCTCGAGTCGCCACGAGCGGGCGCCCTGCTGGCGCCTGCCGCCGCGGCCGTCGCATACTCCCGCCTGCACACCGGGGTGCACTGGCTCTCCGACGTGGTGGGCGGTGCCGCGCTCGGCGCCGGGGTGGCCCTGGTGGGGGGCGCGCTCGGTTCCGGCTCGCTCTTGCCCTCCCGGGCGATCGGGCGCCCTGGCCTCCGGATCGACCTCCCCGAGAGCGATGACGGGCGAGGGGTGCTTCTCCTCGTCAACGGCAGCGCCGGGCGGCACGTGAGTCGCCGGGATCCGCTGCGCATCATCTCCCGCCGGCTGCCCGGAGCCACAGTGCGCTTCCTCGGCCGGGATTCTCCGGAGCAGGTCGTTCGCCGGGCGCTGGCCGGCTCTCGGCCGCCCCGGATCCTCGGCGTGTGCGGGGGAGACGGCACGGTGTCCGCGACCGCCGCGGTCGCCCGCAGCACCGGACTGCCCCTGCTCGTGCTGCCCGGAGGCACGTTCAACCACTTCGCCCGCGCGGCGGGCGCGTCCTCGCTGGATCGGGCGATCGACGCGCTGCAGGCCGGACAAGGCCTCCGGGTCGACGTCGCGGACCTGCGGATCGACGGGGGCGAGCCGACGACCGTCCTCAACGCGGTCGGCGTCGGCATCTACCCGGACTTCGTGGACGTGCGGCAGCGGTTCGAGGACGGCTGGACCAAGTGGGGCGCATCCGTGATCGCCGCGGCACGGATCGGCCGGTCGGCCGACCCCGTTCCGGTCACGGTGGAACACCACACGCGGATGGCCTGGTCCGTGTTCGTCGCGGTCGACCGCAACTCGCCGCGGCTCGTCTCGACCCTGCAGCGCCGAGGGCTGGACGACGGAGTGCTGGATGTCCGCATCCTCGACGGAGCGACGGCGCGTCTGCGGGCGGTCGCCTCGCTCACCTTCGGCAAGCGGATCAGCGCGGTGCTCCGGGCCGTGCATCTCGCGCCGTCGTCCGCACGCGTTGACGCATTCACGGCGCCGTCGGTCCGGGTGCGGGTCGGGATGCGGCGCGGCGCCCCGCCGCCGGTCACCCACGACGGCGAACTGATGCGGGTTCGTCCCCGCGGCAGCGACGGCTACGAGGTCGAGGTCCGGATCGTTCCCCAGGGACTCGACGTCTACAGTCCGGGAGTTGGCGCATAGGGCCTGCGACGATTCGGGTCAGCTCGCGGAGTCGACGCCCATCACGCCCGAGGATGCCGGGGACGTTGCCCTGCCACGGGACGGCCGTCGCTCTCGCGGTCCGCCGCGCCGGCCGTGTCGCTGTCCCGGGATGCCGATCCGTCGGGCAACTCCTAGCTCACGCACAGCCCGTTCGATGGTTGCGTCCGAACTTTCCGGATCACGCGAGCGGATTTCAAGGGGTATCACGCAACCCGCGATCGGTGAAAGGCTCAACCTCGTCATCAAGCTTCACGAAAGGGAGACACGACAATGAACTTCATCGCCTTTCTGATCCTCGGCCTCATCGCCGGCGCGATCGCGAAACTGATCCTGCCCGGTCGGCAGGGTGGGGGATGGCTTGCCACGCTCGTCCTCGGAGTGATCGGCGCCCTCCTCGGCGGGTTCCTCGGCAACGTCCTCTTCGGAATCGACATGAGCGAGTTCTGGTCGATCTCCAGCTGGCTGCTCGCGATCGCCGGTGCGATCATCGTGCTGCTGATCTGGGGCCTCATCACGAACCGCCGGGGCAGCGCCCGTCGGGCATAACGCCTCCTGAACCCCAGAGGGAAGGCCCCGGACCGACGGTCCGGGGCCTTCTCCCTGTCCGGGCGTCGCCTCTCCCCGGTGGGAAGTCCCGCCCGCGCCGATCAGCGCTCGCGCTTGTCGAGCTCCTGGTAGACGATGTCGAGCAGCTCGGCCGCTCGGCGATTGAGCCGCCGGGACTCGTCGAGGTCGGCGTCCAGGCGATGGATCTCGCTTCGCAGTGCTTCCAGGCTCGCCTCGAGCTCCTGCACCCGTGACGAGAGGGACTCCACGGTCGGCGCCTGCGCCGCCTCGGTGAAGGCCGCCTCGAAGTCGTTCAGCTCCTCGAATCCGTTGCCGGCGTCGCTCAGGTTCTTCACCATCTCGCTCCCTTCACCAGCAGGCGGATCCTCGTCGATCCGTCCTCGTCCTCGCACCCTAGCTGGAGATCCGAGATCTCCAGGCCGCTGGCCTCCACCCTCGCCTCGAAGGCCGACCAGTCGACCGGCCGGTAGTACTTCCAGCGCACGTTCCGCGTCGGCCCTCGCGTCTCCAGCTCGAGATGCGCCGACGTGCCCGGTCGGCGCAGCAGATGCGACAGCAGCTGGAAGGTGATGTCCCAGCCGGCCGGCGCGAGCGCGTCGAAGAAGGAGCGCGCGTAGACCTGAAGCGGCCCGTCCAGATCGGCACAAGCCCGCCGAAGCGCGACGGCCGCCCGGATCGAGTAGAGGTTGACGGCCTCGAAGCGCAGTCGCGCGTCCGCGGGCGCGGCGGCTCGGGCGTGCGCGACTGCGGAGCGGCTGTAGTCGACGGCCAGCACCGTGTGCCCCAGCTCTGCCAGGTGCCGCGCGTCCATTCCGAGCCCCGAGCCGAGCTCGAGCACCGTGGAGGCGTGCGGCAGCAGCTCTCCGGCCGCGCGGGCGAAGGCCGACGCCTCGGCGGGGCCGGCCGCGATGTCCTCCCGATGCCGCTGCTCCCAGTTCTCGCGGTCCATGTTGAGGTCGCCGAGCCAGGGCTTGTAGCGGCGGAGGGCCGCGGGTGGGGTGCTGAACGCGAACGCCGGGTCGGGAGTGCGCCAGTCCGTGCCGTAGATGGCCTCGAGGAGGGCGGCCGGGTCTGCGGGCGCCAGGAGGGGGCGGCCGTTCACCGCCAGCAGCTGCAGGGGAAGGATCGGCACCCGTTCGGCCGGCTGTCGGACATGGAAGGTGCCGTAGAACCACCCTTCGGTGACGAAGTAGCTGAAGATGTCGATATAGAACCGGTCGGAGACGCTGCGGCCGGGGAACATCAGCTGAAGGTGGCCGGTGGAGAGGCGGAAGATCTCGTAGCCCCGGGCGAGCAGCGCCCTCTCCATCGCATAGCTCTCGAGCGCGACGTCGGACGGATTGTCGTGCGTGCTGAGGTAGGCGAGGTCCGCATCGTCGTCCGAGGGCATGATCCTGCCGTCCCGCACCGGACCGAGCAGCGTTCCCCCGGTGATGAACAGATCGATGCCGAGGTCCGCGCGCACGGCCGCCATGACGTCCTCCGCCGCGTCGAGCACCTCGGTGATCAGCGACTCGTCCGCCCCGACGAAGGAGGGCGCCAGCATCTCCCACTTGTTGAGGATGAGGGGGGCCCTCGTGAACGGCTGCTCGAGCACCAGCTCGACGTCGGTGTCATCGAAACGGACCAGGGCCTCGGTCACCACCTCGCCGTCGACCTGCAGCCCGAGCGGCGCCCAGCCGACCAGCCGCTCCGTGAGCGCGCCCGGCCACCGCACCCGGAACGACCCGTTCTCGTCAGGCTGGGGCAGGTGGAACGACCAGATGCGCCGTCCGGCAAGCAGCAGCGACACCGTCGAGCCGGGCTCGACCGCGACTCCGCTGATGCAGAGCGTGCGCGTGTCCGCGGTCAGCGTAGGCGTCATGGATTCCTGTGCGGCTCGGTCGGTGTGGACGGGGGAGGAGGACAGCAAATCACGGACCCCACCGGCCCTTCCAATCCAGCCGGCCCGATTGACGGCGGTGCCACCGCTGGCGTAGGAAAGCCTGGTGAGCTCGCCAAACCCGGGTCAGATGAGGCCGCGGAGGAGCTCCTCGGGGCTGCGGCCCTCGGCTCGGGCCCGGATCAGCAGGCGCGAGTACTCCTCATCGCTGAGCGACAGCGTGACCTCCCGCAGGACGGGCTCGTCGAGGTCGAACAGGGACGCGGCGGCGGTCGCCGGCGCCGTCTCACGTGGAACGGTCACCCGGATCGGGGAGGAGGACGCCCCACCGAAGCCCGGCCCGGCCGGGACCTCGAGATTCCGCTGGTAGGCCTCCGCCGCGGCCCGTGCCCGCACGTCCGCGGCCTCGTTGAGCACGTGCCCCACGTGACCCTTGACCCACTCGAAGCGGTACTGGCGCCCCGCGATCGCCTCGTCCAACTCCTGCAGCAGGTCGAGGTTCATCACCGGCTTGCCGTCGCCCTTGCGCCAGCCCTTCTTCTTCCAGCCGGGCATCCACTTGGTCACCGAGTTGATGACGTACTGGCTGTCGCAGAGGACGAGCAGGTCCTCGCCCAGGTGCGCGGTGGACCGGAACAGCTCGAGCACGGCCTTCAGCTCACCCATGTTGTTGGTGCCGTGCTTCCAGCCGCCGGCAGCCCAGCGATCGTCGTCGATGTACCAGGCCCAGCCTGCCGGTCCGGGATTGCCGAGGGCGGAGCCGTCTGCGGCAGCGGTGATCGTCACCCGACCATCGTTTCACCCCGCGCCGACGAGAGCCGCAACCGACCGGCCAAACCGCAACCGCGTGCCGTCGCAGCTTGGCCGGACGGATGCGCGCGTGGGCACGGGGCGGCATCGCAGCTCGGACGGCCCCTTCCGATGATTCGTCGGCGATGTGATGCTCGTGCGACGCTGGCGACCGATGAGCGGGTCCCCGTCCGGGTTCTGGCGCGACCACCGACGGCGATCGGGGCGGTCTTCCGCGATGCCATGCCCCATCGGGTGACGTTCCACGCACTCTTCAGCGCGGTGGCCCACTGCCTCTGCCTCGCGGTCCGCATCGGCGCCCGTCGCGTGCAGGCCGCCCCTCGCCTGCTCCCGCGGAGTGGGCGCACAGCGAAAGGCCCCGCCGGAGCGGGGCCTTTCCTACTGTCTCAACCAGTGTGTCCGAGGGGGGACTTGAACCCCCACGCCCTATACGGGCACTAGCACCTCAAGCTAGCGCGTCTGCCATTTCCGCCACCCGGACAAGGTGAGGCGACCAGGATCGCCGAGGGAAGACACTACCAGATCGCGCGAGGCCGACCGGGCACGCGGCCCGGGTAGCGTGGAGCCATGACGGACACCTCCGCACCCGGTTCCAGCGGCGAGGACGGCCTGCCCGAGGTGGCCGCGATCGCCCGCGATCTGATCCGGATCAATACCGTCAACTGGGGCGAAGGCCGCAGCGAAGGCGAGGGCGAGGCCGCCGAATACCTCGAGGCTCGGCTCACCGGCATGGGGCTCGCGCCGCGGCTGTTCGAGTCCGAGCCTGGCCGGGTATCGGTGGTGACCCGCATCGACGGGGCCGACCCGGGGAAGCCGGCGCTCGTGCTGCACGGCCACACCGACGTGGTGCCGGCCGATCCGGCCAGGTGGTCCGTCGACCCGTTCGGCGGCGAGGTGCGGGACGGGATGCTGTGGGGCCGCGGCGCCGTGGACATGAAGGACATGGACGCCATGATGCTCACCGCGCTGGGCGACGTCCTCGCGTCGGGGCGCCGGCCCGCCCGCGACATCGTGCTCGGCTTCTTCGCCGACGAGGAGGCCGGCGGGCTGCTGGGCGCGCACTGGCTGGTGGACAACCACCCCGAGCTCTTCGCGGGCGCCACGGAGGCCGTCAGCGAGGTGGGCGGCTACTCGGTGACCTTCGGCGGGCAGCGGTCCTACCTGCTGCAGACCGGGGAGAAGGCCCTCCTCTGGATCCGGCTGACGGCGCGCTCGCCCTCCGCGCACGGCTCCCGGCTCATCACCGACAACTCCGTGACCCGGATCGCCGAGGCGGTCGTCGCGCTGGGCCGCCGCGACTGGCCCATCCGGCTCACCCCCACCACGGAGCGCCTGCTCGAGGAGATCGCGCGCATCCTGGGTGTGGACCCGGCCCAGTCCGGTCCCGACGAACTCGTGCTCGCCACCGGCAGCGCGTCCGGCTTCCTGCTCGCCACGCTGCGCACCACGTCAAACCCGACGCTGCTGACCGGTGGCTACAAGCACAACGTGATCCCGGAAGAGGCCTCCGCTCTCATCGACATCCGCTGCCTGCCCGGCGAGGAGCAGCAGACGCTCGCCGAGGTGCGCGAGCTCGTGGGGGAGGACATCGAGGTCCAGATCGTGCACACCGATGTGGGGCTCGAGACCCCGTTCGCCGGTCCGCTCGTCGACAGCATGGTCCGCCTCCTCGGGCGGCACGACCCGGAGGCCACGGTCCTGCCGTACCTGATGTCCGGCGGCACCGACAACAAGGCGATGAGCCGCCTCGGCATCACGGGCTACGGGTTCGCGCCCCTCCGGCTCCCCGAGGCGCTCGACTTCCCGTCGATGTTCCACGGCGTCGACGAGCGCGTGCCGATCGCCGCGCTCGAGTTCGGCAAGGCGGTCCTGACGGACCTGCTCCTGGAGTACTGACGCCCCCGTTCGGAGGCGGCGCCGGATACTCGCGCCCCCGAACGAGACGCTCCGGCGTCGCGGAGAGGCGCAGAAGCGGACACCGGCTAGTCTCCGCGGGCAGGGGGCGGAACCGTCGCCCCTGCTCTCTCGAAGAGGACCCTCTTGCTCTCCCGCCTGCTCCGCCCCGCCTTCCGCGCCTGGTACACCCGGGTCATTCCGACCTTCGAGGCGATCCCCACGCCGGTCGACGAGCCGACGGCGACGGCGAGCGGACGGGGCGAGGACCGCATCCTGATCGTCGGCAGCGGCCCCGCGGCGGGCTGGGGGGTGCGCAGCCATGACCTGGCCCTGCCGGGACAGCTGGCGCGGGAGCTCGCCGCCAGGACGGGCCACGGCACCCGGGTGGACGTGGTGGCGACCCGCTCCATGACCATCGCCGACGCCGTGCCCGCGCTCGAGGGACGCCCGCTCGCCACTTACCGGACGATCGTGGTGGTGCTGGGCATCTCGGACGCCATGACGCTGCTTCCCGAGGGGCGCTGGCGCTCGCGAATGCAGGGACTGGCCGCATTCCTGCACGACTCCGCGCCCGATGCGCAGATCGTCCTCGCCGGCGTGCCGCCCATCGCCTCCATCCCCGTGTACGGACACCTCCTCGGCCGGATCGCGAACAGGCACGCAGTGCGACTGAACGCCATCACGCGCGCGACCTGCCTGCGCCGGGCGCACCTGACCTTCGCCCCCCTGGGCCGACCCACCCCGCAGGGAGAGAGCCGCCATCGGGGGCCGGAGGAGTACCGGCAGTGGGCGCGGGAGCTTGCGGCGGCGATGGTCCCGAAGCTCCGCGGGGCAGCGGCGGAGGCACCCCGCGGACGCGGCGACGAGGACCGTGCTGATCGCGCGCTCGAGCAGCGGGAATCGCTCGCCGGCGCGCCCGCTCCCGGAGTCGACCGGGTGCTGTCCCTCGCCCGATCGCTGTTCTCGGCCGACCTCGCGGCTGTGGCACTCGTGAGCCGGGACCGGGTCTGGTTCCCGCACCGCTCGGGCGAGTGGGCGGTGGAATCCCTGCCCAGGCAGCTCTCGGTGTGCACTCACACGGTGCGGGCCAAGGAAGCCTTCGTCATCGGCGACCTGTCCACGCACGAGCTCTTCGCCGGGAACGAGACGCTGGCGCGCGCCGGCGTGCGCTTCTACGCCGGCTACCCGCTGGAGACACCGGATGGGCACCCGATGGGCGCGCTCTGCGTGCTGGGGAGGAACCCCCGCCCCGCTGACAGCATCAACAGGGCCCTGCTCCGGGACGTCGCGCTGCTGGCCCAGCGCGAGCTGTGGAAGATCTCCCGCGAGGCGGCGGAGAGCGCTCTCCCGCTCAGCGGACCTCGGGGGTCGTGATCGCGCTCGGGGCCATGCGCGCCGCGACGGCCGTGTATGCCTCGTTGAGGGTCGGGAAGGGTCCCAGCCGGGCGTAGCCGATGGCGTTCGGATAGCTCGTGTACCCCGCACGCTCCTTGCGGATGATCGCGAGCGCCCCCTCGCCGCGGCGCTTGTTGCCCTCCGAGATCACGAGCCACTCCGAGTCGTCGGCGCAGCGGGCCAGCGACAGCACGTCGTGCACCTCACCTGCCGGATGATGCATGGCGATGAGGGCGCTCGCCAGATGCTTCGCCCGCCGGATGGCGGCGGCGTCGCCCTCGATCGCCGAGATGATGGCGCCCTTCAGCAGGATGTGGCAGGAGAGCGCGAAGTCGTCGGGCTGCCGGAGCCCGGCCTCGGCGGCGAGCGTCGCGATCATCTTGCGCACGCGCTCGACGTGCACGAGGGAGCCGGCACCGGTCTTGCTGAACCGCCCCGCCTCGGCGAGCACCGTGAACAGCTCCGCCGCCTTGAAGTCACTGCGACCGAACCACTCCTCGTATGCGTCGAAGAGGGCCAGCAGCCGCTCCTCCGCCGAGGAGTCCGGCGCAAGCGTGCCGGTGCTCTGCATCTCCGCGGCCCAGCGGTGTCCCTGATGCTCCATCGCTGCGAGCAGGAGGGTCCGCTTGTCCGGGAACCGGTCCTCGATGTCGGCCAGGGTGGCTCCCGCGGCGGCCGCCAGCTCCTCCAGATCGGTTCCGGCGAGGCCGTGGCGCCCGATCCACTCGTACGCCGTCTCCAGAATCCGTTCGCGCAGGTCGACGGTCTGGGGCGTTGAGAGAAGGGTCATTCCGGGGACCCTACTCAGCCTCGGAGCTGACGCGCCAGTCGGCGTACCCCGTGGTCCTCGGGCGCCTCGACGGTAGATCCCGATGCCGCAATCCGCGAAGGACCGCGCTTCACACACTCGTACGACGTCTTTTCCGCGGCCGGGGCCGTCCCCCTCGTGCACCCCGACTGGGGCGGAAGTGGGGCGCGCTCCGCGCCGGCGACACGCGGAGGGCCGCCCGGCTGCCCGGGCGGCCCTCCGACGCTTCAGGACGAGATGTCCTGGAGCAGGTCGCCGACCTTCTCCAGCGGCAGGTTGCGCGCGAGGTCGGCCTGGCTGAGCATGCCGACCAGCTCGTGCCCGTCGATCACCGGGAGCCGGCGGACCTGGTACTCCTGCATCGTCCGCAGCGCCTCGTCGAGGTCGTCGTCGGCGCCGATCGTCACCGGCTTGCCCTCGGCGAAGGAGCCGGCCGTCGCAGTCGTCGGGTCGCCGCCCTCCGCGAGGCACTTGATCACGATGTCCCGGTCGGTGAGCACGCCCTTGAGCCTGCCGTCCTCACCGCAGATGGGCAGGGCGCCGACGTCCAGGTCGCGCATCTTCTGCGCCGCCGTGACAAGGGTGTCGTTCTCACCGACGCATTCGGCGCCGGCCGTCATGATGTCCCGTGCAGTAGTCATCGAATTCCTCCTAGGGTCCCGGGCCGCAGGAGGTCGCGCGACCCGCGCTGGGCGCGAAGCTACGCCGGGGCGACCCGTGCCTCAAGGGGTTGCGGACGCCTCCGCCCCGTGATGCTGACCCGAACCCGTCGCCGGGCTGGGTACCCTGGACGACGGCAGGGGACCTCCTGCTTCGCGAACCCAGGAGTCCACCGTGCACTTCCTCGAGGCGCTCCTGCTCGGCTTCGTGCAGGGCCTGACCGAGTTCCTGCCCATCTCCTCGAGCGCGCACCTGCGCATCGTCGGCGAGTTCCTGCCCGGGGCCCAGGACCCGGGCGCCGCGTTCACCGCGATCACCCAGCTGGGCACCGAGACCGCGGTGCTGGTCTTCTTCCGGCGGGACATCGTGCGCATCGTCTCGCGCTGGTTCCGCTCGATCGTCGGCTCACGCGACCTCAGCGGCGCGGTCCGCGTGCCCCGCAGCGATCCCGACGCGCGGATGGGCTGGCTGATCATCCTCGGATCGGTGCCGATCGTGATCCTCGGGCTGCTGTTCCAGGACGCGATCGAGACCACCCTCCGCTCGCTCTGGGTGGTGGCGATCATGCTGATCGCGTTCGGCCTGCTGCTCGGCATCGCCGACCGGGTGGGCGCGAAGTCGCGGCCCCTCGACCACCTGACGGTCCCGCACGGCATCGTCTACGGGCTCGCCCAGGCGCTGGCGCTGATCCCCGGCGTCTCGCGGTCGGGCGGCACGATCACCGCTGGCCTGTTCCTCGGCTACACCCGGGCCGCCGCGGCCCGCTACTCCTTCCTCCTCGCGCTGCCGGCGGTCTTCGGCAGCGGGCTGTACCAGCTCTACAAGACCGTCAAGGACCCGTGCACCGCGGCCGCGGCGGCGGGCTGCACGCCGGAGGTGTTCGGCCCGCTCGAGACGGCTCTCGCGACCCTCGTGGCCTTCGGGGTCGGCCTCGCGGTGATCGCGTTCTTCCTCCGCTACGTCTCGAGGCGCTCCTTCCTTCCCTTCGTGATCTACCGGGTCGTTCTCGGGGCTCTGCTGATCGTGCTCCTCAGCACGGGAGTCCTCGCCGCATAGCTCCGGTGGCAGGATGGGCGCGACGGGCGCGACGGGCGCCAGACGCCGGACGACTTCCGCCGCGAAGGAGAGCGCCATGAGCGAGGAGACCCCGAACGTGCGCCTGGATCCCGCCAAGCAGCGCTTCGTGCTGGAGGTGGACGGCGAGTACGCCGGACTCGCGCAGTTCGTGGAGCGGGGCGACGCCTGGGTGTTCACCCACACCGTGGTCGATGACCGGTTCGAGGGACGCGGGTTCGCCAGCCGCCTGGTCCGTGCGGCGCTCGACGGCGCCCGGGACGCCGGCCGGCGCATCGTGCCGATCTGCCCCTTCGTGAGCGCCTACCTGGGCAAGCACGACGACTGGGCCGACCTCGTCGATCAGCCCTCCGACGAGCTGCACACGAGCCTGCTCGACTGACCGCCTACCGGCGCGCGGCCGGACCGGGACGCTCCTGGCTCACTGCGAGCCGGGGCCGGCGGCGTAGCCGTCCCGGCCCTCACGCCCGTCGCCGCGACGGCGCAGGTAGCGCTCGAACTCCTTCGCGATCGCCTCTCCGCTCGCGTCGGGCGAGTCAACGGTGTCCCGTGCCTGCTCGAGCTGCTCGATGTAGGCCGCCATGTCCTCGTCCTCGCCGGCGATGGCGTCGATTCCGGACTCCCAGGCCGTCGACTCCTCCTCGAGGTCGCCGTGCGGGATCGGGATGTCCAGGATCTCCTCGAGCCGCCGCAGCAGAGCGAGGGTCGCCTTGGGGGATGGCGCGTTGTGCACGTAGTGCGGCACCGACGCCCAGATCGACACGCTGGGGATGCCGACGACCTCGGCCACATCGGCGAGCACGGACAGGATTCCCACCGGTCCCTCGTAGGAGCTGCGCTCCAGCTCCAGCTGGTCCCGGAGCTCCGCGCTCTCGCTGGAGGCGAAGATCGAGATCGGGCGGGTGTGCGGCACATCGGCGAGCATCGCGCCGAGCAGCACGATGCCGGTCACGTCCGCCACGAGCGCGGCGTCGAGCACCTCCGCGGCGAAGCTCTTCCAGCTCCGGGACGGCTCGCTGCCGACCATCACATAGACGTTCGCGATGCGCTGCAGGGAGGGGCCTTCGGTCTCCGGCGCGACGCCCGCGGGAAGCGGGTCGGGATCCGGCGAGGGACCGAAGACCGTGGCCGCCGGCCAGCGCAGGCGGCGCCGTCCCTCGTCGTCGACATAGACGACGGGACGGGTGAACTGGTAGTCGAAGTACTGCTCAGGGTCCACCTCGTGGATGGGCACCAGACCGAGGGAGTCCTTGAGCACGCTCGCGGCCCCGGAGGCTGCCTCGCCCGCATCGTTCCAGCCCTCGAACGCGACGACGAGGATCCGCCCGTCGCTGAACCGCCGCTCCTCAGCCACGTGACCTGCCCTTCCGCCCGCGCGCGGGCTCCTCCCAGGATAGGTGCGCCCTTCCCGGACATGGGCCGCGCGGGCCGCCGTTCGCCCTCAGCCGATCCCTGGGGACCGTCGCCCGTCGACCGGGCCGCGCGTCGCCTTCCGTAGACTCTCCCGTTGTGACTGCCGATCTGCCCGCCGCCGTCCTGTTCGACATGGACGGCACGCTCGTCGACACGGAGCCGTACTGGCACGAGGCCCAGGTGGAGCTCGTGACGAGCTTCGGCGGCAGCTGGACCGCGGAGGAGGGGCTCGCCCTCGTGGGCACCAGCCTGCTGCTCTCCGCCGAGATGCTCCGCCGGCGGGGCATCCCCTGGGAGTCGCAGCGGATCATCGACCACCTCACCGATCGCGTGCTCGATCGGGTTCGTGAGGACGTGCCGTGGCGCCCGGGAGCGCGCGAGCTGCTCCGCGAGCTGAAGGGCGCCGGGGTCCCGACCGCCCTCGTCACCATGTCGATCGGCCGGATGGCCCGCGAGATCGCCGCCGCCGTGCCTGAGCCCGGCGAGGGCGCCGCGTTCGACATCGTGGTCTCCGCGGACGACGTGACGCATCCGAAGCCGCACCCGGAGGCGTACCTTCGGGCCGCGGAACTGCTCGGCGTCGAGCCGGCGCGCTGCGTGGCGATCGAGGACTCTCCGCCCGGACTCGCCGCCGCCGTCGCGTCCGGCGCTGCGGCCGTCGGCGTTCCGCACGTCGTCGACCTGGCCGGCGGAAGCGGCTACACGGTGTGGCCGACGCTGGAGGGGCGCTCTCTCGGTGACCTGGCGAGCCTGCTCCGACGGGCACGCGGCTCCGAGTTCGCGTCATGACCGCCGCGTTCTCGGGACCCTTCCGAGTGGGGGACCGGGTGCAGCTCACCGGCCCCAAGGGCCGGCTCAACACCATCACCCTCGCTCCCGGCGCGCAGTTCCACTCGCACCGCGGGGTGCTCGAGCACGACGCCCTGATCGGGCTTCCGGACGGCTCGGTCGTGGCCGCGACCGGGGGAGTCGAGTACCTCGCGCTGCGCCCGCTGCTGCAGGACTTCGTCATGTCCATGCCGCGCGGCGCCGCGATCATCTACCCCAAGGACGCCGCGCAGATCCTGGCCAAGGCCGACATCTTTCCCGGCGCCCGCGTGGTGGAGGCCGGCGTGGGCAGCGGCGCGCTCAGCCTCTGGCTGCTGCGGGCCCTGGGCCCGGCAGGCAGCCTCACCTCCTTCGAGCGCCGCGCGGAGTTCGCCGACGTCGCCGAGGGCAACGTGGTCGGCTTCCTCGGCGAGCGTCCCGGCAACTGGAACGTCGTGACCGGCGACCTCGTCGAGGTCCTCCCGCAGGCCGTCGAGCCGGGAACCGTGGACCGTGTCGTGCTCGACATGCTTGCTCCCTGGGAGTGCGTGGACGTGGTGGCCGACGCCCTCACGCCCGGGGGAGTGCTGCTCTGCTACGTGGCGACCGTCACCCAGCTCTCCCGGGTCGCGGAGGCTCTCCGCGACAGCGGCGGCTTCACGTCCCCCGACTCGAGCGAGACATTCGTGCGCGGCTGGCACATCGAAGGACTCGCGGTCCGGCCCGACCATCGGATGGTGGGACACACCGGGTTCCTGATCAGCGCCCGCCGGCTCGCCCCCGGCGCGGTGCTGCCTGAGGTGCGGCGTCGCGCGTCCAAGACGGAGTTCACCGACGAGGACGTCGAGCTGTGGACGCCGGGAGCCCTCGGCGAGCGCAGCTCGAGCGCCAAATCGCTGAGGCGCAGGGTGCGCGAGGCCAAGGCCGGTGCCGCGGCCTCCCTTGCCCGGGAGAGCTCGCCGGATGCGTCCGTCCCCGGCCCGGAGCCCGACGAACGTTAGACTGATCCGCGGCCGATCCCGGCCCCCGGCACCCCTGGACGGCTTCTCCAACATGAACAGACGACTCCGCCGCGTCGGCTCCGCCGCGCTCGTGGCCTCGGCCCTTCTCGGTGCCCTCTCCGGCTGCTACGTCGGCCCCGCCCGGACCGGCTGCACTCCCGGCGCCACCGCAGGCAGCGCCTCCGACGCCGTCGAGGCGACCGGCGACCTGCTGAGCCCTCCCACCGTCTCCTTCCCGTCGCCGCTGCGCCCGACGAGAACCGAGGTCAGCACCCTGATCCAGGGCAAGGGCGACCCGATCCGCGACGACCAGTACGTCGCCGGGTTCCTCACGATCCTCAACGGCTCGACCGGCGAGGTGCTGGACCACTCCGACTACGCAGGCACCCCCGCATCCTTCGTCATCGACCGGCTGCCCATCAAGGGCCTCACGAAGGGCCTCGCCTGTGCGGAGGTCGGCAGCCGAGTTGCGGTCGTGATGCCCGGCAAGGACGCGTTCACCGACGACACCCGCCCTGCGGCCCTCTCGCCCGAGGATTCGCTCGTGGTCGTCGTCGACTTCGAGAACGCCTATCTCGCCCGGGCCCAGGGCACCGCCCAGCTCGCCCAGCCCGGCTTCCCCTCGGTCGTGCTCGCGCCCGACGGCCGGCCGGGCATCACGATGATCAAGGCGGATCCGCCCAAGAAGCTTCGGGTCTCCACGCTCATCGCCGGCGGCGGCGCGAAGGTGAAGGAGGGGGACCAGGTCCTCGTCAACTACACCGGAGTGCTGTGGGACGGCGGCACCGTGTTCGACTCCAGCTGGGAGAAGGGGGCACCGGTCCCCATCACCGTGACGGAGGGCCAAGCCATTCCTGGGCTCCTGGCCGCCATCAAGGGCGCGAAGGTCGGCTCGCAGGTCGAGGTCATCGTCCCGCCCGACCAGGGCTACGGCGACCAGGCGTCTGGCGCGATCCCCGCCGGCGCCACGCTGGTGTTCGTCATCGACATCCTCGGGATCGTCGGGTAGCACTGCCGTGGCAGCCGGAGCGGTGCCCGTCGAGGAGCGGCTGTTCAGCCTCGTCCTCGCTCTCGTGGCGACCGACCACGGGCTGACGAAGGCCGAGATCCTCTCCAGCGTCCAGGGCTACCGGCATCGCTACGTCGTCCGGGGCGACAACGCGAGCCTCGAGCGGCAGTTCGAGCGCGACAAGGACGACATCCGGGACCTCGGCGTGCCGCTCGAGACGATCGAGCAGGCGACGGAGGCGGGGAACAACCAGAACCTCCGCTACCGCATCCCCAAGGGCGCCTACGACCTTCCGCCCGACGTCACCTTCACGCCGGAGGAGACGACCCTGCTGAACCTCGCCGCCGAGGTCTGGCGGGAGGGCTCCCTCTCCAGCGAGTCGCACCGGGCACTGCTGAAGCTGCGGTCGCTCGGCATCGAGGTGGACGGGCCGATGATCGGCTATGCGCCTCGCGTGCGGGTGCGCGAGGCGGCCTTCGAGCCGCTGCGCTCGGCGATCGACCGCAACCTCGTGGTGACCTTCGCCTATCTCAAGCCGGGTGAGCGCGCGGCCGTGGTCCGCACCGTCGAGCCGCTGGCACTCGTCAAGCACGAGGGCCGCTGGCACGTGGCCACCCTCGATCGCGACCGCGCCGCCCCGCGCACCTTCCTGCTCAGCAGGATCGTCGGTCCGGTGACGCCCACCCGAACGACCTTCTCGCCCCCCGAGGGCGACAGCGCCGCCGCGGCGGTGCAGGAGCTCGACCGGGTGCTGGCGACGAACGTCGCGCGGATCCGTGTGCGGCCCGACTCGGACGCGGATTCCCGGCTGCGCAGGCAGGCTCTCGAGCCGTCCGCCGACACCGACCTCCGCGTCAACTACCTCGACGCGAACCTGATGGCCGACGAGCTCGCGTCCTACGGTCCCGAAGTCGTGGTGCTCGAGCCGTCGGCACTCCGTGCCGCCGTGATCGACCGGCTCCGCCAGGTCGCCGCCTCGCACACGGGGACGGACCGATGAGCGCCCGGCCGCTGCAGGCCCAGGACAAGCTCGCCTTCCTGCTCTCCCTCGTCCCGTACCTCATCGACCACGACGGGGTCTCTGTGGCGGCGGCGGCCGCCCAGTTCGGCGTCTCGGAGCAGGAGATGCGCACCGCGGTCGAGCTGATCGCCGTGTCGGGGATCCCGGGCGGCAGCGGGCAGTACCAGCATGGCGACCTGTTCGACATCGACTGGGACGAGTTCGAGGAGAACGGGCGGATCATCCTCACCCACTCCGTCGCGATCGACGAGGCGCCGCGGTTCTCGGCCCGGGAGGCGGCCGCACTCATCGCGGGGCTGCAGTACCTCTCCGCGCTGCCCGAGAACGGGGACCGCGCGGCGCTCGCGTCGCTCACGGCGAAGCTCGCACGGGGGGCCTCCTCGGCTCCCAGCCCCGTCGCCGTCTCGGTCCGCGGCATCGAGGACGCCCTCGCCCCGCTCCGGGACGCCGTGGTGCGGCACGTCCAGGTGGAGTTCGACTACCGCGACGCGCAGGGCGAGACGGAGCACCGGACGGTGGACCCGCTGCGCCTCGACTCGGACGATGAGAGCTGGTACCTCCGCGGCTGGGACCACCTGCGCGAAGCCGTTCGCACCTTCCGGCTCGACCGGATGAGCGGGATCGCCGTGAGCGACCGTGCGGTGACCCCGGCGTCGGGCGAGGTGACACTGCCCGATGTGCTCTTCGAGACCTCGTCCACCGACCTCACCGTCGTGGTGGAGGTGGCGGAGGCGGCGCTTCCGCTGCTCGGCGACTACCTGCCCGAGGGGACCAGGACCCAGCCCGGTCGCGGGCCCGGCCTGGTGCAGGCGACCATGCGGGTCGGCCACTACGCGGGGCTCAAGCGCCTCGTCGCGCGGCTCGCCGGCATGGTGACGGTCCTGGCGCCCGACGACGCGCGAGCCGCGGTCGCCGACTGGGCCCGCGCGGGTCTCGCGGAGTACGGCGAGAGCACGGAAGAGGGCTCCCTCTAGACTCGGCTCATGCCGTGGTGGTCCTGGGTCCTGATCTGGGCACTCCTCGTGCTGGGCCTGCTGGGCATGCTGGCCCTCTTCGCCCTCTGGCTCTTCCGCAAGGCGCGAACCGGCTTCGCCGCGCTCTCCGAACTGGGCGACAAGGTCGCCGCACTGGAGGCGGCGAGCGAGGAGGTGGCTCGGCAGCCCTTCCGGGCCGCGGTTCTCGCGCCGTACGACGAGGTGCGCGAACGGCACCGGCTGCGCGCCGACCTCCGAGCAGACCGGAAGCGTTCGCGCCGGGAACGCCGACTCGCGCGGGGTAAACTCCTGACAACCGCCGACCTGAGACAAAGGACCTTCAATGTTGGGCAACGCGTTCGGATGGCCGCACCTGATCGTCATCCTCGTGATCGTGCTGTTGCTGTTCGGCGCTCCTAAGCTGCCCGGGCTGGCAAAGAGCCTCGGCCAGTCGATGAAGATCTTCAAGGCCGAGATCAAGAGCGACGCCCCTGCCGAGGCCGACGCACCGAAGACCCCCATCGTCTACACCGAGGAGCCGCCGGCCGTCGACGCCGCTCCCCGGGGCGCCTCGGGGCTTCCGCCGAAGCAGTAGCGGCGTGGCCCGCGTCAATCGCGGCACCGGCGCGGAACGGCGGATGTCGCTGGGGGAGCACCTCCTCGAGCTGCGCCGCCGGCTCTTCCTGTCGGCCGTCGCCGTGATCCTCGGCATGATCGCCGGCTACTTCCTGTCGGACTGGGTGTGGGACGCGCTCCGCGCGCCCATGGACCTGGTGGCGCAGCGTCACAACGCGAGCATCAACTACACCAACATCACCCAGGCCTTCGACCTCAAGCTGCGGATCGCGTTCACGGTCGGCATCGTGCTGTCCGCCCCCGTGTGGCTGTACCAGCTGTGGGCGTTCATCGTGCCAGGGCTCTCCCGGCGTGAGAAGCAGTACGGCTTCGGGTTCTTCTTCGCGGCCGTGCCGCTGTTCTTCGCGGGCTGCGCCGCGGGCTGGTACGTGTGGCCGCACATCGTGGAGCTGATGGTGGGCTTCGCGCCCGTCGAGGACTCGGTCTTCCTCGTCGCGAGCGACTACCTCGACTTCGTGCTCAAGCTGATCCTCGTCGTCGGCGTGGCCTTCGTGCTGCCCGTCTTCCTCGTGCTGCTCAACTTCGCGGGCATCCTGCAGGCGGCCACGATCCTGCGCAGCTGGCGGCTGGCGATCCTCGCGATCACCCTGTTCACCGCGATCGCCACTCCTGCCGCGGATCTCGTGTCGATGTTCTTCCTCGCCATCCCCATGGTGCTGCTCTACCTGGCGGCCGCCGGCGTCGCGTGGCTGCACGACCGCAGGGCCGCCAAGCGCGCCGACGTGCTGGCCGCCGAGTACGCCGCCTGACGCACACGGAGGAAAGGTCCCTCGATGAGCACCGAACTGACGCCGGCCGAACGCTTCGCCGCCTCCCGCCAGAAGCGCCGCTACCCCGCGCTCGACGCGTTCGAGGCGGCGCAGAGCTTCGACCTGGACCCGTTCCAGGTGCGTTCCTGCGAATCCCTCGAGGACGGCAGGGGGGTCCTGGTCGCCGCCCCCACGGGGGCGGGCAAGACGATCGTCGCGGAGTTCGCGGTGTACCTGGCGATGCAGGAGCCATCGGCCAAGGTGTTCTACACGGCCCCCATCAAGGCGCTGTCCAACCAGAAGTACAACGAGCTGGTCGAGACCTACGGCGAGGAGAACGTCGGACTCCTCACCGGTGACACCAACATCAACTCGCGCGCCCGGGTGGTCGTGATGACCACCGAGGTGCTCCGCAACATGCTCTATGCGGACTCCGACCTGCTCCGCGACCTCGCCTTCGTGGTGATGGACGAGGTGCACTACCTCGCCGACCGCTTCCGCGGCCCGGTCTGGGAGGAGGTCATCATCCATCTGCCGCAGGGCATCCGGCTGGTGTCGCTGAGCGCCACCGTGTCGAACGCCGAGGAGTTCGGCGACTGGCTGCAGGCCGTTCGGGGCGACACCGACGTGATCGTCTCCGAGGACCGCCCGGTGCCGCTGCAGCAGCACGTGCTCGTCCGCAGCAAGCTGGTCGACCTGTTCGACTCGTCCGGGCTCGCCTCCACCAACCGGGTGAACCCGGAGCTCGCGCAGCTCGCCCGGTACGGCGGCCGGATGCAGGGCACCCGAGGCGCTCCCGACCACCGGCACCGTGGCAGCCGGCCCGATATGGGGCGCATGGAGCGCTCCGACATCATCGCCCTGCTCGACGAGCGCAACCTGCTGCCGGCCATCTTCTTCATCTTCAGCCGCGCCGGCTGCGACGCCGCCGTCCGGCAGACCCTGCGCGGGGGTGCGAGCCTCACCGAGACCTGGGAGCGCGAGGAGATCCGTGCCATCGTCAACGACCGGTGCCGCACCCTGCGTGACGAGGATCTCGCCGTCCTCGGCTACTGGGAGTGGATGGAGGGACTCGAGCGGGGCGTCGCGGCCCACCATGCCGGCCTCCTGCCCGCATTCAAGGAGGTGGTGGAGGAGCTCTTCCAGCGGAAGCTGGTGAAGGTCGTGTTCGCCACCGAGACCCTCGCCCTCGGCATCAACATGCCCGCGCGCACCGTGGTGCTCGAGAAGCTGGAGAAGTTCAACGGCGAAGCGCGGGTGCCGATCACCCCGGGGGAGTACACGCAGCTGACCGGGCGCGCCGGGCGCCGCGGGATCGACGTGGAGGGCCACTCGGTCATCCAGTGGGTGGACGGGATGGAGCCCCAGGCGGTGGCGTCCCTCGCCTCCCGTCGCAGCTACCCCCTCAACTCGAGCTTCCGCCCCACCTACAACATGGCGGTCAACCTCATCGAGCAGTTCGGCCGGGACCGGACCCGCGACATCCTCGAATCGAGCTTCGCGCAGTTCCAGGCGGACCGGGCCGTCGTCGACCTCGCCCGCAAGGTCCGCCAGCAGGAGGAGTCGCTCGCCGGCTACGAGGCGGCGATGAAGGATGAGACCGGCCAGACCGGCGACTTCGCCGAGTACGCGTCCATCCGGCGGGAGATCAGCGACCTGGAGAAGAGCAACGCACAGAACGGCGGACGGAGCCGGGCGCAGCAGGAGAAGCAGCAGCGGCGCCTCGCCGACCTGCGCCGCAAGCTCAAGGCGCACCCGGGCCACGCCTCGCCCCGGCGTGAGGAGCTGTCCCGCTGGGCGGAGCGGTGGTGGCGGCTCAAGCGCCAGACCGATCAGCTGCGCCAGCAGATCGCGACCAGGACGGGCGCGGTCGCCAAGGTGTTCGACCGGGTCACCGACGTGCTCCTGGAGGAGGGCTACCTCAAGCGCGACGCGGACGGTCAGATCGTGCTCACCGGCAGCGGGACGATGCTCAAGCGGATCTACGGGGAGCGGGACCTCCTCGTCGCGGAGTCCCTGCGCCGGGGAGTGTGGAACGACCTCGACCCTGCGTCCTTCGCTGCTCTCGCCACGACCCTCGTCTTCGAGCCACGCCGGGAGGAGGAGCCCGCCGCGGAGCGGTTCTTCCCCCGTGGGCCGTTCCGCGTCTCGCTGGAGCGCCTCCAGGAGATCTGGGCGCGCCTCGACGACGTGGAGCGCGAGCACAAGCTGCCCGGGTCGAATCCGCCCTCCACCGGGCTCGTCATCGCCATGCACAAGTGGGCGAGAGGCGGCCCGCTCGACCAGGTGCTGCGGGATGCGGACCTGCAGGCGGGGGACTTCGTGCGCTGGTCGAAGCAGACCATCGACGTGCTCGACCAGATCTCGATCGTCGCGGACGGACGCCAAGCGCGCACCGCACGGCAGGCACTCG
The DNA here is from genome assembly GCF_025465545.1 of Naasia sp. Lineage (GTDB taxonomy): Bacteria > Actinomycetota > Actinomycetes > Actinomycetales > Microbacteriaceae > Naasia. The sequence goes on along the minus strand of NZ_JAODMK010000021.1, from coordinate 21,030 downwards.
ACGCGATCCGGCGGGGCATCGTGGCGTACTCCAGTGTCAGCTGACGCCGAGGCGCCCACGCGTCCGGCGCGGGTGCAGCGGACCCGCGCCGCTGGTGTGCGGCCGGCGCCGGCCCACCGCACCCGCGCGGTCGTGCCGCTCTGGGGCGCCCTGCTGCTCGCCGTGCTCTCGGGCCTGCTGCTCGACGGCGCCTTCCCGGACACCGGGATCTGGCCGCTCGTCTTCGTCGGGGTCGGCACCGTGCTCGTCGCCCTGCGCGGCCGGCGGGCGTGGGCGGCGTTCCTCGTCGGCCTCGTGTTCGGGCTCACCTTCTACCTCGTGCACATCCAGTGGGCCACGCTGTTCCTCGGGGTCCTGCCGTGGCTCGCGCTCTCGAGCCTCCAGTCGCTGTTCGTCGCCGCGGGCAGCGTGCTGATCTCACTCGCCTACCGGATCGTGCCCGCCGCCTGGCCCTCTGTCGCCGCTCGCTTCGGCCTGCTTCCCCTCGCGATCGCCGGGCTGTGGACTGCGAGGGAGGCGATCAGCGCCGTCTGGCCGTACGGCGGGTTCTCCTGGGGCCGCATCGCGATGTCGCAGTCGGAGAGCCCGTTCGCCGACCTCTTCCCGTGGCTCGGCATCTCCGGAGTCGGCTTCGTGCTCGCCTGGCTGACCGCGCTCGCCCTCGAGGCCTGGTTCTGGCGCCCCCGAGCGACGGGGCCGGGCCCGCGCCGGACCGTCGTATCCCCGGGGCGCAGGGGGGCGCTGCAGCGGGCACTGGTGGTCGCCGTCGCCACAGCCGCCGTCCTTGCGGTGCCCGGCTGGCGCACGGCGGACGCCGGCACGCTCACCGTCGCCGCCATCCAGGGCAACACGCGCTCCGCGTACTTCGACCAGCGCGGCTACCAGGGCGAGATCCTCGACGGGCACGTGTCGGCGACCCTGCCGGTCCTCGGCGAGGACATCGACGTGCTGCTCTGGCCGGAGGGGGCGAGCGACCTGGACCCGCTCGAGTCCGCTCGGGCGGCCGAGGAGCTCGACATCGTCGCGGCCGCGGTGCACGCGCCCCTCATCACCGGCGCGATCACCACCCGGAACGGCAAGTTCTACAACTCGTCCCTGCTCTGGGAGTCCGGGAAGGGCGCGATCGACATCTTCGACAAGCGGCACCCCGTGCCGTTCGGCGAGTACGTGCCCGAGCGCAAGTTCTTCGAGCCGCTCGCACCCGACCTGATCGGGCTGATCGAGCGCGAGTACACGGCCGGCACGAACGACTCGGTGTTCGATCTCGGGACCGCGCTCGTCGGCGTCAACATCTGCTTCGACATCGTGGACGACCAGCTGATGACGGAGACCGTGCAGAACGGCGCCCAGGCCATCTTCGCGCAGAGCAACAACGCCGACTTCGGGCGCACCGACGAGAGCGTGCAGCAGCTGGCCATCGCGCGGATCCGCGCCCTCGAGACCGGACGCACCGTGGTGAACATCTCGACGGTCGGCACGAGCGCCGTGATCGCCCCGGAAGGCGCGACCCTCGACACCCTGCCGACCTACACGGCGGGGGCGATGATCGACGCGATCCCCCTGCGGAACGGGCTGACCCCTGCCGTGCTCGCCGGACGGCAGTTCGAGCTCCTGGTGTCGGGCTTCGGCCTGGCGGCGCTGAGCGTCGCCGCGCTCACCGGTCCGCGGCGCCGGCGACGCTGACCCGCCCACTTCTGTCGCTGTTTCCGGCCGAAATGCGACAGAACTGGGCAGGTCGGCGGAGAGACAGAGGAAGGGCCGCCGGAGATCCGGCGGCCCTTCCTCTGTTCGCGTGCGGGGTCAGGAGGCGATGGACTGCTTGCCCCGACGTGCTCTGAGGTACTGGAGCCGCTCCTCGAGGAGTTCCTCGAGCTCTGCGCGCGTCCGACGCTCGAGCAGCATGTCCCAATGGGTGCGCGGCGCCTTGGTCTCGACGTGAGCCTGCTCCACCGGAGTGCCGTCGCTCTCGAGCAGCACACCTTCCTTGCCGCTCTTCGGCGACATCCACTTCTCGGGGACCTCCGCCTCCTCAGCGAACGTCACCTCGAAGGTCGACCCGTCTTCACTGCGGTACGTCGCGATGCTCCGAGGCGAGAAGACGACGCCCTCTTCGCTCTGCAGACTCTGACTTCCGAGTCGCATGCCGCGCAAACTTCGATCTGCCATTGTGTGACTCCTCTCCCTGGTGGTCCCCATCCTCAACCTCGGTGCGGAAGCCAGTCTTCCCCCCTCGCGGCATTCCCAGAACCTTCCCAGGGCGAGGGGGGACGAGTTTCAGCTGGGCCGAAAGAGCGCCTCGACGAGCAGGTCGCAGCGGTCCGTGACGATGCCGCGCACCCCCGCGGCGAGCAGTCGGCGCATCTCCACGGGGTCGTTGACGGTCCAGATGTGCACCTCCACGCCCGCGTCGGCGAACGCGGCCAGCATCCTCGGTGTGGTGGTGGGGATCCCGAGGATGCGCTTCGGGATCTGCACGGCGTCGACCCGCCGCAGAGCCGCCCGCACGACCGCCTTCAGCCCGAGTGCTGCGCCGAGGACGGCGGGGAGGATCTCCTCGGCGGACGCGGACGTGGCGACATCGCCCAGGCGGACGAGCGTGGCGCGCCGCCGCGACGCCCGGAAGGAGGCGATCAGCACCCGGTCGGACGCGCCGGCCGCGCGGATCGCCGCGGCGACGGGGACGGCTGCCTCGGCCGCCTTGACATCGATGTTGAAGCGGGCAGACGGAAAGGTCTGCAATGCGTCGACGAGGGTGCAGATCGACGCGCCCCCAGCCTCGACCGCGCGGAGTTCCGCGAGTGTCAGGTCGGCGACCCGCCGATCGAGAGCGGCGATCCGGCGGAGCTCCGGATCGTGCAGCAGCACCGCGTGGCCGTCCGCGGTCGCGTGCGCGTCGGTCTCCAGGTACTGGGCTCCGGCGGCCAGGGCGGCGGCGAACGCGTCGATGCTGTTCTCCAGCTCGCCGTGCAGCGCCAGGCCGCGATGCGCGATCACCCGGGGTCCCGGGGGAGAGAAGTAGGGCCGAGGCGGGCGGCTCACGCCGCGGGCGGCGGCACGTCCGGCACGCCGGGCTGCGTGCGGGCGGTCACGTCGGCACCGGCCGCGGCCTCCGCCGCCTCCGCCCGCGCCGCATCGGCGGAGGCCCGAGCTGACGCGGCCGCATCGGCGGCCCGGCCGCGCGCGGCGGCACGCTCCTCTTCGTCGATCGGGGCGGACGGCCCAGCTCGGCCGCCGAGGGCACTGCCGATGCCCTTGAGCGCCTCCGTGAGCTCGCTCGGGATGATCCAGAGCTTGTTGGCCGCACCGTCGGCGAGCTTCGGCAGCGTCTGCAGATACTGATAGGCCAGGAGGGGCCCGTCGGGGTTGCCGAGGTGGATGGCGTTGAAGACCGTCGCGATGGCCTGGGCCTCGCCGTCGGCGCGCAGCACCTGAGCCTTGGCGTCACCCTCTGCCTGCAGGATGGCGGCCTGCCGAGCCCCCTCTGCAGTGAGGATCGCGGCCTGCTTGGTTCCCTCCGCGGTGAGGATCTGGGCCCGCCTGTCGCGCTCGGCGCGCATCTGCTTCTCCATGGAGTCCTGGATGGACGCGGGCGGGTCGATGGCCTTGAGCTCGACGCGGCCGACGCGGATGCCCCACTTTCCGGTCGCCTCGTCGAGCACGACGCGCAGCTGGCTGTTGATGTTGTCGCGGCTCGTCAGTGCCTGCTCGAGGTTGAGCCCGCCGACCACGTTGCGCAGCGTGGTGGTGGTGAGCTGCTCGACGGCCCCGAGGTAGTTCGCGATCTCGTAGGTGGCGGCGCGGGCATCGGTGACCTGGAAGTAGACCACCGTGTCGATCGAGACGACCAGGTTGTCCTCGGTGATCACGGGCTGCGGCGGGAACGAGACCACCTGCTCGCGCATGTCGACGAGGGGCCGCACGCGATCGATGAAGGGCACCAGGATGTTGAGGCCCGGCGTGAGCGTCTTGTGGTACTTGCCGAGTCTCTCCACGACGCCCGCGTACGCCTGCGGGATGATGCGGATCGCTCGGGCGAGCACCACCACCACGAACACGGCGACGACGATGAGCAGCGCGACCACGAAGAGCTGCGCCAGGAATCCGGCCGGGTCGGTCATGCGCCCGCCCTCCTCTCGGTAGATGGGATGACGAAGGCGGTGGACCCGCGGATCGCTGAGACGACGACGGCGGAGCCGATCGGCAGGGGGACCTCGGGCGGGGAGCCCTCGAAGGCGGCGGTCCACGTCTCGCCGTTGGCGAGCTTGACCTGGCCGCCGTTCTCGCCGAGCTCGAGCACCACTCGGCCGCTCATGCCGTAGAGCGCGGACAGGTTGGTGGGCGTCGGGTCGGCGCCCTTCCGGGTGAGGCGCAGCAGCACGGGCCGGATCAGGAGGATCAGCAGCACCGCGAGGACGAGGGCGACCAGGATCTGCACCCACCATGGGGCGCCGAGGAGATTGGCGGCGAAGCCGCCCAGGCTGCCGGTCGCGATCATCAGGAAGGTGAACTCGAGGGTGAGGAGCTCGATGATGACGCAGACCCCGATGAAGCACAGCCACACGATCCACAGGTACTGCGTGAGGTCGGGCAGCATCGGCGTCCTTCCCGGTCGGGGTACTGCAGAATCTAGCGCCTTCCGGCGACACCGCCTCAGGAGCGCGACCGCGGGCCCTGCCGTGCCGGTTGCTAAGGTCGGATCGTGGTTGCTGCGCCTGAATCGAATCCCCTTCCCGCCGGCGCGCTGTCCGGCCGACGCGTCCTGGTCACAGGCTCCTCCCGGGGCGTTGGCGCCGATACCGTCGTCTATCTCGCCCAGGCGGGCGCCAAGGTCGTCGTGAACTACCGGAACAAGGAGAAGCGAGCCGTTCAGCTCGTCGAGCAGCTCCGCGAGCGGGGCGGCGAGGCGATCGCCGTCGGCGCCGACCTCACGGATCCCGCCTCGGTGGCCGACCTGTTCGCGAGGATCGAGGGGGAGTGGGGCGGGCTCGACGTCCTCGTCCTCAACGCCTCGGGCGGCATGGAGTCGGGCATGCCCGCCGACTACGCCCTGCGACTGAACCGCGACGCCCAGCTGGGCGTCCTCGACGCCGCGCTTCCGCTGCTGGCCGACGGCGGCCGCGTGGTGTTCGTCACCAGCCATCAGGCGCACTTCATCCGCGAGGTGCAGACCATGCCCGAGTACGAGCCGGTCGCCGTCAGCAAGCGCGCCGGTGAGGACGCGCTCCGTGAGCGGATTCCGGAGCTCCGGGAGCGGGGCATCGACTTCGTCGTCGTCTCGGGCGACATGATCGAGGGCACCATCACGGCGACCCTGCTGGAGCGTGCCCGGCCGGGCGCCATCTCGGCACGCAAGGAGGCGGCGGGCCGACTCTACAACGTGGCCGAGTTCGCGGCGGAGGTCGCCCTCGCGGTGATCGAGCCGGTGCCCGCCGACAACACCCGCCTGGTGGGCGACGTGTCGAGCTTCGTCGCGTCGTGAGGTTCCGCGCCACCTCGCGCGTGCTCCTCTTCGACGCCGACGATCGCGTGCTGATGTTCCTGCAGTACGGCAAGTCGCACTCGGTGCCGCCGCGCTGGGCGACGCCCGGCGGGGGAGTGGACCCGGGCGAGGACCACGCCACCGCCGCCCTGCGGGAGGTGCGTGAGGAGACCGGCCTGTCGCTCGTGCGCGTGCCGACCGCCTTCTTCGCCGAGGACTTCGTGCCCGACGCCCGCTGGCACGACTACGACACCAGCCACTGGGAGTGGTACGCCGTGCGGGTCGACCGGTTCGAGCCGTCCGCGGCAGGCTGGACCGACGAGGAGCGGGCGGACGTGCTCGGCTGGCGCTGGCTCAGCGCCGAGGAGCTCGAGGCGGACGAGCACGACTACGAGCCGGGTTCGCTGCCCGAGCTGCTCGCCGCGGGTGCGAAGACGCTGCGCTAGCCCGCTCATCGCCCGAGCCGTCCTCGCCGCAGGGGAGGACTGCGCCATGCCGCGGGGCGATGTCAACCGGCAGCAGCGGACAACTGCTCCCGGGCGGTCCCGACCTACCATCGGGGGATGAGCGATACCCAGACCCTCCACAAGCAGGACCGCCAGACCCTGGCGGTTCAGAGGAAGTGGCCCCTCGTCAGCGGGATCGTCGCGCTGGCCCTGGTCGTCCTCGGCGGCGCCCTGATCGCTCTCCGACATTCGGCCGTCGTGCCGTACGAGGTCGACTCCAAGTGGATGGACGAGCTATACGAGAACAGGTCCCCGTTCTGGGAGTCGGTGGCTCGCGTCTTCGACTTCCTCGGCGGCGGCATCTTCGGCGTCGTCGTGGTGCCCATCCTGATCCTCGTGCTGCTCCTGCTCTTCAAGCGCCGGGTGGGGGCCGTCTACTTCCTCGCGGCGAGCGTGCTCAGCGCGGTGCTCGTGCAGATCCTCAAGAACACCGTGGACCGGCCTCGCCCGGAGCAGATCCTGGTCAGCGCGGACTTCGGCTCATTCCCGAGCGGGCATACGGCGAACGCCGCGACGATCGCCGTCGTGCTCGCGATCATCGTGAACCGCTGGTGGGTGTGGGCCCTCGGGGCCATCTGGACCGTCTGCATGCTGCTCAGCCGCAACTACCTCGGCGCCCACTGGCTGACCGACACCCTGGGCGGCCTCGTCCTGGGCGCAGCCGTCGCGATCATCGTGTGGGCGCCGCTCGCGCACCGGCTCCATCGGGAGACGCTCCGAAAGCGCGCCGTCGCCCCGGCCCCGGGAGTGCCTGCGGCCTAGCGGTCACGGCCGTCGGTCGCGGGCGACGCGTCCGGCGCGGTCGCCGATGCCGCCGCGCGAGCCGGGCCGCTCGTCTTCTCGGGCTTCGGAGCGGAGTCGTGCGGGTGGGGAGCGGTCGCCCGCAGTGCCAGCTCCTCGGCGTCGATCGCCGCGAGCACCGCGCGGACGGCGTACTCCTCGTATCGCCCCTCGGCCCTGGCCTGCCGGACCGTGTCCCGCTCGGCCTCGATCATCTTGCGCCGCAGGTTGGCGTAGACCTTCAAGCGGGGCGCATCCTCGGGCTCGAGATCGTCCTCGGTCTCCTCGGTGAGGAAGGTGGCGTTGACGCGCAGCCGGTTGAGGACGCGATCCTCCACACCCTCGGGCGCCTCGGCCTCGAGCCGCGCGAGTCCGGCCGCCTGCGCCTCCGACATGAGGAGGCGGCGCTGCGTCTGCTCCTGCATCTCGTTGGGCGGCGGCAGGCGCAGGCGGCGGATCACCCACGGAAGCGCGAGGCCCGAGACGAGTGAGCCGGCGATCACCACGAACGCGAGGAACTGCAGGAAGCCCCGGGACGGCGTCTCCGCCGGCAGCAGGAACACGGCGATCAGAGTGACCACCCCGCGGATCCCGGAGACGGCAACGGCGATCGAGTTGTTCCAGCGCCAGCCGCGCTCCCGCAGCCACGCGGGCCCGCTGCGATACAGCACCGTGGACATGGCGACCCAGAGGACGCGAGCCAGGAAGACCGCCGCCAGCACCGCCCCACCGATCACGACCGACGGCCACAGGCCGGGGGAGTCCGCGACCGCCTCGGCGAAGATGCCGGCGAGGCTCAGCCCGATGAGGAGGAACACGGCGTTCTCGAGCAGGAAGCGGACGGTGCGCCAGTTGATCGACTCCGCGATGCGCGCCTCCGCCGACTGGATGGTGGGGGAGCGGTAGCCGAGGAAGAGGCCGGCGATCACGACCGCGAGCACGCCCGAGCCGTGCAGGAGCTGTGCCGGGATGAACGCGACGTAGGGCGTGACAAGCGACAGGCTGGTGTCGAGCACGGGGGATTCCAGGCGCTTGCGGATCGCGGCGATGAGAAAGCCGACGAGAAAGCCGGCGCCGACTCCCACGCCGACGGCCAGCACCAGGTCCAGAGCCACGGATCCCGGGCTCACCTCGCTGACGATGGCGGTGATCGAGGCGCTGAGCGCGACCAGGGCCACTGCGTCGTTGAGGAGGCTCTCGCCCTCGAGGATCGTGAGCACCCGGCGGGGGAGCCGCAGCCGGCCCGCGATCGCCGTGACCGCCACGGCGTCGGTGGGCCCGACCACGGCGCCGAAGGCGAGCGCCGCAGCCAGCGTGATGCCGGGCACCACGAGCCAGGTCGTGAACCCGACCAGGACGAAGGTGAACGCGACGAGCCCAACGGAGAGCAGCAGGATGCTGTCGAGTCGCGCCGTGATGTCGACGACGGAAGCGCGGATCGCGGACGCGAAGAGCAGGGGCGGCAGGACGCCGAAGAGCACGAGATCGGGCTCGATCTCGATGTCCGGCACGCCGGGGACGAACGACGCGATCGCGCCGAGCGCCACAAGAGCCACGGGAGCCGAGACTCCCCAGCGTCCGGCGAACCCGGTGACGGTGACCGTCACGATCACGAAGGAGACGATCCAGATGATCGTGGCCACCGAGTCCATCCACCGATTCTGCCGTCTGGACGCCACCTCATGGGCCCGCGATGACGCCACTAGGGTGAGGAGTGATCGGAGCGTCTCCGATCCACGAGCACCAGCGCGATTGGCACGACCATGCACAGCGACCTGCCCGAGCCTGAACTGCGCCGCTACCGCAGCAGCCAGAAGGACCCCGAGGATTTCGACTCCTTCTGGGCATCGACTCTCGAGGAGAGCCGCGGTTTCGATCTGGCCCTGCAGGTCGTCCCGGCGGAGTCGCCCCTCACCGCCATCGACGTCTACGACGTCACGTTCGGCGGCTACCTCGGCCAGCCCGTGAAGGGCTGGCTGCGGGTGCCGGCGGGCGCGGCGGGGCCGCTCCCGACCGTCGTCCAGTACGTGGGCTACGGCGGTGGCCGGGGGCGCGCGGAGGAGAGCCTGCTGTGGGCGGCCTCCGGCTACGCGCACTTCCAGATGGACACGCGCGGCCAGGGTTCTGTCTGGAGCGCCGGGGCGACCGCCGACGTCGCCGGAACGGGACCCCAGGTTCCCGGGTTCATGACCCGCGGCATCGAGAGCCGCGAGACCTACTACTACCGCCGCCTCTTCACCGATGCGGCGCGGGCGGTGGACGCCGCGCGGGCCATGGACGCCGTGGACGCGTCACGCATCGCCGTGCTGGGCACGAGCCAGGGCGGCGGCATGGCGCTGGCCGTCTCGGCGCTGGTGCCGGACATCCAGGCGGTCATCGCCTACGTGCCGTTCCTCTGCGACTTCCCGCGCGCCACGGTGATCACGGACCATGAGCTGTACCGCGAGATCAGCCGCTACCTGGCTGTTCACCGCGAGAAGTTCGACCAGGTCCAGGAGACGCTCTCCTACTTCGACGGCGTGAACTTCGCCAGAAGGGGCGTCGCGCCGGCCCGCTTCTCGGCGGCACTGATGGACCTCACCTGCCCGCCGTCCACCGTCTTCGGCGCCTACAACGCCTACGGCGGTCCTAAATCGATCACGGTCTGGCCGCACAACGGGCACGAGGGCGGCGAGATCGACGACGATCTCCGCACCCTGCGCGCCCTTCCCGAGCTTCTGGGCGCCTGAGGTCTTCGACGCCGGCGCCCGAGTCGGTGGCGCACGGAGGAGAGCCGCACCGGTGCGGTGGCGCATCGCCACCGCACGGTGCGGCTCTCCTGTCCCGTCTCCGGGAGGCGGGGACTAGCGGCCGCCCGACCTGCGCTTGCTGATGATGTCGAAGGCGACGGCGATGAGCAGCACCAGTCCTTTGATGACCTGCTGCCACGCCGCGTCGACGGCGAGGATCGACAGTCCCTGGTTCAGCACGCCGATCAGCAGGCCACCGATGATGGCGCCACCGATGGTGCCGACACCGCCCTGGACCGATGCGCCACCGATGAAGACGGCTGCGATGGCGTCGAGCTCGAAGTTCTGGCCCGCTCCGGCCACGGCACTGTCGGCGCGGGCGGTGCTCACGATGCCCGCGAGCGCTGCGAGGACGCCCATGTTGACGAAGATGAAGAAGTTGACCCACTTCGTCTTGACTCCGGACATGACGGCCGCGAAGAGGTTGCCACCCATGGCGTAGACGTGCCGTCCGAAGACGGTGCGGTTGAGCACGAAGGTGTAGCTGAGGATCAGCACTCCGAGCACCACGAGGATCACCGGGGTGCCCTTCGCGTTGGCGAGCAGCCAGGCGATGGCCATGATCGCCGCGGACACGAGGATCGACTTGAGCCAGAACGAGCCGGCGGGCTCACGCGGCAGCTCGAGCCTCTTGAGGGTGCGCCGGGTGCGCAGGCCCATCCCGATCAACCCGACCACCGCGACGGCGCCGATCAGGAGCGTGATCAGATCCGGGTTGCCGGTCTTCCCCAGGGAGCCGGCTCCGATCGCCACGAACGGGTCCTCGAGGCCACTGATGGTGCCCCGGGTGAGCAGCACCAGGGTGAGGCCGCGGAACACGAGCATCCCCGCGAGCGTCACGATGAAGGCGGGGATCCCGACGAAGGCGATCCAGTACCCCTGCCACGCCCCGACCGCGGCGCCGACGAGGAGCGAGATGAGCACAGCCGCATACCAGGGCAGGTGGAACTGGCTCATGGACAGAGCGGCGACGGCGCCCACCATCGCGGCGACGGACCCGACCGACAGGTCGATGTGGCCGGCGATGATGACGATGACCATTCCGATGGCCAGGATCAGGACGTACGCGTTCTGCAGGATCAGGTTGTTCACGTTGAGGGGGAAGAGGAGCTTGCCCCCGGTGAGCACCTGGAACAGGAGCACCACGATGGCGAGCGCACCGAAGATCCCGTACTGACGAGTGTCTATCCGCATCCGGCGCCTCGGCTTGGCCGGGTGCAGATCGGCCGGCTGCTGGGTGAGTGTGTCGGTCATGGTCAGCCTTTCCCCGCGGTCATGTAGTGCATGAGGACTTCCTGTGTCGCTTCTGCTCTCGGGACCTCGCCCGTGAGCTTGCCCTCCGAGATGGCATAGATCCGGTCGGCCATGCCGATCAGCTCGGGCAGCTCGGACGAGATCACGATGACCGCCTTGCCCTGCGCGGCCAGCTCGTTGATGATCCCGTAGATCTCGTACTTCGCTCCCACGTCGATGCCGCGCGTCGGCTCGTCGAGGATGAGCACGTCGGGACCGCTGAAGATCCACTTGCTCAGCACGACCTTCTGCTGATTGCCGCCGGACAGCTTCCCCGTGATGGAACGCACGCTGGGTGCCTTGATGTTCATGGATCTGCGGTAGGAGTCCGCCGTGGCGTATTCGCGATTGCGATCGATCACGCCGTTCTTGGCGAGCTTGCCGAGCGCGGCCGCGGACACGTTGACGGTGATGTCGCCGATGAGGTTCAGGCCGTACTTCTTCCGGTCCTCGGTGGCGTAGGCGATGCCGTGCCGGATCGCGTCGTCGACCGTGCGGACCGTGATCTCCTTGCCGTTCTTGTAGATCCGGCCGCTGATGTTGGTCCCGTAGGAGCGTCCGAAGATGCTCATGGCCAGCTCCGTCCGGCCGGCGCCCATGAGGCCCGCGAAGCCGACGATCTCGCCCGCCCGCACGGTGAAGTGAGCGTTGTCGACCACCTTCCGTGCCGTGTCGACCGGGTGGTAGACGTTCCACTCCTCGACTCTGAGGATCTCCTCGCCGATGTGCGGATCACGCGGGGGGAACAGGTGGTCGAGCGGCCGTCCGACCATGGAGCGGATGATCCGCGCCTCGGTGGCGTCCTCACCGCGCATGCTGAACGTCTCAACGGTCCTGCCGTCCCGGATGATGGTCACGGTGTCGGCGATCTTGCGGATCTCCTTGAGCTTGTGGGAGATGATGATCGAGGTGATGCCCTGCTCGCGCAGGTGATTGATCAGTGAGAGCAGGTGGTCCGAGTCCTCGTCGTTGAGGGCTGCGGTCGGCTCATCGAGGATCAGCAGCTTGACCCGTTTGGACAGGGCCTTGGCGATCTCGACGAGCTGCTGCTTGCCCACTCCGAGCTCGAGGATCTTGGTGGCCGGGTTCTCGTCCAGCCCCACGCGGGCCAGCAGCAGGGTGGCCTCGCGGTTGGTCTTGTTCCAGTCGATCACGCCGTTCCTGGCATTCTCGTTGCCGAGGAAGATGTTTTCCGCGATGGAGAGGTAGGGGCTGAGCGCCAGCTCCTGATGGATGATGACGATCCCGTCAGCCTCGCTGTCGTTGATGGTCTTGTAGGCCGTCTCGGCCCCCTCGAACTCGATGGTCCCGTCGTAGGTGCCGTGGGGATACACCCCGCTGAGCACCTTCATCAGGGTCGACTTGCCTGCGCCGTTCTCGCCGCAGATGGCGTGCACCTGGCCGCGCTCGACCTCGAGAGAGACGCCGTCGAGCGCCTTCACACCGCTGAAGTCCTTGCTGATCTCGTGCATCCGCAGGATCGTGTTGCTCATGCTTGGGTAAGCCTCCTTGCTCGATGTCATGGCGGACCCGGGGCCCGGAGAGGGCCGGGCCTGCCGGGATCCTGAGATCCCGGCAAGCCCGGCCTGTTCACTGGGTCAGGCTACAGACCGACGTCCGCGGCCTTGAGGAAGCCAGAGTCGATGAGCTTCTCCTGGACCAGGTCCTTCGTGACGGCCTCGACGGGGAGCCCGAACGAGGGCACCTCGACCTTGCCGTTGTCGAAGGTGGTGTTGGTCTCCACCTTGTCGCCGGCGAGGTCCTGCTGGATCATCAATGCCACGCGCTTGCGGAGCTCGCGAGTGTCCTTCCAGACCGTCATGGCCTGCTGGCCGTTGAGGATCGCCTTGACGTTGGCCTTGTCACCGTCCTGGCCGGTGATGATCGGCCAGTCCTGACCGACCTTGTAGTCCGCGCCGGTGAAGGCCGCCTCGATACCCAGCGCGAGGCTGTCGTTCGGGGAGAGGACCGCGTCGACCTTGTCGCCGCCTGCGTAGAACGACGCGAGGCGGTTCTCCATCTCGGCCTGGGCGTCATCGCTGCCCCAGCCGAGGATGCCGATGGAGGTCCACTCGTCGTTCGACTTGGGGGCCTTGCCGGACTTCACGACCAGCTTTCCGCTCTCCACGTAGGGGAGCAGGATGTCCCACGCGCCGGCGAAGAACTGTCCGGCGTTGTTGTCGTCCGGGCTGCCGGCGAACGGCTCGAAGTTGAACGGGCCCTTGCCGTCCTTCAGACCGAGCTGCTCCTCGATGAACTTGCCCTGAGCCTCGCCGACGGCGTAGTTGTCGAAGCCCGCGTGGTAGGTCACCGCGTCGGAGCCGGTGATCAGACGGTCGAACGCGATGACCTTGACGCCCGCGTCCTTGGCCTCGCTGAGGACCTGACCGAGCGTCGCGGAGTCGATTGCCGTGATCACCAGGTACTTGGCGCCACCGGCGATCATGTTCTGGATCTGGGAGATCTGCTGGTCGGTCTTGTTGTCCGCGTACTGGAGGTCGGTGGTGCAGCCCTGGTCCTTCAGCAGCTGCTGCAGGCCCTCGCCGTCCCCGATCCAGCGCTCGAGGCTGCGGGTCGGCATCGCGATTCCGACGTTGCAGTCGGCCGACGCCTGGCTGCCGTCGGTCGAGCCGCCGCCGGTCGAGCCGCCGCCGCCCGAAGCACAGGCGCTCATCGTCAGCGCAAGCGCCGCCGCCGCGGCGACAGCCGCGATCTTCTTGTTAATTGCCATGTCGTATTGGTCCTTCTGTTGTGGTGATGCGGGACGTCACTGTTCACCGCGGGGACGCAGGCCAGGTGAAGCCTTCCCTGCGACGGCGTCGCACGGAAGAGAGGCCGCTAACCGCAATGAACGGGAGAACGACGCGATGGTCCGGCTGACTGCCGATTGCGCGGGTGCACACAGCCGACAAGCCCTGAGACCAGTTCCGCTGACGCGCCCATGCGTTGTGCTCCTGTAATGCAATGTCACAGATCGATGCGACGTTCGGAACCTATATCAGGGCCGGGGGCGATGCAAGCAAGCGCGCCGAGCGTGATCAGCTTGTGAGGTGCGGGGTCAATTCGGCCAGCGCATGCTCCAGGTGGCGTCGTGAGGCGTCGGCCGCGGCCTCAGGGTCGCCGTGGGTGATGGCGTCGAGAATCCCGTCGTGCTCCCGAGCGATCACCAGCGGGTCGAGCAGCCGCTGGGCCTGAACCTGGACGAGACACAGGCGCATCTCGTTGATGAGGGCCCGGTGGGTGGCCGTGATCCGAGGGCTTCCGAGGTGGTCGATCAGCGACCGGTGGAAGCTCACGTCCGCATCGACCAAGTCGCTCAGCTCCTCCGCGTGGGCGGCGGCCTTCAGCCTCTCGTTCGCCTCCACCGCCTCGGCCGGCGTCGAGCCGTGCTGCGCGAGCAGCCGGTAGGCCTCGGCCTCGATCAGGCCGCGAGCGAAGTACATGTCACGGACTCTCGCCAGATCCATCACGGGCACACGAGCGCTCTTGTGAGCGGCGCGCTCCAGCAGGCCTTCGGCCACCAGGCGCTCGACGGCAGCCTTGGCCGTCGGCCGCGCAATCGCGTAGTGCTTGGCCAGCCCCACCTCGGAGAGCACCTCGCCCGGGCCGAGGGCGCCGCTGGTCACACGCGCGCGGAGCTCGGAGGTCAGCGCGTCGGTCAAGGAGAGAACCGGCAGGGAGGGCATGACGTCACCTTTCGGATCGCTTCACGATAGCAAGATCATTGAATTGACACCCCTGTATACCTGCCTTACAGTCGACGCATGTTCACCGGGGAACAGGACCGACGAGCGGCCACTGCCGCGCGTCGGGGAGCATCGCCGGCGGCTTTCCCCGCCACGACCGTGCCGGAGCTCGATCACGGGCGTCCGACGACAATCTGCCACCCGCCGAGCGGGAAGGCCACCCGGGAGGACGTTCACTCCTCCTCGGCTCGACACGCCGGCCCGCGGCACCACCAGGAGAACTGATCGCCATGGCACAGCAGATCGCAGTCGTCGGATCCGGGTACATGGGCGGAGGGATCGCCCAGGTGTTCGCCTTGGCCGGAGCGCGCGTCGCCCTCGCCGACGTCTCGGCCGAGGTCGCGGAGAGGAACCTCGCGCGGCTCCTGGACGAGTCGGAGGCGTACATCGCAGACGGGCTGTTTCCCGCCGGCGCCACCGAGACCCTCCGCGAGAACCTCTGGGCGGCCCCGTCCATCGAGGCGGCCGTCGCGGACGCCGACTTCGTGGTCGAAGCGGTGCCCGAGGTCCTCGACATCAAGCACGCCACGCTGAGCCGGATCAGCGCCGCCGCGCGACGCGACGCCGTGATCGGAAGCAACACCTCGACCATCTCGATCGCGGCACTTGCTGTCGCGGTCGACGCGCCCGAGCGCTTCCTGGGCGTGCACTTCGCCAACCCCGCTCCCTTCATCCCCGGGGTCGAACTGATCCCGCACGCGGGCACCGACCCCGCCGCCGTCGAGACGGCTCGATCGACGGTCGCCGCGTCCGGCAAGCAGACCGCGACGGTCAAAGACGTCACCGGCTTCGTGATGAACCGGCTGCAGTACGCGCTCTTCCATGAGGCGGCTCTGCTCGCCGAGGAGGGAATCGCGTCCCCCGAGGACATCGACACCATCGTCCGGTCCACCTTCGGCTTCCGTCTTCCTCTCTTCGGCCCCTTCGCCGTCGCCGACATGGCCGGGCTCGACGTCTACGCGTTCTGCTACCAGCAGCTGCAGACCACCTTCCCGGAGCGGTTCAAGACTCCCCGGATCCTGGAGGACCTCGTCACGGCGGGAAAGCTGGGCACGAAGACGGGCGCCGGATTCCTCAACGTCCCCGCCGAACGGGTCCCCGAGCTCCTCGCCTACCGCAACAAGGCGTACGTGATGATGCAGAGGCTCCTCGACGAGCTCGGCCCCGCCCCCCTGAACTGAATTCCCGACAAGAAGGAGACCACACGTGACGGGAGCATCGCAGGCGGCTTCGACCGCCGGATCCGCAGCACGCGCCGGGAGTCAGCGCGTTGTCGTGACCGGGATCTCGCGAGGCATCGGCCGTGCGACGGCGCTCGCCTTCGCGGATCAGGGCGCGCGCATCGCGGGGCTTCATCTCGACTCCGAGGATGATTCGCGGGAGCTCACCGAGGAGATCGAGGCCCGAGGCGGAACCGCTCTGATCCGGGTCGGCAACATGAAGTCGACCGAGCAGGTGGATGCCCTGGCCGACGACGCCGCAGCCGCCTGGGGCGGCATCGACGTGTGGGTCAACAACGCGGCCCGCCTGCTCGTGGCACCGTTCCTCGACATGACCGACGCCGCCTGGAGCGACCTGCTCGACTCCAACCTGTTCGGCTTCATCCGGGGCGCCCGCGCGGCTGCCCGCCACATGGTTCCGGCCGGTGCCGGGACGATCATCAACCTGAGCTCCTGCGTCGACCCGATGCCGGCCACCGAGATGACGGCCTATGTCACGGCGAAGGGCGGGATCGCCGGACTCACCCGCTCGCTCGCAGTGGAGCTGGGACCGAAGGGCATCACCGTCAACGCCATCGGGCCGGGAGCGGTGGAGACCCCGCTGAACACCGACAGCTGGGACGACTCGGTCCGCGCGACGTACCGCACCCGCATCCCGCTCGGGCGCATCGCGGAGCCCGAGGAGATCGCGGACGCGATCGTCATGCTCGCGTCCCCGGGCGCCCGGTACATCACCGGGCAGGTCATCTTCGCCGACGGCGGGCTCACCATCAACGGCTCGGTCGGCCACCGGCACAAGGACTGAGCCCGCGTGACGCTGCCGCTTCGACCCGCACAGTTCCGCCCGTTCGCGGTCGGCTTGAACGCGCCGGAAGGCGTCGTCTGGGATCCGGATCGGGAGGTGCTGTACGCGGGCGGCCGGCACGGCGAGCTGTACCGCGTGACGCTCGACGGCACGGTCGAGCAGGTGGCCCACTTCGGGCCCGGCTCCTTCGTGCTGGGCCTCGCCCTGGACTCCCGGGGCCGGATCTACGCGTGCGAGCGCGGGAACGGTCGGCTCCTCCGGACGGATCCGGACAGCTTCGCCTTCGAGCCCTACACCGGCGGCACCGCTGACCGCCCGCTGATCACCCCCAACTACCCGGTCTTCGGCCCCGACGGGACGCTCTACCTGAGCGACTCTGGCACGTGGGAGAAGGACGACGGGGTGCTCTTCCGCGTCCTCCCCGGGGGCGAGACGACCGTGTGGCTCGACAGCCTCTGCCACTTCCCGAACGGGCTGGCGCTCGCCCCCGACGGCAGCGCGCTCTACGTCGCCGAATCCGGCACGTCCGCCATCTGGCGCGTGCCGATCGAAGCCCGGGGGAGTGCCGGCACTCCGGAGCGGGTGTGGAGCAGGCCCCGCACCTTCACCGACGGCATCGCCTTCGACGCAGCAGGCCGGCTCTACGCGAGCATGTACCGGCCCGACGCCATCTACCGCATCGATGTCGCGACGGGGGAGTCCGAGGTCGTCTCCGACGACTGGACCGCCCAGTACCTGCAGGCTCCCACGAACATCGCCTTCGCGGGGGAGGACCTCTCCTGCCTGGTCACCGCCAATCTCGCCGGTGAGCACCTGAACCTCTACGGCGGCCCGCTCCCCGCTCCGGGACAGCCTCTGCATCGACCACTGATCGCGCCGTAGGCCCGATCCCGACCGAAGGACCCCTATGGCTGAGAAGCGCAAGGTCATCATCACGAGCGCCGTGACCGGCGCGATCCACACTCCCTCGATGTCGGAGTACCTGCCGGTCACCGCCGAGCAGATCGCCGACGCCGCGCTCGGCGCGGCGGAGGCGGGTGCGGCGATCGTGCACATGCACGCCAGGCACCCGGCCGACGGCCGCCCGTCCCAGGATCCGGAGCACTTCGTGCCGATCCTCGACAAGCTCAAGGCGAACACCGATGCGATCGTCAACATCACGACGGGTGGCTCGCCCCACATGACCGTCGAGGAACGCCTCCGGCCCGTCGCGGCATTCAAGCCGGAGCTGGCCTCGCTCAACATGGGCTCGATGAACTTCGGGCTGTACCCGATGCTCGACCGGTTCAAGGAATTCAAGAACGACTGGGAGCGCGAGGGTCTCGAGAAGAGCCGTGACCTGGTCTTCAAGAACACCTTCTCGGACATCGAGACCATCCTCGGCATCGGCGAAGCGAACGGCACCCGCTTCGAGTTCGAGTGCTACGACATCTCCCACCTCTACAACCTCGCGCACTTCCTCTCCCGCGGGCTGCCGAAGGTGCCCCTCTTCGTCCAGTCGGTCTTCGGCCTGCTCGGCGGGATCGGCGGTGATCCGGAAGACCTCATGCACATGCGGCGCACTGCCGACCGCCTCCTCGGCGACCAGTACCTCTGGTCGATCCTCGGCGCCGGCCGGAACCAGATCCCGCTCGCGACCATGGGCGCGGCAATGGGCTCGCACGTGCGCGTCGGGCTGGAGGACTCCCTGTGGATCGGGCCGGGGCAGCTCGCCAAGTCCAGCGCAGAGCAGGTGTCCCGGATCCGGATCATCCTCGAGGCGCTCAACTTCGAGGTGGCCACACCCGACGAGGCACGCCAGATGCTCGGCCTCAAGGGCCGGGACAGCGTCGGGTTCTGACGTGCGCGGCGGCGGGGGAGAGGCCCACGCCCCTCGTTTCGCGCATCCCCGGCGGGAGACCGCGGGAAGCGCGACAGGCGGCGGGGGAGCGGGGGCGCGATGACGGTCATCGTGGCCCCGGACAGCTTCAAGGGCACCTACTCGGCGGACCAGGTCGCCGCCGCCATCGCGGCCGGGATCCGGCGTGCCGGCGGCAGCGCGCTCGAGCTGCCCGTGGCGGACGGCGGAGAAGGCACCCTGAGCGCCCTGTCCACGTCGCTCGGCGCCCGCACCGTGCCGGTCGAGACGGTGTCGTGCTGGGGCGACCCGATGACGGCGGAGATCGGCGTGGCCGCGGACGGCACGGCCATCATCGAGGTCGCGTCCGCCAGCGGGCTGCACACTCCGACCGCCGGCCCGCGTGACCCCGTCACGGCGAGCACGTACGGAACCGGTCTGCTGATGGCTCGGGCCGTTGACCTCGGCGCTCGGCGGATCCTGGTCGCGGCCGGCGGCTCCGCCACCACCGACGGGGGCTGGGGAGCCATCGAAGCGATCGAGGCGAACGGGGGCATGCGCGGCGCGAAGGTCGTCGTGCTCTCCGACGTGACCACCCGCTACGCCGCCGCAGCGGAGGTGTTCGGTCCTCAGAAGGGGGCGGACACCGCGACGATCGCCCTCCTCACGGAGCGCCTCCGGGAGCTCGCCCGTCGTCTGCCCAAGGACCCGTGGGACACCGCGCGAACGGGAGCCGCAGGAGGGTTCTCCGGCGGCATGTGGGCCCAGTACGACGCCGAGCTCGTCTCAGGGGCCGACTACATCCTCGATCTGCTGCGCCTCGACGAGCATGTCGCTCGCGCGAGGGCGATCGTCGTGGGCGAGGGACGACTCGATGCCCAGACCCGTCAGGGCAAGATCGTGTCCGCCATCGCCGCCCGCAGTGCGGGGCTTCCGGTCTTCGCCGTCGTGGGCTCCGTGGGCGCGGACGTCGGCGACTATGTGGACGTCTTCCGTCAGGTCATCGTGGCATCCGATGCCGCGGCGATGACTGCCGCCGGGCAGGCGATCGCGGAGGCCGTAGCAGAGGCCGGAATCCACCCTCACCTCGAGCGCCGATAATGCACATTATGTCAGTTCACGGGAACGGACGGCGTGCGGCACGCGCCGCAGGCACGCCGTGGCCCCGCCTCCGCAGGTCGCGTCAGTGGGACCTGGCCACCCGATACCGGACGTAGACGACCTTCGAGGCGAACAGGCGAGTCTCGACCAGCTCGAGATCCACTCGACGCTCGCGCTGCGGAAAGAACGGAATTCCGCCGCCGACCAGCACCGGGTAGATCCTCGCTCGGTATTCGTCGATCAGGCCGAGCGCGGCCGCCTCTGCGGCGAGGGTCGCGCCGCCGATCGCGATGCTGCCCGAGCCCGGCTCGGCGCGCAGCCGCTCGATCTCCTCGGTCAGGCCTCCCGAGGCCAGACGGGCACTCCCCTGCACGGTCGCCAGCGTGGTGGAGAACACCACCTTCGGGAGCGCCTGCCAGAGAGCCGCCCACACGAGCTCTGAAGCCTCGAGGGCCGGATCATGGTCGGCGCTCTCCCAGTACAGCATCGTCTCGTACAGTCGCCGCCCCAGCAGGTGGACGCCGACCTCTCGTATCTCCTCCGTGGCGAAGCGGAACACTTCCTCGTCGGGCTCACTCCAGTCGAAGCCGCCGTCCGGCCCCACGATGTAGCCGTCGAGCGAGATGCTCATCGAATAGGTCACGGAGCGCATCGGAATCTCCTCCTCGGCTGCGGGATCGACCCCACGACCGCTCCCCCGCTCATTCCCGCGGTCCCGGTCGTGACGCGGGGATCGCCGCAACCGCCTCGATCTCGACCAGAGCGCCCGGCCGTGCCGGCGCGACAGCGAGCACAGTGACCGCGGTCCGCCGGCCGCCCCACACCGACCGGGTCGCGGCGTAGGCGTCCGCGGGATCCACAGAGGGGTCCAGGAAGATCGTCAGCTTCACGACCTGCTCCGGGCCGGTCCCCGCCTCGGCGAGGACGGCGAGCACGTTCCGCAGGGCCCGTTCGGTCTGGGCGAGGAGCCCCTCGAGCAGGGCGCCCGACCCGTCGGTGCCGTTCTGCCCGCCGACATAGAGCAGGGGACCGGCGGGAGCGATCATCCCCTGAGCGAACGCCGGACTTCGGAAGAGCTCGGGCGGGTCGACGGGCGATGGGGAGGCGGTCATGGCGAGCCCCTCTCTCGGCGATGAAGATCACCCGCGGAGCCCTCTCCCCTCCGGTCGAAGGCCCCGGCCGCTGTGCGGACGAAATCGCTCATGCGCCGACGCTAGTCCCCCAATGTGTACAGCGTCAACATCGATGCGGCAGGCGCTGTGCGTCCGCTTCCGCCGCCAGCGCCAAGACGGGCACCAGGGCGACGCGATCGAGGAGCGGCTCGATCAAGGTGATGCGCCCGCCACCTGCTGTGCCGCGCGCATCCGGAGATGCAAAAACTCAGTCGGTGCCGGAGTCGAACGCCGCACCCTCGGAGGCCGCGTCGGTCGCCCGCTCGAGCGCGTCGCCGGCGTCGCCCTCGGGGCGGTCGAGG
>NZ_JAODMK010000015.1 GCF_025465545.1 Naasia sp. | reverse complement strand
GGGTGTCAGCGAGGGCGTCGTCGACCGCGGCCTCGTCCGGGTCCAGAAAGGCGACCCGGCGAGAGGGCGCCAGATTGGCGTCGAGCGCGGCGGTGAGGAAGCCGGCCGCCTCCGGGTGCGCATCGATCACCCAGCGCAGCAGGCCGTCGCGGCGGTGCACGATCGAGAAGCCTGCCCTGGCCCGCAGCTCCTCCTCGCGGGGCTCGATGCCGTCGGGATCGAACTGGTCGCGGACGCGGCGGCAGAGCACCGGGAGGTCGGCGACCGAGACGTACCGGGCCTGCTCGACGAGGAACGCCTCGAGAAGCTCGACCTGCTCGTGTGATGCCGTCACGCTCACCTTCTGCAGGGTGTCGACGAGAACGCGGGCGGCGTCGGCGGAGAGCAGGCCGCTGTCGAGAGCCTCCGCAAGCTGTGGGAACGCCGGCGGAAGGGGCTCGCCCGAGAGGCTGGAGCGCGCGGCCAGCAGTCTGCCGATCGAGCACCAGTCCGCCGCTCGGCTCGTTCCGACCCCGGCGGAGCGCGCAACGAGCGCCGCCGCGGTCCGCTCGCCCATGCGCTTCGCGAGCGGATCCACCGCGTCCCGCTCGGAGCGCGCCGCGATCTCGCCGGAGATCCGGCAGGCGACCGCATCGAGCAGCTTGGCCAGCGACCCGGCCCGCTCCACGAGGCCCAGCAGGGTCCCATCCTTGGCGCCGGCCAGGAGGCCGTCGAGGCCCTGCTCGTGCTCGCCCCAGGGCAGCTCGGCGACCTGTCGAGCGAGGGCGTTCGCCTCCTCCGCGAGGAGGTCCGTCGAGCGGTTCATGCACTGAGTGTGACACCTGCCACCGACACTCGATGGGAAGGAGGAATACCTGGTGGAGTGCGGGTTCGCGGGTTGATTGTGGAGGAATGGAGGCGACGGGAGCAGGGGGTTTCGAGCCGGGCCGCGGCCCTCCTCGCCCCCCGGGGACCGCGCCGAGAACTAGGCTCGGCGGGTGAAGATCGCGCGGTTCAGTGTCCAGGGCGACCCGGCGTACGGGATCCTCGATGAGGAGACCGACGAGCTGATCGTGCTCGCCGGCGACCCGATGTTCAGCGGCTACACGACGACGGGGGAGCGCGTCCCGCTCGGCTCGGTCAAGCTTCTCGCGCCCGTCATCCCGCGCTCCAAGGTGGTCGGCGTCGGCCTCAACTATGCGGCTCACAGCGACGACCTCGGCCAGGCGGCGCCGGCCGGCCACCCGCTGCTCTTCCTCAAGCCGAACACCTCGGTGGTCGGCCCCGGCGACCCGATCCAGCTCCCACCGGTGGAGGGACGGATCGTGCACGAGGGCGAGCTCGCCATCGTGATCGGCCGCATCGCCAAACAGGTCCCGGTCGAGCGCGCGCATGAGGTCGTGTTCGGCTACACCATCGCCAACGACGTCACGGCGCGCGATCAGATGCTCGCCGACGGCCAGTGGGCCCGCGCGAAGGGCTACGACACCTTCTGCCCGCTGGGCCCCGTCATCGAGACGGAGCTGGACCCCTCCGCCCTCGAGATCAGCACCTTCGTGGACGGCGAGCCTCGCCGCAGCGGCAACACCCGGGACATGCTGCACTCGGTCCCGGAGATCATCGCCTTCGCCTCGGACGTGTGGACCCTGCTGCCCGGCGACGTGATCCTCACCGGCACTCCCGCAGGCCCTGGCGGGTTCGTGCACGGGCAGACCGTCGAGATCACGATCGAGGGAATCGGCACGCTGAGCAACCCCGCCCGCAACCGAGGCTGACCGGGCCGAGGCCCGCTCGACCGCAACGGCCCGGGGAGCGGAAGCGCCGGTCGATAGGATCGACAGCGGTATGGCTTCCTATCCCTTCTCCGAAGCGACCGGCTCGGACGTCCGCGTCCGCTTCTGCCCGTCGCCCACCGGCACTCCCCACGTCGGCCTCGTCCGCACCGCGCTGTTCAACTGGGCCTACGCCCGGCACACCGGCGGCAAGATGGTGTTCCGGATCGAGGACACCGACGCTGCGCGGGACAGCGAGGAGAGCTATCTGCTCATCGTCGAGGCGCTGCGCTGGCTCAAGCTCGATTGGGACGAGGGCATCGATGTCGGCGGACCGCACGGCCCGTACCGGCAGTCGCAACGGGGCGACATCTATGCGGACGTCATCGCCCGGCTGGTCGAGACGGGGCACCTGTACGAGAGCTACGCGACGGGCGAGGAGATCGAGGCGCGCAACGTTGCGGCCGGCCGCGACCCGAAGCTCGGCTACGACAACTTCGAGCGGGTCCTCACCCGCGAGCAGCGCCAGGCGTTCCGGGACGAAGGACGCGTCCCCGCACTGCGGCTCCGCGTGCCCGACGACAACCTCTCCTTCGACGACCTGGTCCGCGGTGAGATCACCTTCCCGGCCGGATCCTTCAGCGACTTCGTCGTCGTGCGCCCCAACGGGCAGCCGCTCTACACGCTCGTGAACCCGGTCGACGACGCCCTCATGCGCGTCACCCACGTGCTTCGAGGGGAGGACCTGCTCTCCTCGACGCCGCGGCAGATCGCGCTGTACCACGCGCTCATCGATATCGGGATCGCCGAATGGGTGCCTCGCTTCGGCCACCTGCCCTACGTGCTGGGGGAGGGCAACAAGAAGCTGTCCAAGCGCGACCCCGAGTCGAACCTGTTCCACCACCGCGAGCGCGGCTTCGTGCCCGAGGGCCTCGTCAACTACCTGGCGCTGCTCGGCTGGTCGCTGACCCACGACCGGGACGTCTTCGCGACCGACGAGATGATCGCCGCCTTCGACGTCGTCGACGTGAACCCGAACCCGGCGCGCTTCGACCTCAAGAAGGCCGAGTCGATCAACGGCGACCACATCCGGATGCTCGCCGCGGGCGACTTCGAGGAGCGCATCGTCCCCTACCTCGCCGGCCTCGTGAGCGATCCGCCGACCGAGGCCGAGCGCGCCATCCTGCGGGAGGCGGCGCCGCTCGTGCAGGAGCGCGTCAACCTGCTCGGCGAGGTGCCCGGGATGCTCGGCTTCCTCTTCGCGACCGACGACGGCTTCGAGTACGACGCCGACGCCCTGCCGGGCGGCGATGGCAGGCGGGTCCTCGACCTGGCTCTCACCGCCCTGGAGCCGCTCGAGGACTGGTCGCGGACCGCGATCGAGGAATCGCTGCGCGCCGCCCTGATCGAGGGTGCCGGACTCAAGCCGCGGCTCGCGTTCGGGCCGCTCCGCACCGCAATCAGCGGCCGCCGGGTGAGCCCGCCCCTCTTCGAGTCGATGGAGATCCTCGGCAAGGAGTCCACGCTCGCCCGCATCGCCCGCCTCTCCCGCGTGCTCGATGCCTGACGCCTACCGCGTCGTCGTCATCGGCGCGGGTCCGGCCGGCCTGGGTGCCGCACTCAACATCGTCCGGGCACGTCACCGCACGCTGCTGCTCGACGCGAATCGGCCGCGCAACGCGGCGACGCTGCACTCGCACGGCTACCCCACCCGTGACGGCATCTCGCCGCTCGAGCTGCGCAAGCTCGGCCGCGAGGAGATCGAACGGTACCCGGAGGCCGAGGTGCAGAACGCCAAGGTCACCACGATCAGCCAGGAGGACGGCCGCTTCCGGGTCGAGGCTGCCGGAGTCCGGGGAACGACGGATCGCGACGTGACGGCGGACGCGGTGGTGATCACGACGGGTCTCGTCGAGCGGCTGCCCGCGCTGCCGGGGATTCGGGCGCACTACGGCACGACCCTGCACAGCTGCATGACCTGCGACGGCTACGAGGAGTCCGGCAAGCCGCTCGCCCTGCTCGGCGAGACGGACGATCTCGCCGAGCAGGCGATCTTGCTGTCGCGCTGGTCGGACGACATCGTGGTGTTCCCGCACGGCCCGGCCGTCGTCACCGAGGCGGAGGAGCGCGAGCTCGGTGAGCGCGGCATCCTCGTGGAGCGCCGTCCGGTCCGCGACATCGTGGGCGACCGTGGGGGGATGACCGGCGTGCTGCTCGCGGACGGCGAACTCGTCGAGCGCACTGCCGGCTTCCTCCGCCCCATCTACGAGCCCGCCCTCGGCTATGCGGCCGGCCTGGGCCTGGCCACGGCGCAGGACGGCCTGCTGCTCACCGACCCGGAGGGCCGGACGAGCCTGCCCGGCGTCTATGCCGCGGGGGACTCGACCGTGCCGGGACCGCAGCAGCTCATCGTCGCCGCAGGCGCCGGCGCGCGCACCGCAGCGGCCCTGATCCGCGACCTGGGCTGAGCGGAACGCGTCGCGCCCCGCGGCAGAGAATGGGTCTCAGCCGTCCTCGCGGTCGGGGCTCTCCAGCCGGAAGAAGTTGGACTCGGCGCCGTCGCTGCGCTGCTCCTGGTAGATGAAGTTCAGCCGCCGCTTGTCGAAGGTGTCGAACCACTCCTCCCAGCTCACGTGGCGCAGGTCGTCGTTGTCGTCGCCGAAGTCGAGGCGCAGCACTCCCAGGTGATCGTCGTGCTCGGTGCCGGGGACGGTGGCGGGCGTCGCGTTGCGGGCCTCGGCCCATTCCTTGATGACCTCGTGGTGGCTGGTAACCAGGCTCCGGCCCTCGCGCTCCGGCTCTTCGTCGGTGGAGGTGACCTCCTGCGAGTACTTGAGCGACTTGGAGGTGTCCGGTCCGGTCCGGACCTTGCCGCCGTCGGGACCGGCACCGAGGTCGCCGTCCTCGTCGTGCGACGAGCCGCCCCGGTCGGCCGAGCCGCCCTGGGAGGAGCCGTCGCTCTGAGCCTGTTCCGCCTGCGCGACGGCCTGGACGAGCTCCTCCTTCTTCATGCCCGACGTCCCCGAGACGCCGACCTCCTTCGCCTCATCGCGAAGCTCGTCGACCTTCTTCGCCCGTAGCTCCGTCTCGCTCACGTCGGGCGTGTTCG
The DNA here is from genome assembly GCF_025465545.1 of Naasia sp. Lineage (GTDB taxonomy): Bacteria > Actinomycetota > Actinomycetes > Actinomycetales > Microbacteriaceae > Naasia. The sequence goes on along the minus strand of NZ_JAODMK010000015.1, from coordinate 89,942 downwards.
GCGTCTGGTTGCCCTTCTCCTCAGCCATGGCGGCTCTCCTTCGTTGATCGTGGTCGGTGTGGCAGCCCGCATCCGTCTGGTGCGCCGGTGCCGCTCCTCCACGCTAGGAACAAGCGCCCGCCGGCGCACGGGCTCGCGCCGAGGACTGCGGAGGAGTACGTTCCTCGGCGTCCCGGCGCAGGAGACGGCCGGCCGCAGTCGCGGCCGACCGCTCCCCGAGTGCCGGGGGCGTCAGCGGGCGCCTCGTTTTTGGGCTAAAGTCGGATGTCGGTCCGGGCGCTGCCTGGGCCTCCCGGACGTCCCTCGGACGGTCCGTTGGGGTATGGTGTAATTGGCAACACGGCTGATTCTGGTTCAGTTGTTCTTGGTTCGAGTCCAGGTACCCCAGCAAGTGCTCGCCCGGAATGCGGCCGCAGTATCGACCGTCAAGTCCCCGTTTCGCCGGCGGCAGTCAGGTCGACCGGGGCTACAGGGCCCGGTTCGGATAGCTGACGTCAGCCCATCGCCGAACCCGGCGATGAGGCCATCGAAGCTCACCAACGTCACGGGCGGCGTCCCGGCCGCCGCGGCGGCTTGCCGAAAACGCGCGTCACTTGCTGCGACCGGCCCGACGTGGCCACCTGCAGATCGCGAGCGGTGGCTCCGCAGCCGATACGATTCCCTCTTCTGCGCGCGTTTCTCGAGGAATGCGCCGTGACTGCGAGGAGTCCGCAATGAACGATCCGGGACTTGACCTGACCGCACTCGTTGCCCCACTCATCGCGTCGGACCATGACCTGCGGTGGATCGACACGGCGTCCGATCCCCTCGCCGTGGACGAGATTGGGCGTGCCATCTCGGACTCTGTGCAGAGCGCCCGGCCGGACGCGGTGGCGTGCTGGGTGGGGGACGACGAGTCGGTGCTCGCTCACACCGTTGCGCGCGCCTTGCGGGTGCCCGTCATCCGAGCAGAAGAGGACATGGGGCTGCTGACACTGGAGCCGAACCTGGGCGACTCCGTGCACAGCGTGCTGATGCTTGCCACGTCCTGGAGTCGGCGGTGCCCGCCCGGGCCCTTGTACTCGATGCTGACCGAGCGCGGCAAGTCGGTCACTGCCGTGCTCTCGCTGCTGCCAGGGGCCTCGAAGCCCGAAATCATTCCCGAGGAGGTGCCGTACACGATCCTCGCACGTGGGTGAAAGTCTCCGAGAATGGATCTCGCCCGCGCGCAGAGCCGAATCGGCGACAGGAACGGCGGATTCCCGGGCGCTAGAGTCTGCAACCATGACCGAACCCAACGGGGCTACACCGGAGTCGCTGTACAACCAGCTGCGGACGGCGGTGCTCAACGGTGAGTATCGCCCCGGCGCCGTTCTCGTCGAGTCGGCGGTCGCCGAGACGTACAGGGTGAGTCGGACTCCGGTGCGCGAAGCGCTTCGGGCATTGGAGAAGGACGGCATCCTCCAGCAGCGCGGACGCCATCTCGTCGTGCGTGTGACCACGCTGGAAGAGGTGATGGAGATTTACGACTGCCGAATCGTGCTCGAGGGTGTGGCGGCGGGGTGGGCGGCGCGCACCCGGACAGACAACGACCTGCGGCTGCTCGAGCTCGCGCTCGAGCACATGCGGAACGCGTCCGGGGCAGCCCCGTTCGAGAAGGCGACGGTCAATCACGCCTTCCATGACCGAATGTGGAGAGCGAGCCACAACTCGACACTCGTGGATCTGCTCGCCCGGCTCGAGGTGCACATCCGGCGCTACCCAGAACCCACTGTGAGTCAGCCGGGACGCTGGGAGGAGGCGCTGGACGAGCACGCCGGCATTCTCGATGCGATCCGAAAGCGCGATGAGGTCACCGCGACCCGGCTCAGTCAGGAGCACATGGCGGCTGCGCGGGAGCTCCGCCTACGGATGGTGCAGACAAGCCAAGTGCGCTGACCCCCCGCTGTTCAGACTCGAGAACACCGCGGCCAGCGAGAAGCGGCTCTTGACACGGTCGGAACACCTTTGTATACAGTTGAGCGTACACTGGAGACTTCCGTGACCGTGAGGAATACGGCGGGTCCATCGAGGCTGACCTGGGGGTGGAGTGAAGGCGCTTGTCTGCATCCCCCTCGGTGGCGGCGACGGCGACCGCGCGACGACGGGGCGGGCGATCATCTCCTGCACCGTCCATCCGCTCGAACGCCACGGGCTCGACGGCCCGAGGACGCGGGGAGCGCACAACCCTGACACGGGCGCTCGCCGTGAGCCGGTCGCGCGCGCCCATTCCCTGTTCGCGCGGTCGAACGGGCGGTCCTCTCAGCTCGCCGCCATCCTTCTGGAGGGAGCGGAAGAGGATCGCCGTAGGGATGGCACTGATGCCGCAGCCCCGACCGATCTTGCTCGACGAGTCCACTCGGCGGCCCGATCGGAGATTGTCGGCCAGATGCACGCACAGGTCCCAAGGCCGGACCGGCGTGGTATGAGCGCCCTGCTCGCCCAGCCCGACCCGACAGTGGCCTGGCGGTATCGAGCCGCACCCACGTGATGGAGCAGGGCCGCACCACCATGAGTGGCTCCGCAGACGAACCGCGCGGCAGCGAAGAGATCCGCCGCGCCGACCTAAGGACATAACAATGAGATTGCTGATCAAGAACGGCTCCGTCGTCACGCCTGACGGTGTGCTCGAGCAGGACATCCTCTGCGAGGACGGCCGGATCGCCGCCCTGCTGGAGCGGGGGCACAATGCCCAGGCGGACGAGACGGTGGACGTGTCCGGAAAGCTTGTCTTCCCCGGATTCATCGACCCGCATGTTCACTCACGCGACCCGGGTATGACCGAGAAGGAGGACTTCGCCCACTCGACGCTCGGTGCTCTCGTGGGCGGAGTGACCACCATCCTCGAGATGCCGAACGCGATTCCCCCGGTCGACTCGGTGGAGGTGCTGCGGCAGCGCAAGGAGCAGCACGAGGGTGTCGCCTGGGTGGACTTCGGCCTATGGGGCATCGCGATCGGCGACAGCAACATCGACGAGCTCGGGCCCATGTTCGAGGCCGGCGCCGCCGCCATCAAGATCTTCTGGGGCTACGCCCTTCGGAAGGACACCAAGCAGCTCGTCTACAACCTGGGTGACGAGCCGCCGGAGAACCTCATCCTCCCGCCCGACAACGGTGCAGTCCTGCGGGTCTTCGAGGCGGTCGCCGCTGCGGGCGGACTGCTCGCCGCCCATTGCGAGGACCGCGACATCCTTGCCGCCAGCCAGGAAGACCTGGGTCATCCCATCGAGACGTACGAAGACCTGCTCGCCGCGCGCCCAGCGGTGGCGGAGGCAACCTCGATCGCGGTCGGCGCCCAGTTCGCGAAGGCGACCGGCTGCCGCTTCCACGTCGTGCACATGGCCTCGGCAGCCGGGGCCGACGTGGTCCGCGAGGCGCAGGACCTCGGCCTGCCGGTGACTGCGGAGACGTGCCCGCAGTACCTGTCCCTCACTGACTCGGACTACGAGCGCGTCGGCCCCATGATGAAGGTCTACCCCCCGATCCGGAGCGCCGAGGACCGCGATGCGCTGTGGGAGGCCGTGAACGACGGCACGATCGTCTCGATCGGATCCGACCATGCGCCGCACACAGTGAAGGAGAAGTCGCAGGGCCTGGCTACTCAGCCCGCCGGCGGAGTCGGCTGCGAGACGTTCGGCCCGGTCATGCTCGACCGGATGTTCGCAGGCGACACGACGCCGGAGCGGTTCGCCGACGTGATGTCGACCTCGACAGCGAAGCTGTACGGCCTGTACCCGCGGAAGGGCGCGATCCTTCCGGGCAGCGACGCTGACCTGACGATCGTTGATCCCGGGGCGACCTGGACTGTGAGGAATGAGGAGTTGGTCGCAAAGCAGCCGACCAGCGCCTGGAACGGCTTCGAGCTCACCGGGATGCCCACAATGGTGATCCTCCGCGGCGAGGTGGCGATGAAGGACCGCAAGCCGGTGGGCGAGCACCGGGGCCGCTTCGTTCCTGCTCGTCACAACGCGGGATAGGGCGGCAATGACGGAGACCCTCCTCGACCGGGCCGTCCGCACCGCGGTGGCGCTCCGGCTCGGGGCGGTGCCCGCGGAGACCGTTCGCCATGCCGGCCATGTGATCGCGGACACCGTGGGCGTCAGCCGCGGGGGGAGCCGCCAGTCGGAGGTGGAGAGGCTGCTCGCGATCGAGCACGCCGCCGGCACCGTGAGCGAGCGGGGCCGTCCGGGCACTGCCACCGTCTTCGGTGCGCCGCACCTGTCGTCCACCGCCGAAAGGGCCGCTTTCCTCAACGCCACGGCGGGCAGCTTCCTCGAGCTCGACGAGGGGGTTCGACCCACCGGGCACCCCGGCATGCAGGTTGTCGTGCCCGCCCTGGCGGCCGCCGAGGCGACCGCGGCGGACGGGACCGCCCTACTCACGGCGGTGCTCGCGGGCTACGAGGTGGCGTCTCGTCTGTTCAGCGGCTTCCGGCTGACCTATCCGGTGCACCCGCACGGGCACTTCGGTGCGGTCGGCGGGGCGGTCGCCGTCGCGCTCGTCACCGGTGCGGATCCGCTCGAGGCAGCCCGCATTGCGGCGACCAGTCCCATCCTCAGTATCTGGGACGCCTGCTACGACGGCGCTACCGCCCGCAACACATGGATGGGCAGCGCCGCACAGTCCGCCGTCCGGGCCTCCGCCCTTGCCCAGGCCGGGTTCACCGGGTCCGCTCGGGCGTTCGAAATCGCCTTCGGCGAGATCGCAGGAACGCTGATCGACGAGGACGCGATCACGGCGCCGCTCGACTACGACCGGCTAGGGATCCGCAGGAACTACTTCAAGCTGCACAGCGCCTGCGCGCTCACCCACGCTGCGCTCGATGCCGTGTTCCGGCTTGCACCGATCGACATCGGCGCCATAGACCGGATCGTGGTCGAAACCGTGAGCAACAACATGAAGCTCGACCGGCAGGCCGCACCCAACGCGCTCTCGGCGCGCTTCTCGCTGCCCTATGCGGTCGCCGCCGGCGCCGTCCTCGGCCGCATCGATCCGGACAGCTTCGTGTACCGCGAGGACATCGCGCGCCTCGCCGAGCGGGTCGAGGTGCGGGTCGCGGCCGACCTGGAGGCTCGGTGGCCTGAGTCATCCCCGGCGCGGGTAACCGTAGAATCCCGCGACGGCACCCGTGCGGCAGAAGTGCAGAATCCGCACGGGCACCACCTCGACCCGGTGGACGCCGCAGAGCTCCGGGCGAAGTTCGACCGCCTTGTGGCGGATCCGGTGGTCGCCGAGTCCTGGTGGCGTGGGCTCACCGGGCTGGCCGAGGTGAAGGACTGCTCCCAGCTGTTCGATGGGCGTGCGCCGTGAGCCGGATCTCTCTCCTGGCGATGGGGGGCACCATCTCGACGCATGCGACCGCGGCCGGTGCTCTGCCGCGGCTCGGTGCTGCGCATCTCGCGGATGCTGCGGGTGAACAGCGTGGCGACGTGGAGGTGCGCGCCCGTGACGTGCTGCTGGTGTCAAGCCGGGCTGTCACACCGCAACACATGTGGGACCTCGCCGCGGCGGTGCGGGAGGAGATCGAGCAAGGCGCGGCCGGCATCGTCATCACCCACGGCACCGACACCCTGGAGGAGACGGTGTATGCACTCGCGCTCCTCCTCGACACGCCGGTGCCGGTCGTCGTTACCGGCGCCATGCGGGTTCCGGGGAGCGCCGGCGAGGATGGCCCGGCGAATCTCGCGGCGGCCATCGCAGTAGCGATGACTCCCCGGTTCGCGGCGTACGGGCCCGTCGTCGTCTTCCAGGACGAGATCCATCTCGCCCGGTGGGTCACGAAGACACACAGCACGCGGGTCGCGGCGTTCGGCTCTCCGTCGGCCGGTCCGGTGGGGCACGTCGTCGAAGGACGTGCCGTGCCACTGCTCGGCCCGCTCGGCTCTGAACGGCTGTCCCGTATCGCTCCGCCGGACCGGCGGGTCGAGCTGGTCTGGGCCGTGTCTGGCGCGGACGGGCTGATCGTCGAAGCGATCGCGGAGCGGATCGACGGGCTTGTCGTCGCGGGCACTGGTGGCGGGCACGCCGCGCCACTTCTCGCCGACGCGGTCCTCAGGGTCGCCGCGGCCGGTCGCCCGGTCGTTCTCGCGAGCCGGTGTGCGGGCGGGCAGGTTCTCGCGCGGACCTACGGGGGGCCGGGCGGCGAGATCCACCTGCTCTCGTCCGGTCTGGTCTCGGCCGGCAATCTCCCCCCGCTCAAGGCCAGGCTGCGGCTCCTATTCGGGCTTTCAGCGGGGCTCACAGCAGCCGAACTCTTTCCGGAAGGGCCCAGCGATGAGTGACAACGAGGGGCCGATCCCCGTCCGCAAGGACCTCAGGTTCGCCGACGAGGACCGGGTGCGTCTCAGCGATGAGGCGACCCTCGTCGAATTGCAGCAGGACATCCTGCGTGCCTCGTTCCAGCGCGGCACCGTGCAGCTCGACAGCGGTGTCGAGCAGCCCTACTTCTTCGAGAAGTACCTGATCGTGGCCAGACCGACCATCTTGCGTCGCGTCGCCCGGTTCCTGGCCGCACGCATCCCGCCCGGCACCGACCGGGTGGCGGCACCGACGCTGGGCGCCGTGGCGGTCGGTACGGCCGTTTCGCTGGAGAGCGGTCTGCCCCTGGCGATCGTCCGAGGTCAGGCGGAGACGCCCCGCGGGCGGGCGATCGAGGGCGGATTGCATCCCGGCGAGGTCGTGGTGCTCATCGAAGACGTGGTCGTGACCGGGCAGCGCGCGCTGAGGGCCGTCGCCGAGCTCCGGCGCGAAGGCGTCGAAGTCACCGGAGTTCTCGCGGTGGTCGACTGCGATCGGGGCGCTGGCGACCGCTTCCAGGCGGAGGGCCTGCAGTACGAGCCCCTATTCCGCTCCTCCCTGCTGCTTCCGGAAGGACTCTGATGACCAAGGCCGACCCCGCACGGATCGCGCGCCATCTCGACGAGCTCGGCGCCATCGGCGCGGATCCCGCGGGTGGTTTCTCGCGAATGGTCTACTCGCAGACGGAGCGGCAGGCCCACCGCCGGTTCCGAGACTGGCTCGAGGAGTACGGACTCACCACCTCGACCGACGCGGTCGGCAACTCGTTCGGCGTGCTGCCTGGGAGCGAGGACCTGCCCGCGCTCGCGAGCGGGTCGCACCTCGACTCGGTGTACCAGGGCGGGAATTTCGACGGCGCGGCGGGCGTGGTCGCCGCTGTCGAGATCGCGCGGGTACTCGCCGCGGGCGGCGGCCTCCGCCACCCGCTCAAGATCATCGCCTTCGCTGGGGAAGAAGGCGCACGCTTCGGCGCTCCATGCATCGGCAGTCGGCTCCTGACAGGCGCTTTCACCGAAGACACCCTCCGCCAGCTCGCCGACCGCGATCGGATCACCGCATGGAGCGCGGCTCGGGAGGTGGGCCTGCACCCAGAGGACGCGACGGAGGCGCGCTGGGATCCGGCGGACATCGCCTGCTTCGTGGAGGTGCACATCGAGCAGGGGCGGGTCCTCGAGGCCCGCGGTCGTCAACTCGGCGTGGTCCACACGATCGGGGGAAGCACGCGCGTCGAGCTGACCTTCGAGGGCCGCGCCGACCACTCGGGCGCCACCCCGATGTGGCTCCGTCGGGACGCGCTGGTCGCCGCAGCCGAGTTCATCACCGCGGTGGAGCGCCGCGCGCAGCGTCATGCAACCACCGTGGCTACGGTCGGCACGCTGCAGGTGCAACCCGGCTCGCTCACCACAGTGCCGGGCCGAGTCGTGCTCGGTCTCGACGTGCGGGACATCGACTCCGAGCGGCAACGGGAGCTCACCGAGAGCCTGCTCGACGACGCCCTTCGAATCGCCTCCGGGCGGGAGATCCACATCACCGCACGGCAGCTCTCCGACCAGTCGCCGATCGTCCTGCATGGAACGGTGCAGAACGTGCTCGCAGCGGCTGCCACGCGGCAGGGGTACTCCTTCATCAGCATGGCGAGCGGCGCGAGCCACGACGCGGGCCACGTGGCGAAGCAGATCCCGACCGGGATGGTGTTCGTGCCCTGCCGCGACGGGATCAGCCACTCCCCGGAGGAGCACGCGGAACCGGCGCACATCGCCCAGGCCGTGGATGTCGTGGTCGATGCCTTCCGGGATATCGACGCAGGGGCGGAGGTCTAGAGATGGTCCGGTACCTCGACGACGAGGTCGTCACGGCCCTCCTGCCGACGGCCGACGCCATCGAGTGCGTCGACCGATCCTTCCGCCTCCTGGCCGGCGGCGAAGCGACGAACGCCCCGCGCCGACGATCCTGGGCGGGCAACGCGGCGCTCAACGTCATGTGGGCTCTCGCGCCCACGGAGGGGGTGATGGGCGTGAAGTCGTACCCCGTCGTGCGAGCGGGGGTGACGCAGGGCACCGTCCTCACGCTCCTCATCTATTCCATTGATACCGGTGAGCTGATTGCGATGATCAAAGCGGACCGTCTCGGCCAGATCCGAACGGGCGCCGCCAGCGCGGTGGCAACCCGGGCGATGGCCCGCCCCGACTCCGAGGTCCTCGCCCTCTTCGGAGCCGGCTTCCAGGCCGAGACGCAGCTGCGGTCGCTCGCGCTCGTGCTGCCGAGCCTCCGCACGGTTCGCGTGGTGAGCCGGGGCGAGGAGCGACGAGACAGGTTCATCGCCCGGATGCGGGACGAGCTCGGCTTGGAGGTGCATGCGTCCGGGGCGGAAGAGGCCGTCCGTGCGGCGGACGTCATCGTCACCGCGACGGGAGCAGCCGAGCCTGTGTTCGACGGCGCGTGGGTCCGGCCAGGCACCCACGTCAACGCGACCGGGTCGAATGCGCGGGAGAAGCGGGAGGTGGACCGCACGCTTCTGGACAGGGCCGCGGTTGTTGTGACCGACGATCGTGAGGTCGCGCAGCTCGACTGCGGCGACTTGCACAGGAACGGGTGGGACCCGGCGACGGTGCCGACCCTGGGGGAGCTTCTGCTCGGGAGCACCCCCGGGCGACGCGGTGACGATGACATCACGCTCTTCGAGTCGCAGGGCCTGGCGATCCAGGACGTGGTCTGTGCGGCATATGTGCTGAGACGAGCCGACGGAGCCGGGGAAGAGTTCGGCTAGCGCCGGGTTTTCACGGGAGCCGGTGCAGAACTATTCGGAGGAGGTCGGCATGCACGAGGAGTCGAGCGGTCGGCGGTGGGACGTGATCGTGGTCGGTGGCGGCAACGCGGGGTTCAGCGCCGCACTCGCCGCGGCGGAGCGGGGTCGATCCGTCCTGCTGCTGGAGCGCGGCAGGGAGGGGGAAGCGGGGGGCAACAGCTTCTACACGGCCGGTGCCACCCGCGTGGCGCACGGCGGCCTCGAGGACCTGCTGGACATCCTTGAACCGGACGAGCGGCACGCAAAAACGCTTGTACCCCCCTACTCCCGGGAGGACTTCCGCGCCGACATGGTCAAGGTGACCGGCGGAGCGAACGACCCGGCGCTCACCGAAGTGCTCGTCAGCGAGGGGCTCGACACGGTGCGCTGGCTGCACGGGCACGGGCTCCGGTACCGGCTCATGTACGAGCGACAGGCCTATGCCCGGCCGGACGGCACCTACCTCTTCTGGGGTGGCCTTCACATCGGAAACCTGGGCGGAGGACAGGGGCTCGTCGCCGACCACACTGCGGCGGCGAACCGGGCCGGCGTAGCTATCCGCTACGCCCACCGTGCCATCGGTCTCCTCGTGGAGGACGGCCGGGTGGCGGGCGTGCGTGTAGAGGGACGAGACGACGTGCGTGCGGAGTCGGTCGTTCTCGCCGCGGGCGGATTCGAGGCCAACGGGGAACTGCGCCGCCGCCACCTCGGCGAGGGGTGGGAGAACGCGAAGGTACGAGGCACCCCTCTCAACACCGGCGACATGATCCTCGCTGCGCTCGAGATCGGAGCCGCGCCCGGCGGTGACTGGACAACTTGTCACAGCGTTGCGTGGGACGCGTGGGCCGATCTCAACGAGAGCAATCGCGAGCTGACGAACAGGCTCACCCGGCAGAGCTACCCGTTGGGGATCGTGGTGAATGTGGAGGGTCGCCGCTTCCTGGACGAAGGGGCCGACTTCCGCAACTACACCTACGCGAAGTACGGGCGCGAGATCCTCGCCCAGCCAGGCTCGATCGCCTTCCAGCTCTTCGACGCGGACCTGCGGCCCCTGCTTCGCGCTGAGGAGTACGACATGCCGGGAATCGGGTTCGCCAGTGCGGACACCCTTGATGAGCTGGCGCGCATGACCGGCGTCGATCCCGACGGGCTGCGCCGAACGCTGGATGAGTTCAACGCGTCGATCGACCGGTCGGTCCCGTTCGACCCCACGGTCAAGGACGGCCGATCCGCCGGGGTGCAGCCGCCCAAGAGCAACTGGGCGATGCCGATCGAGACAGCGCCCTTCTATGCCTATCCCGTCACCTGCGGCATCACCTTCACCTTCGGTGGCGTGAAGACGGACATCGAGGCGCGCGTGCTGGGCGCCGAGGGTGTTCCGATCCCGGGTCTGTTCGCAGCGGGCGAGATGCTCGGGGGGCTGTTCAGCCAGAACTACCCGGGCGGCAGCGGACTCACCGCCGGAATGGTATTCGGCCGCCGCGCCGGATCTCGCGCCTGATCGATCCGGTGGAGGGTGCACGGCTCGAGCGCTGCTCCCGGGCGCTCGCATCCGGGAACGGCGCGCCCTTGACGCACAACCGAGTACCGCTGTATACAAGGGGGGCGGCGACGGCCCGCGATCACCACAATGGAGAGGTGAAAGTCAGAAAATGGGCACAAAGGCGATCAAGGGGATCTGGCGCAGACGGGCACGCCGCGTAGCGGTAAGCGCGGTTGGGATCAGCATGGTGGCGGCACTAGGACTCACCGGCTGCGCGAAAGAAGCCGGCCAGGAGTCCGGCGGGGCCAAGCCGGAGAAGGTTGACGGTGTGTCCGCCGATCTCATGGCGGACGCTGACGTCACGGTCGACACGTCCAAGTACAAGAAGGACGGCCCGTACACGATCGCCGCCCTCACTCAGGGCCCCTTCAACGGCTGGGGCCTGACGTGGGACGAGACAGTCAAGTACGAGGCGTCCCAGAACCCCGATGTCGGGGAGCTCCTGCTGCTGCCTTCCATGGGCGACGCCGACGGCCAGATCACCTCGATGGAGAATCTGGTCACTCAGAAGCCCGATGCGATCATGCTGAACCCGCAGGGACGGGCCGCGCTCTCGGCGTCGGTCAGCCGCGCAATGGCTGCGGGCATCCCCGTCATCGTGTGCGGCAACAACGTCGAGGGCAAGAAGTACGTCACGTACAACGACGTAGACCTCTACGCAGTCGGCTACCAGGCGGCGGCCAAGCTCGCGGAGCGGCTCGGCGGCAAGGGGAACGTGATCCTCATGCACGGCATCGCCGGCGTCGACGCTGCCGAGGCGTGGAAGCAGGCAGCTGAGGACGCCTTCGCGAAGTACCCGGACATCACGATCGTCGGCAGCGAATACGCCAACTGGTCGGTGGCGACCGGCAAGGAGAAGGCCACGGCGCTCATGGCAGCCAACCCCCAGATCGATGGGATCTGGTCGGGCGGATCCGAAATGGCCACGGGCGCGATGCTCGCCTTCGACGAGGCGGGGAAACCGCAGCCGGCGTACGGAGTCGACAACCCGACCAATGGCTTCCTCCGTCTCGCACAGGAGTACGGGGTCGAGTTCGACGCGTTCCCGGACCCTCCCGGAACTGTGGCGAAGGCGTGCCTGGAAACCACCCTCAAGGTGCTGAAGGGTGAGCCGGTGAAGAAGTACGAGGCGATTCCTGCCGAGGGCTTCAACGAGACGAACCTGGACGAGCACTACGTTCCCGAACTGAGCGACGACTTCGTCGGGCCGCTGGTCCTGCCGATGGAGGCGTACATCGCAGCCGGATTGAAGCGTAAGTGACCCTAGCGTCGCCGGTGAGCACGGAGAGCGGATCAACAGAGCCGCTTCTCGAGCTTCGCAACGTCAGCAAGGCCTTCGGTGGCGTGCAGGCTCTTGACCGCGTCAACTTCACCGTTCTCCCCGGCGAGATTCATGCCCTCGTCGGGGAGAACGGGGCAGGCAAGTCGACCCTGGTCAAAATCCTCGCCGGGGCCTACGTTCCAGACTCGGGTGAAGTCATCGTCAGCGGGGAGAGTCACGCGACGCTCACGCCGCAGCGTGCCCGGGCCGCGGGTATCGCCGTCGTCCACCAAGAGTTCAACCTCTTGAGCGAGCTCACGGTGGCCGAGAACGTGTTCCTCGGCATGCTGCCGAAAGGGCGCTTGGGTGCCGTGTCGCCGGAGAAGGCGGCACGGCTGACCACAGCGATCCTCGCCAGGCTGGGATCGGACCTGGATCCCCGCAGGTACGTGCTTCAGCTTTCGGTCGTCGAGCAACAGCTCGTCGAGATCGCCAAGGCACTTGCCGGGAACGCGCGATGCATCGTCATGGACGAGCCGTCCACGGTGCTGTCGCCCGAGGAGCTCAAGGTCCTCTACGCCGTGCTGCACCGCCTGAGGGACGAAGGCCGGAGCATCGTCTACATCTCCCACCGTCTCAGCGAGGTCTTCGCCCTCTCGGACCGGGTCACGGTGTTCAAGGACGGCCGCTTCGTCAGCTCCGACAACACTGTCGAGATGACCGAGGACGAACTGATCCGCCGAATGGTCGGCCGGCCGATCAGTGAGCTGTTCCCCGAGCGCGTGCCCTCGATAGGAGAGCCGGTGCTGGAAGTACGGAACCTCACCGTGCCCGGCAAGCTGTTCGATGTCTCGGTCACGGTGCGAAGGGGAGAGATCGTCGGTCTTGCCGGCCTCGGGGGAAGCGGGCGAACGACCCTGGCTCGTGCCGTGGTCGGGCTAGAGGACGTTGCCGCCGGCCAGATCCTTCTGGAGGGGACACGGGTGCCCCGTTCTCCCGGGCCGTGCGCTCGAGCCGGGGTCGTCATGGTTCCGGAGGACCGCAAAGCACACGGCATCGTGGCAGGTCGATCGGTTGCGGCGAATCTGTCGCTGCCTTCGCTTCGCCGCTTCAGCAGGGCGGGCGTGCTGTCGTTCAAGCGAGAGCAGAGCATGGCAGCACGACTGATCGCGCAGTTCGGTGTCCGCCCTGCTTCGACGAGAGTCAGCATCCATAACCTCAGTGGCGGGAACCAGCAGAAGGTGGTTCTCGCGAAGTGGTTCGACACGTCGCCGAAGGCTGTGGTCCTCGATGAACCGACCCGTGGCGTCGACGTCGGAGCCAAGTCCGAGATCTACGCGATCATCGAGGATTTGAGCGCCCGCGGGGTAGGGGTTCTTCTCGCTTCCTCCGACCTGACGGAGCTGCTCGGCGTCTGTGACCGCATCGTCGTGCTGCGAGAGGGCAGGGTGGCCGCAGAACTGAACCGCTCGGACGCCAGCGAAGAGTCGATCCTCCGGGCGGCAGTCGCGTCCGGGACGTCCGACGAGCCCGAGATCGCCCCGCAGGCGCCCCAATCAAGGACGGAGAAGCAGTGACGCTCACACTCGCCGAGCGGGTCGCACGCACGCGGCTCGGACCGCCCTCCAGCTGGCTGCGCCGGAACGGGGCGGTGGTTTTCGTCTACCTCCTCGTCGTCGTCCTCTACGCCGTCGCTGCGTCGATCTCGCCCGCTTTCGGGCGACCGGAGAACCTCGCCGAGATCCTCCGCCAGTCGATCGCCCTCGGGGTGGTGACGATCGGTCAGGTGTACGTGCTCCTCGGTGGCGGCATCGACATGTCTGTCGGCATGACGGCCCGGGTGGTCGGACTCGGTGTCGCGGTGACGATGGGGGCGACGACGATACCGCCGATCCTTGTCATCGTCCTGGGTCTCGCGGTGGGAGCCGCCATCGGGCTGCTGAACGGAGTGCTCATCACTCGGATCGGCGCGACCCCCTTCATCGTCACGCTGGGGATGCTCGGGGTGCTCAGCGGAGTGGCGCTGGCCATCACCGACGGGCCCACGGACGTCGTACCGGACTTCTTCTTCACGATGTACGACGCAGCGATCGGTCCCGTTCCCATCGCCGTACTCGTGTTCCTGCTCATCTGGGCTGCTGCCTGGTTCGTGCTCAACCGCACGACCTACGGACGCAACGTCTATGCCGTCGGAGGGTCGGCCGATGTCGCCCGGCTCTCGGCGATCAACGTGCATCGGACCCGAACTCTGACCTACGTCATCTCTGGTGTCTGTGCCGCCGCAGCCGGCATCTTCCTGCTGTCGAGGTCCGGTGTGGGCGACCCTGGGCTCGGACAGGGCCTCGAATTCAGCTCAATCGTCGCCGCGGCAATCGGCGGGATCAGTCTGTACGGGGGGCGAGGCTCAATAGTCGGAGCCTTCGGCGCCGTCCTCCTGGTGACGATGTCCAGCAACATCTTCGATTTCCTGCACGTGAACGGGTACTTCCAGCAGCTGGTGCTGGGAGCGATCGTCCTCGTCGGGGTTTCGGTCTACAGGACTCGGGGACGGCAATGACGCTTTCGACTGCAGTCGACCGATCGGCGGCCCACCGCCCGCCTCTCGCCGTCCAGGTCGTGGACTGGCTCTCGCGATACTCGGCGATCTCCACCACGGTGTTGCTCCTCATCGTGGCAGCGATAGTCACGCCCACCTTCTACGACGAGACCAACCTCCGAACCGTTGCCGTGCAGACCTCGGCGCTCGGCATCGTGGTGCTCGGCCAGATGGTCGTGCTCCTGGTCCGCGGGATCGACATGTCGGTGAGTGCGGTTGTTGCCGTCACGGGGGTCATTGCGACGTCGGCGGCCGGCGGCGGTGCGAACATCGCGATCTCCCTGGCGGCCGCGGTAGGCCTTGCCCTGATGGTCGGCCTGGTCAATGGCCTCCTGATCACCTGGCGCAAGGTTCCTCCGTTCATTGCGACGTTCATCATGTTCATCGTCGTGAGCGGTGCGCTCCTGGCCTACACCAAGGCACAGACGAGCGGGTCCGCCCCGGCCTGGCTTCGACGGGTCGGATCGGGCTCCATCGCCGGCGTGCCGCTGCCCACGATCATCTGGATCGCGATGGGTCTGTTGCTTTTCGGCGTGCTGACCCGCACGATCTGGGGCCGTTACGTGTACTCCGTGGGAGCGAACCCCGAGGCCTCGCGTCATGCGGGTGTGCCGGTCTTCGCGGTCACGATGTCGGCCTACGTCCTGTGCGCTCTCTGCGCGCTGGTCGGCGGCCTCATGTACAGCGGCTATTCCGGCTACATCGACCAGAACCTCGGCAACAACGTCAACCTCAACTCGATCGCGGCGGCGATCATCGGAGGAGTGGCATTCAGCGGAGGCCGAGGCGGGGTTCTGGGCGCGGCCGTCGGCGCGCTGCTGCTGACGGTCCTGACGAACATGGTGGTCGTCGCAGGGCTCGAAATCTACTGGCAGCTGATTGCGCAGGGACTCGTGCTCATCTTCGCCGTCGCGATCAACGGTCTTCGGGACCGCTGGATCCGCGACACAGCATAGGACCGGGATGTCCGGGCAGAACCGAGGAGAGGAACCATCCGATGGATGCGATTGACACGAGGCGCAGAGCGCGAGAGCTCGCGAGCTACAACGGCTTCATCAGCCTCAACGAGCAGGCCGAATCGGGTGAACTCGTTGCTGTCAAAGACAACATCGACGTCCAGGGCATGGTCACAACCGCTGGCGGCAGGCACCTCCCGGCCAGGGCCGCGGACAAGGATGCGCCGATCATCGCATCCCTGCGGGCCGCCGGTGCTCAGGTCATCGGCAAGGCCAACATGCACGAGTACGCCTTCGGCGTCACCAATGACAACGTCCACTTCGGAGCCGCGCGGAACCCCCACGATCCCACCCGCGTGCCCGGCGGTTCCTCCGGTGGATCGGCTGTGGTTGCGAGCCTCGGGCTGTGCGACTGGGCGATCGGCTCAGATACGGGGGGATCGATCCGGATTCCCGCAGGTCTCTGCGGGGTGGTGGGCATGAAGCCCACCACTGGGCTCCTCAGCATCGAGGGGATCTTCCCGCTCGCGGAGAGCCTCGATGTTCCAGGCCCTATGGCACGGGACGTTCGAACGACTGCGCACGCCCTTGGGGTGCTGGCCGGCGGCGACCGATTCGACCCCGGGACTCCGGAGGACTGGTCCCCTCACCTGGCTGTTCCCTCCGGGTGGGAAGACGGCCTCGATGGGCAGACCCAGAAGGTTTGGGACCGCGTGAGCGAGGGCCTTCCTCGCATCGAATTCCCCGGCTGGAAGACTCTGGAGGACGCGTTCCAGCCCATCCTGTTCGCTGAAGCGACCTCGTACCACCTCGATTGGCTGCGTGATGCCCCTGACCTGTACAGCGACGACGTCCGCAAGACGCTCGAGCTCGGATTCAAGGTGACGGGAGCCGGCTACCTATGGGGCCTGCGCCAGCGGGCACGGTGGGCCGAAGCGGTTGAACGTGCGCTCGGCTCGTACGATGCCGTGATCCTGCCCAACACGATGATCACGGCTCCGCTGATCGGGGAGCCCCATGTCCGGGAGAAGCTCCTCCGGTATACGCGCCCGTTCAACCTGACCGGGCAGCCCGTCGTCACGATCCCTGGACCCTCCGATTCGCTGCCCGTCGGCATCCAGGTCGTCGGACGCATCGGAGAAGACGCTGCACTGCTGCGTGTGGCCGCGGCCCTCGAGGCCCGCTGGGGCGCAGGTAAGGCGCCCGTGCCTGAGCAGGAGACCACCATGGGTGCCACCAGATAATGCACTCAGCCGTCATCGACTCCCGCGCCCACGACCGCGACAACGGAACACAGTCACGGCCGGATCTCTCGGTCACCGTGGGCGACCTCGTCCTGGGCAACCCGGTCATGCCCGCTTCCGGCTGCTTCGGGCCCGAACTCGCCCCGCTCATCCCATTCGAGCGGCTCGGTGCGGTCGTCACCAAGACGGTGTTCGCTCGCCGGCGCGCCGGCAATCCGGCGCACCGCCTCGCGGAGACCAGCCACGGGATGCTCAACAGCGTGGGCATCCCGAGCCCTGGCAGTGACGGCTTCCGGAGCGGCCTGCTGCGTCGGTACCAGGCTGGCGGCACCCACGTGATCGTGAGCATCGGGGGACTCGTCGCCAGCGAGTATTACGAGGTCGCCGAAGACCTGGCCGATGAGGACATCGCCGCATTCGAGATCAACGTCTCCTGCCCGAATCTCGAGCAGGGCGGGCTGGCCATAGGGACCTCGGCCGAGCGCGTTGCCGAAGTCGTCTCCGGGATCAAGGAGTTGGTCGCCGTTCCGCTCTTCGTCAAGCTGACGCCGACGGTGAGCTCCATCAGCGAGATCGCGAGGGCCGCGCAAGACGCCGGCGCTGCGGCGCTGGTCGTGGCCAACAGCTTCTCGGGACTGTCGATCAATCTCAGAAACCGCTCCAGCACTCTGGGAACCGGAGCAGGCGGCTACACCGGACCCGGCATCAAGCCGCTCGCACTCAAACTGGTGCACGACGCTGCAGCGGCCGTGACCATTCCCGTGATCGGATGCGGAGGCATCAGCACCGCGGCGGATGTCGCAGAGTTCATGATCGCCGGGGCGACGGCCGTGCAGATCGGGACGGCGACCTTCACCCGTCCGACCACGATGATCGAAGTCATCGATGACCTGGGGCCGCTGTGCGAGGCCCTCAACGTGCGCAACATCAGCGAGCTGATCGGAACGATGGACAACCGGGTCACGACTGGCCTGAGTCTATGAGGCCGGTCAATGCGGGTGTTGCAACAGAGCAGCACGCGAGTTGGGGGTTGGCGAATCTCCCGATCGAGCAACGCCCGTCGCCCGGCGCTGGATATGCGCGAATCCTCGCCCACCGGGTGCTGGGAGACCGGTACATGGCCCTCGTCCTCGAGGCGCCCGAGGTGGCCGCATCGGTGCGGCCGGGGCAATTCGTGATGCTGACGGCGGCCCGCGCGGGGGAGAGTGCCCCAGCGCTTCCACGGCCGATGGCGATCTACTCCCGCGACCAGGGAGCCGGCACCGTTGAGATCCTCTACGGTGTGGTCGGGGCAGGTACGGAACGGCTGCGCAGCTTCAATCCAGGCGAGCAGATCTACACCGTGGGTCCGCTGGGACGCGGCTTCGAGGTGGCGCCGGATGTCCAGACGGTTCTCCTGGTCGGCAGGGGCATCGGCACCTGCTCGCTGACCACCGTCGCCCAGGAGAACGCGGAACGAGGAAGGGACACCATCGCCGTCACCAGTGCACGCAACTCCGGGGCGCTCATCGGTGTCGACTTCTACCGGAAGCACGGCGCCGCGACCGTGCACGCGGTGACCGACGACGACGGCACGAGCGCTCCTGCCGCGCTCATCGCGTCCCTGACTGAGCAGCACGATGAAAAACCGCCGCAGCTGATTCTCACCTGTGGATCCGACAGGTTGACGCGGCTGTGCCAGACGCTCAGCGAGCGCTGGGAAGCTCCGATGCAGGTCTCGGTGGAGGCCCACATGGCCTGCGGTCTCGGTTACTGCCACGGCTGCGCCTCCGGAGCACGCAGCCAAGGGAACGAAAGCCCGCTGATCTGCGCCGACGGCCCGGCCTTCGCCTGGCGAATCCTTGCGGAGACCGACGCATGATCCTGAGGAACGCGTAATGCCCGACGTCGCAGAGGGTTCGCTCTACTCGCGACTGCACGCGGCTATTCTCAACGGCGACTATCGTCCCGGGACGATACTCGTGGAAACGGCTGTCGCCGCACAGTACGGGGTGAGCCGGACCCCGGTGAGAGACGCCCTGCGCGCCCTCGAGAAAGACGGCATCCTGCAATACCGCGGGCGGCATCTGATCGTGCGGATAACCACCCTCGAGGAAGTGATGGAGATCTACGATTGCCGGATAGTGCTCGAGGGCGTAGCGGCCGAATGGGCCGCCCGCGCCCGATCGGACAATGATCTGGTCCTCCTGGAGATGGCGCTGAATGACATGTCAGGTGCCGCCCGGGGCACTCCTTCCGAGAAGACCTCGGTCAATTACGTCTTCCACGACAGGCTGTGGCGCTCGAGTCATAACGCGACGCTCGTGGATCTGCTGAGTCGCCTGGAGGTGCATTGCCGGCGGTATCCGGAGCCGACCGTGAGTCAACCCGGTCGTTGGGAAGTAGCCGTCGCTGAGCACAAGGAAATCATCGACGCAGTGCGCCGCAGAGATGAGGAGAACGCGAGCCGTCTGGCCCGCGAACACATGGCAGCGGCGAGAGATCTCCGACTTCAGATGGTGCGGCGAGAAGCGTCGCAGGCGTTTCAGGGTGCCGACTCGTGGAGAGCGGCCGCCGGCTGATCCGGACGGCCGACGGTACGCCGATGGACTAGTGCCGGGACAGCGCACCCATCGGGGCTGTTTGACGAGCCGTTCTCGATCCTCGGCTGCGCCTTCTGCCCCCTCGTCTGCGATGGCGATGACCGGGTCGGCCATGCTCGGCACTGCATCGGCAGAGTCGGAGCCGGGCTGGCGTCGAGGACAGCGGAGAGCGTGTCGTTGGCGAGCGGAACGGCGCCTCGGTTCGGGCGCCGCCCGGCGGTTCCGCGATAGCCGGTACCGAGCAGAGTCTGACCAGGGCGGGGTCGGACCGCCATCGTGAGGCGACGGCGGTCATTCCTTGCTCCCGGTGCTCGCAACCGAGGTCACGAAGTAGCGCTGAAGCGCGAGCAGGACGATCGCGGGGATGAGCGCGAGGATCGCCGTCTCGGCGAACACCCGACCGTAGTCGGTGGTGAACGCGCCGAACGCCTTGGCGATCGCGACCGGAGCGAGATCGAGTTCCTGCCGCGATGTCACCAGGATCGGCCACAGGTAGGCCTGCCATTGGAAGAGGAAGAGGATCAGGCCTGCCCCGATGAGCGCCGGGCGAGTGAGCGGCAGGTACACCGACCAGAAGATGCGGAACCAGTTGGCGCCGTCGAGATGGGCGGCTTCTGCGAGCGAGGACGGAATCCCCAGGAAGAACTGCCGGAGGGTGAATACGGCGAGGCCGTTGCCCAGACCCGGCAGGATCAGCGCCAGCAGGGTGTTGGTGAGGTTCCACTCGCTGAACATGCGAGAGAGCGGAATCGCGATCGCCTCGAAGGGCACGAGGAAGCTCAGCACGACGACGGTGAAGATGGCGGATCTGCCGCGGAAGGGGATTATCGCCAGAGCGAATGCGGCCGCTGCGCTGATGGCGAGTCCGACGATCACCGTGACGACTGCGACGAAGAGACTGTTGGCCAGAGCAGTCAGGAACCCGGATCGCACAGCGGATGCAAGGTTCTCGACCGTGAGCTGCCGCGGCCAGAGGACGCTCCAGCTGAGCGGCGAGCTGCTCGCGAAGGTCTCGCTGGCCGTCCTGAAGGTGCTGGCCAGCAGCCAGAGCACGGGGAGCAGGAACAGCAGCGAGACCGCGATGGCGACGACGAGCAGGACTGCGGATCCCAGGGAGCGCGGGATTCCCCTCGGCCGGCTCATTCCTCTCCCTCCGGTGTGCGGAGCAACCGGAACTGGACGGCGACGATGGCGACCATGATGACGAGCAGCACGACGAGCTCCGCGGAGGCCTCGTACGGGTCGCTGAGCTCGTAGCTCTTGTGGAAGATGTCGTACATCAGGAAGTTCGAATTTCCTTCGGGTCCGCCGCTGGTCAGAATCTGGACGGGCGCGAAGAGGACGAAGTTCGCGACGGTGTCGGCGACCAGCACGAAGAGGAGTGGGCGTCGCAGCATCGGTATCGTCACCGAGAAGAACGTCCTCAGCGCACCTGCCCCGTCGATGCGTGCCGCCTCGAAGTACACCGGGGGGATGTCGTTGATCCCCGCGATGAGGAACATCATCCAGTAGCCGATGCCGATCCAGCTGGCCAGCACGATCATCGAGAACACCACCTGGTCCGGGCTGGTGAACCATGGCTGAGCGGGAAGTCCGAGGATCTCGAGAGCCCCGTTCACCGGCCCGTCCGGCCGCAGCGCGATGCCCCAGACGATTGTGGAACCGGCGAGGGGCACGGCCGACGGGAGGAAGATCAGCGTCCGCCACAGCCCGGACGCGGGCAGTCGGCGGGTGAGAAGGACGGCCAGCGCCAACGCCAGGGCGATCTGGATCGGGTTGACCAGGATGTTGAAGACAAGGGTCTGGCGCACGGATTCCCAGAAGGACTCCTTGGCGAAGAGCCGCGCGAATACATCCGCCCCGACGAAGGTCGGCGCAGCGAGACTGCCGGGCAGCCCGGACTTTGTCGAGGCGCCGACCGCCGCGAGGGCCGGAGCCACGCGGAGCACGATGATCAGGGCGATCGTTGGCGCCAAGAACGCGGCGCCAGCTGCCAGGTCGCGGCGGGAGCGTCCGGTGTGGCGTCGACCGCCGGCGCGGATGGCGGTGCTCATGGAAGGTCTCCGGGGTTTCAGGGGCGGGAGAGGAGCGGGACGGGTGACGTCACCCGTCCCGCTCTCGTTGCGACTACTGGAACTTGGCCCAGGCCTCGGTGAGGTCCTTCTCGGCCCCGGACAGGGCCTGCGTCGCGTCCGTGCCGTTGATGATGTCGTCGAACGCCCTGGTCATGATGTCCTCGAACTCCACGTAGCCGACCGTCTGCAGGCGCAGGGTGGAGGTGTTGGCGAGCTCCGACTTGATGAGATCGACGACGCCGGCGAAGCGCGGGTCCTTGAAGGTTTCCGCCTCGTAGAACTTCGCGCTGCCCTCCAGGTTGGAGGGCGGTACGGCGAGCGCCGAGAGGTATTGCGCGTAACCGCCGTCGTCGAGGCCCATGAACTGCATGAAGATCGCGGCCGCGCTGGCCTTGTCCGCGCTGGCATTCGGGTTCAGCCCCAGCGACCAGCCGCCCGTCGGGGTGGACGCCTCACCGCCCTCGAAGGAAGGGAATGCGGTCACCCCGAAGTCCAGGTCGGTCTCACCGGTGAACTGGGTGCCCCACCACGGTCCGCCCACGAAGTAGGCCGTCTGGCCCGCCGCAAACAGGTTGGGGGTCTCCGCGACGGCCACCCCGCGCGGGGAGAGTCCGTCCTCGAAGAGGCTTCCGTACCAGGTGAAGGCCTTCAGCCAGCCGGCGTTGGCGACCTCGGGGGTGAGGTTTCCGTCGCCCGATGCGCCCGGTCCGCCGCCGGCGCTGATCGCCAGGGGCTCGAGCTGGTAGTAGCGGTCGATCTGGTCGAAGACGAGACCGTACTGGGCGCCCGCCTTCTGTGCCTTAGCGGCGTCCTCGGTGACCGTCTCCCAGGTCAGTCGGGCGGCTGGGTCCGTCGTCGGCGTGGCGATGCCGGCCGCGTCGAGCAGCGTCTTGTTGTAGTAGAGGATGTTGGACGACGTCTGGTACGGCATGGTGACGACCTTGTCGTCGACCGTCGCGGCCTCGAGGCTGCCGGGGTCCACCGACTGCGCGAGAGCGGGGAAGGTCGGAGTGAGGTCCGCGAGCCAGCCGCGCGCGACGTAGGCGTCGGTTCGTGGCATGTCGACGTCGAACACGTCGATGGCGTCGCTCGCGTTGGTGAGCCGCGCGGCGAGCACGCTGTTGAAGTCGTCGAACGGCACGGACTCGTACTCGACGGTGATGTTCGGGTGGGCCTTGTGGAAGGCGTCGATCACCGGCTGGATCTGGTCTGCGGCGTAGGCCGCGCCCGCGTAGGTGATCGTGATGGGTTCGGTCGGCTCGGTGAGCGTGGACGGTCCGACACCGCCGATCCCGCCCGCCGCGTCGTTCGCGGGCGCGCCGGCGCACGCGGCGAGCGCGAGCGCTGCCGCGGTCACGACGGCTCCGGCTGTGAGCCAACGAGTCACTTCTTTGTGAACGTGCATGACTACTCCTTCGAGGTGCAGCTGTTGTGGATATGGGTGAGCGTCTCGCGGCTGATCCGGGAGAGGAAGAGACGGCGGAAGCCGTCGACATCGGTGGCGATAGCCACCTCTGCATTGGGCGGGCCGGCGGGCTCGAGCGCGAGCCCCCGGTTGGCGACAACGAGCCCACGGGCGAGCTCGCTCTCGGTTTCGGCCTGGACGTCGGCGAGCTGCCACGTCAGGAGGTGTGGGTGGGTGACAGCGGCGATCACGAGCGGGTCGTGCAGGAAGCACGCGGTGCGGTGCTCCTCCCGACCGGGGAAGGCGCGGCCCAGGAAGTCGATCCATCCGTCGGTGCAGTTCGCTGCGTACTCGGCGAAGGGGTCGCCGGTTCGACGCAGTGACTCGGCGTCCGCGTGGGTGAGCATGACTTGGGAGGTCTGGTCGATCCCCACCATCCGGATGGAAGCCCCACTGCGAAGGACGATGTCGAGGGCCTCCGGGTCTGCGTAGGCGTTCAGATCCCCGACGACCGTGATGTTCTGCGCATACCCGGTGGCGCTTCCCGCCATGAGCACGAGCTCGCGCACGTTTCCCGCGAATGAAGGGTCGCGCTGGATGGCCATGGCCAGATTCGTCATCGGGCCGATCGCGATCACGACGACCTCTCCGGGCCGCTGCGCCGCGATCCGCACGAGGTAGTCGGCCGCGTGCTCCTCCGTCGACGGCCCCCGAAGCTCGAGGGGAGCTGGCGACTCCGTCGCTCCGAGCACCGCTGCGAAGAGCGAACGCACGGCGCGCATGTCCCGCTCCAACGGCTCCGACGCCCCTTGCACGACCGGCAGTCCGGGAACGCCGAGGCGATCCAGGAGGTCACGAGCGACGTGCGTGCCGGTGTGCACGTCGACGTTGCCGTTCACGATGGTCAGCGCGAGGACGTCGAGCTCCGGGGAGCGCAGCGCTAGCGCGATCGCGAGGCCGTCGTCGATGTCGCTGCCCGGTTCACCGAGGCCCGGGTCGGTGTCGATGATCACCGGGATCCGCGTCATCGGAGGGCCTCCTCCAGGGCGAGCGTGCGGCGGGCGAGTTCGGCGATCGGGACGCGGTCGAAGTCCCGTACAGCGCTGCGCACTCGAACGTGGGTCGTGCCGACCAGCGCCTCCGGGATCGAGTCCTTCCCGTGCAGTGCACCGAAGACGCTGCCGACCGTTGCCGCAGTGGAATCGGTGTCGCGGCCGCCGGAGATGGTGAGCGCCACGGAGGAGGTGAAGTCGGTTCCCCAGAGGAGACCGACGGAGATCAGGGCTGCGTTGTTCACCGTGTGGACCCAGTTGTAGTGGCCGAGCGTCTGGTCGACCCAGCCCAGCGCCTCCTCGGCGGTGTGGCCGGAGACCTGCAGTTGCAGGACGCCGGAGAGCGCCAGCGCCAGGCGGCTCGAGGAGGGGATCGCCCGCACTGCGATCTCCAGTGCCCCGCGCGCGGTGTCCGCTGTCAGGGCGGCCGACACGAGTGCCGCAGCCCAGACCGCGCCGAAGACACCATTTCCGGTGTGACTCAATCGGGCATCCGCCAGTGCGCTGCGGGCGGCCCGTCCGGGTCGGCCGGGATGCACGTAGCCGTGCACGTCGGCACGGATGAGGGCCCCGATCCACTCCCGGTAGGGGTTCTCCACCAACGCCGCCCGCTCTGCGGGCACTCCTCGGACGAGGTTGCGGTATGCCGCGCGTTCCGCTGTGAAGGTCTGCGTGAAGGGCAGACGGTCGAGCCAGCTCCGGGCTACAGCGGCGGTGGTGAGCTCGCCACCCTGCTCCTCGAGCATGGCGAGGGCAAGGATCGTCCAATCGAGGTCGTCGTCGCGCGGAACGTCATCGAAGGAACCTGTCGTCGAGAAGGGGGCGGATTCGTGCAGGTGACTGACGCCCTCCGGCAGGACCGACAGGAGCGGGAGATATCCGGTCTGCGGCCATTGACCGGCGGCCGTGAGATAGCGGCGCACCTCATCCCGAGCGAGACCCTCCACCGGCTTGCCCATCGTGTTGGCGACGCACCGGCCAAGCCATGCGCCGTGCACGCGGTCAGGGAGCGCGGCACGATCGACTTCGTGCTCGGGAAGGCCGGCCAGGATGGATTCGAGGGTGTCCCTGTCGTCCGGCTCCGCGAAGGCCCAGGTAGGGTCAAGCGGCGCAGCCGCGAGTCGGGCCGAGATCTCCTCCAGTCGGCCGTAGTCCGCGTCGGCGGCTGCGCTGCGGGCCTCCGCCAGCAGCGCAGCGACGGGATAGCCGCTGTGCAGGAGTTGCTCGGCCTCGTCAGGAACGAGATCGCGGGTGTCGAGTACGTCGTGCATGGGGTGCGCTTCCTAGGCCGAGTGGCGGGCGATGAGCTTGTGCTGCACGAGAACGTGCCGGTGCGACCGGGCCGAGCCGTCCGCAATCCGGTGCAGCAGCAGTTCTCCGGCAGCGCGGCCGATCTCCTCGGCAGGAACCCGGATCGTGGAGAGGGCGGGGCGCACGAGGCCGGCCGCATCGATGTCGTCCACGCCGACGATGGCGAGATCCTGTGGTACGCGGAGACCGGATTCCAGGGCGGCATCCATGGCGCCGATGGCCATCAGGTCGTTGGCGCAGAAGACGGCTCGCGGGGGATCGTCCTGGTCGAGTAGCCGGTAGAGGGCGGCCTCGCCGCCCTCCCTGGTCCAGTCGGCAACTTCGCACAGGGCAGGGTCGGGTGTCTCGCCGAAGGCGTTGACTGCTTTGACGTAGCCGGCCAGGCGCCCACCACCCGGTTCGGAGGCGGGGGGGCCGCTGATCGTGGCGATACGGCGGTACCCCCGCTCGAACAAGTGGCGAGTGGCGTCGGTGCCGATGAGTTCGTCGTCCGCCGAGACCCAGTCGATCGGGAGACCGCTCAGGCCGGAGCCCACTGCCACAACGGCGATGCCCGCCCGCTGCAGGCGGAGCAGTTCGTCCTCGACATTCGAGACTGCCACGACGACGCCATCGACCCGACGCTGGATCGCCTCATCGACGAAGGCGGACGTCAGGCTGGCCCCGGCTCCGGCGTCGAAGAGCATCACGACTTGGTTCGCCTCGGCGACGGAGCTTTGAAGGCCCCGGGCGAGCGCCGGGTAGAACGGGTTGGTGATGTCTTGTGCGATGAGAGCGACTGTCTGGCTCTTGTTGGAGTTGAGCGCCTGAGCGAAGAAGTTGGGTCGGTAGTCCAGGTCGTCCATGACCCTTTCGACCTTGCGCCGGGTCGCCGCCGAAACCGGGCGATTGCCCGAGAGCACATGCGAGACGGTGGTCTTGCTCACTCCGGCCGCCTCGGCGACAGCTTGGATGTTGAGCGTGACTCGAGGGGTGTTTTCCAAACCGGTTCAGTCCTCTCGAGTTCTGCTGACGCGGGCTGGCATCGCGCCCGATATCGACCGTTTCACAAACCGGTTTGCACAAGTCACGATAGCGCGAGTCACCCCGGCCGTCAACGAGGTCGGGATGGCCCCCCGCTAGCCTCTCCCCATGCGCGGCATCTCCGTACGAGGCCCGGACCCCGTTGCCGGCGAGCGCGTGCTCATCCTGTCGGCAGGGGTGGGATCCGGGCACAACAGTGCCGCGGCCGCGGTGCAGCAGGCGTGCGCCGCGCGCGCCGACATCGCCGAAGTGCAGGTGCTCGATGTGCTGCAGGTCAGCAGCGCGCTCTATCGCGCACTGCTGGGGAAGGGCTACTTCGTGCTGGTCGAGGACCTGCCCTGGCTTGTCGAGTGGGGCTACGACATGAGCGATCCGCCGTTCCGGCGGCGCGGCCCGATCGACCCGTGGACACGGGCGAATGCTGTCCCGATCATCCGGGCGATCACGCGATTCCGGCCGACCGCGATCGTGTGCACCCACTTCCTGCCGGCCCAGCTGGTGGCAACACTGCTCCTACGCGGAGTGGTCGACGCGAGGACCGCAGTGGTCACCACGGACTACGACTTCCAGGGGCTGTCGCTGACGGGGGCGTTCCACACGCTCTTCGTGGCCAGGCAGGAGGGGAAGGCGGAGCTGATGGCGCTCGGCCTTCCTGCCGACCGCGTTGTGGCGACGGGCATCCCGATCACGACGCACGAGGATGTGGGGACGGCGCGGGATGCGAGCGAGCCCCCGATGCTGCTGATCTCGGCGGGCGCGGCCGGCGGTGACGACGCCGTGTCGGTGGTGCGGCAGACGCTGCACATGCGTTCGCCGTTCTCCGCCACGGTCGTCTGCGGTCGCAACGACGCCCTGCGGCATCGGATCGAGAAGCTGGTGGCGCCCGCCGGTGACCGCTACCGCGTGCTCGGCTTCAGTGCGGAGATGCCGCAGCTGCTGCGCCGCGCCGACCTGTTCGTGGGCAAGCCCGGCGGGCTGTCGGCGTCCGAGTGCATGGCTGCGGGGCTGCCCATGGTGCTGGTGAACCCCATCCCAGGACAGGAGGTCCGCAATGGCGACTACCTGCTGGAGCAGGGGGCGGCCGTGCGCTGCAACACCGCCGCGACCATCGGCTGGAAGATCGACCAGCTGCTGTCCGAGCCGGGACGCCTGCAGAGGATGCAGGCGGCGGCGCTGAGGATCGGCCGACCGGACGCCGCGGCGGACGTTCTGGCGGGCCTTCTGGACGGGCCTTCACGTCCGCTGGTCGTGACCCGCGCGGCGCAGAGGACGATCCTCGCCGCGAGCGAGCAGAACATGGTCGCGACCGATCTGACGGGGCCCTCCTCGCTGGTGCGCCTGGTCGACTCGGCTGCGGGCAGCACACTCGCGCTGTTGCAGGCCGAGGAGTTGGGGGACCTGCAGAAGCGGTACGGGGCTCCGGAGGGCGATCTGGTGCTGCGGCGGGACAGAGCGCCCGGGACGCTTCGGTGGGAGGCCCGCCGGCTGCTCCGCGCCCTGCTGCGGGGCGACGACGTGCTGCCCGTTCGGGTCGAGGGGCTCGCGGCGCCCCTTCCCGTTCTGCCCGCATGACGCGAGGGCGCGACGACCTCAGGCGCCCCGGCCGTCCGCGACCGTCTCCTCGCCGGTCAGGTCCTCGGGGAGTCGCAGCCGGACCGCACCAGCCCAGTCGGCCGGGCTGTGCTGGGCGGCCAGCAGGGCCCAGTCGCCGCCCCGGCGGGACCAGCGCCGCGTGGTGGGATCGCGCTGCAGGGTCGGCCCAGCATCGAGTGCGACCCGCGCCGTAGCCTCCGCGCCGGGCTGCAAGGTCACCTTCTGAAAGCCCAGGAGCTGCGCCACCGGCCTCTGCGCCGACACGTCGGCCGCGTAGACCTGCAGGACGGTCGACCCTTCGCGGTCGCCGGTGTTGGTCACGTGCACGTCGGCACTTCCGCCGGTGTCGTCGAACCTGTGACCGAGAAGCCGGTGCTCGAAGGTCGTGTAGCCCAGGCCGAATCCGAAGGGGAACGCCGGCAGATTTCCCTCGCCGTCGAGCCGGCGTTGACCCCACTTGTCGTCGTAGACCACGGATCTCGCCGCACTGTCGAACGGCGGCAGGTGCGCGGCGTCCTTCGGCAGCACGAACGGCAGCCGTCCGCCGGGCTCCGCAGCGCCGGTCAGCACGCTCGCGAGCGCGCGGCCGCCCTCCATGCCGCCGTACCAGGCAAGGAGGATCGCTGGCACCCGGTCTCGCCACTCCTCCATGAGGATCGCGCTGCCGCCGATCAGCACGACGACGGTCCGAGGATTCGCGGCGACGACCGCGCGGATGAGCCGCACATCGGAGGGGCGCAGGTCGAGTGAGGTGCGGTCGCCGCCACGGACGAAGCGGGATGCCAGGTGCGCGAGACCGACGAGCACCCGACGGAGGGGACCCGAGCCGAAGGCCCGACCGATCACGCCCACATCGACGCCTCCGGTGACGACCGATTCGCCCTCGTCGTGCTGGTCCAGGCCGACGACCACCACCGCCATCTCCGCGTGGGCGGCCAGCGCGGCCGCAGCCGGCTCGTCATGACCGGAGGCGGTCCTGATCCGCACCCCGGGAAGCGCGTTCCGCAGCCCCTGCAGCGGCGAGATCGTGGACGGAGGCCGAACCCGCGACGAGCCGTGATCGCCGAGGTTCGCCTCTGCGGCGAGCCGGCCGATCACGGCCAGATGCCGGACGCCCGGAGCCAGCGGCAGCAGCGGCGCCGCGCCGACCGTCTCGTTCTTCAGCAGCACGATCGACTCCGCGGCGACCTGGCCGGCGAGCGCCCGCTGCGCCGGGGAGGCGATCAGGGCCGCGGTCGGTTCCACCTCCTCGCAGGTCGCGGCGTGCAGCACGCAGGTGCGCAGGATGCGTCGCGCAGCCTGCAGCACGGTCGCGCGGGCCAAGGTGCCGCTGCGCAGCGCGGCGGGCAGGTCGCGAGCGCGAAGCAGCCGCAGCGGCATCTCGACCTCCAGCCCCGCCTCGAGGCTGGCGACGGCGCCGTGCATGCCGAACACCCAGTCGCTGGTCACGAACCCGGAGAAGTCCCACTCGTGCCGCAGCACGTCGGTGAGCAGGGCGCGATTGACGTCCATGTACTCGCCCCGCACCCGGTTGTAGGCACTCATCACGGAGTCGGCGCCGGCATCGACGACGGCCTTGAAGTGCGGCAGATACACCTCGTGCAGGGCGTGCTCGTCCACCGATACGTCCACCTCGAAGCGCTCGTTCTCCATCGAGTTGAGCGCGAAGTGCTTCACGCACGCCATCACGTGCACCCGCACGCCTCGGGTCATGGCCGATGCCATCAGGCCGGTGAGCACGGGATCCTCCCCGTAGCACTCCTGGGCCCGGCCCCACGCGGGGTGGCGAAGCAGGTTCACGCAGACGGAGGCGGAGTAGTTCGCGCCCCGTGCCCGGGTCTCCAGCCCGATCGCGACACCCACCCGCTCCTCCAGTGCCGGATCCCAGGTCGCGGCCCGCGCAATCGTCACGGGGAAGGCGGTGCAGGCGCCGATCACGACGCCGCGCCCACCGTCGCTGAAGCGGATGCCCGGGACGCCGAGCCGCGGGACGGCCCCGGCCACGAACGGTCGCCGATGGAGCAGCACCGGGATGAGCGGCAGCAGCAGCCTGGGGGAGTCGCCGTCGAGCAGTCCGAGGATCTCCTTCTCGGTCATCCGGTCGATCAGCTGCTCCGCGGCGTCATCCGCGTCGAGCTCGCCCTCCCGGACCGCCCGGACTGCCTCGACGTACGCGCTGCCCTCGGCGTTCTTGGTGTGCGGCGATGTCGGTTTCGGCGCTCGCCCTGCCCGACGTCTCGCAGCGATCACCATGCACTGAATCCTGCACCCTGTGCGCGCGCGCGAGCGGGACGTTCGGCACTACTGACCAGCCCGCAGCAGGCCCAATCTGTGAAGCGTGACCACCAAGCCCTGGGCTCCCGCATCGTCCGTCAGCACGGAAGGGCACTCCGTGGGAACGCCGCTGTCGGTGATCAGGAACTTCCCGTTCGACAGCTACTTCTGGCCCGCGCTCATCCTCCTCGTCTCGCGACCCACCGCAAGGGTCTGATCCGTGCATCGCCGGTGCTGGTGGTCGTCCTCGGCCACTTCTCCGCTCAACTCTTCACCGGCCTCTTCGGGGACTGGGCCTGGGTCGGTGTCTTCCTGGTGTACTGGGGATCCCTCATCCTCATCGGAACTGTGTCCGGGGGAATCTCGAGACTGAGAACGTGGTTCCGGAAGCCGGAAGGCAGCCGGTGGTGGTTCCTCCTCGCCGTGATCCTCGGACTCGTGGCGTTCCCGATCCTCCTGGTCCCCAACATTCATGTGATGACGTCGCTGCCCCTCGTGGGCATGTGGCTCGCCTTCGCGGTGATCAATTCCCTCTGCGAAGAGGTCTTCTGGCGAGGGTTTCTCTTGGACGAGTTGAGCCACCTTCCCCGGGTCGCGGGGGTCGCCTACTCAAGCATCCTCTTTGTCGCGGTCCATCCATTGGTGCTCGGTGTCTTCTCTCGCACAATGGCCGTCGATCCTGCGCAGCCGTTAGCGCTTCTGCCCTTCATCGCTATCCTCGTCGTGATCTCCGTCGTCTGGAGCCTGCTCTATCTCAGGACCCGCAGTCTGCGATGGCCGGTCCTTTCGCACTTCCTCACCGACTTGGGCAACCAGTCGATCTTTGTATTCATGAACCTGGTCTAGAAGCTGGCGACCCGGTTCACGATGAGCGGCGAGTCCCGCATCCCTCGGCCTCCTCCTTCTGGGCGGCTCCCGCAGCCGCCGGGACTTCAGGCACTGCTGGCGCAGCCCGTCCGCAGAAGAGTCGGATCAGCACCGGAACGCAGGCTCCGGCATCGGCAAGGCAACTGTGATCCGGCCGGTCGGTGAGGGCGAACGAGCGTCGCTACCGATGTGGTCAGGAGCGCCTCGATCAGCTCGCCCACGCATCACCTGGCTCCTCAGCGACGAATCGGCCAACGTGTCCGGCGCGATCCTGCCGAGCGACGGCGGGCGGGCCGCGATCTCGCGCTCGCTGGTGGGCACCTTCGACTCTGCAGGTGGGCGGGCTGCGACAGGGACAGTCGAGCCAAGCCTGCTGGCCCTCACCGACTATTCGTCGGCGTGGGGACTCTGCACCTGTCCGGCCTGACCCTGCAGGAGGGCCGCTCGACGCCATTCCCGCAGCGGGAGGCGATTCCCGCACTTCGCGAGTGCGGGCGCGAACGGCGGAGGACCTTCGGCCCTGACACCGCAGACACGGCGGCGGGATGCTGACTTCCGAGCCGTTCCCGGCTCCGCGCCGGCGGACGGCACGAGAACACGACTGGAGAAGAAGCGATGAGCAACCTCACCACTGAGCGGAACGGGCGCCCTGCTGCTGCTCTCGAAGAGCACCCGGCAGACCCGATCGTCGAGCACGTGATCCTCGTCACCGACGGCGGACCGGCCGGCGGCGGCGCGCAGCGGTGGGTCGCCCATCGCGCGAAGATGCACCGGCTGAACGTCGAGATCGACATGGTCGTCGAACTGGACTGGCTGGCCGCGGAGGCGGGCGGCGCCGACTACGGCGAAGCCGCCGAGAAGATGCTGAACGAGGTCAAGGAGCATCTCCAGCGGACCGCCCCCTCGGCCCGCGTGCAGACGGTTGTGACCTGGGGGAACCCTCGCGAGCGGTTCGAGCAGGCCTCGGAGCATGCCGACCTGATCGTGGTGGGCACGAACCGTTCCGGGCGCCTCGCGGGCATGATGGCCAGCACCTTTCCCGTGAAGCTCGCCGAGAGCGCGCGGTGCCCCGCGGTCGTCGTGCCCAAGAGCTGGAAGCCCGGCCACGGCGCCGTCGTGGTGGGGATCCAGGGCGACGACCACGATGCGCCCGCCCTTCGGTTCGCGGTTCACGAGGCCCGAGTGCTCCACCGGGAGCTGCGAGTCGTGCACAGCTGGCAGATCCCGTCGATGCTGAGCCCGCTGGTCATGCTGGCCCGCTCTACGCCGGACATCGCGCACAGCCATGATGCGGTGCTCGCCGGCGTGGTGGACTCGCTCCGCTCCGAGAACCTGGATCTCGACATCCGGGGCGTCCTGGTCGAGGGGGACGCGGCCGGAACGCTGGCGCGAGAGTCCGTCGGAGCGGAGCTCCTCGTCGTCGGCTCGCACGGGCTCACCGTCTCGGACCGCTTCTTCGTGGGCTCGATCAGCCGTGAGATCCTGTCGCGCCCGCCGTGCCCGGTCGCCGTGGTCCGGCCTCGGAGGAGCTGACCGGACGGTGACCACCGCCCCGAATCCGGGGTGGGTCGATCTCGAGAATGACGGGAAGGAGAAGGAGAAGCAGATGTCGTTCTTCGATTCGATCCGGACCGTGTTCGCGAAGTATGCGGACTTCCGCGGGACCGCTCGGCGCAGCGAGTTCTGGTGGTGGATCCTCTTCACCGCACTGGTCGATGCCGGCCTCAACGCCGTACCCCTGTGGCGGTTCAGCATGCTGGAAGGCGCCTTCTCATCAGGGCCGTCCCTGTCCGCGGTGTGGATGATCATCGTGCTGCTTCCGACGCTCGCGGTGACGGTGCGCCGACTGACCGACGCCGGCTCTCTGTGGGGGCACGTCTTCTGGGCCCTGCTCCCGCTGGCCGGGCTGATCGTTCTCGCGATCCTGTGCGCGCAGCCCAGCAGGACTTCCCCCCAGAGGGCAGCGTCGGCTGCGGAGAGCCCTCGGGTCTACGACGCCGAGCGGTGACGGAAGAGAGCACATCCCTCTCAGCGGCAGCCGGCAAACAGTCGGCGGCCGCTTGTCTGCCACTGCCGAAGGCGCACCAGCGGCCGGTGCGGCCGAAGAGCGCAGTCCTGGCTCGTATCGTGTCAGGATGACCAGCCCGCGCCCGCCACTTCCCACGGAGACTCCGGCGTCCGGCGGCTCTCGCCGGGGGCGCACGCTGCGGCCGGCGTCCGCGGGCGTCGCCTTCTGGCTGGCGGTCCTGATCGGCGGGTACGCCGCGTTCGATGCGGCCCGGGTCGGTCTGGTCCCCGGTCTGCGCTGGGGCGGGACCGTCGCGGTCGTGCTCTGGGTGCTCTGGCTGGTGCTGTGGCGCCCGTCGATCCGCATCCGGGAGGACGAGCTCGACGTGGTGAATGCGCTCCGGACGTGGACGGTCCCGTGGTCGCGCGTCGAGGACGTCGAATCCCGACTCCAGTACGTGATCGTGCTCGACGACGGGCGCAGCATCACTGCCTGGGGAAGTCCGGCCTCGGGGCGCAGCGCACGCGGAGTCGAGGTCGCCGCCGACCTCCGACAGTTCCTGAATCGCAGTGCCGCGAGCGGAGGATCGGCTCCGATCCGGCGCAGAACGGCGTGGTGGAGTCTGACAATCCCCGCCGTCGGAACCGCGTGTCTGATTGTGGCGCTTACACTGCCTACTTTCGTTTCCGGCAGGTAAGCACTAGGAATAGTGCGGCGCGCCCCCAAAACAGCTTCATGAGCGCCCCTAATGTGAATGCCATCGTCCGGCGCCCGCCGGATTGAGACACCCACCAGAGTCGCCTCCGAACGGGCCCGTGATTCTCTACATCGTTCGTCGGGTCATCAACTACGTGATCCTGACCGTCATCGCCTCCTGCGGTGCCTACATGCTCGCGAGCGCGACCATGAATCCGGCATTCCCGCTCGAGCAGCGTCACCCGAGGCCGCCGCAATCGACGATCGACTCGCTCCTCGACTCCTGGGGCGTGAACCCTCAAGTGCCGCTGATCGAGCGCACCGCCACCTGGTTCCTGGGCACCCTGCACGGCGACTTCGGCATCGGCGTCAACAATCATCCTGTCGCTGATGCACTGTTCTCTCGAGCTGGAGTGAGCCTCCAGCTCCTGATCGTCGGCTCGATCCTCGGCGCCGTCCTCGGTGTGATCCTCGGCGTGTGGGGGGCCGTGCGGCAGTATCGGGCGAGCGACCAGTTCGTCACCTACGGGTCGTACTTCCTCATCGCGATGCCGACGTACGTTCTCGCCTACGTCCTGATGCTCATCGCGATCTTCGTGAACAACGTGCTCGGGTTCCACCTGCTCGCGTTCGTCGGACCGTACAGCGCCGACCAGCCGGCCGGGTTCTTCCCCCAGCTGTGGGACCGGCTGACGCACATCATCCTCCCGACGCTGGTCCTCACGCTCGGCGCGGCGGCGAGCTACAGCCGGTACCAGCGCAGCGCGATGCTCGATGTGCTCGGGTCGGACTACATCCGCACTGCGCGCGCGAAGGGTCTCAAGCGAGGTCGCGCCCTGGTCCGCCACGGGGTGCGGGTCGCGCTCATCCCCATGTCGACCTACTTCGCCTACAGCTTCGGTCTGCTCGTCACCGGCGCGACGATCCTCGAGATCGTCTTCAGCTGGCACGGCATGGGGGAGCTGTCGGTCATCTCCATCCAGAAGGAAGACGTCAACTCGATCGCCGGGTCGACGTTCTTCGTCGCGGTGCTGATCCTCTGCTCGTCGACTCTCTCCGAGATCCTGAACGCCGCACTCGATCCGAGGGTCCGCCGATGATGTCAGAACTGGTGCTCGCCCAGGGCGAGCCGGTGGAGGGCCCGACGCCCCAGACCCCTCCCGGACGTCACGGATCGCGCGCCGCGATCATCTGGCGCACCCTGCGGACCAACGCCCGATTCTGGGTCGGAGCGTCGCTCCTCGCCGTGCTCATCGTGTGGGCGATCGCCGGACCCTTCCTCTGGCCGTGGCGCTCGGTGGACCAGGACACCGACTGGCTGCTGGCGCCTCCGATGGCCGGGCACTGGTTCGGCACGGACGAGCTCGGACACGACGTGTATGCCCAGGTCATGAGCGGCCTCGGCATCTCACTCACCGTGGGCTTCATCGGTGGGCTGCTCGCGACGGCACTCGCCGCCGTCATCGGTGCCTTCGCCGGCTACATCGGCGGGGCGGGCGACGCGATCATCACCTGGATGGTCAACCTTCTGCTCGTCATCCCGACGTTCTTCATCCTCATCATCTGCTACCCCTTCTTCCGGGGCTCGTCGTACTGGATCATCGCGCTGTTCTTCGGTCTGACCGGCTGGATGATCACCTCACAGGTCATCCGCGCGCAGACCCGCGCGCTCCGGGAGCGGGACTACGTGCGCGCCGCGCGCTTCATGGGATTCCCGCCGTTCACGGTCGTGCGCCGCCACATCATCCCGAACGTGGCCTCCCTGCTCATCGTCGATGCGGCCCTCGGCATCGGCGGGGTGATCCTCGCCGAGACGACGCTGTCGATCTTCGGCTTCGGCATCCAGCCGCCCGCCGTCTCGCTGGGTGGGCTCATCTTCGACGGCAGCTCGTCGGCCACCACTCGGCCCTGGCTGTTCATGTTCCCCGGATTCACCCTCGTCGCGATCCTCTTCTCCCTCAATCTCCTCGGAGATGCGCTGCGCGACGCGATCGACCCCACGTCAGGAGCCAACCGTGGCTGAGCCGCTCCTGTCGGTCCGCAACCTCAGCGTGACGTTTCCCAACCGCTCCGGGGACGTTCACGCCGTCCGCGGGGTGAGCTACGACATCGCCGAGGGCGAGTTCTTCGGCATCGTCGGGGAATCGGGGTCCGGGAAATCGGTGTCCTCGCTCGCGATCATGGGCCTGCTGCCGGACAACGCGAGGCTCTCCGGCGAGATCCGCTTCGGCGGACGCGACCTCCTCGAGCTCGACGACCGGCAGCTGTCCGGGATCCGCGGCCACGACATCGCGATCGTCTTCCAGGACCCGCTCTCCGCGCTCACGCCCGTCTACACGGTCGGCGACCAGATCGCCGAGGCGGTGCGGATCCACGACCGCGCCGTGAGCAGACAGGCGGCAACGGCTCGGGCGGTCGATCTGCTCCGCATCGTCGGCATCCCGGATCCGGTGCGGCGCGCGTCCTCGTTCCCGCACGAATTCTCGGGCGGCATGCGCCAGCGGGTGATGATCGCCATGGCGATCGCCAACAACCCGCGCCTCATCATCGCGGACGAGCCCACCACGGCCCTCGACGTCACCATCCAGGCTCAGATCCTCGAGGTGCTCGAGAAGGCACGGGCGATCACCGGCGCCGCCGTCTCCCTCATCACGCACGACCTCGGTGTCATCGCGGGGCACGCGGACCGGGTCGGCGTCATGTATGCGGGCAGGCTCGTCGAGCTCGGCACCGCGACCGAGGTGTTCCACGCGCCGACCATGCCGTACACGATCGGCCTCCTCCGTTCCGTGCCGAACATCCGTACAGCAGGCTCGGAGCGGCTCGTCTCGCTCGCCGGCCGCCCGCCGTCGCTCGGCGCGCTTCCGAGAGGCTGTCCGTTCGCCGATCGCTGCCCGCTGGCCATCGAGGTGTGCAGGCAGGTCGAGCCGCCGCTCGTTCCGCCGACCGCGGCAGGGGCGGCGGCGCACCCCGCCGCGTGTCATCGTGCCGACGAGATCGCCTCCGGCAAGATCGGGCGGGCCGAGGTGTTCCCCGTCGCGGACGCGATCCCCGCCTCCGCGCGCGTGCCGCGCGGTGCGGAGCCGGTCCTCAGCGTTCGGGGGCTCAAGCGGCACTTCCCGCTCCTCGGGGGCGGATTGCTCCGGCGTCCGGTCGGCACCGTTCGTGCCGTGGACGGTGTCTCGTTCGAGGTCGCGCCGGGGCGCACCTTCGCGCTCGTGGGCGAGTCCGGCTGCGGCAAGACGACGACGGTCCTCGAGGTCATGGAGCTCGCCAAGCCGCAGGAGGGCGAGATCCGAGTCGAAGGGACCGATGTCGCCACCCTCGGTCGGGTCGAGCGCCGGACGCTTCGCGCCGACATCCAGATGGTCTTCCAGGATGCGGCCGCGGCGGTGGATCCGCGTCTGCCGGTCGGCGACGTCATCGCCGAGCCGCTCCTCGCGCAGCGGATGCCGAGGGCGGACCGCGACGCGCGCGTCGCCGAGCTCTTGGAGCTGGTCGGCCTCGACCGCGGGATGGCCGAGCGCTATCCGCACGAGTTCTCGGGCGGCCAGCGTCAGCGCATCGGCATCGCGCGCGGTCTCGCGACCCGGCCGAAGATCCTCGTCCTCGACGAGCCGGTGTCCGCTCTCGACGTCTCGGTGCAGGCGGGCATCATCAACCTGCTCGAGGACCTCAAGGTCGAACTCGGCCTCGCGATGGTGTTCGTGGCGCACGACCTCGCGATCGTGCGGCAGATCGCCGACGAGGTGGGCGTGATGTACCTGGGGCGGATCATCGAGCAGGGTCCGATCGCCGAGGTGTTCGGCACGCCCCGCCATCCGTACACGCAGGCTCTGATGTCCGCCGCCCCGATTCCGGACCCGGCCATCGAGCGCACCCGCGAGCGGATCGTCCTGGAGGGCGACCTGCCGAGCCCGGCGCAGCGGATCGACGGGTGCCGCTTCAGGACCCGATGCCCGCTCTACCGGATTCTCGACGCCGATGCCCGCGCACTGTGCGATGGGGTCGACCCCGAACTCGAGCCCCACGGCGATGCACGGGTCGCCTGTCACCATGTCGATCGGAATCCGCTCGTCGTCGCCTGATTCCAAGACTTCCGTCCAGCCGGACGGAGAACCCAAGAGAAAGAAGATCACATGATCCGCAAGAGCACAGCGCTCGCCGGTATCGCGATGTTCGGCGTGGGTGCAGTCCTCCTCGCCGGGTGCTCGACGCCGACGCCCGCAGCATCGAGCTCCGCCCCGGCCGCGAGCCTTCCGCTCGTCGGCTACACGGATGTCGCCTACGCCGACGTCGCTCAGGGCGGCACGCTGAACATCTCGGCGGGCTACGGCCCGAACGATGTCGGCAACTGGAACACCGCGCAGGCGAACACGGCGGACGTCGAGGTGCTCAACTTCCTCGCGCCGACGCTCGGCCAGCCCGCGATCTCCGACGCCGAAGGCAACTGGAAGCCCGACCCGAACTTCGCCGAGTCCATCGAGCTCACGAGCCAGGACCCCCAGGTCGTCACCGTCAAGCTCAACCCGGACGCGAAGTTCGAGGGCGGCGCCCCGATCACCGCCGCAGACTACAAGTCGCTCTTCGCGGCGCTCTCGGGCAAGGACCCCGCCTTCGAGCTGGCCTCGTCGGCCGGCTACGAGGAGGTCTCGGCGTTCGACGTCGTGTCGGACACCGAGTTCACCGTCACGTTCGGCAAGGCCTATGCCGACTGGCCGGCCATGTTCCTCCAGCCGCCGATCCCGGCGTCGATCTCGAGCGACCCCGAGACGTTCAACAAGGGTTACGTGGACAAGCCCGTGCCCTCGGTCGGACCCTACAAGTTCGACACGATGGACGCGGAGTCCGGCGTCTACACCCTCGTTCCCAACCCGGACTGGTGGGGCGACGCCCCCAAGCTCGACAAGATCACGATCACCCTGATCGACGACCAGACGGCTCAGGCGAACGCCTTCGCAGACGACACGCTCGACGCCGTCGAGATCGTCACGCCCGATCAGCTGTCGATCGCCCAGGCGAAGAAGGGTGCGGTGATCCAGACCTCCGGCGGACTCACCTATGCGCACGTCACCCTGAACGCGACGGCGGCGCCGCTCGATGACCTCAACGTCCGCAAGGCGATCGCGAAGTCGATCGACCGCGAGGCGATCGCGGCGGTCATGTACGCGGGAATGGACGCGGAGCCCACGACCGACGGGAACTACATCTTCATGCCCGGCCAGACCGGCTACGAGGATGTCGTCGCGGAGGACCTCGGCTTCGACCTGAAGGGCGCCGCGAAGCTCCTGGAGAAGTCGGGCTGGAGCCACGACACGTCGGCGAAGAAGTGGACGAAGGACGGCAAGGACCTGAGCCTGTCGGTCGTCGTTCCGGACGGCACCGCGTCCAACGAGGCGCGCGCCGAGCAGGTTCAGGCCTCCCTGGCCGCGATCGACATCGCCGTGACGATCGACACCGTCCCGGCGGGCGACTACTTCACCGACATCTCCTCCGGCAAGTTCCAGATGGTGACGTTCGGCTGGTCTGGCACCCTCTTCCCGATCTCGTCCTCCGAGTCGCTCTTCTACCCGGCGGGCGACCCGGCGAAGCCGGACGAGGGCCAGAACTACTCGTTCACCACGGACGAGTCGCTCGGTGACCTCTGGACCCAGGCCAACTCGGAGCTCGATCCCGCGAAGCGCCTGGAGATCGCGAAGAAGATCAACCACGTGATCGCCGGCTTCGTGCCGATGGTTCCGATCGCGCCCTACGTCGAGAAGTATGCGACGGACGGCGACCTGGCGAACTTCGGCACGGCCACGTTCCTCTCGGCTGACTGGACGAAGGTCGGCTTCACCAAGTAGGCGCATGACCCGACGCCCGGTCTGCTCGTGCGGACCGGGCGTCGGCGTCGGCAGACGGAGAACGGGAGGTCGGCCATGGGCTGGCGGGAGCGATTGGGTGCAGTCGGTGTGTGGCGGGGGGTCGGCCACGTCGACGCCGACCTGGCACGCGCCGTCGAACAGCTCGGCTACGGCGCCATCTGGCAGGGCGGCTCTCCCGGCTCGGACCTCCGGCCGGCGGAGGTGCTGCTCGATTCCACTCGGTCCATCGTGGTCGCAACGGGGATCGTGAACATCTGGAAGTCGGACCCGCGCGAGCTGGCGGCCTCCTATCACCGGATCTCCGGCCGCCATCCCGGCCGCATCCTGCTCGGCATCGGCTCCGGCCATCGAGAAGCGACACCGGAACGGGTCCGGCCGCTCGACGCCATGGCCGGGTATCTGGACATCCTCGACGAGTGCGGGGTGCCGGTCGAGAAGCGCGTGCTGTCCGCCCTCGGCCCTCGCATGCTCGCGATGGCGGCCGAGCGCAGCGCGGGAACCCACCCCTACCTGACCATTCCGGAGCAGACGCGCGACGCGCGCTCCGCGCTGGGCGTCGACTCCCTGGTCGCGCCCGAGCTGACCGTGGTGCTGGATCCCGATGCCGACTCGGCGCGGGACACGGCCCGGGCCTTCCTCGCGAGCTACCTGGCGATGAGCAACTACACCGGCAACATGAGGCGCGCCGGCTTCACCGAGGAGGACATCGCCGAGGGCGGGAGCGACCGACTCGTCGACGCGATCGTCGCCCACGGCGACGCGCACGCCGTGGCCGCGGCGGTCCGGGCCCACCTCGATGCCGGCGCCGACCACGTCTGCGTGCAGGTGCTTCCCGCAGCGGCCTCCCCGATCCCTGCACTGCTGGCCCTTATCGAGGAGCTCGCCTGAGCCGACGCGTGGATGGCACTGGCAGTCGCGCTCGGAAATACCCCCAGATGAGAGCGGA
The DNA here is from genome assembly GCF_025465545.1 of Naasia sp. Classification (GTDB taxonomy): domain Bacteria; phylum Actinomycetota; class Actinomycetes; order Actinomycetales; family Microbacteriaceae; genus Naasia. The sequence continues at coordinate 49,543 of NZ_JAODMK010000015.1, read as the reverse complement.
AAAAGAGCCTATTGCGGCGTGAAGCGCAGAGGACTTGACTGTCCCCACGTTTCGACTCCGAATTCCGCCCGAAGGATGGTAGCGCACGACTGTCAAAGGAGATTGTCGGCAAGCGAACGGACCGAGTGTCGGGGTCCGAACACAGGCATGTACCGCATCGGCGTACATCTGAATCTGCATACGGTCGCACGAGCGATCGCGCATCTGAGAATGCGAAACCCGGGCCGAGGCCCACATAACGGTCGTCCAATGACGGTCAGATAGGAGAAGTCATGTCTACACAACTCGACACAGACAGATTGGAGCGGGTGCTGAACCAGCTCGATGGGATCCAGAAGGATTTCACCGAGGAGGAGCAGGACCTCTTCGCTGGGCTGCTGCGTCAGGGTCTCCGGGAGACCCTGCCCCAGGACATGGTGCAGCGGGCGGAAGCGGAGGCGGCCGGCGACGCGCCGGCAGCCCTCACTGACGACGCCGGCGCCGCTGCGCCTGACGACGAGGCCGCCAAGCGCGTGGCCGACTCGATCATGGAGCTGCGCGACGGACTGCAGGACGACGAGGACAGGAAGCTGGTCGACTCGCTGATGACGGCCGCCGCGGCCCCGGAGGACGACGACGACGTGCAGGGCCACGTCTGGGTCTTCAAATGGGACATCGGAGCCCCGACGAACGGCTCGGTCTACACCTTCTACCGGAACATGTGCAACAACACCGCCAGCAACGCGGGCAAGCCGGGCGGCGGCTACTTGGCCGCCAACTTCGGCACCTTCTGGACGCACTACCGCTGCTGGGTCTGGTACTGATCATGCAGTCGAGGAGGGCGGCTTCCGGGCCGCCCTCCTTGCGTTCAGGGGGGAAGTGACATGGCGGCCCAGGCCCCGGTCATCGAGGTGCGTTCCGCGGGGGATCCTCGCCTGCGCGAACGGATCGAAGCCGAACGCCGGTCCGCGCAGGCGATAGCGACGGCGTGCTGCACGCTCCTTGACGCGGATCTGCGGGGGGAGAAGGTCTCGATCCTGCTGGTGCCCTTCATGTCCATCGACCTCAACGTCGGCACGCAGGCCGCGGACGCGGCCGTCGTCCGGATGGTCGGGCCGGAGGGGGATGCGCCGCCGCTTCCGCTCACCCTGACCGTCGAGCTCATCACGCGGATGTTCGGCGATGCGGAGCCGATCGTCTCCGTCGGCCTGAGCGGCGTCGTCGCCGCGATGACGGGCACGGGACCCTCGGTCGAGGATCTGATGACCGGCCTCCGGCAGGCGGCGGAGGAGTCAGGTCGGCCGCTGTCGGCGAACCTCGGCCAGGCGTTCGGCAGCGAACAGCACGAGCTGACCCTCGAGGCGTATGCGGCTGCCACCTGCTTCGTCGACTCACTGATGAAGGAGCATGGCCGCCCGAGCCTGGGCCGCTACCTGCGGCTTGCGGCGAACGATCGGCGGGATGAGGCGGCGATCGCCGTCTTCGGGCGGCCGCTGGCGCAGCTCGTCAAGGAGTGGTCCAACGACCCGGGCGGTCGCACGGACCTGCGCCGGCCGCTGCAGCGGCTCTGGCCGCACATGAAGCCTTCGGTGAGCGATTACCGCTGGCGGGTGGCGGAACTTCTCACCTATGTCCTCATCGGCGTGGCATTGACCGTCGTCATGCCACTGACCACCAAGTATCTGATCGACACCATTCTTCCGCAGCGCGATATCAATCTGCTTCTGCTGTTCGTCACCGTGCTCGCTGCGCTCTTCGTCTATCGGTCGCTGCTCGCACTGCGCACGGCATATGTCACATCTCTGCTGGACCTCCGCATATTCTTCGGATTGCAGACCCGGATGTTCTCCCACATCCAGCGCCTTTCCCACGAGTTCCACTCCCGCACCTCGGTCGGCGACCTCCTCTCCCGAATGTCCAACGATCTGCGAACCGGCCAGCAGGCAATCGGCCAGCTCGCGGTGGTCCCGGTCCCCGCAATCCTCAATTTCGTCGCCGCCACGGTCGCGATACTCGTTCTGAACAGTCAGTTCGGTCTCGTCGTCCTGGTGACGGTGCCGCTCCTCGCGGCGGCATACCGTGCCATGAGCGCTCGGCTGAGGGACGCCAGCCTGCGGCAGCAGACCGCCATGGGCACGGCGATGGGAACCCTCCAGGAGTCGGTCGCCGGTCAATCGGTGCTCAAGGCCTACGGAGCCGGCGCGTACGCCCTGCGGGGCTACGCCTCCCGGGTCGACGCCATGTTCAAGACGAGCATGCGGATGTCGATCTACAGCGGCGTTCTCGACTCCGCCGTCATGCTCGTGACGAGCCTGCCGCTGCTGGTCGTGCTGGGCTACGGCGGATATCTGGTCATCACCGGGTCGATGACCCTGGGCACCCTCGTCGCCATCCTGGGTCTGCTGCCGACCGTGATCTCACCCGTGACCGACCTCGCCAATCTGGTTGAGACGATGCAGACGTCGTCGGGCGCGCTCCAGCGCATCTCGGAGCTCCTCGATGAGCCGGTCTCGGTCAGCGACCCGGAGAACCCGGTGCCGGTTCCCCCGCTGAACGCCTCTCTCGAGTTCCAGGACGTCTCGTTCGGGTACGCGCCGGGCGGCGAGGTGCTCGACTCCCTCACGCTGTCCATCCCCGCGGGCAGCCACACCGCCATCCTCGGACCCTCCGGATCGGGCAAGAGCACCCTGCTGGCGCTCCTCATGCGCTTCTACGACCCCACCGCCGGCACGATCACGATGGACGGGGTCGATCTGCGCGACGTCGCCGTGAACCAGCTGCGGGAGCGGGTGGGCCTGGTCTCGCAGGACACGTTCCTGTTCGACGCCACCCTGCGAGAGAACATCGTGCTCGGGCGCACGGGGGTGACGGACGCCCAGATCTCCTCCGCGGTGGAAGCGGCCAAGCTCTCCGAATTCGTCGCGTCGCTCCCCGAAGGCCTGGACACCCTCATGGGCGAGCGCGCGGCGCGGATCTCCGGCGGCCAGCGGCAGCGCGTCGGCATCGCCAGGGCGCTGCTCGGCGACCCTGCACTGCTGCTCCTCGACGAGCCGACGAGCGCCCTCGACCGCGATGTCGCCGACGAGGTGCTCGAGACGCTCGCCGCCGCCCGAGCCGGGCGGACCACCGTGACGGTCACCCACCAGCTCCACACGGTCGCGCGAGCGGATCACATCGTCGTCCTGCGCGACGGCCGCATCACGGAGCAGGGGCGGCCCCAGGATCTCCTCGCGGCCGGCGGATGGTATGCCCGGATGGCTGCCGGCCGCGACGGAGCGAGGCGCGAGGGAAGACCGGTCGCTCAGATCGCACTGTTCGAGAACGCGCCCGCCGAGGCGCTCGACGCGCTGGCGAGCCGCACGCACCGGGAGACCCGCCCGGCCGGTGAGGTCGTCGTGCGCGAGGGCGAACGCGCGGACGCCGTCTACATCGTGGAGGAGGGCGTGGCGAAGGTCACGATCGGGGCGGCCCCGTTCGCGAGAAGGATTCGGTCCCTCGGCCCGGGCGACGTGTTCGGCGAGCTGGTGCTGGCCGGAGTGACGCAGAGGACGGCCACGGTGACGGCGGAGCAGGCTCTCCGGGTCACCGTCCTGCACCTGTCGGACTACCAGGACGTCGCGGCTCGGTACCCGGCCCTGGCCGCGGCCGTCGAACGAGCGGTGAGCGAGCGAAGAGCGGTCTATGAGCAAGTCCCTCAGTCCTAGCGCTCCGGTGCGCCCTCGGGACAGCCGTCCGGGCGTGCTCTGGTTCGTCTCCCTGCTCGGGGCCGCCTGCATCCTGACCGCCGTCCTGGGGGTCCTGAACGGCTGGGGCGAGCACCACGTCGAGGTCCCGAAGGGTCCCGAGGGCACCCAGGAGTACGCCATCGCCTCCCGCAACCACGTGACCACTCCTGTGGACTACCCGCTGCGGCCGCCGGCAGGCGGCGATCACGCCCCGGTGTGGGCCAACTGCGGCGTGTACTCGATCCCGGTCCCCCCGGAGCTGGCGGTGCATTCCATGGAGCACGGAGCCGCCTGGGTCACGTATCCGCCGAGCCTCCCCGTCGCCGACGTGCACGAGCTCGAACACACCGTCCAGGCGGCGTACATCGGCCGGGAGCGTTACATCATCCTGAGCCCCTACGACGATCCCGACGATCAGGTGATCCTCACCGCGTGGGGACGGCAGCTGAGGGTGGCATCGGCGAGCGATCCCCGCATTCCCCAGTTCCTGGCTCTGTTCGCCGGTGGTCCACAGGCGCCGGAACCCGGCAATCCCTGCACCGATGGTGCGGGTGAGCCCGACGACTGAGGCGCCGGGCGGCACGGGCCCCGCGGGACCGGATGCAGAGTCGCCGCCGCACCGAATGCGGCGCCCGCCGTCGCCGCAGAATGTCGCTGGGAGTGACGACAATCTCGTTGACCGGTTCTGCGGCCGCGGGTAGCGTCACTGACACCGGGCTGGTCACCGGGCTCGAGCCCCGACCCCTGGGAACCCATGGAGGATTCAATGACGATTGCTGAGTCGCCGGTCGCGGTCACGACCCGCCTGTTCATCGACGGCAAGGAGGCAGACGGGGACGAGGGCGTTCTCACCGTCGTCGACCCGGCTCGCGGCGGAACCATCGGAACGGCCGCAGGCGCGTCCCGCGACCAGGCTCTCCAGGCCGTGCAGGCCGCGAAGTCCGCCTTCCCCGGTTGGGCGGCGCTCTCCCCGAAGGAGCGTGCCGCGCAGATCGATGCCGCGGTCGCGGCGATCGGCGAGCACTTCGAGGAGCACGCGGACATCCTGTCCCGCGAGAACGGCAAGGTCCTCGACGAGGCGCGCGGCGACGTCTTCGTGTTCGGCTTCCGATGCGGCCTCGCGACCGGGCTGGCGGACCAGGTGGACGAGACCACGACGCTGCCCGGCCCGCCCAACGAGACGATCATCAGCTACGTCCCGCGCGGGGTCGTCACCATCATCGTCCCCTTCAACTGGCCGCTCGCGATCCTCGGCGCCTCCCTGCCGTACGCGCTCGTCGCCGGCAACACCGTCATCCTCAAGCCGCCGCCCTCGGCCCCCCTCGCCACCTCGCTGCTGGTTCGCCGGATGGCGGAGCACCTGCCGCCGGGCGTGCTCAACGTCGTCACGGGCCAGGATGCCGTGATCGGCGAGCCGCTCGTGTCCAACCGGGACGTGTCGATGGTGCACTTCACCGGCTCCGTCCGCGGCGGCAACAGGATCATGGAGATGGCGTCCAAGTCGCTGACCAAGGTGGCGCTCGAGCTGGGCGGCAACGACGCGGCCGTCATCCTCAAGGACGCGGACCTCGGCGACGAGGGCCTGGATGCGCTCTACCACGGCATCTTCGACACGACCGGGCAGATCTGCATGGCCGCCAAGCGCGTCTATGTCGACCGCTCCCGCTACCAGGAGGTCGTCGACGGGCTGGGCGCCCGGCTGGAGAAGGTGGTGCTCGGCGACGGGCGCGACCCCAGCACGACCATGGGCCCGCTGCATGCGCCGTCCCAGAAGGCGTTCGTCGAGGAGCTGCTCGGCGAGGCACGGGCAGCCGGCGCGGAGATCCGGGAGTTCGGCGAGCTTCCGCGAGGCGAGTTCGCCGCCGGCAACTTCCTTCGGCCCTCGCTCGTGCTGGATCCCGACCCGACGCTGCGCGTGGTGACCGAGGAGCAGTTCGGCCCCACCATCCCGATTCTCCCGTTCGACGACGAGGACCAGGGAGTCGCCGCAGCCAACGACACGTGGGCGGGCCTCTGCGCATCCGTGTGGACGACCGATCGGGCCAAGGCGGCAGAGATCGGCGGCCGTCTGCAGGCCGGCTACGTCTTCGTGAACGCGCACAGCGCCGCCGTGCTCGACCAGCGCGCGCCGTTCGGGGGAGTGAAGGGGTCCGGCCTGGGCCGGGAGATGGGCATCGAGGGGCTGCGGGAGTTCATGGACACCCACAGCGTCGCACTGCCGGCCTGACCCGTCCCGTCAACCTGGCCGGGACGGCACCGAGCCGTCCCGGCCCTCAGCACGCCAACAGCGCAGAACGGACGGCATGCGCGCAGCACCTTTCCGGGCGCCGTGGCTGGTCGCCGCAGCCATCATCGCGCTCGGCCTCATCCTGCGGGGACCGATCATCGCCGTGGCGCCGGTCCTCGCCGACATCAAGGTCGACCTCTCCTTGAGCTCGGCGCAGGCGGGCCTGCTGACCAGTGTGCCGGTGCTGTGCTTCGCACTGGTGACCCCGGTGGCGTCCTTCCTCATCGCGCGCCTGGGCCCGGACCTCGCAACGACGCTGGCGATCCTGGGTGTGATCCTCGGCACCATAGTCCGATCCGCCGGGGGAGCGGAGGCCGTCGTCGCGGGCACCATCCTGATGGGCGCGTTCATCACGGTGGGGAACGTCGTCGTTCCCGTCCTGATCCGCCGCGAGGTCTCGGCCGATCGGGCACGCGTCGCCACCGCCCTCTACACGGGCGCGCTCAACCTGGGTTCGGTCATCGGCACGTTCGCGACGGCTCCGCTCGCCGAGCTCGCCGGCTGGCGGGTGGCGCTCGTGTGGTGGGCGGTCTTCACCGCGGTGGTCCTCGGTCTCTGGCTGTTCGCGGAGCGCAGGAGGGCCCTTCTCGTCGAGCGCGCGGAGCCCCTGACGGCGGCCGAGCGCGCCGATGAGGAGTCCGCCGAGGGGCGCTCGGGGCGCCGCAGCGACGCGCTGACCGGCACTCTGCTCGCGGTGGCCTTCATCGGTCAGGGCTTCGCCTACTACGGCATCTCGGCCTGGCTCCCGACCCTCCTCCGGGACGATCTCGGCTTCGATGCCACCCAGGCGGGATCTGCCGCCACCGTGTTCCAGCTGTTCGGCCTCGCGGGTTCCCTCGGCGTCCCGCTGGCCGCGCGGCGGGTCGGCCTGCTCCCCGTCACGGTCGCGATGGCGGTCGGCTGGCTCGCGGTTCCTCTCGGCCTGCTCCTCGCCCCCCAGGCGTGGCTCGCCTGGTCGATCTTCGCGGGAGCCGCCCAGGGCGCGGGCATCACCCTCGTCTTCGTGATCATCGTCGAGATCGCGCGCAACGGCATGCATGCCCGTCGCCTCTCCGCGGTGACGCAGGGCGTCGGCTACGGATTCGGCGGCGCCACGGCGCCCACCGTGCTCGGCGCGGTCCACGACGCCACCGGCGGCTGGGCGGCTCCGCTGATCCTGGTGGCGGTGGCACTCGTCGCCTTCGGCATCCTCATCGTCTGGACCGTCGCCCGTTCGCAGCGGGCTCCGGCAGCTTCGACCCCCGCTCCTCCCACCTGACCTGCAACCCCATCGAGAAGAGAGACGACGCCGCCGATGCCCGAGTCCCCGTATCCGCTCCGCCCACCCCGCAGCACCCCGGAGTCCCGGCGGGGTGTCCCGCCGCAGCCGCGGACCGAGACGCGGGACGACATGATCATCGAGCGGGACGTGGAGGTTCGCACCCGCTCGGGGCGCACCGTGCAGGCGGACGTCTACCGCCCCCGGGACGGGGATCCGGTGCCGCCCCTGATCGCCTGGTCGCCCTACGGCAAGCACGACCCGGCCCCCATCGGCCAGATCTATCCGGCCAGCGGCGTGAAGCCCGAGCACATGAGCGACCTGACCACCTTCGAGGGCCCTGACCCGGTCTACTGGGTGCCGCGCGGCTATGCCATCGTGATCGCCGACATCCCGGGCACGTGGTACGCGAAGGGCCCCGCGAGCTACCTGTCGCCAGAGGAGGCGGAGGACTTCTACGACTTGATCGAGTGGGCCGGGGTGCAGGACTGGAGCAACGGAAAGGTCGGCCTGTCCGGCGTCTCCTACCTGACCGTCGCACAGTGGCGGGTCGCCGCGCTGCACCCGCCGCACCTCGCCGCGATCAACCCGTGGGAGGGCTGGTCGGACACCTACCGCGAGGTCGCCCGCCACGGCGGCATCCCGGAGACGTCGTTCTGGCCGTACATCTGGGAGCGCTGGGGCGCGTCGACGGGGCCCATCGAGGATCTCGAGCTGGAGACCCGCGAGCATCCCTTCTTCGACGAGTTCTGGGCGTCCAAGGCCGCCGACCTCGAGGCGATCACGGTGCCCGCCTTCGTGGTCGGCAGCTGGTCGGATCAGGGGCTGCACACCCGGGGGACCCTCGAGGGCTTCCGCCGGATCTCGTCGCCGCAGAAGTGGCTCTACGTGCACGGACGCAAGAAGTGGGCCGAGTACTACCTTCCTGAGAACGTGGAGCTGCAGCGCGACTTCTTCGACCGCTTCCTGAAGGATGCCGCCAACGACGTGGAGGCGTGGCCGCGCGTGCGTGCCGAGCTCCGCACCGGCTACTACGAGGGGGAGTTCATCGAGTCGACGGGGTGGCCGCTGCCGGACATCGACTACCGGGAGCTGCACCTCGACGCCTCGACCGGCCTCCTCACCGCAGACGCACCTCCGCAGGAGGCGACGGCCGAGTACCACGGGCTCGGCGACCCGTTCGCGGCCGAGCGGCTCGTCTTCGAGCACCGGTTCGCGGAGCCCACCGACATCGTCGGGCACAGCCGGGCCGTGCTGCACATGTCCGCCCCGAAGGCGGCAGACATGGACGTGTTCGTCGGCCTGTTCAAGCGCGACGGGGAGGGCCGCATCGTGCCGTTCCCGTACTACGCGCAGTTCGAGGATGGCCCGGTCGCGCTCGGCTGGCTCCGCGCGTCCCACCGGGAGCTCGATGAGGAGCGGTCGACGTCGTTCCTGCCGGTCCTGGCGCATCGCCGCGCGCTCCCGCTCGAGGACGACGGTCCCAGCCGGCTCGACATCGAGATCCTCCCGTCGGGCACGCGCTTCGCCGCCGGGGACAGCCTGGTCCTCGTCGTGCAGGGCTACGACATCAAGCACTACCGCAAGCCGCTCGTCTACGCGCGGCACGAGTCGGACATCAACACCGGGCCGCAGGTGCTGCACACCGGTGGTCGGCACGACTCGCGCCTGATCCTCCCGGTACGCCGCCGCTGACGTCCCGGCCGCCTGCCGAGGTGGCGCGTGGTGCTGTCACCTCGGCGAAGTGGCAGCACCATGTGTCACCTCGCGAGGGCCGGCGCAGGCGTCACGGACACGAGCGGCGACGGTCTGCGGGGCCGCCATGTGGTGTCGCAGGATTCGGAGCACCCGCCAGCCCTCGTCCCCGAGCTGCTCCAGCCGGTCCACGTCCCGCTCGTACTGCCCTCGGTCGCTGCGGTGCTGGTCGCCGTCGTATTCGACGACCACCCGCTCCTTCTCGTAGACGAGATCGCCGCGGGCGACGAAGCGGCCGTGCCGGTTCCGGATGTCCACGTTGAGGGCCGGTTCCGGAAGGCCGGCACGGACGAGGAGGAGCCGCAGCCGGGTCTCCATCGGAGATTCCGACCCCGCACGGATCAGCCGCACCGCGTCACGCAGCTTCACGGCGCCGCGCATCCCGCCTGCGCCCGGCAGGAGGTTGGCCAGTTCCTCCGGCGTGCAGAGAGGCTTGGCCCGAGCCACCAGCGCGTCTCCCACCACCACCAGGTCGTCCACCGAGAGCTCCGATGCGAGTTGGCGCAGCGTGTGTGCGGGCGAGGTGACGGACCAGCCGAAGCTCATCACGGTGTCGGTCGTGCCGAGGGTGGCGTGGTGCCCGACGATTCCCTCCGCCCGCGGCGCGCGCTCGGGCTTGTAGACGCAGACGTGCAGGAGCTCGTCCTCCTCGCGGCCCGGGAGCGGCAGACCGTGGATCCGTCCCGCCGTGCGGTGGCTGAAGAAGGCCCAGGGCGCCATCACAGCGCTGTAGGCCGCGCAGCGCTCGAGCACCGAGTGCCGAGCGGTGCCGGGGGAGCGAACGCCACGGTAGGGAGCCGCGAGGTCGCGGCCTCGGAGACGCCCGGTCCCGACGCCTCGTGCGGAGGCGTCTCGAACCCGGAACGGCTCGTCTGCCCAGTGGGGAAGGGGGGTGGTGGGTCTCGGCATGCCGGGAAGGATCCCTCATCCTGTGCAACCTGCACCGACCGCCTCCACAGCCTCCCGCGAGGTGGCACCTGGTGCTGTCACCTCGGCGAAGTGGCAGCAACCAGTGCCACCTCGACGTGGGAGGGCAGGTGCGGCCGCAGAACGCCCCGGAGTCCGAAGGCTCCGGGGCGTCCCTCTCGTTCCGCGATCAGTACTTCGAGGCCGGAGCGTAGCCCTTGCCGTTGTACTGAACGAGCTGGATGCCCTGGATGGCCGGCTTGTCCGTCGCCGTCGTGTCGACGGTGATGCCGTCGAGGAGCAGCGGGGCGTGGAACCCGGTGATCGAGTGCAGCGCCGTCATGAAGCTGTCCCGGGTGGGGTCGGTCATGCCCTTGAAGGCCTGCTCGAGGATGGCGCCCTCCGCGTAGCTCCACGCGCAGTGCGGGGTGTACGTGGTGGTGATCTTCGAGCCGTACTTCTCGAAGGCCGCGTTGTAGGCCTTCACCTCCTCGTCGTCGGCGAACGCGGGGGACACCGGGACCTTGGTCAGCGAGGTCGAGTACAGGGCCGGGTAGGCCGTGCCCTGTCCGGGCTCGATGACGGTGGCGGGTGTCGACGTGTTCGACGGCAGGAAGATGCGCGGCAGCCAGCCGATGTCCTGGGCGCGGGTGAGCACACCCACCTGCAGCGGGGTCACCGAGACGGCGCTGAGGAGCGTGTCGGCCTTCGTCGCAGCGAGTTCGGTCACCTGGCTGTCGAGCGTGGTGTCGGACGGCTCGTAGGTGGCCGAGCCGACGACCTTGACATCGCTGCCCTCGATCGCGGACTGGAAGCCGGCGAGGTAGTCCTTGCCGTAGTCGTCGTTCTGGGCGAGCGTCGCGACCGTGACCGCCTTGCCGGCATCGGCGAGGAGCTTGCCGAACGCGGCGCCCTCGTCGAAGTAGGTCGGCAGCAGGCCGAAGGTCCAGGGGTTGGTCTTCTGATCCTTCGAGAAGGTGGTGGCGCCCGTGACGAGCAGCACCTGCGGCACCTTCTCCTCGTTCGCCACCGGCATCACGGCGGCGTTGGTCGGCGTGCCGAGGGCTCCCACGTAGGCGAAGATTCCGTCACCCTCGAGCTGGCGGAAGTTGGAGACGGCCTTCGCGGGGTCGTAGACGTCGTCGAGGTAGGTGAGCTTGACGGTGCGGGTCTTGCCGTCGCCGAACTCGAAGCCGCCTGCGGCGTTCTTCGCCTCGAGATAGGTGTACAGGCCCGCGACCGAGCAGGACCCGGGGCCGGCAGTCGGTCCGCTCAGCGGGCTGCTGATGCCGAGGCTGAGCGAGTCGTCCGTGATGCCGGGGCTCGCCTCTGCTGCGCCTGCGCTCGCGCCGGTGCCTGTGCCGCTGGTGTCTGCACGGGTGCACCCCGTGACGAGCAGGGCGGAGATGCCCAGGACGGCGACGGCGCCGGTGACCCGGGTCGTCTTGTGGAAGTTTCTCATCGAGCTTGCCTCTCTTCGTTTGCTGCGGGGATTTCCGGGATCTCCGGAGGCGCAGCGCTGCTGGCGCCGTCCGGGGAGTTGTGGGGGGCCGTCGCCCCCGTGCGCCCGTGGCTCTTCCTTGCGCTGAGCTGACGGACGCGGCGCGGGAGGGAGGCGAGGCCGCGGGGCAGCAGGAACAGCACCGCGAGCAGGATCGCGCCGGAGATGAGCGCGGTGCGGGCCGAGTTGACCGCGCCGGCGAGCACCGGGACCACGACGAAGTAGATGGCGCCGAGGATCGTGCCGGCGATGCTGGCCGATCCTCCGATCACCATGGCGGCCACCAGGTTGATGGAGGTGAAGAAGCTCAGGGTCTCCGGCGAGGTGAACTGCACCACCACGAGGTAGGAGAATCCGGCGACGCCGCCGAGGAGCGAGGCGATCGTGAAGGCGAGCACCTTGTAGCGGTACGGCGAGACGCCCATCGCGAGGGCCACCGCCTCGTTCTCCTTCACGATCGCGAAGGCACGACCCACTCGTCCGCGGACCAGGTTGCGGGCGAGCAGGAACGCGACCACCGCGATCACGAGGACCACGTAGTAGCGCCACTGGTCGTTGGCGAGGCCGCTCCAGTCCGGCGCCTTCATGAAGCTCACCGTCGCGCCTCCCGAGCCGCCGGTGAAGTCCGAGAACCGCCTTGCCAGGGGGATGCCGATGATGGGCAGGGCGATCGTGATCATCGCGAGCGCGAGACCGCGGAGCCGGGCGGCCGCGAGGGCCACCAGCATCCCCACCGCTGCGGGCAGAACGGCGCAGAGCACCAGCACCAGCAGCAGCGGCCAGCCGTTCTTCACGCCGTACGCGGCGATGTACGCGCCGAGTCCCAGGAATGCGCTCTGTCCGAGCGAGACCTGGCCGGTGTAGCCCATCACGATGTTGACGCCGAGCAGCGCGACGGCGAACACCGCGATCAGCGCGAGCTGGTAGTTGATGAACGGACTGGACACGAGGGGCGCCACCACCAGCACCACCGCGAAGACGGCGAGTGCGACCAGGCGTACCGAGCGGCGGGCGAGGAGCTTCTCCATCAGACGCGCACCACGACCTTTCGTCCGAAGAGCCCCTGCGGCCGGACGATGAGGATCACGATCATCACCGCGAAGGGCACCGCGATCTTGAGGTCGTCACCGATGACGTCGATGTAGGCCCCGGCGAGGTTCTCGACGACCCCGATGAACGCCGCAGCCACCACGGCGCCGACGGGGGAGTCCAGCCCGCCGAGGATGGCCGCCGCGAGCGCGTAGACGAGGGCGAAGTCGAGCATCCCCGGGCTGATGAAGAGCTGCGGAGCGACGAGGATGCCCGCGAGCGCTCCGAGTCCGGCGGCGAGGCCCCAGCCGATCATCAGCAGCCGGCTCACCGGCAGGCCGGACAGGGCGGAAGAGCGCGGGTTGTCCGCCACTGCGCGCATGGCCAGCCCCAGCTTGGTCGAGCGGAACAGCACCTGCAGCGCCACCATCGCCACCACCAGGATCACGATGGTGCCCAGCGAGCGGAAGCTGAGGAAGACGCCGAAGAGATTGACGGTCCCGAGCGGGAAGAACGAGGGGAACGGGTGCGGCTCGTAGCCGAAGAACGCGGCGGAGATGCCGGTCAGGAGGACGAGCAGTCCGATGGTCGCGACGACCGCGATGTCGGGGTCGCCGCCCTCGAAGCGCCGGACCACGACCCGCTCGAGGAGGGCCCCGAGGACGAACGCGAACGCGAACGCCGCAAGGGCGGCCGCGATCAGGGGCACCCCGGCCCGGGTGAGCGCGAAGGCGACGAACGTCGCCATCACGGCCATCGCCCCCTGAGCGAAGTTGATGAGGCCCGTCGCCCGGTTGACCAGGACGATCGCGAGTGCCAGTGCGCCGTAGATGGCGCCGGTGGCGACACCGTCGACGACGACCTGGATGAAGTACTGCATCTAGCCCCCCAGGTACGCGCGTCGCACTGCGTCCATGCCCATCAGTTCGGCCTTGTCGCCCGCGAGGGCGACCTTCCCGGTCTCCAGCACGGTCGCGTGGTCGACCACGGAGAAGGCGAGGACGGCGTTCTGCTCGACGACGACCATCGACAGCTGCGCCTCGCGGCGGAGCCGGACGACGGCCTCGTAGACCCGGCGTGCGGTGCTCGGGGCCAGGCCGAGGGAGGCCTCGTCCAGGAGCATCACGCGGGGCCTGGCCATGACGGCGCGGGCGACCGCCAGCATCTGCTGCTCGCCGCCCGAGAGGGCCGCGGCGTTCGACTTGATGCGCTCGCGGAGGTTGGGGAACAGGTCGAGGCAGTAGTCGATGTCGGCGGCGATCTGCTTGCGGTCCTTGCGCTGGTAGGCGCCGACCAGCAGGTTGTCGCGGACGCTCAGCTGCGGGAGCGTCCCGCGGCCCTCCGGCACGTGGGCGATGCCGAGCCGGGCGACGCGGTCGGGTCCCAGCCCCGCGATGTCCTTGCCCTCGAAGAGGATGCGCCCGGTGGTCTTCAACATCCCGCTGATCGCGCGAAGAGTGGTGGTCTTGCCTGCGCCGTTCGCGCCGAGGATGCCGATGGCGCCGTTCTCGGGCAGCGACAGCGAGACGCCGTGCAGCGCCTGGGCGTGCCCGTAGGAGGCGGTGACGTTCTCGAGCTCAAGCAGGCTCATCGTCCGTCACCTCCTTGCCGAGGTAGGCCTCGATGACGCGCGGGTCGGCCTGGGCCTCGGCCGCCGTGCCCTCCATCAGCTTCGCCCCGTGGTCGAGCACGACGACCCGATCGGTCAGGGCCGAGATGAGCCCCATGTGGTGCTCCACGATCACGACCGTGAGGTCGAAGTCCTCGCGCACCCCGCGGATCGTCTCGATGAAGCGCTCGACCTCGCCGTGCGAGAGGCCGGCGGCCGGCTCGTCGAGGAGCAGGAGGCGCGGGTGGGAGAGGAGCGCCCGGCAGAGCTCGATGCCCTTGTGCAGGCCGTGCGACAGCTCGTCCGCGGGGACATCCGCAGCCCACGCGAGGCCCGTCCGCTCGAGCAGGCCGACGGCTTCCGCGCGGGCGCTCCGCTCGACCTTTCCGGTCGGGGGGAGCCGGAGCGACCAGGACAGCGGTCCGCCGGGCAGCCAGGAGTGCGCGCCGAGCAGGACGTTCTCGAGCACGGTCGCATCCAGCCGGAGGGCGGGGTGCTGGAAGGTCCTGGCTAGTCCGAGCTTCGCCATCCGCCAGGCCGGGGCGTTCACGGTCTCGACCTCGTCCACGAGGATGGAGCCCGCGCTGGGGCGGTAGTGACCGCTGATGCAGTTGAAGAGCGAGGTCTTGCCCGCACCGTTCGGTCCGACGAGCCCGAAGATGTGGCCGGCCGCCACCGAGAAGCTGACCCGGTCGAGGACCGAGATCCCGCCGAATCGGAGGGTGACGTCCCGAAGCGTGAGCTCAGCCGCCACTGCCGGCCCCTTCGCCGGCGGCGTCGCACGGGCGAGGGGACCCGGAGAACCGGATCGCCGAGGACTCGCTGACGTCTACGTCCATACCCGCCTCGTCGCTGGTCGGCCTCGGGTGCACACGGTGCGCCACCTCGCTCTGTGGTCGCCAGAGTACGTGCGCGCGACGCCGGATCGCAACACATTCTGTTGACAATCCGGTAGCGATTCGACGACGGGCCGTCAGACCTCGCCCGCGGCGATGGCCTGCAGCCAGCGCACCGTGGAGGCGGTCATCCAGGCAGGGGAGTCGAGCGACGCGAGGAACGCCTGAACATCCCGCATCTCGTGCTCGCGGCGCTGCGCGTGCTGACGCGTCCCGGAGATCAGCCGATCGATCAGCTCCGCGCCGTGCGGCCCCAGCTCGCCGGCGAGCTCCTGGCGGATCCACCCGCCCGCTCGCAGCTGCTCCGCCGCGGTCACGCTCTCGAAGAGCAGTGCCGCGAGGCCCTTCATGAACACGCTGCGCAGCAGCTTGAGGCCGGCGGCATCGCCCGCATCGGGACCGGCGTCGGTGATCGGAATGCCCAGGCCGCCCCAGAGTGCGGTGAGCCGGGCGGCTCCCGGCCCGCTGGCGAGCAGCGGCGTGAGCTCGGCCGACCGGGGGACCGGCGCCATGATCGCGACGTCCGCGAACAGGATCCCTGCGGTCGCCGCGCCCGCGGCCATCCGCTGCTTCTCGGCGGGGGCGCCGGTGTTCATGTCGGCGAAGACGGCGGTCGTGGGCATGCTTCCGAAGACGGACCGGGCGACCTCCTGCGCCGCCGATGCGCCGACCAGGCTCGCGACGACGTCCGAGTCCCGGACCGCGCTCGCCGCGTCGTCGGCGAGCGCGACTCCCGCCGGCGCGACGGCGACAGCCGGGTCGAATGCCCGCACCGTGACGCCGCGCGCAGCCAGGCCCCGGGCATAGACGGAGCCGGCTTCGCCCAGCCCCAGCACCGCGACGTGCACCTGTGCTCCTCTGTTCCGGGCCGATTGTAGACAGAATCGGCGAACCCCTGGGTGACTCCCGTCGTTGGAGGGCCGATACTGTACGGATCAGGAGGACTCATGACCGATGTGCTGGACGGGCAGGCGCTCAAGGGGCCGACCGTCGCCGATCTGACCGCGGCGATCCGCCAGGCGATCGTGGACGGCGACTTCGCCCCCAACCAGCGACTCATCGAGGCCGACCTCAGCGCGGGATTCGGTGCCAGCCGCGCCGCCGTTCGCACAGCCCTGTTCGAGCTGGCGAATGACGGCCTGATCGACCGGCTGCCCAACCGGGGGTCCCGCGTACGGGCGATCTCGCTCGACGAGGCGATCGAGATCCTGGAGGTGCGCATCGGTCTCGAGTGCCTCTGCGCGGCGAAGGCCGCTGAGCATGTGACCGACGCCGAGGTCGCCGAGTTCCGGCGGCTCCGGCACGACCTCCTCGAGGCCGTCGCCTCGGGCGACCTGCTCGGCTACTCCCGCCTGAACCAGCTGCTCGACGAGCGGATCCGCGACCTCAGCCGGCACGCGACCGCCGTCGGCATCCTCGAGCGCCTGCACGCGCAGAGCGTGCGTCACCAGTTCCGGCTGGCATTCCAGCCCGGACGCGCGGCCGTCTCGGCCGGCGAGCACGCGGCCATCCTCGACGCGGTGATCGACCGGGACCCGGCCGCCGCCGAAGCGGCGACCAGGACCCACCTGCTCAGCGTGATCGAGGCGCTGCGCCTGCTCGGCTGACCCGCGACCTCACTCGTCGACGGGCGGTGTCCCGTGGGTGTGGAAGGTGGAGATCGTCTTCATGCCCCAGGCCTGGCCCTTGGCGCGATCGGCTTCCGTCCAGGTGATCGTCTTCCAGTCCGGCGCGAGCAGCACGCGGGCCCCCGCGTTGGCGAACTCGATGCGGTTCCCGCCCGGCTCGTAGACGTAGAGGAAGAACGTCTGCTGGATCGCGTGCTTGTGCGGCCCCGACTCGATGTGGATGCCGTTCTCCAGGAAGATGTCGGCCGCCTTGAGGATGTCCTCGCGGGTGTCCGTGGCGAACGCGATGTGGTGCAGACGCCCGCTGCTGCCCGTCCAGTCGCCCGAGTACACGAGGTCGTACGACTTGTTCGTGAAGTGGAACCACTGGGCCGAGATGACGCCGGTGTCCAGCTGGATCTGCTCGGTCGCCTCACCGCCGAGCACCTCGTTGACGAACCGGCCGTTCTCCTCGACGTCCTTGCCCAGGTAGTTGACGTGGTCGAGCCGACGGGCGTTCACCCCCCGCCCCGGGAAGCGGTCCGCCTGGTTCTTCAGCGCGGGCTCCTCGCCGGCGGGCGCCTGGAACCATTCGGTCTCGTAGTAGATCTCCATCGGGTGGCCGTCCGGGTCCGTGAACGCGAAGCTGCGCCCCACGCCCTGCTCGCCGTCCTTCCAGCCGATGCCCCGCCCCGCCGCCTCGATCGCGGCGACCCGGCGCTCGAGCGCCTCGGGGCTCGCGGCACGCAGCGCGAGCCGCCCGACGCCCGACTTGGGGGCTGCGCTGAGCTTGATCGTGTACCGCTCATAGTCGTCCCACGCGTGCAGGAAGACCGAGTCGCCCTCGGCCGCGACCTCGCGGAAGGCGAGCAGCTCGGTGAAGAACCAGCGGCTCCGCTCGAGGTCGGAGGTGAGCAGCTCGACGTGCCCGAGGTGGGCGATGTCGAGGAATCCGGGGCCTCTCATGGCGCTCCTTCGCGTTGGGGGAGAGTTGGTGGGGAGGGGAACTCAGGCGGAGCGGGGGAACACCACGCCGTCGAACAGCTTCCGGGCCGTGCGGAACACGACCGACGACGCGATGTCCGTGCTGCCCGGGACGAAGTCGATGCGGATGTCCATGTGCCCGGTGGGGTGCTCGATGCGGAAGGGCTGCCCGTCGGCGGGCAGGGCGGCGAGGTCGTGCCCGACCGCACCGTCGATCGCGATGCCGGCCGCCACCGTCTGGGCGCCGAGCACGCCGATGGAGGTGTGCACGCGCACCGGCAGGAAGCTGCGGGTGCAGATGGTGCCGCCGGCGAGCGGAGCGGACAGCAGGACCATCTTCGGCACCGTCGTCTCGGCCACGTCACCCATGCCCATGAGCTCGGCTGCCGCCGCCCGGATGGCACGGAGGCGGGCCTGGAGGACCTCATCGGACTCGAGGTCGGCCGGTTCCTCCGTTCCGGTCACGCCGAGATCCGCCGCCGCGATCAGCACAGAGGGCATCCCGTTGTCGACGCAGGTGACGCGCACGCCCGCCACGAGGTCGAGGGGACTGCCCGTGGGCAGGAGCGCCCCGGTGGTGCCGCCTGCCGTGTCCGAGAACGCCAGCTCGATCGGCGCCCCGGTGCCCGGGACGCCGTCGATCGCGAGGGCGCCCGAGTACCTGGGCACCCCGCCGGGGGTCGGAAAGGACGCGACGACGGTGCTGTCGGTGTTGACCATCCGGATGCGCACCGTCGTCGTGTCGCCCTGCGCCGTGACCAGGCCGCGCTCGAGCGCGAACGGGCCGATCCCGGCGAGGATGTTTCCGCAGTTCTGCTGATCGGTGACCACCGGCTCGTCCACCATCACCTGGAGGAAGAGGTAGTCCACGTCGGTCCCGCCGCCCGTCGACGCGCTCACCACGGCGACCTTGCTGGTGAGCGGGTGCGCGCCGCCGATGCCGTCGATCTGACGCGGGTCGGGGCTGCCCAGGATCCGCAGGAGCAGCCGATCGCGGTCCGCGCCGTCCTCGGGCAGATCCTCCGCGAGGAAGTAGGCGCCCTTGGAGGTGCCGCCGCGCATGAGCATGCAGCGGATGCCGTCCTCTTCAGCGGTCACGATCCGCCGCGGAGACGCGCTCCACTCCGAGGCGCTGCAGCAGCCCGCGGAGCTCGTTGCGGTCGAGGCTGAGCTCGCCCCGCTGGTAGGCCTCGCGGGCAGCGGCCTCCTTCTCGACGCGGGAGCGGGAGGCGCTGAGAGCGTCGGCGATGGTGGCGCGCGGAACGCAGAGCACGCCGTCGTCGTCCGCGACGATGGCGTCACCCGCCCGCACGACCGCGCCGCCGACGCTGACGGGCACGTTGACCGAGCCTGCGGTCGCCTTCACGGTCCCCTGCGCGTTCTGGGCGCCCGCCCAGACCGGGAAGCCCATGGCCCGCAGGTCGGCGACGTCGCGGACGCCGCCGGTGGTGACCAGTCCCCGTACCCCTCGATGCACGAGGGCGGTGGCCAGGAGCTCGCCGAAGGAGCCATCGAGGGAGGGGGACACCGTCGTGACGACGAGGATGTCGCCGGGGCGGCACTGCTCGACCGCCGCGTGGATCATGAGGTTGTCGCCGGGCCAGCACAGCGCGGTCACCGCGGCGCCCGCGATGCGGGCCCCCTGCTGAAGCGGGTGCACGACCGGGCCGAGCATGCCGCTGCGGCCCATCGCCTCGTGCACGGTGGCGACGCCGAACGCCGCCAGCTCGTCGAGCTGCTCGAGCGGCGGGCGCGGGACGTCCGTGACGACGACGTGCCTCATTCGAGCACGTCCGTGACCTGCGGGTAGTAGCGCATGTAGGCCTCACCACGCGTGTCGCTCGGCAGGCCGAGGTTGGGGCCTGCGTTCCGGCGGACCTGCACCCCGCGCCGGACGGCGAGGTCGGTGTAGTAGCTCCACATGTGCTTCTGAGCAGGGAGGCACTGCATGGCCGCCTCCTTCGCCGGGTAGGCGGCGGTGATGTCGAGGAGGACGTTCGGCTTGAAGTCGGACTGCTCCGGCTGGTGCGGCTCGAAGAAGAACACCGGGGGAGCGCCGAGCGGCTCGCCTTCCGCGGGATACCCGATCGCCTGCGCCAGGATCCTCGCCTGCAGCGTCATGCGGGCGGCCGCGGGGTGATCGCCGTTGTAGGGATCGGTGAGCGGGTGGGTGAGGACCACCGTCGGCACGACCCGCCGGAAGACCCCCACGAGGGTGTCGACGAGTTCCTGCGACTCGAGCAGCGGGTAGTCGCCCGCGTCGAGGAACTCGATCTCGGCGCCCAGCGCCGCCGCCGCGGCCTCGGCTTCGGCTCGCCGCATGGCCTTGATCTCGTCGAGGGACTTTCCCGCCAGCCACTGGCTCGCCGACTCGCCGCGCTCGCCGAAGGAGAGGCAGACGATGACGGCTCGTTCCCCCCGGGCGGTCGCTGACGCGATGGCCCCGGACGCGCGCCACACGAAGTCTCCCGCGTGCGCGCTCACGACGAGAAGGGTGCGTCCACCTGCGGTCATGGCGGCAAGTCGACCATGCCGCCCACCCACTGTCAACAATTCTGTCTGCGATTGGAGCGCAACCTGTTGACCCTGCGGATCGCACGGCATACCTTGCAGGAGGCGGGCCCGTCTGGACCGGTCGCTGGACGAAGGAGTTCCGGTTGGGTGCACGCGATCCTCGGGCCGGCGGCGGCATTCCCGCGGCCGGAGCCTTGCCGACCGCATCCCGCCTCGCCCCCCAGCTCGCCGCCCGCCGTCCGGTTCCCCTGGGCGTCCTCCCTCGCGGCCCCGCCGCGGTGCCCGCCGCCGCCCTCCGCCGTCCTCCTCACGTGCCGCCCCGGCGCGCTCTGGAACCCTCACCCCCGAAAGAAAGAGAACGATGAGCAGCCCCAGCAACCTCCAGGAACTCCTCGACCAGGCGGGGAACCCCGTCGACCTCCTCCGCAACTCGAAGATCGGCGCGTACATCTACCCCGTCGTGCCGGCGGAGTTCACGAATTGGCAGCGGGAGCAGCGCGCCTGGCGCGAGACCGCCGTGCTGTTCGACCAGTCGCACCACATGGACAACCTGATCATCCGGGGCAAGGACGCCCTCAAGCTCCTGCAGGACACAGCCATCAACTCGGTGGCGAACTTCCCCGTCAACATGGCCAAGCAGCTCGTGCCGACCGCGTCGAACGGCGGCGTGATCGGGGACGGCATCCTGTTCCACCAGGAGCAGGACGAGTACGTCTACGTCGGTCGCGCACCGGTCTCCAACTGGCTGCTGTTCCACGGCGAGACCGGTGGCTACGACGTCGACATCGAGGTGGACCGCCGTTCGCCGGGTCGGCCCTACGGCAAGGCGGTCAGCCGCAAGTACTGGCGGCTCCAGATCCAGGGCCCCAGCGCCTGGCCGATCATCGAGAAGCTGCAGGGCGGCCCCGTCGAGCAGGTCAAGTTCTTCCGGATGGGCACGCTGACGATCGACGGGACAGAGGTCCGCACGCTGCGCCACGGCATGGCGGGAGCGCCCGGCCTCGAGCTGTGGGGACCGTACGAGGACGCCGAGCGCATCCGCAACGCGATCCTGGAGGCAGGGGCCGAGTTCGGGCTCGAGCCGGTCGGATCCCGCGCCTACTCGTCGAACACCCTGGAGTCGGGCTGGATCCCCTCGCCGCTGCCCGCCATCTACTCGAGCGAGGCCGAGCGCGCCTACCGCGAGTGGCTGCCGCTCAACAGCTACGAGGCGACGAACGCCCTCGCCGGCAGCTTCGTCTCGGACGACATCGAGGACTACTACCTGAACCCGTGGGAGCTCGGCTATGGCAGCTTCGTGAAGTTCGACCACGACTTCATCGGCCGCGACGCCCTCGAGAAGATCGACCCGTCCACCCAGCGCCGCAAGGTGACGCTGGCCTGGAACGCGGAGGACCTCGGGAAGGTCATGACCTCCCTCCTCGATGTCGAGGGCCCGGGCAACCAGTTCTTCAACCTGCCGAACGCGAACTACGGATCGTCGAACTTCGACTCGGTTCTCGACGCGAGCGGCAAGATCGTGGGCGCCTCCCTCTTCACCGGCTACAGCGCCAACGAGCGACGCGGGCTGTCGCTGGCCACTGTGGATCCCGACGTCGAGATCGGCACCGAGCTGCGCGTGCTGTGGGGCGAGGACCCGAACACCGAGAAGACGTCGGCGAACCCGCACACGCAGGCCGAGGTCCGCGTCGTCGTCAGCCCGGTGCCCTACTCGGTGACCGCCCGGTCCGAGTACCACGGCGGCTGGCGCAGCGCCAGCGCCTGAGGAACCGGACGTCGAGGACCTTCGAGGAGGAAGCGTGGCATCAACCACCGAGACCAGCGCGGAGCGTCGCCGCGTCGAGGCCACAGGGGACCCCCAGTCGAGCGTCCGTCTCATCGTGTCGGGGGAGGACCGGCCGGGCATCGTGGCGGCCGTCTCGACCCTGCTCAATGAGGCGGGCGCGAACATCATCACCCTCGACCAGTATTCGACCGACCCGGAGGGCGGCCGGTTCTACCAGCGGACGGTGTTCCAACTCGACGGGTTCGCCGCGTCGCGCCCCGAGCTGGAGCGGGTGCTCGAGGAGAGGCTGACGAAGGGCCTGGGGCTCGAATGGAGCCTCAGGCCCGCCGGGCAGCTGAAGCGGGTGGCCATCTTCGCGTCGAAGACCGATCACTGCCTGCTCGACCTGCTCTGGCGGCATCGGCGTGGGGAGCTCCCGATGACGGTGGCGATGGTGGTCTCGAACCACCCGGACCTCGCCGAGGAGGTCCGGCCGTTCAACATCCCGTACTTCTACGTCCCGGTTGACCCGAACGATCGGTCGGCCGCGGAGCGCCGTCACCTCGACCTGCTCAAGGGCAACGTCGACCTCGTCGTCCTGGCCCGCTACATGCAGATCATCACGGGCGGCTTCCTCGAGGAGGTCGGGGTACCGGTGATCAACATCCACCACTCCTTCCTGCCGGCCTTCCTCGGGGCGGGACCGTACGCGCGCGCCAAGGAGCGCGGCGTCAAGCTGATCGGCGCCACGGCGCACTACGTGACCGAGGACCTGGACGAGGGGCCCATCATCGAGCAGGACGTGGTGCGGGTCCGGCACTCGGACTCGGCGGGCGACCTGCAGCGCAGGGGCGCCGATGTCGAGCGCGCGGTGCTCGCCCGGGCGGTGGAGTGGCACTGCGAGGACCGGGTCCTTCGGGACGGCAACTCCACCATCGTCTTCCGCTGACCATGGCGTGCTGCAGAAGGCGCCGATCCGAGCCGCTGTCGGGCGCTCAGCAGCCGCTCCTCGACCGAACCCATCCCTTGCCGAGCGACGTCCGTGTCGCCGGATCTCACAGTGAGGACGAAGATGTCTGAAACGCTCGCCCAGGCCCTCTCGCGCGTCGGGAACCCCATCGAACTGCTTCGGAACCAGGACTGGCCGGCGTTCACCTTCCCGGTGGCACCGGAGTTCACGAACTGGCGTGACGAGCAGCGCGCCTGGAACTCCACGGTCGCTCTGATGGACCAGTCGCACCACATGACGCAGCTGTTCATGCACGGGGAGGAGGTCATCCCCCTGCTGCAGTCGATCTCGCCGAACACGTTCGCGACCTTCCGGAAGGGCGTCGCGAAGCAGCTCATCTCCGTGAACCAGGACGGCTATCTGATCGGCGACGGCATCCTCTTCTACAACTGGGAGGGGCCGGAGGGGCTCGTCCTGATCGGCCACCACATGCTCATCGACTGGGTGCGCTACAACCTCGAGAAGGCGGAGGCGGCGGGGAAGGACGTGCACCACCGGCTCGAGGCGAACTCGAACATGCGTCAGGGCCCCCCGACGTTCTACCGCTACGAGCTGCAGGGCCCGGTGGCGAACGAGGTCATGGCGAAGCTCCTCGGCGGGCCCCCGCCCGCGGTGAAGTTCTTCCACATCGGCGACTTCGAGATCGCCGGCAGGCACGTCTACGGCCTTCGCCACGGCATGGCCGGTCAGCCGGGCTTCGAGTTCTTCGGCCCGTGGGAGGACTCGGACCTCGTCCGCGATGCCCTGCTGGAGGCCGGCGCCGAGTACGACATCCGGCGGGTGGGCGCCAAGGCCTACTCGAGCTCGCCGCTGGAGTCCGGCTGGGTTCCGACGCCCTTCCCCGCCATCTTCGACGAGGACTTCGCCGAGTATCGCGAGTGGCTGCCGGCGGCGCGTGCCGGCTCCGTGGCCGGGTCGCTGTACTCGCAGGACGTGCACGACTTCTACCTCACGCCGTTCGACATCGGGCTCGGCCGCTCGGTGAAGTTCGACCACGACTTCCACGGCCGCGCCGCGCTGGAGAAGCTGGCCGAGTCGCCCCAGCGCCGCAAGGTCACGCTGATCTGGAACGCCGACGATGTCGCGAGCGTCGTCAAGTCGCAGCTGGAGCCCGGAGTCCCGGCGAAGTTCCTCGACCTGCCCAAGGCCAGGTACGGGCTGTACCAGATGGACGAGGTGCGCTCCGGGGACAGGCTCGTGGGGATCTCCACCGATGCCGGCTACGTCTCGTTCGATCAGCTCTACATGTCGCTGGCGACGCTCGACATCGAGCTGGAGGACGGCGCGGAGGTCGAGGTGGTCTGGGGTGAGGAGCCGATCTCGAAGAAGCCCCAGGTCGACCAGCGTCACCGCCAGGTGCGGATCCGCGCGACGGTCGCGCCCGCTCCATTCCACGACTTCGCCCGCACGGTGTATCGGGCCAACGACGGGGCAGCACAGGGCTGAGAAGACCCGGGCGGGACGTCCGCTCGACCACGATCGGAACCACCGGCGCTCCCGTGGCGCCAGAAGGAAGGGGAATCGATGGCGATCACCGCCGCCGAACTGCTCGAGGACTTCTCACTGGAGATGACCGGCAAGGATGTCGCCGGCCTTCGGGAAGCGGCAGCCGATCTGCCGCCGGGCACCAGGATGAACGTGACCTTCCTCGGCAACGAGGACCTCGCCATGCGGGTCACCGCCGCGAGGGCGGTGCTCGACTCCGGTCTGGTTCCCGTCCCGCACATCTCTGCCCGCCGCATCGCGAGTCAGGCGATGCTCGAGGAGTTCCTCTCCGCCCTGCAGGCCGAGGGCGCCAGCGAGAACGTCTTCAGTGTGGGCGGAGATCCGCACACCCCCGAGGGCCCGTATGACGGCGCGCTGGACGTCATCAAGACCGGGCTGCTCCAGCAGTACGGGGTGAAGCACGTCTCGATCGCGGGATACCCGGAGGGGCACCCCGACATCAAGGAGGACGCGCTGTGGGCGGCCCTCGAAGGCAAGTTCGCGGTGCTCTCCGAGCAGGGCCTGCCCGGCACCATCCTCACCCAGTTCAGCTTCGACGTGGACCCGGTGGTCGACTGGATCGAGGGCGTGCGCTCGAGGGGTGTCGACCTGCCGATCCGCATCGGCGTGCCCGGACCGGCCGGGATCAAGCGTCTGATCACCTTCGCGTCCCGCTTCGGTGTCGCCTCGAGCGCGGGGATCGCCAAGAAGTACGGGTTCTCGCTGACGAACCTGCTCGGCACGGCCGGACCGGACAGGTTCATCAGCGATCTGGCCGCTCGCCTGACGCCGGAGCAGCACGGTGTGGTGAGGCTGCACTTCTACACGTTCGGCGGCGTTCCGGCGACCGCGATCTGGGTCCGCGACTACCGGAAGCGCCTCGCGGCCGGCCACTGAGGGAGGGCGGCTCGTCGAGCTGGCGGGGGAAGGACAGGACGCCGGCGAGCTGAGGCTCTTGTCGGCGGCGGGCAGCACCGACGCAGCCGGCGCGCTCTCCAAGCTCAGCGAGGACCGCAGCGGCGCCTGACTCGCCGGGCGCCGCCGCAGGGGTCGCCCGGCGCGGCGGCGCCCGGCCGTACCGCGGCCCGCTCGGATCAGAGGCGGGAGACGAGATCCCAGCGGAGCAGGGTGAGCCGAAGCCGGAGGGCCTTCGGCACGGTGGCCCCGACCCGATCGAAGAACTCGGCGGTCTGCTCCGACTCGCGCAGCCAGGCCGCCGGATCGATCCGGAACAGCTCGTCCCAGGCGGCGGTCGGCAGGTCGAGGCCCGCGAGCGCGAACTCGGCGCGTTTGGGCAGCCCGCCGGCCGGGCTCGCGACGGTGCCGACCTCGCCGTTCAAGCGCCGCATGATCCAGTCCAGGACCCGGCTGTTCTCGCCGTAGCCCGGCCACAGGAACGAGCCGTCGGCGCCCTTGCGGAACCAGTTCACCTGGAAGATGCGCGGGGCGTGCTCGCCGAGCCGCTCGCCCATCTGCAGCCAGTGCTGCCAGTAGTCGCCCATGTCGTACCCGCAGAAGGGCAGCATCGCGAACGGGTCGTAGCGCAGCGTTCCGACGTGCCCTTCGGCGGCGGCCGTCTGCTCGCTCGCGAGCGTGGCGCCGAGGAACACGCCGTGCTCCCAGTCGGTGGCCTCGCAGACGAGCGGGATGTTCGTCGCGCGGCGGCCGCCGAAGAGGATGGCGTCGATGACGACGCCCTTCGGGTCGTTCCACTCGTCCGCGATGCTGGGGCACTGCTCGGCGGGGACGGTGAAGCGGCCGTTCGGGTGCGCCGCGGTCGCCGGCTCTCCCGCCGTCCAAGGGTTGCCCTCCCAGTCCACGAGGCCCTTCGGCGCACGGTCCGTGAGCCCCTCCCACCACACGTCGCCGTCTTCGGCGAGAGCCACGTTGGTGAAGATGGTGTTGCCCCAGATGGTGGCGACCGCGGTCGGGTTGGTGGCCTCGCCGGTGCCGGGCGCGACACCGAAGAAGCCGCGCTCGGGGTTGATGGCGCGGAGCCGGCCGTCGTCGTCGGGGCGGAGCCAGGCGATGTCGTCGCCGATGGTCTCGACCTTCCAGCCGGGCAGGGTCGGCTGGAGCATCGCGAAGTTCGTCTTGCCGCAGGCCGACGGGAATGCGGCCGCGAGGTGACGGGTGACTCCCTCGGGCGAGGTCGCCTTGATGATCAGCATGTGCTCGGCGAGCCAGCCCTCGTCGCGGGCGATGACCGAGGCGATGCGCAGGGCGAAGCACTTCTTGCCGAGCAGGGAGTTGCCGCCGTAGCCGGAGCCGTACGACCAGATCTCGCGCGTCTCCGGGAAGTGGGCGATGTACTTGGTGTCGCTGCAGGGCCACGCCACGTCCTCCCGGCGGACGCCCGCGTCGTCCACCAGGGGGCTGCCGACGGAGTGCAGCGCCGCCACCCACTCCGTGTCGGGTCCGAGCTGGCGGACGGCCTCTGCGCCCATCCGCGTCATGATCTGCATCGAGATGACGGCGTAGGGGGAGTCGGTTATCTGGACGCCGAGCTTCGACAGCGAGCTGCCGAGCGGACCCATCGAGAACGGGACGACGTACATGGTCCGGCCGCGCATGGACCCTCGGAAGAGCTCGGTGAGCTTCGCCTTCATCGTCGCCGGGGCGCGCCAATTGTTGGTGACGCCGGCGTCCTCAGGGCGGCGGGAGCAGATGAACGTGCTCTCCTCGCTGCGCGCCACGTCCCGGGGATCGCTGCGGGCGAGGAACGAATTGGGCCGCCACTCCGGGTTGAGGCGGATCAGGGAGCCCTCCCGCACCATCTGCTTCGTCAGCTGGTCGAACTCGGCGGCGGTCCCGGAGCACCAGTGCACCTCGTCAGGCTGGAGCAGATCCCGCATCTCGGCGACCCAGGCGTTCACGCTGGGGCTGAGGGTGGGACCCGCGAGGGGGGCAACGGGACGGGTGGGGGAGAAGGGAAGCGTCATGGTCATGGAAGTCCTTCCGGGCGGCTGATTAGATCCTGCGGTTGCCGACGCGATTGTTTCTCCCCTAGCCTCATGAAAATTGCCGCATATTTCTCAGAGGGAGAAGATCGTGGACCTTCTGGTCGTCGGGCGTCGCCTGCGCCACTTCCGCCGGCAGCGCGGGCTCACCCTCGAGGAGCTCGGCGGCCGGGTGGGGCTGGCCGTCAGTCAGCTCTCCCTCCTCGAGAACGGCAAGCGCGAGCCGCGGCTGTCGCAGCTGCAGTCCCTCGCGACCGAGCTCGGGGTGGGAATCGCGGAGCTGCTCGAGGCGGAGCCGCCGGATCAGCGGACCGCGCTGGAGATCGAATTGGAGCGGGCGCAGCAGGGCGCGCTCTATGCGGGCCTCGGCCTGCCCCGCGTGCCGGTGGGCAAGGCGATGACGCAGGCGGTCCTCGAGTCCCTCGTGGGCCTGCATCGGGAGCTGGTGCGGCGCGCGACGGAGGCCATAGCGACCCCTGAGGAGGCGCGCCGCGCGAACACCGAGCTGCGGCTCCGCCAGCGCCTGCTCGACCACCACTGGCCGGACCTCGAGGAGGAGGCGCTGAAGCTGCTCGCTGTCGTGGGGCACGAGCGTGGGGCGCTGACCCATCACGACGTGGCGAGGATGGCGCGCCACCTCGGCCTCGAGATCATCCACGTCAACGACCTGCCGCACTCCACCCGGTCGGTGACCGACCTCGAGAACGGGCGGATCTACCTCCCGCCGGCCTCCATCCCCGGCGGGCACGGCCTGCGCGGCCTGGCCCTGCAGGCGATGGCGCACCGGGTCCTCGGCCACCGCGAGCCGTCGAGCTATGCCGAGTTCCTGTTCCAGCGCCTGCAGATCAACTACTTCGCGGGGGCCTGCCTGATGCCGGAGCCCGCCAGCGCTGCGTTCCTCACGGACCGGAAGAAGGGCCGCGACCTCGCCATCGAGGACTTCCGTGACGCGTTCGGCGTGACCCACGAGGCGGCGGCGATGCGCTTCCTCAACCTCGCGACCGTGCACCTCGGCCTGCACGTGCACTTCCTGCGGGTCGGCGATGACGGCGCCATCTACAAGGCATACGAGAACGATGGGCTGCCCATGCCGACGGACGTGAGCGGCTCCGTCGAGGGGCAGCTGGTGCCGCGCGCCTGGGCCGCCCGGGCCTCATTCGAGCGCACCAACCGGACCACCGAGTTCCATCAGATCACCGACACTCCCGCCGGCACCTTCTGGTGCTCCACCCAGACGGGGACCACCTCGGCCGAGCAGTTCTCGATCAGCGTCGGGGTCCGCTTCGCCGACTCGAAGTGGTTCCGCGGGCGCGACACGAAGGTCCGGGCCGACGCCACCCGCCCTGCGGCGCTGCGCGACGAGCACAGCGCCGAGCTGGCGGACCGGTGGGCGGGACGCGCCTGGCCGAGCGCCAAGGTGCACGCCCACATCCTGTCGCCACTGCCCGCGGGGACCTTCCCGGGCGTCGACGACCTGGAGGTCTACGAGTTCCTCGAGGCGCATTCGGGTCAGTGAGCACCGGCCCGACACCGACTGCGCCCCGAGACACCGAGCGCGCCCCGTGCCCACGGCGCGCTCGGCGTCTGGGGGCGCACTCGCTAGTTCAGGAGCGACGGTGACTCCGCGCGCCTCTCCTAGGCTCGGGTCATGGCCAGCACCCCTGAAGGATTCGAAGACCTCCTCGACCGCCCGATCGTCGGCGTCCTCGCCACCGTCCGCCGGGAGGGCGGACCGAGCGCCACGCCCATGTGGTTCCAGTGGGACGGAGAGTTCCTGCGCTTCACCCATACGACCTACCGCCGGAAGCTGAGGGATCTGGAGGACGAGCCCCGGCTCGCCTTCACGATCGTCGACCCCGACGACACCCTCCGGTACCTCGAGGTCCGCGGCGAGGTCGACCGGGTGGAGGAGGACCCGACGGGCGCGTTCTATGTGGTCCTCGGCAAGCGCTACGGCAACCCCGAGCAGACTCCGCCGCCCGACTCCGCGGACCGGGTGATCATCGTGGTGCGGCCGACCTTCTTCAGCAGGCACTGACCTCCTCAGCGGCGGGCGGGAGGCCCGGCAGCGAAGCTCAGGACAGGCGCGAATACCGGTTCTGCGCCTCGGGAGCAACCCCGCGGAAGGGGATATGGGGCGCGGCCTCGAAGGAGTAACGTGCCGCCTCGGAGCGGCTCCGTCGCCGCCCAACGAGGGAGTCTGAAATGGCATCTCGCCTGGCCACCGCCCTGAACCGCGGCCCGCACGCCAGCCTCGTTCCGGCCAGGATGGACCGCCTGCCGTGGACCCGATTCCACTGGTCGGTGATCGTGGGTCTCGGGGTGTCCTGGATCCTCGACGGGCTCGAGATCCAGATCGTGGCGGCCGCGGGGTATCAGAAGGCCCTCGACATGACCTCGGCGGAGGTCGGCCTCGCGGGAACCGTGTACCTGATCGGCCAGGTGGTCGGTGCCCTGTTCTTCGGTCGGCTGGCCGACAAGCTCGGCCGCAAGAAGCTGTTCATCCTGACGCTCGCGATCTACCTCGTCGGCAGCGGCATCGCGGGCCTCGCCTTCGCGCCGTGGTTCCTCTACATCTTCCGGTTCGTCGCCGGACTCGGCATCGGCGGCGAATACGCGGCCATCAACTCCGCGATCGATGAGCTCATCCCGGCCCGCTTCCGGGGCCGGATCGACATCATGATCAACGGCACCTACTGGGGCGGCGCCGCCCTCGGCGCCTTCGCCAACCTGTTCTTCCTCAACCCGGACTTCATCGACCAGGCCTGGGGCTGGCGCCTCGCGTTCTTCATCGGCCCGGTGCTGGGCATCGCGATCATCTTCCTTCGCCGGCACATCCCCGAGAGCCCGCGCTGGCTGATGACGCACGGCCGCGAGGAGGAGGCGGAGCGCACCGTCGACGAGATCGAGCGGCGGGTGAGGGCGGAAGGCGTGACGCTGGAGGACGTCCCGGCGGACAAGTCGATCACGGTGCAGGCGATGGACAGCATCCCGTTCCTCGTGATCGCGCGGGTGCTGTTCAAGGACTACCCCAAGCGCATCATCCTGGGGCTGACCATGATGATCACGCAGTCCTTCCTCTACAACGCGATCTTCTTCACCTACGCGCTCGTGCTCACGAACTTCTACGGCGTCGAGCAGACGGCCGCCTACTTCTTCCCCTTCGCGATCGGCAACCTGCTCGGGCCGCTCCTCCTCGGCCACCTGTTCGACACCTGGGGTCGCCGGCAGATGATCTGCCTCACCTACGTGACCTCGGGCGTGGTACTCGCGATCTCGGCCATCCTGTTCAACATCGGAGCGATCGACGCGATCTGGCAGACGGTGTTCTGGTGCGTGGCGTTCTTCTTCGCCTCGGCCGGAGCGTCCGCCGCGTACCTCACGGTGAGCGAGATCTTCCCCCTGGAGCTGCGCAGCCAGGTGATCTCCTACGTGTTCGCGGTGGGCCAGATCTTCGGCGCGGTGGCCCCGCTGCTCTACGGCATCCTGATCGGCGAGGGCAACGACCGCGGCCCACTCACCATCGGCTATCTGGTCGGAGCGGCGATCATGATTCTCGGGGGCGTGGTCGCGGCGTTCCTCGGCGTCGCGGCGGAACGGAAGTCGCTCGAGGATCTCGCGGACCCGCTCTCCAAGGTGAAAGAGGAGATGAAGGCCTAGCCCTTCGCGGCGGGCCGAAGCGCCGAACGTGGCACGCCGGTCAGCCGGAGGCGCCGAACCGCTCGGTCCGCACCCGCGACGGGTCGTGCCCCAGCCGCACCAGCGCGTCGGCCACCGACTCCACGAACGGCGTCGGCCCGCAGACGTACACCGACGGGGCATCGGCGGCCACGATGCCGAATTCCATCACGAGCGCGGGCGTCAGCCGGCCGGCCTGCCGCGGCCACTCGGGCGGCGTCTCCCGGGTGAACACGTACTGCAGGTCGACGACGCCGTCCGCCGCGAGCCGGTCGAGCTCCTCGGTGTAGAAGCGGCCGGCCGGAGTCCGCACCGAGTAGAGCAGCCGGAGGGGCGCGGTGCTGCCCGACGCCGCGTGGGTGCGGATCATCGACATCATCGGCACGACACCGGAGCCGCCGGCGAGCAGCTGGACCGGCTCAGTCTGCTCCGGGCGCCAGACGAACCACCCGCCGATGGGACCGCGCACCTCGATCGAGTCGCCCACCTCGAGGCCGTCCACGAGGTAGGGCGAGACCTCGCCGTCGGGCATCCTGTCCACCGTGACCTGCAGCTGCTCGGCGCCCGCGGGGGAGGCGAGCGAGTAGGAGCGCTGGGCGGTGTAGCCGTCGGGCGCGGTCAGCCGGATGTCCACATGCTGCCCCGCGAGCGCCGGGGCCAGTTCCGGGGCGTCCAGAAGCAGCGAGCGCGAGCCGGGAGTCTCCATCCAGGCGGCCGTGACCGTCGCCGGCACCCAGCGGACGGGGCCCGCAGGAGGCCCGCCGAGCGCGCCGCTCACGAGCCCCAGTACCGCTCCTCGAGCCAGGGGTCGCCGTGCATGCTGTAGCCGTTCTGCTCCCAGAACCCGGGCGCATCGGCGGCCATCAGCTGGAGGCTGTTGACCCATTTGGCGCTCTTCCAGAGGTAGAGGTGCGGGACGAGCAGCCGAGCCGGTCCGCCGTGCTCGGGGTCGAGGTCCTCGCCCTCGAACTCGTAGGCGAGCCAGGCGCGCCCCTTGATCTCCTCGAGCGGCATGTTGGTGGTGTACCCGCCGTAGCTGTGCGCCATCAGGTACTCCGCGTTCGTGTCGACGGCGTCGAGGAAGCGGTCGATGGGGACACCGCGCCAGTGGGTGCCGAGCTTCGACCACGCGGTCACGCAGTGGATGTCGGTCGCGACGTCCTCCGCCCCGAGGTCGAGCATCGCCTGCCAGTCCCAGGAGCGCCGCTCGCCCGTCTCGCTGACCACGCTGAACTCCCAGTCGCGCTTGTCGATCCGCGGCGTCGGCCCGGCCGTCAGCACGGGGAAGCCCGTCTCGAGGTACTGTCCGGGCGGGAGCTCGGGATTGCGCTCCCGGCTCCGGCCGGAGAATCCGGGGGAGAAAATGCCCACCGCAACCGCCTCTCGTCCGCTTTCGGCTCCACGCTATCGCGGTTGCCCGGCGGGGGAGCACCCGCCGGGGCTGCGGCCCAGGCGCGGATGCGTAGTCTGGACGCATGCCT
Organism: Naasia sp.; assembly: GCF_025465545.1. Lineage (GTDB taxonomy): Bacteria > Actinomycetota > Actinomycetes > Actinomycetales > Microbacteriaceae > Naasia. The sequence goes on along the minus strand of NZ_JAODMK010000015.1, from coordinate 17,115 downwards.
GCGGTCTCGCTCGGAACCCCGCTCCTGCGGGCGTCCCGCGTGCGCCCGACGACCGCGGGCAGACCCGACGTCCCCGAGCTCGTCGACCGGTTCGGCCGAATCGCCCGCGACGTGCGCATCTCGATCACCGAGAAGTGCTCCCTGCGCTGCACCTACTGCATGCCGGCCGAGGGGCTGCCCTCCATCGCCCGGTCGGATCTGCTGACCGCGGCCGAGATCGGCCGGCTGGTCGGCATCGGCGCGCGAGACCTCGGCATCCGGGAGGTGCGGTTCACCGGCGGCGAGCCGCTGACCCGGGCGGACCTCGTCGACATCGTCCGCCTCTCCGCCGAGGCCGCGCCGGGCGTGCAGCTCTCGATGACCACCAACGGCATCGGCCTCGACAAGAAGGCCGCCGCGTTGAAGGCCGCCGGGCTCAGCCGCGTCAACGTCTCGCTCGACACGATCGACCGGGAGCACTTCGCCACCCTCACCCGCCGCGACCGGCTTCCCGCGGTGCTGGCCGGCGTCCGGGGCGCCCGGGATGCCGGGCTCACGCCCGTGAAGGTGAACGCGGTCCTCATGCGCGAGACGCTCGAGGACGCTCCCGCCCTGCTCGGCTGGGCGGTGCGGGAGGGCTTCCGCCTGCGCTTCATCGAGGAGATGCCGCTCGACGCCGACCAGCTCTGGCGCCGAGAGCAGATGGTGGACGCCGCCGAGCTGCTCGCGGTCCTCGGCGCATCCTTCCCGCTCAGCCCGATCGGCCGAGAGGACCCCTCCGCACCCGCCGAGGAGTGGCTCGTCGGCGAGGGGCCGGCGACGGTCGGGATCATCGCGTCCGTGTCCCGCTCCTTCTGCGGCGACTGCGATCGCACCCGGATCACCGCGGAGGGCACGGTTCGGTCCTGCCTGTTCGGCGACGACGAGACCGACCTGCGCGCGCTGCTGCGCGGCGGCGCGGACGACGACACCATCGCCGACTGGTGGCGCGGCGCGATGTGGGGCAAGAAGGCGGGCCACGGCATCGACGGCGACTCGTTCGCCCGGCCCGTGCGCAGCATGGGGGCGATCGGTGGCTGAGGTGCTGGTGCGCTACTTCGCGGCCGCCGCGGAGAGCGCAGGGGTCGAGGAGGAGCGCGTGCTCGTCGAGCCGGCCACGGTCGGTCGGCTGCAGGAGGACCTCATCGCCCGGCACGGACCCGGCATGGCGCGGGTGCTCCGGAACGGGTCCTTCCTCGTCGACGGCGTGGTCAGCCGCCGCCCGGAGCAGGCCCTCGGCGTTCAGGTCGACGTGCTGCCGCCCTTCGCCGGCGGCTGAGGCCGAGGCTCCGAGCGCTCCGGAGTGCGCAGCGCCCGGCATCCGACCCGGGTCAGAGGCCGACCCAGTCGGAGACGCCGTCCGCGTAGTGCTGCCGCTTCCAGATCGGCACACTCGTCTTGATGTCGTCGACGAGGCGTGCGCACGCCTCGAACGCCTCCGCCCGGTGCGGGGAGGCGACGACGGCGACGAGGGCGACGTCGCCGATCGCGAGCGGACCGACCCGGTGCACGGCGGCCACCGTCAGCCCGGTCGCCGAGGCGATCCGCGAGCAGCTCTCCTGGAGGAAGCGCTCGGCCTCGGGATGGGCGGAGTAGTCGAGCGCGGTGACGGCCCGGCCGTCGTCGCCATCGCGGACGACGCCGCGGAAGGTCACCAGGGCGCCGTCGGCGACGGTGAGCACCGCCCGTTCGACCTCCGCGGTCGCGATGGGCTGCTCGGTCACGGCGGCCAGGGCGACGCTCATCCGCGGTGGTCCTTGCCGGCGAGCTGGTCGAGCAGGTGCGGCAGCAGCTCGGCGAGGACGGCGAGACCGTCCCGAACCGCGTCCGGGGAGCCGGCGAGGTTCACGACCACGGTGCCGTTCGCGATGCCCGCGACCGCCCGGCTGAGGGCGGCCGTGGGGGTGCTGCGCAGCCCGCGGGCCCGGATCGCCTCGGCCACCCCCGGCAGTTCCCGGTCGAGCAGCGGTCGGGTGGCCTCCGGCGCGCGGTCGGTCGGCGACGTGCCCGTCCCGCCGGTCGTGATCACGACTGCCGGACGGCTGGCCAGGGCGGCGCTCAGCGCGGCGCCCGCGTCGGCGTCCGCCACGAGCACGACCGGGTCGACCGCGAGCCCGAGCTCGGTGAGACCCGACTCGAGCAGCGGACCGGTCGAGTCCACCCGGGTTCCGGCGGCCCCGCGGGTGGAGAACACCAGCACGGCGGCGGTTCCCGGACGGACGGCGGCCGGCTCGCTCGGTGCCGATGCCTGTACCGCGTCCGCGTCCGATCGGCGCCAGTCGCCCCGCTTGCCGCCCGACTTCGCCACCAGGCGGATTCCCGTCATGGTGGCCTCCGGGTCGACGGCCTTCACCATGTCGTGCAGCGTCAGGCCCGCCACCGCGACCGCGGTGAGCGCCTCCATCTCCACGCCGGTGCGCCCGGTCGTGGACGCGGTCGCCCGCACGCCGATCGATCGCTCGCCGAGGTCGAAGTCGACGCTGACCGAGTCGAGCGGCAGGGGGTGGCAGAGGGGGATGAGGTCGGCGGTCCGCTTGGCGCCCGCGATCGCAGCGATCCTCGCGGTCGGCAGCACGTCGGCCTTCGGCAGTCCATCCGCACGGACCAGCTGCAGCACGGCCGCGGTCGTCTCGAGGCGCCCCTCCGCCGTGGCGGTCCGCCGCGTCTCGGGCTTCCCGCCGACATCCACCATGCGCGCGCGGCCGTCCGAGTCGAGGTGGCTGAGCTCGCTCACAGCGCGATCACCGGCACGGTCTCGCCCGCGGCGAACTCGGTGCGGTCCCGTTCGGCCACGACGAGGACGTCGGACGAGGCCAGGGCGGCGACCAGATGGGAGCCGGGACCGGCGATGAGGTGCACGGCGCCATTCTCGTCCATGCGCCCCCGGCGGTACTGCCGCTTGCCGGCAGGCGAGCAGAATCCGTCAGCGAGCACCGCGGAGCCGGGGCCGGCATCGGGAAGCCCTGCCGCCCCGCGCAGCAGGGGGCGCAGGAACACCGCGAAGGACACCTGGGTGCTCACCGGATTGCCCGGGAAGCAGAGCACCGGGACGCCGTCGAGCTGCGCCGTGGCCTGCGGTCCGCCGGGCTGCATCGCGACCTCGCCCACCCAGGCGCCGGCCGGCTCCAGCACCTGCCGCACCACCTCGTAGTCGCCCTGGGAGATGCCGCCCGAGGTGAGCACCAGCTCCGCCGACCGGCAGGCCCGGCCGAGGAGGGAGCGGAACTCCTCCGGGTCGTCGGCGGTCCTGCCGGTGAGGACGACCTCGGCGCCGGCCTCCTCGCAGGCGGCGCGCAGGGCGATCGAGTTCGCGTCGAAGATCTGGCCGGGTTCCGGGCGCGCTCCCGCGTCGATCAGCTCCGATCCGGTCGTCAGCACCGCGACGCGCACGCGGGAGCGGACGGTCACGGCGCCGAGCCCGGCTGCGGCGAGGGCGGCCAAGTGCCGCGGGGCGAGCAGCGTTCCGGCGGCGAGCAGGCGTCCGCCCGCCGGCACGTCGCTGCCGGCTTCGCGCACGTGCTCGCCGGGGGCCGGCGAATGCAGCAGGGTGACCCGGCCGCCGGAGGAGGTGGTGTCCTCGACCCGCACGATGGCATCCGCGCCGTGGGGGACTAGCGCCCCCGTCATGATGCGCACCGCGGTGCCGGGCTGCAGCGGGGCGGGCACGCCGGGGCCGGCCGGGATCACCTCGCCGAGCGGGAGCGTGACCGGGCTCTGCGCGCCGGCCGAGCGCGCGTCCGATGCGCGCACGGCGAAGCCGTCCATCTGCGAGTTGCGGAACAGGGGCAGGTCGACCGGTGAGAGGACCTCCTCCGCGGTGCACCGCCCGAGCGCCTCGGCGAGCGGGACTGCCTCGGCAGGCCGGGACAGCAGGGGCTCGAGCAGCGCACGGACGGCCGCCGCGTGCTCCTCGACGCTGCGCCGAGCCATCTCAGTACCGGGCGAGGGAGGGATCGACCGTGCGGCTGTATGCATCGATGCCGCCGGCGAGGTGACGCGCCGGCAGTCCCGCGCCGCGCAGCATCTGCAGTGCGCGCTCCGAGCGCGCGCCGTGGTGGCAGTAGGCGACGATCGGCACCTCCGGGTCGAGCTCGTCCAGGCGGCCGCCGAGGCCGCCGAGGGGCAGCAGCACCGAGCCGGGCAGCGAGACGATCTCGGCCTCCCACGGCTCCCGCACGTCGACGAGCTGCAGCGGGCGCCCTGAGGCGAGCAGGTCTGCGAGCTCCTGCGCGTCCAGCTCGTCCTGCTGGGCTGCGCCGTCGGTGGGGTTCTGCATGGGCTCCTCCTGGGATGGCTCGGTGGTGGAAGCACGCATGGCGCGCTCGGGATCGGCCTGGAAGGCGACCTCCCGCATGCGGCCGGTGAGTGCGTCGTAGCTGGTGATGCGGCCGACGAGCGGCTCGCCGATGCCGGTGAGCAGCTTCAGCACCTCGGTGGCCATCAGCGAGCCGATGACGCCGCAGACCGAGGGCAGCACGCCGCCGTCGGCGCAGGTCAGCACGCTCGACGGGTCCGGCGGCACGGGGAAGAGGTCACGGTAGTCGGGGCCGCCGTCGCCGAGCACGGCGCCCACGTGTCCGCCGAACTGGGACACCGCACCCCAGACGAGCGGCAGGCCCAGCGCCCGGGCCACATCGTTGGCGAGATAGCGCGTCTCGAAGTTGTCGCTGCCGTCCACGATCAGGTCGTAGGCGCGCGCGAGGTCCGCCGCGTTGTGCGGCTCGAAGCGCACGGGGTGCAGCGTGACGGCGCCCGCCGCGATCGGCAGCAGCCGGTCGGCGGCCGAGTCCACCTTGAGTCGCCCGACGTCGGCGGGGGAGTGCAGCGTCTGACGGTGCAGATTCGTCGTCTCGACCAGGTCGTCGTCGACGATGCCGAGCGTGCCGATGCCGGCCGCGGCGAGCATCGGCAGCACGGCGCTGCCCAGCCCGCCCGCACCGATCACGAGCACCCGGGCCTGCTCGAGGCGCTGCTGCGCGGGCGCTCCGAACCCCGGAAGGGTCGCCTGCCGCAGGAAGCGCAGCGGCACGGGGCCGGGGAGGGAAGCCATCCCCGAATTCTGCCACTCCTGCATCAACCGCACCTGCGGCGATAAAGTTGCGGAATCGACGCACAAGCGGCGCAAGGAGGGGCTGTGATGGTACCGAGGATCCGGGTGAGCGAGGCCGCCGCCCTGCTCGGCGTGAGCGACGACACCCTGCGGCGCTGGGGTGAGAGCGGCCGCATCGAACTGCATGCCGAGGGGCGGCGCCTCACGGTCGACGGCGCCGAGCTGGCGACGCTCGCCCGTGAGATCGCGGAGGAGTCCCCACTGGCCGCCGCCCGGCCCAAGGCGGGCAGCTCCGCGCGCAACCGCATCCCCGGCATCGTCACCCGCGTGGAGCGGGACGGGGTGATGGCCCAGGTGGAGCTGCAGGCGGGCCCCTTCCGCATCGTCTCCCTGATGAGCCGCGAGGCCGCCGACGAGCTCGAGCTGGAGCCTGGCCGGATCGCGGCGGCGAGCGTCAAGGCGACCACCGTCGTGATCGAGACCGAACCGCCCCGCGGGACTCGGTGACTCGGGCCGCCCGGCGGCGCGCGGCGGCACCCGCATCCGCCGCGTCGGTGCTCCTCGTCCTGCTGTGCGGCTGCTCCCCGCCGGCAGGATCGGCGCCGGCCGGATCGGCACCCGCCAGCGCGTCGACCGCAACGCTCAGCGTCTTCGCCGCCGCGTCGCTCACCGACTCGTTCGACGCCCTCGGCCGGCAGTTCGAGGAGGCGCACCCCGGCGTGACCGTCGTGCTGAACGCGGCCGGGAGCGCGGAGCTCGCCCAGCAGATCCTGTCCGGCGCTCCCGCGGACATCCTCGCCACGGCCAGCGACGCCACCATGGCGACGGTCGCCGATGCCGGGCTGCTCGCCGCTCCCGCGCAGGTGTTCGCCCGCAACAGCCTCGAGATCGCCGTTCCTCCCGGCAACCCGGGACAGGTGGCAGGCCTGGCCGACTTCTCGAAGGCCGGCCTGCTCCTCGCCCTCTGCGCGCCCGAGGTGCCCTGCGGAGCGAGCGCGGCCGCTGCCCTCACCAGGGCGGGGGTGAGCCCCGATCCGGACACGCTGGAGCAGGGTGTCACATCGGTGCTCACCAAGGTGCGGCTCGGGGAGGTGGACGCGGGCATCGTCTATCGCACCGATGTGCTCGCCGCGGGAGGCGCCGTCGTCGGCGTCCCGATCCCCGACGCTCAGAACGCGACGACCGACTATCCGATCGCGGTCCTCGCGGGCGCCCAGCACCCGGCGCTCGCCGAGCAGTTCGTCGCCCTCGTACGAGGATCCGGCCAGGACGCCCTGCGGGAGGCGGGCTTTGCCGCGCCGTAGTGCCGCGTTCGCGGGGCGGATGCCGCGGGGGCTGTGGATTCCGGCCGCGCTCGCGCTCGCCTTCCTGGTGCTCCCCCTCGTCGCGCTGATCGCCCGCGCACCGTGGCCCTCCGTGCCCGAACTCGTCGCGGGCTCCCTGCCGGCGCTCGGCCTGTCGGTGACGACGGGGCTCACCACCACGGCGCTCTGCCTGCTGTTCGGCATCCCGCTCGCGGTCGTGCTGGCCGGCTCCGACGGCTGGCCCGCACCCCTGCGTCGAGTCGTCCGCGCCGTCGTTACCGTGCCGCTCGTCCTGCCGCCGGTGGTCGGCGGCATCGCCCTGCTGCTGCTCCTCGGCAGGCAGGGCCTGCTCGGCCGGCCGCTGGAGCAGCTGTTCGGTGTGACCGTGCCGTTCAGCACCCCGGCCGTGGTGCTGGCGCAGACCTTCGTGTCGATGCCGTTCCTCGTGCTCGCGGTGGAGGGGGCGGTGCGGGCGACCGGACGGCGATTCGACGTGGTGGCGGCCGCCCTCGGCGCCTCCCGCTGGTACGCGTTCCGGCGAGTGACGCTGCCGCTCGTCGCTCCCGGGATCGCCTCCGGCGCCGTGCTCTGCTTCACCCGGGCCCTCGGCGAGTTCGGTGCGACGATCACCTTCGCGGGCAGCCTCCCCGGTGTGACGCGGACCCTGCCGATCGCCGCCTATCTCGGCCTGCAGTCCGATCCGGACTCGGCGATCGTCCTCGCGCTCCTGCTGCTCGCCGTGTCGCTGATCGTGATCGTGAGCCTTCGGGATCGCTGGCTGCGGGGGAGCGCGTGACCCGGCTGCAGGCGCACGTCGTGGTCGCCCGGCCGAGCTTCCGGGTGGATCTGGAGCTCGACGTGGCCGAAGGACAGGTCCTCGCCGTGCTCGGCCCCAATGGAGCGGGCAAGAGCACGGCCCTCGCCGCGCTCGCCGGAGGAGAGCCTCTCGAGCAGGGCTTCGTGCGGCTCGGAAGCGCCACGCTCTCCGACGTGCAGCGGCGCATCGACGTCGACATCAGCCGGCGATCGATCGGCTGGGTCTTCCAGGACTCCCTGCTGTTCCCGCACCTGACCGTGCTCGAGAACGTGGCGTTCGGGCTGCGCGCCCGGGGGATGCCGCGCCGCGCCGCGCTCGCCGCGGCAGAGGAGTGGCTGCGGCTGCTGCGGATCGAGCGGATCGGCGGCTCGAGACCGCGCGAGATCTCGGGCGGCGAGGCGCAGCGGGCGGCGCTCGCGCGCGCCCTGGCCCCCTCGCCGCAGCTGCTGCTCCTCGACGAGCCGCTCGCGGCGCTGGACGCGGAGGTGCGCGACGAGGTGCGGGCCGACCTCGCCGTGCGGCTGTCGGCTCACCGCGGCTGCACCGTGCTGGTCACCCACGATCCGGCGGACGCGGTGGCGCTGGCCGACGACATCGTGATCCTGGAGCGGGGCCGGGTCGTCCAGCGGGGCACGCCGGAAGCCCTGCGCGCATCGCCCGCGAGCTCCTACGTGGCGGCCATGTTCCCCGGCTGAGCGGCGCCCCGGCCTAGATGTCGATCGATTGACCGGGCTCGAGAGGCAGGTACTCGCCGCCGGCTGCGGCCATCGCCTCGGCGAGGCGCGCGTTGTGCAGGCCACGTCCGGCGGCCGAGAGCAGCATGTCGTGGGTGGGGAAGGCCCGCTTCGGCGCCACCTCGGCGAGGTAGTCCATCGCCTCGCCGAGCTTCATCCAGGGCGCCGACGCCGGCACCGCGAGGGTGTCGACCGGAACCCCGGGGACGGTGAACGCATCGCCCGGGTAGAAGAGGCGGTCGTTGACGAGCACGCCCACGTTGCCCGGCACCGGGACGGTGTGATGGATCTCGGCGTGGGCGCTGCCGAAGAACTGCAGGGTGAATGGGTCGGCCTCGATCGTGTCGCCCTCGGCGACGACGATGACGTCGAAGCCCTCCGCTGCGGCGGCCACCCCAGCTGGACCGTAGATCGGCACGCGCGGCACCTTCGAGAGGATCCGGTTGAGCTGGTCGGGGCTCCAGTGATCGGCGTGCTCGTGGGTGATCACGATGGCCACCGCCTGGCCCGGCTCGGTGACCGGGGTGGTGAGGGAGCCCGGATCGATGAGAAGCGTCTTGCCGGAGGCTTCGATGAGGAGAGCCGCGTGTTCGAGCTTGGTGACCTTCATGGCAGAAGCCAACACCCGCCGCCGAACCGCACCAAATCGGGCGCCGGGTCTTGCGCGCGGCCAGGATGGCACGGTGCAGAGTCGCCGCCTCCTCGTCGCCGTCAATCCGGCCGCCTCATTCGGTCGGTCGGCGGGCGCGGGGGAGAGAGCGATCGAGCGGATTCGGGCGGCCGGGCACCTGGTCACGCCCTGTGCGGCGGAGTCCCTCCCGGCTCTTCGGCTCGAGCTCGCCGCGGCACTCGACCGAGACGGGCCGGACGCGCTCGTCGTCGTGGGCGGCGACGGCATGGTGTCGCTCGGCGCCTCGCTGGTCGCCGGGACGTCACTGCCTCTCGGCGTCATCCCCACCGGTACGGGAAACGATGTGGCGCGCGGCCTCAGGCTGCCGCTCGGCGATCCGGCCGCCGCAGTGCGGGTGCTGCTCGCGGCGCTCGCCGCCCCCGTCCAGAGGATCGACGCGATCCGCGTCCGTCATTCGGATCCGGAGGAGACGACCTGGGTGGTCGGTGCGGTGTCGGCAGGCTTCGATGCCCTCGTCAACGAGCGGGCGAACGCGATGCGGTTTCCGCGCGGGGCGAGCAGGTACACCCTCGCGATGCTGCGTGAGCTGGCCTCGCTGCGACCGATCTCGTACCGGCTCGTCGTCGACGGGAAGCCCCGCCAGGTGGATGCGGTGCTCCTCGCCGCCGCGAACAACGCCTCGATCGGTGGCGGCATGCGGATCGCGCCGGCGGCCGACCTAGCGGACGGCTCGCTCGACCTGCTCACGGTCGCCCCGCTGGGGCGGCTGCGCTTCGTCACGCTCTTCCCGCGCGTGTTCCGCGGGCGGCATGTGGGGCTCCGGCCGGTGCGGCTGGAGCCCATCAGGACGCTCGCCCTCGCCGCGGATCGGCCGCTGATCGCCTACGGCGACGGGGAGCGACTCGGGCCGCTGCCGCTCACCCTGGAGGTGGTTCCGGCCGCCCTCGGGGTGCTCGCGCCGCAGCTGCGGGCAGGCTCTGCTCCGATTGGTGTCCGGCCCCGGCGTCGCCTATACTCGACCAGGCGCTCGGCGAGTCCAGCGCCGGCCGGCCCCATCGTTTAGCGGCCTAGGACGTCGCCCTCTCACGGCGGTAACGCGGGTTCGAATCCCGCTGGGGTCACACACGAACACAGCGGATCGCCTCTGGGCGATCCGCTGTCCTCGTCTCCGGGCGATCCGCTGTCCTCGTCTCCGGGCGGAGTCGAGTCTGAGCGGTTGTTCACGCCCGACGGCCGCGATTCGACGACCTTCCAGCGGATCTCCGGGAGAGTGGACGGGATGCCTGCCCTCGGATCCCCCGCCACGCCGCTCGCGCGCGACGCCCTCGGGACGAAGGTGCCCCAGATCACCGTCCTGTTCTGGACCATCAAGGTGCTGACGACCGGGATGGGCGAGGCCGCCTCCGACCACCTGGTCGGAACCTTCGAGCCGGTGCTGGTCGTGCTCGTCACCGCCGTCCTCTTCGGGGCGGCACTTCTCGTGCAGCTTCGGGCTCCGCGGTACGTGCCGTGGAAGTACTGGCTCGTGGTGGCCATGGTCGGCATCTTCGGAACGATGGTGGCGGACGTCGCGCACGTTGTCGCGGGCGTGCCCTATCTGCTGTCGAGTGTCGCCTTCGCCGCCGCGCTCGCCGCCCTCCTCCTCTCCTGGCGCCGGGTCGAGGGCACCATCTCGATCCACTCGATCACGAGCCCGCGCCCGGAGCTGTTCTACTGGGCGACGGTCGTCGCCACCTTCGCTCTCGGCACCGCGGTCGGCGACCTGACCGCCCAGACGCTCTCCCTCGGCTATCTCGGGTCCGCGGTGCTCTTCGGGATCGTGATCGCGCTGCCCGCTCTCGCCTTCCGCGCCCGGCTGCTCGGGGCGGTCGCCGCGTTCTGGGCGTCCTACATCGTCACCCGCCCTCTCGGCGCGTCTCTCGCCGACTGGCTCGGCGTCGACGCGACCCGCGGCGGCCTCGCCCTCGGCACGGGGGCCGTTGCTCTCGTCGCGGCCGGCATCACCCTGGCGCTCGTCGTCCTCGCGAGCCGGGGGCCGGCCGCGCCGAGACGGCCGATCGTGGCCCCGGCACGAGCAGCCGAGTGATCCGGGGCTTCTTCGACCCGCGGAGCATCATCGAGCGCAGCGCCGCGCGCAGAAGGAGGTAGACCGATCGCAGGGCGAGGGCTGAGCTCTCTGAGAGTCGGTTCAGATCGCGCCTCCGGCGCCCGATCCTGAGCGCTCCTTCACCCGCCACACCCCTCAAGCTCAGCGCCGGGGCAGGCCCCGCCGACAGCCTGAGGACATGACCTCAACCTCTCTTCCTGCCTCCACCCGCCTGAGCGATCTGCTCCGAAGCAAGGTCCCTCAGGTCACCGTGGCCTTCTGGATCATCAAGGTCTTCTCGACCACCGTCGGGGAGACCGCGGCCGACTACCTCAACAGCGACCTCGGCTTCGGGCTCACCCTCACCAGCATCGTGGTCGGCGCGATCTTCCTCGTCGCGCTGGGCATCCAGTTCGCGACGAAGCGGTACACGCCTGTCGTGTACTGGCTGACGGTTGTCCTGATCAGCGTGGTCGGCACCCTCATCACCGACAATCTCACGGATGTCCTGGGAGTGCCGCTCTGGGCATCGACGCTCGTCTTCAGCCTGCTGCTCGCCGCGACCTTCGTTCTCTGGTTCGTCCGGGAGGGCACGCTCTCCATCCATTCGATCGTCAGCCGGCCGCGCGAGGGCTACTACTGGCTGGCGATCCTGTTCACCTTCGCGCTCGGGACCGCGTCAGGCGACTTCCTCTCCGAGGCGCTCGGCTTCGGCTACGTCGTCGCCGCGATCCTCTTCTCCGCCGTCATCGCGGTGATCGCGATCGCCTACTTCGTGTTCAAGGCGAACGCGGTGGTCTGCTTCTGGGCCGCCTACGTGATGACCCGCCCGCTCGGCGCCTCTCTCGGCGACCTGACCTCGCAGCCGGTGGCCGCCGGCGGACTCGGGTGGGGAACCACCGGGACGAGCCTCGTGTACGGGCTCGTGATCGTTGCCGTCGTGATCTACCTGTCGGTCCGGCTCGCCGCGCAGCGCCGCGAGCTGGAGGGGTCGCGGCTTCCGTCGGCGTTCGAGATCGAGGGCGCCGTCTAGGATTCGAGGCGGGAAGGACCCGCATGCGCATCCTTGTCGTGGACGACGAGCCCGAGATGGCGGCTCTGCTCGTCCGGGGCCTTCGGGGAGAGGGCCACGAGGTCATCGCGGCTCACGACGGGGTCGCGGCGCTCGGCGAAGCCGGCACCGAGCCGATCGACCTCGCCGTGCTCGACGTGATGCTGCCGGGGATGTCGGGCTTCGAGCTGTGCCGGCGCATCAAGGAGCGCGACGAGACGACCGCGGTGATCCTCCTGACCGCGCGGGATGCGGTCGACGACCGTGTGCGGGGCCTGGATGCGGGCGCGGACGACTACATGATCAAGCCGTTCGCGTTCGCCGAACTGGCCGCCCGCATTCGGGCCGTCCGGCGACGGGACGCGCTGACGGTGCCGGCCCGGATCGAGGTGGGCACGCTCACGATCGATCTGCGCCGGCACCGGGCGCGCGCCGGAGCGAAGGACCTGTCGCTCAGTCGCACCGAGTTCGACGTGCTGCGGGTTCTCGCCGAGCACGCCGGCGACACGGTCAGCCGAGCCGAGCTGCTCACCGAGGTGTGGGAGACGAGCGAGAACATCGATTCCAACATCGTGGACCAGTACGTGAGCTATCTGCGCCGCAAGCTCGACCTGGCCGGAGCGGGTGCGAGGATCGTCACCGCGCGAGGAGTCGGCTTCAGTCTGACCCTCCTCGATCCCCGATGAGCCCCGGTGCTCCGCCGCGAGCACGCGGTCTGCTCGGCCGCGCCGGCATCCGCACGCGGATCGCGGGCGGCAGCCTGATCATCGCGATCATGCTGTCGGTCGTGGCGGGGATCGTGATCAACGGCCAGATCAAGCGGATCGTGCGCGACGGCACCGTCGCTGTTCTGGCGAGCGACAGCGAGCCGTATGTGGTCGCCGTGCGGAACGAGCCGGCCGAGAGCTTCGATGCTCCCGGGCCGGCACAGCTGGTCGCGGTGCTCGACCCGTCCCGGGTGGTCCGGCTGGACACCCTGCCCGCCGGGCTGGCCGTCGCCGTCGCCCGGGGCGACGTCCGGAGCGGAACGAGCGTGCTGAGCGCAGCCGGCGTCGAGCACGTGGTGCGCGTGACGCCGGTCGAAGGACTCCATGGCACCTGGACCGTCATCGCGGCGCGGGCCGCTGCAGCTGAGGACCCCGTCGCCGATCAGCTGCGCAACCTGCTCTTCGGGCTGCTCGGAGTGATCGACCTGGCCGTGGGACTCACCGCCTGGCTCCTCGCCTCCGCCTCGCTGGCCCCCGTCGCGCGGCTGCGGGCGAGCGCACAGACGCTCAGCACCGCCTCGGGCTCGGAGCTGCTTCCCGTCGGAGCGGCGAACGATGAGATCGCCCATCTGGCTCGCACCCTGAACGACCTGATCGAGCGGCTCCGCTCATCGGCGGACCGCGAGCGTTCCCTGGTGGCCGACGCCAGTCATGAGCTGAGGACCCCGCTCGCCATCCTGCGGACTCAGCTCGAACTCGCGCGGACCCAGTCGACCTCGGCTGAGGAGCTGCTGCGCGACATCCGGGGCGCGGAGCGCAGCGCCACCCGGCTCGCCCTTCTGGTGGATTCCCTGCTCGAGCTGTCGACACTCGAATCGGCGGACACGGCCAGGGGCGCTGCCTCTCTCGAAGAACTGGAGCGCGAGGCCGAGGAGGCCGCGGAACGGGCGCGCTTCCGCGCGTCCGGGACCGCCGTGGAGGTGGACTACCGGGCGCAGCTCATCCGGCCGGCCGCTTCGGTGGCCATCGGCGGCGCGGACTTCGGGCGGCTGATCGACAACCTGGTGAGCAATTCACTCGCGGCTCTCGGTCAGGAGGGGCGGCTCGAGATCGTTCTCGCCGATGGCCCGGGCGAGCTGACGCTGACCGTCCGGGACACCGGAGGCGGACTCGATCCGGCCTTCGAGCCCCTGGCCTTCGATCGGTTCAGTCGAGCGGACAGCGCCCGCGTGCACCGCGCGGGAGCCGGCCTCGGGCTGGCGATCGTCGCCGCGATCGCCGCCCGGGCAGGGGGTCGGGTGCGCCTCGACAACGCGCCGGGAACCGGCCTCACGGTGACTGTCTCGCTTCCGTCTCGGCACGGCGGACCGGGACCTCGGTGATCCGGCGTCGGATAGACTCTGTGGGGCGAAGGGGAGTATCCCGATTCGCCGCGTCCGTCAGGACGGGCTCCGATGGTGCAGCCCCGGGCGCGGTGGCGTCGTCAGACGCAGGGAGAGACTTTCGGTCATTCGTCGTGCAACGAACAACCGAAGGAAGCCTGTGTCCTCTCTGAATCTGCCGGTCTGGTTCGAGATCGGCTCCTACGCCGTCCTCGGCATCATCCTCCTCGCCGATCTGGTGCTGGCCTATAAGCGGCCGCACCTGCCGAGCACGCGGGAGTCGAGCCTCTGGGTCGCGTTCTACGTGGTCCTCGCGCTGGTGTTCGCCGCGCTGATGCTCCTGCTCGGCGACGCGGAGCACGCCGGACAGTTCATCGCCGGGTGGCTCACCGAGTACAGCCTGTCGATCGACAACCTGTTCGTCTTCGTCATCATCATGGCCAGCTTCAAGGTGCCCAAGAAGTACCAGCAGGAGATCCTGATGGTCGGCATCATCCTCGCGCTGATCTTCCGCGGCGTCTTCATCGTGCTCGGCGCCGCGATCATCGAGAACTTCAGCGCGATCTTCTACCTGTTCGGCCTGTTCCTCGTCTACACCGCCTATACGCAGGCGTTCGGCAAGGACCACTCCGATGAGCAGGAGAGCCGGCTCATCACATTCCTGCGCCGGCACGTGAAGATCACGAACGAGTTCGACGGCAACAAGATGCGGACCGTCGTCGACGGACACCGCACGTTCACGCCGCTCCTGCTCGTGTTCATCGCGATCGGAACGACCGACATCCTGTTCGCGCTCGACTCGATCCCGGCGATCTTCGGGATCACGACGAGCCCGTTCATCGTGTTCACCGCCAACATCTTCGCTCTGATGGGTCTCCGCCAGCTCTACTTCCTGCTCGGCGACCTCATCGACCGGCTGGTCTACCTCAAGTACGGGATCGCGTTCATCCTCGGCTTCATCGGCGTGAAGCTGTTCCTGCATGCCCTGCACGAGAACGAGCTGCCCTTCATCAACGGCGGGGAGCACGTGGACTGGGCGCCGGAGATCGGCACCCTCGCCTCACTCCTCGTCATCATCGGGTCCATGTCGGTCGCGACTCTTGCGAGCGTCATCAAGATCAGACGGGATCCGAACCTCCCGGACCCGGCCGTGGTCGCTGCCGGAGACCAGCCAACGGACGACTCCCGCTCCGGCTCGTAGGTCGGGCGCGGGGAGACCCTCGGGGCCCTCGACAGCAGGTGTCCGTCGACCAGGCCCTGATCCTGGTGCCCGAGGCGGATCCCTGCGAAAGCCCAGTCACCCGCGGCGTGCACGCAGGGTGCGGACGGTCAGCTGGATCGCGGCCGCCAGGAGAAGCGCCGCGAACAGCAGACCCGACACCTGCGGCGGCAGCAGGAACGCCAGCGCGACCCCGGGGAACGAGAAGACTGTCGCAGCCAGGCCCACGACGAGTCCCGCGCGCACGCTGACGAGGCCGCCTCGCAGGTTCGTCGCGGTGCCCATCAGCGCGGTCGGGATCATCACGAGCAGCGACGTGCCTTTGGCCACGAGCTCGCCGAGCCCGAACGCCGCGATGAGGAAGGGCACAGCGATGACGCCGCCGCCGATGCCGAAGAGGCCCGACGCCACGCCCATGAACAGGCCGAGCGCGACCAGGCCGAGGGCCACCCAGCCGTTCAGCTCCACACCGCCGGTGCCCCGCTCCGGCGCCACCAGCGCCATGCGCAGGGCGATCAGCACGAGCAGGGCGATGAACATCCAGCGCAGCGCCCCGAGCGGGATGCGGCGCAGCAGCCGGGCCCCGAGGTAGGAGCCGGCGACACCGCCGACGGCGACCAGCAGGCCGACGACCACGTCCATGTGGCCCGACGCCAGGTAGGTGAGGGACGCGGTGATCGAGGTCGGCACGATCGCGACCAGCGAGGTGGCCGCCGCCCGGCGCTGATCCATGCCGGCGAGGGAGACGAGCAGCGGCACCATGACGATCCCGCCGCCCACGCCGAATGCGCCGGACAGGGTGCCGCCGATCGCGCCGATGAGGGCCAGGACCAGCCACTGGCGGGCCCCTCGGCGTTCGGCGGGGGCAGCGGCGTCGGTCACCGGAGCACCCTACCGATCGGCGGGGCCGCCGAGGACCGGTCTACCGTGGTGTCGGTGATCGCGCAGCCGGACGGGACGCCGCCGAGCAGCCCCGCTGCGCCTGACCCCGATCCCGGAACCGGTGATATCGTGTCCGGGTGCGCATCTCCCGGCTTCTCCTTAGCCGCCGCGACGGGGCCTGACTTCCAGCCTCCCCTCGTCGCGGAGTCCGTTCTGGGCTGATTCGAGACGACCGGAAGCGACGACAACATGACGACGAGCACGACGCACGGACGGACCCTGGCCGAGAAGGTCTGGGACGACCACCTGGTGAGCAAGGGCGAGGACGGCGCTCCCGACCTGCTCTACATCGACCTGCACCTCGTGCATGAGGTGACGAGCCCCCAGGCCTTCGACGGCCTCCGGCTGGCGGGACGCCCGGTGCGCCGCCCCGATCTGACGATCGCGACGGAGGATCACAACACGCCGACGCTCGCCATCGACCGGCCCATCGCCGACCTGACGAGCCGCACCCAGATCGAGACGCTCCGCCGCAACGCCCAGGAGTTCGGCGTGCGTCTGCACTCGCTCGGCGACATCGAGCAGGGCATCGTGCATGTCGTGGGGCCTCAGCTGGGCCTGACCATGCCGGGCATCACCGTGGTCTGCGGCGACTCGCACACCTCCACCCACGGCGCGTTCGGCGCCATGGCCTTCGGCATCGGCACGAGTGAGGTCGAGCACGTGCTCGCCACCCAGACCCTGCCGCTCAAGCCGTTCAAGACGATGGCGATCACCGTCGAGGGCGCGCTGCGCCCGGGTGTCACGGCGAAGGACATCATCCTCGCCGTCATTGCCAAGATCGGCACTGGCGGGGGCCAGGGCTACGTCCTGGAATACCGCGGTTCCGCTATCCGCGCGCTGTCCATGGAAGCGCGGATGACCATCTGCAACATGTCCATCGAGGCCGGCGCCCGTGCCGGCCTGGTGGCCCCCGACCAGACCACGTACGACTACATGTTCGGCCGCCCGCACGCTCCCCAGGGAGCGGACTGGGATGCCGCCGTCGAGTACTGGGACACGCTGCGTACCGACGACGACGCCACCTTCGACGTCGAAGTGGACCTCGATGCCGACACGCTGGAGCCGTTCGTCACCTGGGGCACCAACCCCGGCCAGGGCGTTTCGCTCTCTGCCTCGGTGCCGTCACCGGAAGACTTCGGCGACGAAAACGCCAAGGCTGCCGCCGAGCGTG
>NZ_JAODMK010000010.1 GCF_025465545.1 Naasia sp. | reverse complement strand
GGCCCACCCCGGCCCCAACCGCCGACCGTGGGACCGACAACGAGGAAGCAACCCGCGGACGACAGCTACCTGATGCCGCGGCACCAGCCCACACGCCACCCGACAGCACCGGTCCCGGAGAACCCGCCGTTCTAACGCCCAGCTGCGGTCTTGACGAGGCACGCGACAGGCGCGCACGAAACGAGGTCTCGTCGAGCTCGACCGGCGTAGGGGTGCGACACGCACGCACGTCACGAGGTCTCGACGAGCTCGACCGGCGGAGCGAGCGGACTTACGGGGCGCGACCAGTCCGCCGGTCGAGCTGGTCGAGACCCCGCGAGGCGACCTACGGATCGCCACAATCCGCTGGTCGAGCTTCGGCGTGCTGAGCTGTCGGAGTAGACCCCGCGAGCCGGCCCTGGACGCAGGAACGGGCATCCCCAAGGGAACCGGTTCAGGTGCGGCTCGCACGGCAGCGCGAGCGGATGCCCGGAACGCAATGGTAGGCTTTTCCGCGGTAAGAAAACCGACTTTAAGAGCCGTCCTGTGAGACGGGAAAGGAGGTTGGTTTGACGGAGCGCACCGTGCTCACCCAGGCTGACATCACCCGAGCATTGACTCGGATCTCCCACGAGATCCTGGAGTCCAATCGAGGAAGCGAGAACCTGGTCATCTTGGGCATCCCCACTCGGGGAGTGGCCCTCGCCCAGCGCATAGCCGCGATCATCCAGCGCATCGAGCCCGGCTCCGCCGCTGTGCGAGTCGGCTCGCTGGACGTGACGATGTACCGCGACGACCTCGCCCACACCCGCACCCGCACCCCGTCGCCGACCCAGGTCCCGGGCAGCATCGACGGCGCCACGGTGGTGCTCGTCGATGACGTGCTCTACTCCGGTCGCACGATTCGGTCGGCCCTCGACGCGCTCGGCGACCACGGCCGGCCCGGCGTCGTCCGGCTCGCCGTACTGGTCGACCGCGGCCACCGAGAGCTGCCGATCCGCGCCGATTTCGTGGGCAAGAACCTGCCCAGTGCCTCCCACGAGCGCATCAACGTGCATGTCACCGAGATCGACGGCGACGAATTCGTCAGCATCGAAGGAGGTACAGAGTGAGGCACCTGCTCTCCACCAAGTCGCTCGGACGCACCGAAGCCATCGCGCTGCTCGACATCGCCGAGGACATGGCGGATGTGGCCAACCGCGAGGTCAAGAAGCTGCCCACCCTCCGCGGCAAAACCGTGGTCAACCTCTTCTTCGAAGACTCCACCCGCACCCGCATCTCCTTCGAGGCCGCCGCGAAGCGCCTCAGCGCCGACGTGATCAACTTCAGCGCCAAGGGCTCGAGCGTCTCCAAGGGGGAGAGCCTCAAGGACACCGCGCAGACGCTAGCCGCGATGGGCGCCGACGGTGTCGTCATCCGCCACCCCGCCTCGGGCGCCCCGCAGGTGCTCGCCGGCAGCGGCTGGATCGACGCCGGCATCATCAACGCCGGCGACGGCACCCACGAGCACCCCACCCAGGCGCTGCTCGACGCGCTCACCATCCGCCGCCGCCTGCACGGCGCCGCGTCCCGCGGCCGCGCCCTCGACGGTGTCAGCGTCACCATCGTCGGCGACATCCTGCACTCCCGGGTCGCCCGCTCCAACCTGTGGCTGTTGGACACCCTCGGAGCGCACGTTACCTTCATCGCCCCGCCCACCCTGGTGCCCTCCGACACGACGGCGTGGCCGGCCACCATCGGGTACGACCTGGACGCGGCCATCGACGCCGGCCCCGACGTCGTGATGATGCTGCGCATCCAGGCCGAGCGCATGAACGCCGCGTTCTTCCCGAACAGCCGGGAATACTCCCGCCGCTGGGGCCTGGACGACGAACGCTTCGCCCGGCTCTCGTCGCATAGCATTGTCATGCACCCCGGACCGATGAATCGCGGCCTGGAGATCTCCTCCGCCGCAGCCGATTCTGACCGGTCCACAGTGCGCGAACAGGTCGCGAACGGGGTCTCCGTCCGGATGGCGGCGCTGTACCTGTTGCTTTCCGGCGACCGAGAGGACCACTGAATGTCGACCGAACGTTTCCTTCTGCGCGGAGCCCAGCTCAGCGACGGAACCAGCACCGACCTGCTCCTGTCCGACGGCCGAATCGATGACATGGGCTCCCGGCTCTCCGACGCCGGCGCCACCGTGATCGACGCCGACGGCCTGCTCGCCCTCCCCGGCCTGGTCGACCTGCACACGCACCTGCGCGAGCCCGGCTACGAGCAGAGCGAAACAGTGCTCACGGGCAGCCAGGCCGCCGCCATCGGCGGCTACACCACCGTGTTCGCGATGGCCAACACCTCACCGGTGCAGGACACCGCCGGCGTCGTCGAGCAGGTGCTCGCCCTGGGGGAGAGCGCCGGCTACGTCACCGTGCAACCGATCGGCGCCGTCACCGTGGGGCTCGCGGGCGAACGCCTGGCCGAACTGGGCGCGATGGCCGCCAGCCGCGCCAGCGTGCGGGTCTTCTCCGACGACGGGTTCTGTGTCTCCGACCCGCTGCTGATGCGCCGGGCGCTTGAGTACGTCAAGGCCTTCGACGGCGTCGTCGCCCAGCACTCGCAGGAGCCCCGCCTCACCGTCGGCGCCCAGATGAACGAAGGCGCCCTGTCCAGCGAGCTCGGCCTCACCGGCTGGCCGGCCGTGGCCGAGGAATCGATCATCGCCCGCGACGTACTGCTGGCCGAACACGTCGGTTCCCGCCTGCATGTCTGCCACCTCTCCACCGCCGGAGCCGTCGATGTGGTGCGCTGGGCCAAGGCCCGCGGCATCAACGTGACCGCAGAGGTTACGCCGCACCACCTGCTGCTCACCGAGGAACTGGTCGCCGGTTACGACGCCCGGTACAAGGTGAACCCGCCGCTCCGCCGCCGCGAGGACGTCGAAGCCCTGCGCCAGGGCGTCAAGGACGGCACGATCGACATCATCGCCACCGACCACGCGCCGCACCCGATCGAGTCGAAGGACTGCGAGTGGGGCGCCGCCGCCAACGGCATGGTCGGACTCGAATCCGCACTGTCGGTGGCACACGCCGCCCTCGTCGACACCGGCTACCTGAACTGGGGCGACCTGGTGCGGGTCATGTCGAGCGTTCCCGCCCGGATCGGCCGCATCCAGGGTCAGGGCCGGCCGCTCGCCGTGGGCGGGCCCGCCGAACTGACCCTCTACGACCCGAGCGCCCGCCGCGTCTTCGGCCGGGAAAATCTCGTCGGCAAGGGCGTGAACTCGCCGTACCTCGAGATGACGCTGCCCGGTCAGGTGATGGCGACCTTCCACCGTGGCTACGCCACCGTGCTGGGCGGCGCCCTGCAGAGCACCGCGCAGATCAGTGCCGCACGGGCCACCGTGACCGGGGGTCGTCATGAGTAGCCGCACCGTTGCCACGATCATCACCGTCCTGGTGCTGCTCGGCATCCTCGCTCTGATGCTGCGCTCCTGGCGCCGCCGCAGCACCCGGGATGCCGGCTTGCCCGCAGGCTACCCTTCGCCCACCGAACCGGGCCGGGAACTGGCCTCCGCAGCGGCCCTCTACGTCGCCACGACACCGAGGGATGCGCCGCTGGAGCGCCTGGCAATCCCCGGGCTGGGCTTCCGCGCCCGCGGTGGCGTCTCCGTCACCGAACACGGTGTGCTGCTCGAACTCGCCGGCTCACCTGCACTGTTCATCCCCGCGGCCGCCGTGGAGCGGGTCACCGACGCCACCTGGGCCATCGATCGCGCCGTCGAGCCCGGCGGCCTGCTACTCCTGGGCTGGCGGCTCGCCCCCTCGAGCTCCGCCCCCTCCAGCCCGGACCCAGACTCGACTGCCGCGCCCGCCAGCGTCGACAGCTATTTCCGATTCAGCGACCCCGCCGATCGCACTGCGATCAGCGAGGCCATTCGATCACTCGCGCCCAGCGCGCCCGGCACAGCCGGCACCAGAACAATCGGCACCGAAGAAAGTGAGGTGTAGCCCGTGAGCTACCCAACATCCACCCCGGCTCCGGCCGTGCTCGTCCTCGAAGACGGCACCCGCTACGTGGGACGTGCCTACGGCCGCCAAGGACAGACGCTGGGCGAGATCGTCTTCGCCACCGGCATGACCGGCTACCAGGAGACGCTCACCGACCCGTCCTACGCCGGCCAGATCGTCCTCATGACGGCCCCGCACATCGGCAATACCGGGGCCAACGACGAAGACATGGAATCCAGCCGCATCTGGGTTGCCGGTTTCGTGGTTCGCGAGCCCGCCCGCGTGCCCTCCAACTTCCGCTCCCAGCGCACCCTCGAAGCCGAGCTGGAATCCCACGACATCGTGGGCATCAGCGGTATCGACACCCGCGCCATCACCCGGCACATCCGTTCAAAGGGCGCCATGCGCAGCGGCATCTTCTCCGGGGACCGATACGACATCTCCGAGAGCGAACAGCTCGAACTCGTCCGCGGCGGCGCCAGCATGCGCGGCCGCAACCTGTCCGACGATGTCTCGACCGTCGAGCCGTACTCGCTGCCGGCCACGGGCGAGCGCATCGGCTCGGTCGCCGTTCTCGACCTCGGCGTGAAGACGTCCACGCTCAACTACCTGGCCGAACGCGGCTTCGAGGTGTTCGTGCTGCCGCAGTCGGTCACCGCCGAGCACGTGCTGTCCCTCAAGCCGTCTGCGCTGTTCTTCTCGAACGGCCCCGGCGACCCGGCCGCCAGCGACGCCCACGTCACGCTGCTGCAGGAGGTGCTCCGTGCCGGCGTGCCGTACTTCGGCATCTGCTTCGGCAACCAGCTACTCGGCCGCGCCCTCGGCTTCGGCACGTACAAGCTGCCGTTCGGTCACCGCGGCATCAACCAGCCGGTGCTCGACAAGGCCACCGGCCGGGTGGAGATCACCTCGCAGAACCACGGCTTCGCCGTCGACATGCCCATCGAGGGCGTGCACGAGTCCAAGACCGGTTTCGGCAAGGTCGAGGTCAGCCACTACAGCCTCAACGACCAAGTGGTCGAGGGCATCCGGTGCCTGGACATTCCGGCCTTCTCGGTGCAGTACCACCCGGAGTCCGCGTCCGGCCCGCACGACGCCAACTATCTTTTCGACAGGTTCAGGGATGTGGTGGTCGCGCACGCGGCCGCCGGAGCAGGAGACGCCAAGTAATGCCTAAGCGCGACGATATCAACAGCGTCCTCGTCATCGGATCGGGCCCGATCGTGATCGGCCAGGCCTGCGAGTTCGACTACTCCGGCACCCAGGCAAGCCGGGTCCTCCGCGAAGAGGGCGTCCGGGTGATCCTGGTCAACTCCAACCCGGCCACCATCATGACCGACCCCGACTTCGCGGACGCGACGTACATCGAGCCGATCACCCCGGAGATCCTCGAGACCATCATCGCCAAGGAACGCCCGGATGCGATCCTGCCGACCCTGGGCGGCCAGACGGCCCTCAACGCGGCGATCGCCCTGCACGAGCGCGGGATCCTCACCAAGTACAACGTCGAGCTCATCGGCGCGAAGTTCGAGGCCATCCAGAAGGGTGAAGACCGCCAGATCTTCAAGCAGCTGGTTCTCGACGCCGGCGCGGATGTGGCCAAGTCCTACATCGCCCACACCGTCGAAGAGGCCGTCGGCTTCGCCGAGGACCTCGGCTACCCGCTGGTCGTGCGCCCCTCCTTCACCATGGGCGGCCTCGGCTCCGGCTTCGCCTACACCGAAGAAGAGCTGCGCCGCATCGTCGGTGACGGCCTGCACCAGAGCCCGACCACCGAGGTACTCCTGGAGGAGTCCATCCTCGGTTGGAAGGAATACGAGCTCGAGATGATGCGCGACACCGCCGACAACACGGTGGTCGTCTGCTCCATCGAGAACGTCGACCCGGTCGGCGTGCACACCGGCGACTCGATCACGGTCGCCCCCGCGCTCACCCTCACCGACCGCGAGTACCAGAACCTCCGCGACATCGGCATCGACATCATCCGCGCGGTCGGCGTGGACACCGGCGGCTGCAACATCCAGTTCGCCGTCGAGCCCTCGACCGGCCGGGTGATCGTCATCGAGATGAACCCTCGGGTGTCCCGGTCGAGCGCCCTGGCCAGCAAGGCGACGGGCTTCCCGATCGCGAAGATCGCCGCGAAGCTCGCCATCGGCTACCGCCTCGACGAGATCCCCAACGACATCACCCGGGTCACCCCGGCCAGCTTCGAGCCGACGCTCGACTACATCGTGGTGAAGGTGCCCCGCTTCGCGTTCGAGAAGTTCCCGGCAGCCGATCCCCGGCTCACCACCACGATGAAGTCGGTGGGCGAGGCGATGGCCATCGGGCGCAACTACACCACCGCCCTGCAGAAGGCGCTGCGCTCGCTCGAGAAGCGCGGCTCCTCGTTCTCCTGGGAGAGCGTGGTCGAGTCCGTCGACGAGCTGATCGAGCGCGCCGAGATCCCGACAGACGGCCGCATCGTCACCGTCCAGCGCGCGCTCTTCGCCGGCGCGACCGTCGAGCAGCTGCATGCCGTCACGGGCATCGACCCCTGGTTCCTCGACCAGATCGTGCTGATCAACGAGGTCGCCGCCGAGATCGCGGCAGCCGGCGAGCTGGACGAGGACGTGCTGCGGCTCGCCAAGGAGCACGGCTTCTCGGACATCCAGATCGGGCAGCTGCGGGATCTCGACGAGGCCGTGGTGCGAACCGCCCGGCACGCCCTCGGCGTCCGGCCCGTCTACAAGACGGTCGACACCTGTGCGGGCGAGTTCCCCGCACTCACCCCGTACCACTACTCGTCCTACGAGGAGGAGACCGAGGTGGCGGCGAGCGACCGCCGGAAGGTCGTGATCCTCGGCTCCGGCCCGAACCGGATCGGCCAGGGCGTCGAGTTCGACTACTCGTGCGTGCACGCGGCGTTCGCGCTGTCTGCCGCCGGCTACGAGACCATCATGATCAACTGCAACCCCGAGACGGTGTCGACGGACTACGACACGTCGGACCGCCTCTACTTCGAGCCGCTCACGCTCGAGGACGTGCTCGAGGTGATCCACGCCGAGGAGCAGAGCGGGGAGATCGTCGGCGTCGTCGTGCAGCTCGGCGGTCAGACCGCGCTCGGCCTGGCCAAGGGGCTCGAGGCGGCCGGCGTGCCGATCCTCGGCACCACCCCCTCGGCCATCGACCTCGCGGAGGAGCGCGGACTCTTCGCCGGCATCCTCCGCGACGCGGGTCTCGTCGCGCCCAAGAGCGGCACGGCGACCGACGTAACGGGCGCCCTCGCGGTGGCCGACGGCATCGGCTACCCGGTGCTCGTGCGGCCCTCGTACGTGCTCGGCGGCCGCGGCATGGAGATCGTCTACGACGGCGCCTCCCTCGAGGACTACTTCCGCCGCATCGAGGGTCAGGGCATCGTCGGCCCCACCCATCCGCTGCTCGTCGACCGGTTCCTCGACGACGCCATCGAGATCGACGTCGACGCCCTCTACGACGGCGAGCGGCTCTACATCGGCGGGATCATGGAGCACATCGAGGAGGCCGGCATCCACTCCGGCGACTCGAGCTGCACCCTGCCGCCCGTGACCCTCGGCCGCGGCGTCATCGACCGGGTCCGCGACGCGACGCTCGCGATCGCCGAGGGGATCGGGGTCCGCGGCCTGCTCAACGTGCAGTTCGCCGTCGGCGCCGGCGTCCTCTACGTGCTCGAGGCCAACCCGCGCGCGTCCCGGACCGTCCCGTTCGTCTCCAAGGCGCTCGGCATCCCGCTGGCCAAGGCGGCCTCCCTGCTCATGGTGGGCGAGAGCATCTCCTCGCTGATCGCGTCCGGAATGCTGCCCGAGCGCGACGGGTCCCGCGTGCCGAGCGACTCGCCCGTCGCCGTCAAGGAGGCGGTGCTGCCCTTCAAGCGCTTCCGCACGAAGGACGGCCGGGTCGTCGACTCCCTGCTCGGCCCCGAGATGCGCTCCACCGGCGAGGTGATGGGCATCGACCGCGACTTCCCGCGAGCCTTCGCCAAGAGCCAGGAGGCCGCATACGGGGGGCTGCCCGCGACCGGCACCGTGTTCGTGTCGGTCGCCGACCGCGACAAGCGCGCGATCATCCTCCCGATGCTGCGGCTGTCCCAGCTGGGCTTCGCGCTGCTCGCCACCGAGGGCACCGCCGAGGTGCTGCGCCGCAACGGCATCGAGGCGGGCGTGGTGCCCAAGCACAGCGAGCGTGCGAGCGGTGGAGGAGCGCCGACCATCGTCGATCTCATCGCGACCGGAAAGGTCGACGTGGTCATCAACACCCCCAGCGGGGGTGCCGCCCGGGCGGACGGCTACGAGATCCGGGCCGCCGCCGTCGCGGGGGACAAGCCCCTCTTCACCACCATCGCGCAGCTCGCGGCGGCGGTGGCCTCCATCGAGGCGATACGGTCAGGATTCGAAGTCACGTCCCTGCAGGAATACGCTGATCAGCGCGCCGCCTCCGCTGGGGCCGCGGGGATCTCAAACCGGAAGGAGCGCGCTGAAGATGACCGCTGAAATCCCGACGCCGTTCGGCGATCGGCTGGCGGCCGCCTTCGACGCCTACGGCCACCTCTGTGTCGGGATCGATCCGCACGAGTACCTGCTCAAGGAGTGGGGCCTGCCGCTCAGCGCGGTCGGCGCCCACGAGTTCGGGCTGCGGGTCGTCGAGGCCTGTGTGGGCCGCGTCGGCATCGTGAAGCCCCAGGTTGCCTTCTACGAGAAGTTCGGCTCGATCGGCTATCGAGTGCTCGAGGACGTGCTGGTCGAGGCGCGCAAGGCCGGACTCGTGGTCATCGCGGACGTCAAGCGCGGCGACCTCGGCTCGACGCTCGAGGCCTACGCCGAGGCGTGGCTGAGCCCCGGCTCGCCCCTCGAGGCGGACGCCATGACGATCAGCGCCTACCAGGGCTTCGGCGCGCTGGCCGCGCCGCTCGAGTTCGCCCAGAACGCCGGCAAGGGGCTCCTGGTGCTCTCGGCGACCTCGAACCCCGAGGCCATGGCCGTGCAGACCTCGATCATCCAGATCGAGACGCAGGTCGGCAAGACGGTGGCGGGCGGGCTCGCCTCGCGCGTGGTCGGCTGGAACCAGGAGCACAACTCCGGGCACCGCCTCGGCTCGATCGGCGTCGTCCTCGGCGCCACGGTCGACTTCGCCAAGGTGGGCATCGACCTCCAGGAGCTCTCCGAGACGCCCGCCGCACCGATCCTCGCCCCCGGGTTCGGCTACCAGGGCGCGGACTTCGGCTCGGTCCGCGAGATCTTCGGTGTCGCCGCCGACCAGGCCATCGTCACCGCCTCCCGCAGCATCCTCGCCGCAGGCGGCGACGGCATCCGGGACAGCATCGACGCGCAGGTGCGCCACCTCGCCGAGGCATACGCGTGAAACCTCCCGAGGTCGACCGGATCGCCGGCTCCCGCGCCGCAGTCGCGGCCCGGCGCGCCAGGGCAGAGGTGAAGCGCCAGATCGCGAGCGGCGAGCGAACGGCCAGCGAGGTGCTCGACGCCGCCTCGCCGGAGAACCCGGCCGAGGCGACCCTCCGGGTGAGCGAGCTCATCGGCAGCATCCCGTGGCTCGGGCCCACCCGCACCGCGCGGATCATGAGCGAGCTCGGCATCTCGCCGTCCAAGCGGGTGGGCGGACTCGGCATCCATCAGAGGAAGCGCCTGCGCGAGTTCCTCACCGAGCGCCAGAAGCGCAAGATCGAGCCGGGCGCACTCGTGGTGCTCGCCGGTCCCACCGCCGTGGGCAAGGGCACCGTTTCCGCGCACATCCGGGACAATCACCCCGAGGTCCTCCTCTCCGTCAGTGCGACCACCCGCCCGCCGCGGCCCGGCGAGATCGAGGGCGTCACCTACTACTTCGTGGACGACGCCCGGTTCGACCAGATGATCGAGGCAGGGGAGTTCCTCGAGTGGGCGACGGTGCACAACGCCTTCCGCTACGGCACCCCGCGGGCGCCGATCATGCAGGCCCTCGCGAGCGGCAAGAGCGTGCTCCTCGAGATCGACCTGCAGGGCGCACGCCAGGTGCGGGAGGCGTTCCCCGAGGCGCGCCTGGTCTTCCTGCTGCCGCCCAGCTGGGACGAGCTGGTGCGCCGGCTGACCGGCCGAGGCACCGAGGACGGCGACGAGCAGGACCGCCGGCTGCAGACCGCGAAGGTCGAGCTGGCCGCCCAGGACGAGTTCGACTACAAAGTCGTGAACTCGGACGTGGCCACCGCGGCCCGCGAGGTCGTAGACTTGATGCCGACTTCGCCCGGCGACTAGCCGCGCGACTGAGAGGACTCCCATGACCAGCAACAAGTCCGCAGGAATCATCGATCCGCCGATCGACGACCTGCTCAGCAAGGTGGACTCGAAGTACGCCCTCGTCCTCTTCGCGTCCAAGCGCGCGCGCCAGATCAACGACTACTACGCCGACCTGCACGAAGGCAGCCTGTTCGACAACGTCGGCCCGCTGGTCGACTCCTCGATCGAGGACAAGCCGCTGTCCGTCGCCCTGCGTGAGATCAACGACGACAAGCTGGAGATGCGCGCCCTCTGACGGGCACTGCCTTCCCGATGACCCGGCCCGACGACGACGCGCGACTGCGCGTCGTCGTCGGCATCTCCGGGGGCATCGCCGCCTACAAGGCGGTGGGCGTCGTGCGCGGCTTCGTGCTCGCGGGTCATGATGTGCACGTGGTGGCGACCGAGGCCGCCCTGCGCTTCGTCGGCAGGCCCACCCTCGAGGCGATCAGCCGCAACCCGGTCTGGACCGACCTCTACGAGGGCGTCGCCGAGGTGCGGCACGTGTCGATCGGCCAGTCCGCCGACCTGATCGTGATCGCCCCCGCCACCGCGAACACGCTGGCCAAGCTGGCGGCCGGCATCGCCGACGACCTGCTCGGCAACACGGTCCTCGCCAGCTCCGCCCCCCTGGTGGTGGCGCCCGCGATGCACACCGAGATGTGGGAGAACCCGGCGACCGTCGCCAACGTCGCGGTGCTCCGCGAGCGAGGCGTGCACATCGTCGGTCCCGCCTCCGGCCGGCTCACCGGCCAGGACTCGGGTGCGGGCCGGATGGCCGAGCCGGACGACATCGTCGCGGCTGCTCTCGCCGTGCTCCTTCCCCAGGATCTCGCGGGCCGTCGCGTCCTCATCACCGCGGGCGGCACCCGCGAGCCCCTCGACCCGGTGCGCTTCCTCGGCAACCGGTCGAGCGGGGCCCAGGGAGTCGCGCTGGCGGAGGCCGCGCGAGACCGCGGCGCGCAGGTGACCCTGCTCGCGGCGCACCTCGAGGTGCCCGCTCCGCACGGCGTGGCGCTGCGCACTGTCGAGACCACAGCCGAGCTCGCCGCCGCCGTGGCGGACGCCGCAGCCGAGGCGGACATCGTGATCATGGCCGCCGCGGTCGCCGACTACCGGCCAGCCGAGGTGGCCGACAGCAAGCTCAAGAAGGAGTCGATGGGGGACGAGTTCGCCCTGCGACTCATCCGCAATCCCGACCTCCTGGCCGGCCTCACCTCCGGCACTCTTGCCCCCCGGCGGCCGGGCGGGCAGGTCGTGGTCGGCTTCGCCGCCGAGACGGAGCAGGACGATCAGGCACTCCTCGCGCTCGCCCGGGCCAAGGCCGAGCGCAAGGGTGTCGACTATCTGGTGGTCAACCGGGTGGGCTGGCAGGAGGGCTTCGGCACGGGACGTAACGCTGTCACGGTGCTGGATCGGGCCGGCTCTATAGTGGGGGAGGCCGCGGGCGACAAGCTGTCGGTGGCCCATCGGATACTCGACGTCCTCGTCTGAGAGCGGCTTTCCGGAGCCCCCGTATCCCCGTCTACCGTTGGAGCGCCCATGGCTGCACTGCGCCTCTTCACGTCCGAGTCGGTCACCGAGGGACACCCGGACAAGATCTGCGACCAGATCTCCGATTCGATCCTCGACGCGCTGCTGGAGCAGGACCCGACCAGCCGGGTCGCCGTCGAGACCCTCGTCACCACCGGGCTCGTGCACGTGGCCGGCGAGGTGACCACGAAGGGCTACGCCGACATCCCCGGCATCGTGCGGCGCAAGATCCGCGAGATCGGCTACGACTCGTCCGAGAAGAGCTTCGACGCGGAGAGCTGCGGCGTGTCCGTGTCGATCGGCGCGCAGTCCCCGGACATCGCCCAGGGCGTCGATCGCGCCCAGGAGGTGCGGGAGGGCGGTGCAGGAGCGGCGCAGCTCGACGACCTCGACCTGCTCGGCGCGGGCGACCAGGGCATCATGTTCGGCTTCGCCACCCGCGAGACGCCCGAGCTCATGCCGGTGCCCATCTGGCTCGCGCACCGGCTCGCGGAGCGGCTGGCGGAGGTGCGGCGCGACGGCGTCCTCGACTACCTCCGGCCCGACGGCAAGACCCAGGTCACTGTCGGCTACGAGGGACAGACGCCGCGCAGCGTGGAGACCATCGTGCTGTCCACCCAGCACGCGCCGTCGGTGGAGACCGAGCGGCTCCGGGCCGAGGTCGCCGAGACCGTGATCCGGCCGATCCTCGAGCGCACCGCCCTCGACACATCGCAGGTGCGGCTCATCATCAACCCCACCGGCCGCTTCGAGATCGGCGGGCCGAAGGGCGACGCGGGCCTCACCGGGCGCAAGATCATCGTCGACACCTACGGTGGGGCATCGCGGCACGGCGGCGGCGCCTTCAGCGGCAAGGACCCGTCGAAGGTGGACCGCTCCGCCGCCTACGCCATGCGCTGGGTGGCCAAGAACGCGGTCGCCGCCGGGCTCGCCGACCGTCTCGAGGTGCAGGTCGCCTACGCGATCGGCCGTTCCGCTCCGGTCGGGCTCTACGTCGAGACCTTCGGCACCGGCACCCTGCCGGACGAGGACATCATCCGCGCCATCCGCGACGTGTTCGACCTGCGGCCGGCCGCGATCATCCGCGACCTCGACCTGCTCCGCCCGATCTATGCCCGCACCGCCACCTACGGGCACTTCGGCCGCGAGCTGCCCGGCTTCAGCTGGGAGCGCCTCGACCGGGTCGACGACCTGCGCAGCGCAGCCGGGGTCTGACCCCGCCGCCATGCCCGACCCGGCGACGCACTCGGTGGCGCGGGTGCTCCTCGACACCCCGCTCCCGCAGCTCGACCACCTGTTCGACTACCGCATCCCTGACGGGCTGCGCGGCGTCGTCGTCCCCGGGATCCGGGTGCGCGTGCCGCTGCGGCGGGCGGGCCGCATCGCCGACGGCTACGTGGTGGAGACGGCGGAGGCGAGCGACGTGCCCGGCGAGCTGGTCGAGATCGAGGCGGTCGTCTCCGAGCAGCGGGTCCTGACGCCCGAGGTCTACGCTCTGGCCCGCGCCGTGGCGGATCGCGCCGCAGGCAGCGCCAGCGACGTTCTGCGCCTCGCGATTCCCCGTCGGCAGGTGCGGGTGGAGAAGGCCTGGCGCAACGGGCGGCGGCCCGAGGAGCCAGAGGGGCCGCCGCCGGTCGTCGAGCTCGCCGACTACGGCGACGCCCTCCCCGCCGAGCCCGGCTCCCGCCTCGCCGTCGAGGCGATCCCGGGCCTGGTGGAGGTGGGCGGCGGCTGGATCGGCGCCTGGGCGCTCACGCTCGCCCGGCTCGCGGTGCACGAGCTGGGCCAGGGCCGCAGCGCGGTGCTCGTGCTGCCCGACTATCGGGACCAGGACCAGGTGCAGCTCGCCCTGGCGTCCCTGCCCGGAGCCGGTCCCGTGCTGCGCCTCGACGCCAGGCAGAGCGGCCCCGAGCGCTACCTGGGCTTCCTGTCCGCCCTGGAGGAGCGGCCCAGCATCGTCGTCGGCAACCGCTCGGCGGTCTACGCCCCGGTGCACCGGCTCGGCCTGCTCGCGGTCTGGAACGACGGGGACTCCCTGCTCGGGGAGCAGCTCGCGCCGTACGTGCACGCCCGCGACGCGGCTCTCGTCCGCCAGGAGCAGTCAGGCTGCACCCTCGTGCTCCTCGGGCACGCTCGGTCCGCAGCGGCGGAACGGCTGGTGGAGCTGGGCTGGCTCACCGCGATCGCCCCGCGACGGCTCCGTCCGCCGCACGTGATCCTCACCCCCGACGATCCGGGCTCACCGCGCATCCCACAGGCCGCCTGGCGTGCCGCGAGCGAGGCCGTTCTTCAGGGCCCCGTTCTGCTGCAGGTGGCCCGGCCGGGGAACGCCGCGCTCGACGCGCTGCGGGCGGGCACCCCCATGGCTGCGGACGCGGGACGCACCGCCTACGACCTCGGCCGCGCGTTCCCCGGGGTGCGGGTGCTGATCTCCGACGGCGAGCGGCCGCTCGAACGCGTCGACGCCCAGCCAGCGCTCGTGATCGCCACTCGGGGCGCCGAGCCGATCGCCGACGGCGGCTACCGGGCGGTGCTGCTCCTCGACGGCCAGCGGATGCTGATGCGGGAGAGCGCCCGCGTCGCGGAGGACTGCCTGCGCTGGTGGTCCGCGGCCGCCTCGCTGGCCGCGCCCGGCGCCCCCGTGCACCTCGTCGGGGTCGGCGGCCCGCTGGGACGCGCGGTGGCGACCTGGCGGCAGTCCGACTTCCTCGCCCATGAGGTGGCCGAGCGGCGGGAGCTCCGGTTTCCTCCCGCCGTGCGCGTCGCCACCCTCACCGGACCGAGCAGGGTGCTCGAGCCGGTGCTCGCCGAGGCGGAGGCGGCCGGCGCGACGGTGGTCAGCAGCGAGCCGGCCGACGGCCTGGTCCGCACCGTCGTCCGCTTCGACTACGCCCACGGCGCGGCAGTGGCCGGAGTGCTCCGCACCGGCATCCTCCGGGCCGCAAGCGGCCGCCGCCCCCAGAGCGTCGCCGACCGCGCCTCGAGCGGGCGGGACCGACGGCCGCCGCCTACACTCAGAGTCCGAATGGACGACCCCGATGCCCTCTGAGCGGCGCGGGCCACGGCGGGAGGCGACAGGATGAGGCTGGTCTTCGCCGGCACTCCGTCGCCTGCGGTGCCGAGCCTCAGGACCCTCGCCGCGGGGGAGCACGAGGTCGCAATGGTGCTCACCCGCCCCGACGCGCCCCTCGGCCGAAAGCGGGTGCTCACCCCCTCGCCGGTCGCGGAGGCGGCCGAGCGTCTCGCCCTCCCGGTGCTGCGACCGACCGTGCTGGACGCGGAGGTGAGCGCCTCGCTCGCGGCGGTCGAGCCGGACCTCGGCGTGGTCGTGGCCTACGGCAAGCTCCTGCGCGAGCCCCTGCTGTCCGTTCCGCGGCTCGGCTGGATCAATCTGCACTTCTCGCTGCTGCCGCGCTGGCGCGGTGCGGCTCCGGTGCAGCGCGCCCTGCTCGCGGGCGACGCGGTCACCGGCGTGAGCGTCTTCCAGTTGGAGGCGGGCATGGACACCGGCCCGGTCTACGCCCGTGAGGAGCACACGATCGGCCGGCACGAGACGGCCGGACACCTGCTCGGGGTCCTCGCCGAGCGGGGCGCCGCCGTCCTCGCCCGGGTCGTCGACGACCTCGCGGACGGCACCGCGGTCGGGGTGCCGCAGGAGGGCGAGCCGACCCTCGCCCCCAAGCTCACCCTGCTCGACGGCGCCATCGACTGGCGCCAGAGCGCCGATCGGGTGCTCGACCGGGTGCGCGGCGCGACGCCGGAGCCGGGTGCCTACCTGATGCTCTCCGGTGAGCGGCTCAAGGTGCACGAGGCGGCGCCGTCGCGGGACAGCGCCGGCGTCCGCCCGGGCGAACTCACCCTCCGCGGCCGTTCGGTCGTGCTCGGCACTGGGACCGTGCCGGTCGAGCTGGTGGTCGTGCAGCCGAGCGGCAGGCGGGCCATGGCGGCGGCCGCCTGGTGGCGGGGCCTCGGCGGCGTCGCCTCCCTCAGCGCCGACCTGGAGCAGGCGTGAGCGCCGCGCCCCGCGTCCAGCCCGCGCGCCGCGTCGCGCTCGAGGTCATCCGCGCCGTCCGGGCGGAGGACGCCTACGCCAACCTGCTGCTGCCGGCGCGCGTGCACCGCGCCGGACTCAGCACCGCCGACGCCGCCCTCGCCACCGAACTCACCTACGGCACGCTCCGGCGCTCGGGCTACTACGACCGGGTGATCGAGCTGGTCTCCGGCCGCCCGATCGCGCGGGTCGACCCGCCGCTCCGGGACGTGCTCCGGCTCGGCGCGCACCAGCTGCTGTCGATGCGCGTCGCCCCGCACGCCGCGGTCAACGAGGCCGTGCTGCAGGCGAAGGAGTCCGGAGTCCGCTCCGGCAGCGGATTCGTCAACGGCGTGCTCCGCACCATCGCCCGCACGGACCGGGAGGAGTGGCTCAACCGGGTGCTCGAGGGCACCGAGGGCGAGGACGAGCGGCTCTCCGTGCTGCACTCCCATCCCGCCTGGGTGGTCCGGGCGTTCCGGAACGCCCTCGCCGCCGAGGGACGCGAATCCGAGCTCACCTACCTCCTCGAGGCCGACAACGCCCCGCCGAAGGTCGGCCTCGTCGCCCTGCCGGGGCTCGGCGACCGCAGCGAGGTCGGCCTCCTGCCCACCGACTTCTCCCCGCTCGGCATGGTTCTCAGCAGCGGCGACCCGCTCGCCCTGCCGGCCGTGCGGGCAGGCACCGTCCGCGTGCAGGACGAGGGCTCCCAGCTCGCCGCGCTCGCGCTCAGCCGCTCGCGCCCCGTCTCGCTCGGCGAGCGCTGGCTGGACATGTGCGCGGGCCCCGGAGGCAAGGCCGCGGTGCTCGCCGCGGACGCCGCACTCGGGGGAGCGGCCCTTCTCGCCAACGAGGTGCTCCCCGGCCGGGCGGCGCTCGTCCAGGGAGCGCTCGACGCCGTCCCGGGAGTGCACCAGGTGGTCATCGGCGACGCCCGCCGGTTCGGCACGGGCGAGGAGGGCTACTTCGACCGGATCCTCCTCGACGCGCCCTGCACCGGGCTCGGCGCGCTGCGCCGCCGGCCCGAGGCGCGCTGGCGGAAGTCGCCGGACGATGTCGCCGCGCTCGCGCCGCTGCAGGCCGAGCTGCTCGACGCGGCCTTCGGCGCGCTCAAGCCCGGCGGACTCCTCGCCTACGTCACCTGCTCGCCGCACCTCGACGAGACGCGGGCGATCGTCGCCGCGGCCCTCGAGCGGCATGCCGAGCTCGTCGCACTCGACACGGCAGCGCTCCTCGCCGAGGCCACCGGTGGGGCGCTCCGCGACGCCGGCGTGGGCCGCGCGGTGCAGCTCTGGCCGCACCGGCACGGCACCGACGGCATGTTCATCGCCCTGCTCACCAAGGCGGGCGGGCTGCCGGCGGCAGTCCGCGAGAGCGAGCGGGGCCACGTCCGGCCGGTCCGGCCTCAGTAGACTCGCCCGGTGGCGCCGTACATCCACCCGAGCATCCTGGCCGCCGATTTCGCGAACCTCGAGCAGGAGGTGCTGCGCATCGGTGAGGCCGACCTCGTGCACGTCGACGTGATGGACAACCACTTCGTGCCGAACCTCACCTTCGGTCTCGGCACCGTCGAGCGGCTCGCCGAGGTGAGCCCCGTCCCGCTCGACGTGCACCTGATGATCGAGGATCCGGACCGGTGGGCGCCCGACTACGCCTCCGCGGGAGCGGCATCCGTCACCTTCCATGTCGAGGCGGCTGCTGACGCCGTCGCGACCGCCCGGGCCATCCGGGCCCGCGGCGCCCGGGCCGGCATCGCCCTCAAGCCCGGCACGCCCGCTGAGCCGTGGCTCGACCGGCTCGCCGAGTTCGACCTGGTCCTCGTCATGACGGTGGAGCCCGGCTTCGGCGGCCAGTCCTTCCTCGACGGGATGATGCCGAAGCTCGCCCTCGTCGCAGCGGCCGCGGAGCGCGAGGGCCGCGACCTGCGACTCCAGGTCGACGGCGGGATCAGCACCGCCACCATCGGCATCGCCGCCCGGCACGGCGCCGACACCTTCGTGGCCGGATCGAGCGTCTTCGGCAGCACCGACCCGGGGAAGGCGATCCGGGCGCTGCGGACGGCCGCGTCCCGCTGACCGGTAACCTGGAGCCGTGAAGACCTTCGACGAGCTGTTCGCGGAACTCGCGGACAAGGCGGCCGCGCGGCCGGAGGGCTCCGGCACGGTGGCCGAGCTCGACGCCGGTGTGCACTCGATCGGCAAGAAGATCGTCGAGGAGGCCGCCGAGGTCTGGATGGCGGCCGAGCACGAGTCCGGCGACCGGCTCGCCGAGGAGACCTCCCAGCTGCTCTACCACCTGCAGGTCATGCTGCTCGCCCGGGGGCTCGCTCTCGAGGACGTCTACCGACATCTGTGACCCGGCGGGCGCCCCGCCCCCGGTCCGGCCGGACCTCTCCACCCCCAATCTTCCGAAGGCAGCCATGCTGAGAATCGCAGTGCCCAACAAGGGCACGCTGAGTGAGTCCGCGGCAGCGATGCTGCGGGAAGCCGGGTACGCGGTGCGCCGCGACCCCAAGGAGCTCATCGTCGCCGATCCGCGCAACGGCGTGGAGTTCTTCTACCTGCGCCCCCGCGACATCGCCACCTACGTGGGGTCGGGCGCCCTCGACGTCGGCATCACCGGACGCGACCTGCTGCTGGACTCCGAGTCGCCCGCCGGCGAGGTGGTCGGCCTCGACTTCGGTGCGTCCACCTTCCGCTTCGCCGGACCCATCGGCCGGTTCTCGTCGCTGGAGGATCTCAACGGGGCGCGGGTGGCCACCAGCTACACCGGGCTCGTCGGCGGCTTCCTCCGTGACAACGGCGTGAGCGTCGAGCTCATCCACCTCGACGGAGCCGTGGAGTCCGCCGTGCGGCTCGGCGTCGCCGACGCCGTGGCCGACGTCGTCGAGACCGGCAGCACGCTCCGCAAGCAGGGGCTCGAGATCTTCGGCCCCGTCCTGCTCGAGTCCAGCGCCGTCCTCGTGGCGTCGGATCCCTCGCTCGCCGGCATCGACGTGCTCGTCCGCCGGCTGCAGGGCGTCATGGTGGCCCACCAGTACGTGCTGATGGACTACGACCTGCCCGCGCCGCTCCTCGACCAGGCATCGGTGATCACGCCCGGACTGGAGTCGCCGACGGTGTCGCCGCTGCGCGACACGGGGTGGGTCGCCGTGCGGGTCATGGTGCCGCGCTTCGACACGAACCAGGTGATGGATGCCCTCTACGAGCTCGGCGCGCGCGCGATCCTCGTCAGCCCCATCCACGCCGCCCGGATCTAGGACGGCCGAGCGATGAGCGTCGCCGTCCGGGTGATCCCCTGCCTTGACGTGGCGAACGGACGGGTGGTCAAGGGCGTCAACTTCCAGAACCTCCGCGACGCGGGCGACCCCGTCGAGCTGTCGCGCACCTACTACGAACAGGGCGCCGACGAGCTGACGTTCCTCGACGTCACCGCCACCACCGAGCAGCGGGACACCATGTACGACGTGGTCCGCCGCACCGCGGAGCAGGTCTTCATCCCGCTCACGGTGGGCGGGGGAGTCCGCTCCGCCGAGGACGTGGCGCGGCTCCTCGCCAGCGGGGCCGACAAGATCGGCGTCAACAGCGCCGCAATCGCGCGCCCTGCCGTGATCGACGAGATCGCCGACCGGTTCGGCGCCCAGGTCGTCGTCCTCTCCCTCGACGTCACCCGCGCCGCGCACACCGACTCGGGCTTCGTGGTCACGACCCACGGCGGCCGCCGCCGCACCGACCTCGACGCCGTGGCCTGGGCGCGGGAGGCCATCGAGCGGGGAGCGGGG
The DNA here is from genome assembly GCF_025465545.1 of Naasia sp. Lineage (GTDB taxonomy): Bacteria > Actinomycetota > Actinomycetes > Actinomycetales > Microbacteriaceae > Naasia. Next base: position 167,533 of record NZ_JAODMK010000010.1, on the reverse strand, counting down.
GAGCTGCTCGTCAACTCGATCGACGCCGACGGCACCAAGAGCGGCTACGACCTCGAGCTCATCGAGGCGATGCGCTCCGTCAGCACGGTGCCGGTCGTCGCCTCCGGCGGCGCGGGCGCACTCGAGCACTTCGCCCCCGCGGTCCAGGCGGGCGCCGACGCGGTGCTCGCCGCGTCCGTCTTCCACTCGGGCCAGCTCACCATCGGCGACGTCAAGCGGGCGCTCGCCGCGAAGGGAATCGTGATCCGCTGATGACCCTCCTGGATCCCGAGCGCGCCGCCGACATCGACGCAGTGGTCGCCCGCGCGAGCTTCGACTCGGCGGGCCTCCTGCCTGCCGTCATCCAGGAGGAGGGCAGCGGCCAGGTCCTCATGCTCGGCTACATGAACGCCGAGGCGCTCCGCAGGACGCTGTCCGAGGGCCGGGTCACGTTCTGGTCCCGCAGCCGCCAGGAGCTCTGGCGGAAGGGCGACACCTCCGGCAACGTGCAGTACGTGCGCGCCGCCGCGCTCGACTGCGACGACGACGCCCTGCTCGTCACGGTGCACCAGGTCGGCCCCGCCTGTCACACCGGCGCGCACGCGTGCTTCGACGTCGACCCGCTCGCGCCGGTCCTCGGCGGGCCCGCCGCGCACGTCGCGCCGGCCGCCGACGCGACGCGGGAGGCGAACGGTGGCTAGCACCACCCGCTCCGAGTTCGACGCCCTCGTCCCCGACCACCGGGTGCTGCCCGTCGTGCGGGTGCTCTTCGCCGGCGAGGAGACGCCGGTCGGCATCTACCGCAAGCTCGCCGCCGACGCGCAGGGGAACCCACGCCCCGGGACCTTCCTGCTCGAGTCTGCGGAGCAGGGCGGAATCTGGTCGCGCTGGTCCTTCATCGGCGTCTCCTCGTTCGGGGTGCTGACGGAGCAGGACGGCGCCCCGCTCTGGCTCGGCGAGGGCATCGACGCGGAACGCGCCTTCGGCGGCGAGCCGCTCGGCGCCCCTCTCGACGCCGTCGCCCGGCTGGTCGCGCGGTGGCGGACCCCGCGGATCCCCGGGCTGCCCCCGCTCACCGGCGGCCTCGTGGGCTTCATCGGCTGGGAGGCGATCCGCCAGCTCGAGCGCCTGCCCGACGCTCCGCCGGCCGACTTCGACGTGCCGGGCCAGGCGCTCAGCTTCGTCTCCGAGCTCGTGGTCGTCGATCACAAGACCGGCGCGGTCCTGCTCGTCGTGACGGCCCTCGCCGACGGAGCCCCCGACGCGGACGCTCTCTGGGACGATGCGCAGCGCCGGCTCGACGGCCTCCAGGCGCGCCTGTCCGTGCCGAGCCCCGCCGATCTGGCCGAGGCGGACTTCGCGCTCGTGCCGGCGCCGATCCTGCGCACCCGGCGCGAGGACTTCCTCGCCGGCGTCGAGAGGAGCAAGGAGTACATCCGCGAAGGCGACATCTTCCAGGTGGTGCTCTCGCAGCGGTTCGACCTCCCCGCGACCGCGTCCCCCGTCGACGTCTACCGGGTGCTGCGGGCCCTCAACCCGAGCCCGTACATGTACCTGCTCGGCCTCGCCCGCCCGGACGGCTCCCCGTACGCCGTGGTCGGCTCGTCGCCCGAGGCGCTCGTGAAGGTGAGCGAGGGGCGCGTGTTCACCCACCCGATCGCCGGCTCGAAGCCGCGCGGCGCCACGCCGGACGAGGACGCGCAGCTCGCCGAGAGCCTCGCCGCGGATCCCAAGGAGCGGGCCGAGCATCTCATGCTCGTCGACCTGGCCCGCAACGACATCTCGAAGGTCTGCGTCGCCGGAACCATCGAGGTGACCGAGTTCATGCGGATCGAGCGGTTCAGCCACATCATGCACCTCGTCTCGTCGGTGGAGGGTGACCTCAGCCCCGGCGCCGACGCGGTGGACGTGTTCCGCGCCACCTTTCCCGCAGGCACCTTGTCCGGCGCCCCCAAGCCCCGGGCCCTCCAGATCATCGACGAGCTCGAGCCCGCGCAGCGCGGCGTCTACGGGGGAGTGGTCGGCTACTTCGACTTCGCGGGGGACGCCGACCTCGCCATCGCCATCCGCACCGCGCTGCTCGCCGACGGCGTCGCCCGGGTCCAGGCCGGGGGCGGCCTCGTCGCCGACTCCGACCCCGAGTCCGAGTACCGCGAGTCGCAGAACAAGGCGGCCGCACCGCTTCGGGCGGTCGCGATCGCGAACGCGCTGCGCCGGGTGCGCTGACCGTGCCGCCGGCAGCCGACCCGGCCGGCCCGCCCGGCGTTCGGCGCGACGGGCGGCGGGTCAAGTACCTGATCCTGCTCGGGGTGCTCGCCGCGGCGGCCCTCCTGCTGGTCGCGGCCAACGCGCCATGGCTCACCGTCTCGCTCCGGGAGACCGGCCAGGACCTCGAGGTGCGTGGGGCGGACGCCGCGCCCGCCCTCAACGGGATCGCCCTCGCCTGCGCTGCGACCGTCGCCGCGGCGAGCATCGCCGCTCGGCCGGTGCGCTACCTCCTCGCGGCCGTGCTCGCGGCGCTCGGGGCGGGAGCCGCGCTCTCCCCGCTGCCCGCGCTCGCCTCCCCGGACTCCGCGGCCGGCACCGCGGTGGCGGCGGCGACGGGGATCACCGGGTCGGTGCCCGACCTCGTCTCCCGCATCGCCGTCAGCGCCTGGCCGGCCGTCGCCGTCGTCGCGGGCGCCCTGGTGCTGCTCCTCGCCGCGGCGATCACGGTCACCGCACGGAGCTGGCCGGGGACCGGGCGCCGCTACGCGGCCGACCCGGGTGCTGCCGACGTTCGCGGGGCCAACCCAGCCGGTCCTGATTCCCGGAACGCCGACGGAGCCGCTGCCGGGCCTGCCGAGGACTCGTCTCGTGCCACCGATCCGGGATCCGCCCCGGCCGACACCCGCGGCGCTCGCGCCGCCGATGCCTGGGACGCGCTCAGCGCCGGCAGCGATCCGACGGCGGCCGGGGGCGGGGCCGACGACGCGCACGACTAGAATCGCCACATGAGCAACGAGCACTCCGAGCCCGGCCATGGGGACTCGCCCGCCGCCTGGACCGCCGTCGTCGTCATGCTGATCGGGTTCGCCGTCGGCACCGCGGCGCTGTTCCTCGACGCCACCTACGACGTCCAGCTCATGTGGCTCGTCTGGGTCGGTGCGGTCATCGTCGTCCTCGGCCTGCTGATCGGCGCCGTGCTCGCGAAGCTCGGCTACGGCGTGCGCGGGTCCCGGTACGCCGCCAAAGCCGACAACGGCTAGGGCGCCGGTGTCCCTGCTCGCCGAACTGGTCGAGGGCGCCCGGGCCGACGCACAGACGCGGCGGGACGACGTCTCGCTCGTCGAGGTGGAACGGCTCGCCGCCGCGGCGCCGCCCGCGCTCGACGTGCTCGAGTTCCTGCGTCCCGCCGACCGCGTCAAGATCCTCGCCGAGGTCAAGCGCGCGAGCCCGTCGCGCGGCCGCCTCGCCGACATCCCCGACCCGGCGGCGCTCGCCGTCTCCTACGAGACCGGCGGGGCGAGTGCCATCAGCGTGCTCACCGAGGAGCGCCGGTTCGGCGGGTCGCTCGCCGACCTCCGCGAGGTCCGTGCCGCCGTCGGGATCCCCGTGCTCCGCAAGGACTTCCTGGTGGACGAGTACCAGGTGCTCGAGGCGCGCGCGGCCGGAGCCGACCTCGTGCTCCTGATCGTCGCGGCCCTCGACCAGGCCCGGCTCGCCCGGCTGTTCGAGCTCACCTCGTCGCTCGGCATGGCCGCCCTCGTCGAGACCCACGACGCCGATGAGGTGTCCAGGGCACTCGACGTCGGAGCCGCCGTGATCGGCGTCAACGCCCGCGACCTCTCCACCTTCGAGCTCGACCAGGACCTGTTCGGCCGGCTCGCGGACAGCATCCCGGGCTCCGTCATCCGCGTCGCCGAGTCCGCCGTGCGGACCGCGTCCGACGTCGCCCACTACCGCCGTGCCGGAGCAGACGTGGTCCTCGTCGGCGAAGCACTCGTCACCGGAGATCCGGTGGCCACACTCCAGGAGTTCCTCGCAGCATGACCGAGCACGACGCCGCCCCCGCCCCCCTGCAGCTGCCGGGGCCCTACTTCGGCGCCTACGGCGGCCGGTTCGTCCCCGAGCCGCTCGTCGCCGCGCTCGACGAGCTCACCCTCGCCTGGGAGGAGGCGAAGGCCGATCCCGCCTACCGGCTCGAGCTCGACGAGCTGCACCGCAGCTACACCGGCCGGCCCTCCATCCTCACCGAGGTGCCGCGCTTCGCCCAGCACGCCGGCGGCGCCCGCATCCTGCTGAAGCGCGAGGACCTCAACCACACCGGCTCGCACAAGATCAACAACGTCCTCGGCCAGGCGCTGCTCACCCGCCGGATCGGCAAGACCCGCGTGATCGCCGAGACGGGCGCCGGCCAGCACGGCGTCGCCACGGCCACCGCCGCCGCGCTCTTCGGCCTCGACTGCGTGGTCTACATGGGCGAGGTGGACACCGAGCGGCAGGCGCTCAACGTGGCCAGGATGCGCCTGCTCGGCGCCGAGGTCATCCCGGTCACCACCGGCTCCCGCACGCTGAAGGACGCCATCAACGAGGCGATGCGCGACTGGGTCACGAACGTCTCCACCACCAACTACATCTTCGGCACCGTGGCCGGCCCGCACCCGTTCCCGGCGATGGTGCGCGATCTTCAGCGCATCATCGGCGACGAGGCTCGGGAGCAGGTCATCGCCCTCACCGGGTCGCTGCCCACCGCGGTCGCGGCCTGCGTCGGCGGCGGCAGCAACGCGATGGGCATCTTCAGCGCGTTCCTCGACGACTCCGAGGTCGCCCTCTACGGCTTCGAGGCGGCGGGCGACGGCGCGAACACCCCGCGGCACGCGGCGACCATCACCAAGGGCAGGCCCGGCGTGCTGCACGGCGCCCGCAGCTACCTGCTGCAGGACGAGGACGGGCAGACGGTGGAGTCGCACTCCATCTCGGCCGGGCTCGACTACCCGGGGGTGGGTCCGGAGCACGCCTGGCTCGCCGACATCGGCCGCGCCAGCTACCGTCCCGTCACCGACGCCGAGGCCATGTCGGCCCTGCGGCTGCTCAGCCGCACGGAGGGCATCATCCCGGCCATCGAGTCGGCGCACGCCCTGGCCGGAGCGCTCGAGCTGGGACGCGAACTCGGCCCGGATGCGGTCATCCTCGTCAACCTCAGCGGCCGCGGCGACAAGGACATGACGACCGCCGGCCACTACTTCGACCTCCTCGACCGCGGGGCGGAGCAGGCGTGACCGCGGCGATCGAGAGTTCGGTCGGCGCACTGCTCGCCGAGCGCCGCGCGGCGGGCAGGGGCCTGCTCGTCGGCTACCTGCCGGTCGGCTTCCCCGACCTGGCCACCAGCATCGACGCCGCCGTCGCCCTGGTCGAGAACGGCGTCGACGTGCTGGAGCTCGGCCTGCCCTACTCGGATCCGGTGATCGACGGCCCGGTCATCCAGGCCGCGACCCAGCGGGCCCTCGCGGGCGGCTTCCGGCTGCGCCACGGCTTCGAAGCGGTCGCCGCGGTGCGCTCGCGCGTGGCCGCCCCCGTGCTCCTCATGACCTACTGGAATCCGGTCATGCAATACGGCGTCGAGCGGTTCGCGGACGACCTGGTCTCCGCGGGCGGCGCCGGGCTGATCACCCCCGACCTCATCCCCGACGAGGCCGGGGAGTGGCTCGCGGCGTCCGACCGCACCGGCCTCGACCGGGTGTTCCTCGCCGCGCCGTCGTCGAGCCCGGAGCGCCTGGCGAACACGGTGCGGCACAGCCGCGGCTTCGTCTATGCGGTCTCCACGATGGGCATCACCGGCGCCCGGGCCGATGTCGACCGTGCCGCGCGCGGGCTGGTCGGCCGGCTGCGTGAGGCCGGATCCGACGCCGCCTGCGTCGGCATCGGCATCTCCACACCGGAGCAGGTCCGGGAGGTTCTGGAGTACGCGGACGGCGCGATCGTGGGCTCGGCGCTCGTGTCGGCACTGGCCGAGGGAGGCGTCGGCGGGGCGGCTGCGACGGCCGCCCGACTCGCTTCCGGCGTAGTAGCCTGAGCCATCGTGATGCCCCGCAGCCTGCCGAGCCCGCCTCCCGAGTGGAGTTCCTTCACCCTCGGGATCTTCACGATCCACACCTACGCGCTGTGCATCCTGCTGGGCATCGTGGTGGCCCTGCTGCTCACCTCCCGGCGCATGACGCGGCGGGGCGCCGAGCCGGGCGTCGTCGTGGACATCGTGCTCTGGGCAGTGCCGCTCGGCATCGTCGGGGCACGGCTCTACCACGTGTTCACCCACCCGGCCGACTACTTCGGCGACGGCAAGGACCTCCTCGCGATCCTCTACATCTGGGAGGGCGGCAACGCCATCTTCGGCGGTCTGATCGGCGGCGCGGTCGGAGCCTGGATCGGCTGCCGGCTCACCGGCATCCGCTTCTGGACCTTCGCGGACGCCCTCGCTCCGGGACTGCTGTTCGCCCAGGCCATCGGGCGCTTCGGCAACTGGTTCAACCAGGAGCTGTACGGCCAGCCGACCGACCTCCCCTGGGGGCTCGAGATCCCGTCCACCAACCCGGCCTTCCCGGCAGGGCTGCCCGAGGGCACCCTGTTCCACCCCACCTTCCTCTACGAGTTCCTCTGGAACGCGTTCGGCGGGGTCCTGCTGCTCCTTCTCCAGCGCGAGTTCCGGCTGCAGTGGGGCAAGCTCTTCGCGCTCTACCTCGTCTGGTACGGCGCGGGCCGGATCTGGTTCGAGTCCATCCGCGTCGACCCCAGCGAGGTGATCCTCGGCCTGCGCGTCAACGTGTGGGGCGCGATCGTCGCCGTGGTCCTCGGGATCGTGCTCTTCCTCGTGCAGCGGAGGCGGCACCCGGGAGTCGAGCCGGGAGCCTACCTGGCCGGCCGCGAGTGGACTCGCCCCGACGCGATAGAATCGCGCTACACCGCCAAGGACTTCGAGGACGACGGCACCGACGCCGCCTCGCCAGTCCCGGGTGCGCCCGCCACAAGCACGGCGTCCCGGACGGCGGGTTCCGGCAGGTCCTGAACGCCGGGCGGAGCGGATCCGACCGGGATTCCCGCCGCATCGCGTCGACTTCCTGCCTGCGAGCCTTCCCCCCGCCGCGCCTGCGGCGCGTCCCCTGCTGCACAATGGAAAGCTGACCTTCCGTACGTTTCCATCCCGGGCCACCGCCGTCCCGTTCGAGCATCGTTCCCGTGAGGAGGCCCGCCGATGTCCACGATCTCCGCGTCGCAGCCGAGTGTCCCGTCGCCGTACCGCGCCTTCTCCACGGTGCCGCCCGCGCAGGGCATGTACGACCCTGCCGGTGAGCGTGACGCATGCGGCCTCGCGATGGTCGCCACCATGCGCGGAACGGCCGGCCACGACATCATCACCGCCGCCCTCGGCGCCCTGCGCAACCTCGAGCACCGCGGAGCCGTCGGCTCGGACGCCGGCACGGGCGACGGCGCGGGGATCCTCACCCAGGTCCCGGACGCCTTCCTCCGCGCGGTCGTCGACTTCGACCTGCCGCCGGCCGGTCAGTACGCCGTCGGCCTCGCGTTCCTGCCCACCGACGCTGCCGAGCGCAAGCGCCTGCAGGACGCGATCGCGGTGATCGCCGACGAGGAGAGCCTCACCGTGCTCGGCTGGCGCGACGTGCCGCACGAGCCGGACGAGATCGGCAACCTGGCGCGCGGCGCCATGCCCGCCTTCCGTCAGCTGTTCGTGGCCAGTCGCCGGCACACCGCCGACGGCGTTCCCTTCAGCGGCATCGCCCTCGACCGGCAGGCCATGCGCCTGCGCAAGCGCGCGGAGCGGGCGCACGGCGCCTTCTTCTGCTCGCTGTCGAGCCGCACGCTCGTCTACAAGGGCATGGTCACCACGCTCCAGCTGGAGCCCTTCTACCCCGACCTGTCCGACGAGCGCTTCGCGTCGACCCTCGCACTCGTGCACTCCCGGTACTCCACCAACACGTTCCCGTCCTGGCCGCTCGCGCAGCCGTTCCGGATGATCGCCCACAACGGCGAGATCAACACCATCCAGGGCAACCGCAACTGGATGCAGGCCCGCCAGTCGCAGCTGGAGACCGAGCTGCTCGGCGATGTCGGGCCGCTGCTGCCGATCGTCACCCCCGGTGCCAGCGACTCCGCGTCCTTCGACGAGGTCGTCGAGCTGCTCAGCCTCACCGGGCGCTCGCTGCCGCACGCCGTGATGATGATGGTGCCGGAGGCCTGGGAGAACAGCCCGGCGATGGACCCGCAGCGTCGCGCGTTCTTCGAGTACCACTCGCTGCTGATGGAGCCGTGGGACGGTCCCGCGGCGATCACCTTCTCCGACGGCTCCGTCGTCGGCGCGACCCTCGACCGCAACGGGCTCCGCCCCGGCCGATACCTCGTCACCGACGACGGCCTCGTCGTGGTCGCCAGCGAGATCGGCGTGCTCGACATCGATCCCGCCCGCATCGTGAAGAAGGGCCGGCTCCGTCCTGGCCGGATGTTCGTCGTCGACACCGTCGCCGGCCGCATCATCGAGGACGACGAGCTGAAGGCGGACCTCGCCGCGGCGCACCCCTACGCGGAGTGGCTCGCGGAGGGTCGCATCCACCTGGAGGACCTGCCCGAGCGCGAGCACATCGTGCACACGCAGAGCTCCGTCACCCGCCGTCAGCGCACCTTCGGCTACACCGAGGAGGAGGTCCGCATCCTCCTCGAGCCGATGGCGCGGGCCGGCGCGGAGCCGCTCGGCGCGATGGGCTCTGACACGCCGATCGCGGTGCTCTCCGACCGGCCCCGGCTCCTCTTCGACTACTTCACCCAGCAGTTCGCGCAGGTGACCAACCCGCCGCTCGACTCGATCCGCGAGGAGGTCGTCACCTCGCTCGGCACCGGCCTCGGTCCTGAGCCGAACCTGCTCCAGCCCGGACCGGAGCACGCCCGTCAGGTGGTGCTGTCCTTCCCGGTGATCGACAACGACGAGCTGGCCAAGATCCAGCACATCGACCCCTCGCACGGCAGCGCGACCACCACCACGGTGCGTGGCCTCTACCGGGTCGACGACGGGCAGCAGGCGCTCGAGCGGCGCATCGCCGCCATGTGTGCCGAGGTCGACGAGGCGATCGAGCACGGGGCGAAGTTCATCGTGCTCTCCGACCGCGACTCCACCGCCGACCTGGCGCCCGTCCCGTCGCTGCTGATGACCGCCGCCGTGCACCACCACCTCATCCGGCGCGAGAACCGGATGAAGGTCGGGCTCGTGATCGAGGCCGGCGACGTGCGCGAGGTGCACCACATCGCGCTCCTGATCGGCTACGGCGCCTCAGCGGTGAACCCCTACCTCGCCATGGAGACCGCCGAGCAGCTCGTGCGCGCGGGACGGCTCTCCGGGCTCAGCCCCGAGCAGGCCGTGAAGAACGTGATCAAGGCGCTCGGCAAGGGCGTGCTCAAGATCATGTCGAAGATGGGCATCTCCACGGTGTCCTCCTACGCGGGCGCCCAGGCGTTCGAGGCGGTCGGGCTGGCCGAGGCGTTCGTGGCCCAGTACTTCACGGGAACGATCTCCAAGCTCGGCGGCGTCGGCATCGACGTCATCGCGGCGGAGAACGCCGCCCGGCATGCGGCGGCCTACCCTGACGACCCCTCGAGCACGGCGCACGAGCGGCTCTGGGTCGGCGGCGAGTACTCCTGGCGCCGGGGCGGCCCGCCGCACCTGTTCAACCCCGACACCGTGTTCCGGCTGCAGCACGCCACGCGCAACCGCCGGTACGACATCTTCCGGGAGTACACCGCGCTGGTCGACGAGCAGGCGGAGAGCCTGCGCACCCTCCGCGGCCTGTTCCGGCTGCGCACCGAGCGTCGCCCCGAGGTCCCGCTCGATGAGGTGGAGCCGATCGAGAGCATCGTCCGCCGCTTCAACACCGGCGCGATGAGCTACGGCTCGATCAGCAAGGAAGCCCACGAGACGCTCGCCATCGCGATGAACCGCCTCGGTGGCCGCAGCAACACGGGCGAGGGCGGCGAGGATGTCGACCGGCTGCTCGACCCCGAGCGCCGCAGCGCGATCAAGCAGGTGGCCTCCGGCCGGTTCGGCGTGACCAGCATGTACCTCACCCACGCGACCGACATCCAGATCAAGCTCGCCCAGGGGGCGAAGCCCGGGGAGGGCGGCCAGCTGCCCCCCGGCAAGGTGTACCCCTGGATCGCCCGGACCCGGCACGCCACCGCGGGCGTCGGCCTGATCTCGCCGCCGCCGCACCACGACATCTACTCCATCGAGGACCTCAAGCAGCTGATCTTCGACCTCAAGCGGGCCAATCCGGCGGCCCGGGTGCACGTGAAGCTGGTGAGCCAGAACGGCATCGGCGCGGTCGCGGCGGGAGTCGCGAAGGCCAAGGCCGACGTGGTGCTCGTCTCCGGGCACGACGGCGGGACCGGTGCCAGCCCCCTCAACTCGCTCAAGCACGCGGGCACGCCGTGGGAACTCGGTCTGGCCGAGACGCAGCAGACCCTCATGCTCAACGGGCTGCGGGAGCGCGTCGTGGTGCAGGTCGACGGTCAGATGAAGTCCGGGCGCGACGTGATCATCGCGGCGCTCCTCGGCGCCGAGGAGTACGGCTTCGCCACCGCCCCGCTCGTGGTGGAGGGCTGCATCCTCATGCGCGTCTGCCACCTCGACACCTGCCCGGTGGGCGTCGCCACCCAGAACCCGGAGCTCCGGGCCCGCTTCACCGGCAAGCCCGAGTTCGTCATCAACTTCTTCGAGTTCCTCGCCCAGGAGGTGCGCGAGCTGCTCAGCAAGCTCGGCTACCGCACCCTCGACGAGATCATCGGCCGCAACGACCTCCTCGACGTGGACCGCGCGGTCGCGCACTGGAAGGCGGACGGCCTCGACCTCGCGCCGATCCTCGTCGGACCCAGGTTCTCCGCGGAGGAGCCTCGCTACGGCAGGGTCGCTCAGGACCACGAGCTCGACGAGCACTTCGACAACCGGCTGATCCTGCTCGCCGCCGACGTGCTCGACCATGGCGGCAAGGTCGAGATCGACCTGCCCATCCGCAACACCGAGCGCGCCGTTGGCACGATGCTCGGACACGAGGTCACCAAGCGGCACGGCGCCAACGGACTCCCGGACGGGTCGATCGACATCACCCTGCGCGGCTCCGCCGGGCAGTCGCTCGGCGCCTTCCTGCCCAGCGGCATCACCCTGCGCCTCATCGGCGACAGCAACGACTACGTGGCGAAGGGGCTCTCCGGGGGGACGGTCATCCTCCGGCCGCCCGCCGAGGCGGGCTTCGTGGCCGAGGAGAACGTGATCGCCGGCAACGTGATCGGCTACGGCGCCACCCTGGGCAGCCTGTTCCTCCGCGGCATCGTGGGGGAGCGCTTCCTCGTGCGCAACTCCGGCGCCACCGCGGTGGTGGAGGGAGTCGGCGACCACGCGCTCGAGTACATGACCGGCGGCCTCGCCGTGATCCTCGGCGCCGTCGGCCGCAACCTCGGCGCAGGCATGTCCGGCGGCACGGCGTATGTCGTCGACCTCGACCCTGACACGGTGAACCGCGAGGCGCTCGCCTCCGGTGAGCTCCAACTGGAGGCGCTCGGCAGTGCCGACGCCGAGATCCTGAGGGACCTCCTCGAGCGGCACCTCGCCGAGACCGGGTCGAGCGTGGCCCAGTCGATGCTCGCCGACTTCCCCGCGGTGGTCGCCCGCTTCACCAAGGTGTTCCCGCGCGACTACGCCGCGGTGCTCGCCACCCGCCAGACCGCGGTCGCCGAGGGACTCGATCCCGACGGCGACGTGGTCTGGACCAGAATCCTCGAGGTGACGAATGGCTGAGCTTCTCGCCGCGACGCCGCCTCCCAGCACGGAAGGAGGAACCCATGGCTGATCCGAAGGGCTTCCTCAAGGTCCGGCAGCGCGAGCTGCCGCCCCGCAGGCCCGTCCCCGTCCGCATCATGGACTGGAAGGAGGTCTACGAGCCGCACGACCCTGCCATGCTCCGCCGTCAGGCCGGCCGCTGCATGGACTGCGGCATCCCGTTCTGCCACCAGGGCTGCCCGCTCGGCAACCTCATCCCCGAGTGGAACGACCTCATGTGGCGCGGCGAGGACCGCGCCGCGGTGGAGCGCCTGCACGCGACCAACAACTTCCCCGAGTTCACCGGCAAGCTCTGCCCTGCGCCGTGCGAGGCGTCCTGCGTGCTGGGCATCAACCAGCCCGCCGTGACCATCAAGCAGGTCGAGGCGGCGATCGCGGAGGACGCGTTCGCGAACGGCTGGGTCGAGCCGCACCCGCCTCAGCGCCTCACCGGCAAGACGGTGGCCGTCGTCGGCTCGGGACCCGCCGGCCTCGCCGCCGCCCAGCAGCTCACCCGCGCCGGGCACACGGTCGCGGTCTTCGAGCGCGACGACCGGATCGGCGGCCTGCTCCGCTACGGCATCCCCGAGTTCAAGATGGAGAAGCGCATCCTGGACACGCGGCTGAACCAGATGCAGGCCGAGGGGACCCGGTTCCGGGCCGGCGTCAACATCGGCGTCGACATCACCTGGAGCGACCTCCGGGCCCGCTACGACGCCGTGGTCGTCGCCACCGGCGCAACGGTGCCGCGCGACCTGCCCATCCCGGGCCGGGACCTCGACGGTGTGCACTTCGCCATGGAGTACCTCGTGCAGGCGAACCGCGCCGTCGCCGGCGACCCGGTGCCCGGCCAGATCCTCGCCGAGGACAAGCACGTGGTGATCCTCGGCGGCGGCGACACCGGGGCCGACTGCCTCGGCACCGCTCACCGGCAGGGCGCCGCATCGGTCACCACCCTCGCCATCGGCAAGCAGCCTCCGGGGGAGCGCACCGACTCGCAGCCGTGGCCGATGTTCCCGGCCCTGTTCGAGGTGCAGAGCGCCCACGAGGAGGGCGGCCAGCGGATGTTCCTCGCCTCCACCGTCGAGTTCCTCGACGACGGTGAGGGCAACGTGCGCGCGCTGCGCGTCGCCGAGACCGAATACCTGGACGGCCGGCGCGTGCCCAAGGCCGGCACCGAGCGGGAGATCCCCGCAGACCTCGTGCTGCTCTCCCTCGGCTTCACCGGCCCGGAGAGCCGCGACCTCGACGAGCAGCTGGCGGTGCCCTTCGACGGGCGGGGTAACGTGGAGCGCGGTGGCGACTACCAGACCAGCGTTCCCGGCGTGTTCGTCGCGGGGGACGCCGGCCGCGGGCAGTCGCTCATCGTCTGGGCCATCGCGGAAGGGCGCGCGGCCGCTGCGGCGGTCGACACCTACCTGGAGGGGGAGACGGAGCTTCCGTTCCCCGTTCGCCCCACCGACCGCGCGATCGCGGTCTGATCCGGCGCACTCGCGCCGCCGACAACTCGAAGGACATCGCACGCATGAGACGAGCCAAGATCGTGGCGACCCTGGGGCCCGCCACCTCGAGCTACGAGCAGATCCGGGCCATCGTCGACGCCGGCGTGGATGTCGCGAGGCTGAACCTCAGCCATGGTGACTACACGGTGCACGAGGGCGTCTACGCCAACGTGCGCAAGGCGGCCGAGGACAGCGGCAAGGCCGTGGGCATCCTCGTCGACCTGCAGGGACCGAAGATCCGGCTCGGACGCTTCAGCAACGGGCCGCACGAGCTCGCCGAGGGCGACATCTTCAAGATCACCACCGAGGATGTCCCCGGGACCAAGGAGCTCGTCAGCACCACGTTCAAGGGCCTGCCCCAGGATGTGAAGGCCGGCGACTTCCTGCTGATCGACGACGGCAAGGTGCGCGTCAAGGTGCTCGAGACCGACGGCACCGTCGTGACGACCGAGGTGATCGTCGCCGGCCCGGTCTCCAACAACAAGGGCATCAACCTGCCCGGCGTGGCCGTCAACGTTCCCGCGCTCTCCGAGAAGGACGAGGCCGACCTCCGCTGGGGCCTCCGGATCGGCGCCGACTTCATCGCGCTGTCCTTCGTGCGCAACGCCAGCGACATCCAGCGGGTGCACGAGATCATGGATGAGGAGGGCCGCCGGGTCCCGGTCATCGCGAAGATCGAGAAGCCGCAGGCCGTCGACAACCTCGAGGGCATCATCGACGCGTTCGACGCGCTGATGGTCGCCCGCGGCGACCTCGGGGTCGAGCTGCCGCTCGAGGCCGTGCCGATCGTGCAGAAGAAGGCGATCGAGATGGCGCGCCGGATGGCGAAGCCCGTCATCGTCGCAACCCAGATGCTCGAGTCGATGATCCACAGCCCCGTGCCGACCCGCGCCGAGACCTCCGACGTGGCCAACGCCGTCCTCGACGGCGCCGACGCGGTCATGCTCTCCGGCGAGACGAGCGTGGGCGAGTATCCGGTCGTCACGGTGCAGACGATGGCCCGCATCGTGAAGTCCACCGAGGACCACGGTCTCGACCGCATCCCGCCGCTCGGGACCAAGCCGCGCACCCAGGGCGGCGCCATGACGCTGGCCGCCGCGGAGGTCGCCGACTTCGTCGACGCCAAGTACCTCTGCGTATTCACCGAGTCGGGCGACTCCGCCCGCCGCATGTCACGACTGCGTTCACCGATCCCGATGAAGGCCTTCACGCCCGAGCCGGGCATCCGCAATCGGATGGCGCTCACCTGGGGCATCGAGTCGTTCCTCGTGCCGCGCGTGAAGCACACCGACGCGATGTTCCATCAGGTCGACGAGGTGCTGCTCCGCGAAGGGCTCGCCGAGCCGGGCGACACCGTCGTCGTGATCTCCGGATCCCCTCCCGGGATCCCCGGCTCCACCAACGACGTCCGCGTGCACCGCATCGGCGACGCCGTGAGCGGCGCCGCTCCCGCCTGGGCCGAGTAGGGCCAGTGGCCGCGCAGCCGGTCCTCACGGCGACCCCGCTCGCCGGTTCGGCTGAAGGTGCAGGTGAGCTCCTCGTGGTGCTGGCGAGCCTCGGCGGCAGCCACGAGGACTGGCGTGCGGCCGCCGAACTCCTCGCCGATCGCTGGCAGGTGGTCGGCATCGACCACCCCGGGCACGGCGCGTCCGCCCTCGCCGAGGACCCGTTCGCGATCGAGGACCTCGCGGCCGGAGTGCTCGACGCGGTCGACGCCCTCGGGCACGAGCGCTTCGCGATCGCCGGACTCTCGCTCGGCGGCGCGGTCGCCCAGGAGCTGGCCATCACCTGGCCGCAGCGGCTGAGCGGCGTCGCGGTGCTCTGCTCGGCGCCGCGCATCGGCGAGCCGTCCGGCTGGCGCGACCGCGCGGTCGTGGTCCGGCGCTCCGGCACCGGCTCGCTGGTGGGCGGGCTCGCCGAGCGCTGGTTCACGCCCGCCTTCACTGCGGCCGATCCGGACACGGTGGGCAGGGTGCTGGCCGGCGTCGCCGCGACCGACGACGAGAGCTACGCCCTCTGCTGCGAGGCGCTCGGCGGCTGGGACGTGCGCGACCGGATCGCCGGGCTGACCGTCCCGGTGCTCGCGGTGCGCGGCGAGCACGACCCCGTCGCGACCGCCGAGGCGATGCGGCCCCTGGTGCAGGCCCCGGGCGTGACGTCGGTGGTCCTCCCCGGAGTGCGGCACCAGGCGGCGGTGGAGGCCCCGGACGCGGTCGCGGCAGCCCTGCTCGCCGGGCTGTAGGCCCGCCGGCGCACCGCCGGCTCGGGGATGCGCGCCGTCTCCTATCCCTCAGCAGGCAGAATCGGCTCCAGCAGGCAGAAGGGGGCCGTGCAGGCGTTTGGCGGGAGGAATGCCTGCTGAGGGTCGAACCCGTCCCCACCGTCCGGCCGTCCGCCGCTACGCGGCTCCCGGGCCGGCGGGGCCCCGGTGTGCTTCTCGCCCACGCACGCCACGTCGCCCGCCGGAGGCGGTGCGTCGCGGCGTACCGGTGGTGGGACTCGAACCCACACGCCCTTTCGGACAGAGCATTTTGAGTGCCCCGCGTCTGCCATTCCGCCACACCGGCCCTGCCGACGGGCGAGGTCGGCGTCGCCCACCATACCGTAGGCTCTCCCCGTGACAGATCAGCCTCAGGCCCCCGCGGCTGCCCCTCGCAGAGTGGTGGTCGCCGAAGACGAGTCCCTGATCCGGCTCGACATCGTCGAGATCCTCCAGGACAACGGATTCGAGGTCGTCGGCGAGGCGGGCGACGGTGAGACCGCGGTCGCCCTCGCCACCGAGCTGCGTCCCGACCTCGTGATCATGGACGTGAAGATGCCGCAGCTGGACGGCATCTCCGCCGCCGAGCGGCTCTCCAAGAACCACATCGCTCCCGTCGTTCTGCTCACCGCCTTCAGTCAGAAGGAGCTCGTCGAACGGGCGAGCGAGGCGGGCGCCCTGGCCTACGTGGTCAAGCCGTTCACGCCGAACGACCTGCTGCCCGCCATCGAGATCGCGCTCAGCCGCTACCAGCAGATCGTCACCCTCGAGGCCGAGGTCGCGGACATGGTCGAGCGCTTCGAGACCCGCAAGCTGGTCGACCGCGCCAAGGGCCTCCTCAACGAGAAGATGGGCCTCTCGGAGCCCGACGCCTTCCGCTGGATCCAGAAGGCCTCCATGGACCGCCGCCTCACCATGCGCGACGTGGCCCAGGCCATCATCGAGCAGCTGAACGCCAAGAAGTAGCCCGCCCGGCCCCTCCGGTCCTCGCCACCAGGGTCGACTTGCCAGTTAATGACGCTTATCACCCCGAAAAGCGTCATCAAGTGGCAAGTGGCTCCCTTCACGCGGGGCTTGCGGCGGTCAAGCGGGCCTGCACCCGCGCCACCGTCTCCTCCGGGCGCTGCCTGAGGTCGTCCACGGTGACGCGCAGCGTCCGGTAGCCGAGGTCGTCGAGCCGCTCCCTGCGCACGATGTCGTTCCGGAAGGTGCGGGCGTCGGTGCGGTGGTAGTCGCCCTCGTACTCGAGAACCAGCCGCTGTGCCCGGTACACCAGGTCGCATTCCGCTACGAAGCGTCCGTCCTGGTCCCGGATGACCTCGTTGAGCAGCGGTTCGGGCAGTCCCGCCCGGGTGAGGAGCAGCCGGAGGCGCGTCTCGCCGGGAGAGCGCACTCCCGGGCGCACCTCGGCGAACGCGTCCCGGAGCCGCCCGACGCAGGGTCGGTCGTCCGACCTCACGGCTGCCGCCATCGCCGCCCACATGCCGTGGGTGTTACGCGAGGGCCGGCCGACCAGGAAGTCGCCCGCATCGATGAGCTCGTCGACCGTCAGCAGGGTGGCGAGCTGGCACCAGGACTCGAGAGGGCTCGCGATCGGCAGCCCCTCGCTCAGGACGACGAGCCCGGTGCGGGCGATCAGCTGATGCCCCACCGCGCCCGTGGTGCGCACCGCTCGGCCCGGCGCCAGCACCGAGACGTGCAGCCGCCGATCCTCGGCGAGTCGCAAGGGCAGCGGGATCCCCTGCAGCCGGGCACTCGTCGTATGGCTGAAGAACTGCCCGGTGCGCAGCCTCGGCAGGAACGCCTCACAGAGGGTGCGGGCGTCAGAGGTCTCCCCCGAAGCGGACCGCACGCCGTGGAACGGCCGGGCCAGGTCCGGCCGGTACAGGCGTCGGTGCCGGACGCCTGCCCGCTTCGCCTCCGCGACACTGAACGGAGTGCGATCGAGGGGCTGCGGAAGCGGTTCCTGCGAGAGCATCCGCACAGAGTGCCGCCCCGCCCGCCTGGCCGCGCCCCCTGTCCACACCCCAGGACCGACTTGCCAGAAAATGACGCTTCTGGGGTCGGAGAGCGTAATTAAGTGGCAAGTCGGCGGGGGAGAGGGGGAGGAAGCCCGCACCCGGAGACGGGGCGGCGCCGGGCGCGGCTACTTGTCGCGGAGGAGGTTCGTCATGCGGACCGTGGAGAGCCGGCGGCCCTCCTCGTCACGCACGACGATCTCGTGGGTCGCGAGGGTCCGGCCCAGCACGAGGGCGTCGCAGGTGGCGGTCACCCAGCCCGAGGTGACCGACCGAGAGTGCGTCGCGTTGATCTCGATGCCCACCGCGTAGCGGTCCGGGCCCGCGTGGATCGCCGACGAGATCGATCCGAGGGACTCGCCGAGCACCACGTGGGCGCCACCGTGCAGCAGGCCGACGACCTGCCTGTTGCCCTCGACGGGCATCCGCGCGACCGAGTGCGAGGCCGACAGCTCGACGAATTCGATGCCCATCTTGCGCGAGAGCTCGCCGCCGCCGGTGGTCACCAGACGCTCCACCAGCTGCGGGTCCAGGTCCTCGGGCCAGGTCGTCATCGGGTCCTCTCCGGCCCCGGAAGACTGTCCGCGGCCGCGGCTAGGCTGGCATGGTGTCAGAGCCCGATCAGCCTACCCTCCTGTTGATCGACGGTCATTCGCTGGCCTTCCGGGCGTTCTACGCCCTCCCCGTCGACAGCTTCCAGGCCTCCAGCGGGCAGCACACGAACGCCATCCACGGCTTCCTCTCGATGCTCCTCGTGCTCCTGCAGAAGGAGAAGCCCACCCACCTGGGCGTCGCCTTCGACCTGTCCCGGGCGTCCTTCCGCACCCGCGACTATCCCGAGTACAAGGGCACCCGGGGGGACACCCCGGCCGAGTTCGTGGGTCAGGTGCCGCTGCTGCAGGACGCGCTCAAGGCGATGAACATCCCGACGATGTCGATGGAGGACTACGAGGCGGACGACATCCTCGCAAGCCTCGCCAAGCGGGGCACGGAGCAGGGCTACAAGGTGCTCGTGGTGTCCGGCGACCGGGACGCCATCCAGCTGGTCAACGAGGACGTGACCCTGCTCTACCCGTCCCGTCAGGGCGTGACCGACCTCACCCGCTACGACGTGGAGAAGGTGCACAGCCGCTACGGCATCGAGCCGTGGCAGTACCCCGACGTCGCGGCCCTCGTGGGCGAGACGAGCGACAACCTGCCCGGCGTGGACAAGGTGGGGGAGAAGACCGCCGTCAAGTGGCTGCTCCAGTTCGGCAGCCTCGAGGAGATCCTCGCCCGCGCCGACGAGATCAAAGGCGTGGTCGGCAACAACCTCCGGGAGCAGCGCGACCGGGTGGAGCGCAACCGCCGCCTCAACCGGCTGGTCACCGACCTGGAGCTGCCGCTCGGCCCCGCAGACCTCGAGCGCAAGCCGCTCGACATCAAGGCCGTCCGCGATGTCCTCGGCGGCCTGCAGATGCGCAACATCCTCGACCGGGTCCTCAAGCTCGAGGGCGAGTCGGGCTCGGCGTCCTCAGCCGACACCCCCGAGGCGGCGCTGGAGGAGGAGCCGAGCGTCGCACCGCCGACACCCACCCCGCAGAATCTCACCGGCGAGGACCTCGCGGCGTGGCTGCGGCGCAGCGCCGAGGAGCAGCCGACCGGGCTCGCCGTGATGATCGAGCATTCAGGCGGGCGGGTGCTCTCGATCGGCCTCGCCAGCAGCACCGAGTCCGTCACTCTGCCCTGGGTCGCCGGAAGTGCGGACTTCGCGCCATTCGAGGAGTGGCTGGCGGCCGACTCGCCCAAGCTGATGCACGACGCGAAGCCCCAGGTGAAGGCCCTCACAACGGCGGGTCTCGCTCTCGGCGGGCTGGTGTTCGACACCCTGCTGGCCGGCTGGCTGCTGCGGCCGAGCGGCATCGACAAGACGCTGTCGGACCTCGTGCTCCGCTATCTCACCGAACAGCTGCCGATCGCGGACCCCAACCAGCTGGTGTCCGCGGATGAGGGAGCCGGGGTGGCGACCGACGCCTGGTTCCTCGGCCGGACCGTGCACGCCCTGCGGCACGTGCTCGACGAGCGCGACACCCGGGTGCTCACCGACATCGAGATCCCCACCCTGCAGGTGCTCGCCCGCATGGAGGCGAACGGGGTGGCGATCGACGCCCCGCTGCTCGCCGGCCTCTCCAGCGAGCTCGGCGGCCGCATCGAGGACCTTGCCCAGCAGGCCTACGAGGTGCTCGGGCACGAGCTCAACCTCGGCTCGCCCAAGCAGCTGCAGCAGGTGCTCTTCGAGGAGCTCGGCATGCCGAAGACGCGGTCGACCAAGACCGGCTACTCGACCGACGCGGACTCCCTCGCCGACCTGATGGACTCCCACCCGCACCCGTTCGTCGACCTGCTCCTGCAGCACCGCGACGCGAGCAAGCTGCGCCAGATCATCGACACGCTCGAGCGCGGCATCGACACCGACGGGCGAATCCACACGACCTACGTGCAGACCGGCACCACCACCGGCCGGATCTCCTCCAACGACCCCAACCTCCAGAACATCCCCATCCGCGCCGACGAGGGCAGGAGGATGCGCGCCGCGTTCACCAAGGGCGAGGGCTACGAGACCCTCCTCACCGCCGACTACTCGCAGATCGAGATGCGGATCATGGCGCACCTCTCGGAGGACGCCGGCCTGATCGAGGCTTTCGACGCGGGGGAGGACCTGCACCGGTTCGTGGGGTCCCGCGTGTTCGGCGTCGACCCGGTCGAGGTGACCCCCGTCATGCGCACCAAGGTCAAGGCGATGTCCTACGGCCTGGCCTACGGCCTCAGCGCATTCGGCCTCAGCAAGCAGCTGCGCATCGACACGAGCGAGGCCCGTCAGCTGATGACCGACTACTTCGCCCGCTTCGGCGCCGTGCGCGACTACCTCAGGAACGTGGTGGAGCAGGCCAGGGCCGACGGCTACACCGAGACGATCTTCGGGCGCCGACGCCCGTTCCCCGACCTCAACAGCCCGAACCGGGTGCTCCGCGACAACGCGGAGCGGCAGGCGCTGAACGCGCCCATTCAGGGCTCCGCCGCGGACGTCATGAAGCTCGCGATGATGCGGATCGACGCGGACCTGCGCGCCAGGAGCCTCCGCTCGCGCATGCTGCTCCAGGTGCACGACGAGCTCGTGTTCGAGGTCGCAGCGGGGGAGTGGGATGCCCTGGAGGCGATCGTGACGAACCGGATGGCCCACGCCGCGGAGCTCAAGGTGCCCCTCGACGTGCAGGTCGGCCGTGGCGACAACTGGGACGCCGCCGCACACTGATCGCCGGCACCGCGGGTGCAGAATGGACAGGACGCGGAGACGGGGGACGGCATGGCAGGCGCGACGCGGCGGCCGCTGACCGAGCTGCTCGGCGACTCGGCCATCCGGCTGGACTGCACCGCGCTCGACCGCTTCGACGCCGTCCGCCAGTGCGGCGAGGCGCTGGTCGCCTCCGGTGCCGTGACCCGGGCGTACCTGGAGTCCATGCTCGAGCGCGAGCACGCGGTGTCCACCTACATCGGCGAGGGCGTGGCCATTCCGCACGGGACGCTGGGCGGCAAGGACGCGGTGTCGCGCAGTGCGATGGTCGTGCTCGGCTTCCCGGAGGGGGTCGACTGGAACGGCGACACGGTCCGCGTCTGCGTCGGCATCGCCGCCTCGGCGGGCGGTCATGTGGCCCTGGTCGCGCGCCTGGCGGAGATCCTGCTCGAGCCGGCCCTCGCCGAGCGGCTCCGCTCCGCCACCGATCCTGCCGAGATCCGCGTCCTCTTCGGCGGCGGCGAGTCCGCCTAGGCTCGTCGGGTGAGTGGGACCCCCGAGCGCCAGAGCACCGACATCGACCGCATCGCCGACCGCTGGGTGGACACCCTCGTCGAGCTGTCGCCCGAGCAGGGCATCTGGCTGGGCAGGCCCGGCAACGAGGGCGGCTACACCGACTATTCCCCGGCCGGCGCGGAGCGCGTTCTCGAGGCCACGCGCCGAACCCGGCAGGAGCTCACGCAGGCGCGGGCCGCGGACCCGGTCGACGCCGTCACGAAGGCCGACCTGGGGCGCGAGCTGGACCTCGCGGGAGAGAAGCACGAGGCGCTCTTCCATCTCAGGGACCTCAACGTGATCGCCTCGCCCGCGCAGGACATCCGCGAGATCTTCGACCTGATGCCCACGGCCACGGAGGGCGGCTGGGCGCACGTCGCCGAGCGCCTGGGCAACGTCGGCGCGGCGCTCGGCGGCTACATCGAGACGCTCCGCAGCGGCATCGACAGCGGCACCGTGCCCGCCGTGCGCCAGGTGCGCGAGGTGGCGAAGCAGGCCCGCGGCCACGCGGCGGCGGACGGCTTCTTCTTCACCCTCACCGGCGGCGCACAGGTCGGCGGCGTGCCGGTGTCGGATGCCCTCCGCCGGGACCTGGAGGTGGGCGCGACGTCCGCTGCCGCCGCGTACGGCGACTTCGCCGACTTCCTCGAGCGAGAGCTCGCTCCGCACGCGCGCGACGAGGACGGGGTCGGCCGGGAGATCTACTCGCTGGCCTCGCGCGGCTTCCTCGGCGCCGCCATCGACCTCGACGAGACCTACGAGTGGGGGCTCGAGGAGCTGCGGCGGATGGTCGAGGAGCAGGAGGCCATCGCCCGGGAGATCGTCCCCGGCGCGACCGTCGCCGAGGCGATCGCGCACCTCGAGCAGGATCCCAGCCGGAAGCTCTCCGGCACGGATGCCCTGCAGCGCTGGATGCAGGACCTCAGCGATCGCGCGATCGAGAACCTGGGTCGCACCTCCTTCGACATCCCGGCCGAGGTGCGCGCCCTCGAGTGCCGCATCGCGCCGACCCGGACCGGCGGCGTCTACTACACCGGCCCGTCCGACGACTTCTCCCGCCCGGGGCGCATGTGGTGGTCGGTCCCCGAGGGTGTCACCGAGTTCGACACCTGGCACGAGACGACCACCGTCTACCACGAGGGGGTGCCGGGGCATCACCTGCAGATCGGCATCGCCACCTACAACAAGGCGCAGCTCAACTCGTGGCGGCGCATCGCCGGCACCTCCGGGCACGCGGAGGGCTGGGCCCTCTACGCGGAGCGCCTGATGGACGACCTCGGCTACCTCGACGACCCCGCCGACCGCTTCGGGATGCTCGACGCACAGCGCCTCCGCGCGGCCCGGGTCGTGGTCGACCTCGGCGTGCACCTCGGCAAGCCGCATCCGGACGGCGGGACCTGGCAGGGGGATCAGGTCTTCCCCTTCATGCGGGCCAACTCGAGCTGGGACGAGGCGTCTCTGCGCTTCGAGTCGAACCGGTACCTGGGCTGGCCCGGCCAGGCGCCCGCCTACAAGGTGGGCCAGCGCATCTGGGAGCAGCTGCGGGACGAGACCCAGCGCCGCGAGGGCACCGAGTTCTCCATCAGGCGCTTCCACCGCCGGGCCCTGGACATCGGCGGGGTGGGGCTCGACACCCTGCGCTTCGCGCTCCTCGGCCGATGACCGGGTGCCGCCCGGGACCGCCCGTCGGGGGGCGCCGTTACGGTCGCCCGTCCAACGGCCGTCGTCTGCGGGTGGAGACCACTCCTCATCCGCGTTAGACTGCCGTGTTGCCGTTCGGCAGCATCCTGTCCGCTCGCCACGAGCGGGAGACTCCTCTCCTACTCTGTGGCCTGAATTCTGTCCACATTCTGGAGTCACTACTACATGTCAACCGCTACGACCGCCCCGGCCACCAGGCAGATCGCGATCAACGACATCGGATCCGCTGAAGACTTCCTGGCCGCGGTCGAGAAGACCCTCAAGTTCTTCAACGATGGAGACCTGATCGAGGGCATTGTCGTCAAGATCGACCGCGACGAGGTCCTCCTCGACGTCGGCTACAAGACCGAGGGTGTCATCCCCTCCCGCGAGCTCTCCATCAAGCACGACGTCGACCCCAACGAGGTCGTCAACGTCGGCGACAGTGTCGAGGCCCTTGTTCTCCAGAAGGAGGACAAGGAGGGCCGGCTCATCCTGTCCAAGAAGCGCGCCCAGTACGAGCGCGCATGGGGCGATGTGGAGAAGATCAAGGAAGCAGACGGCGTGGTCACCGGAACGGTGATCGAGGTCGTCAAGGGCGGTCTGATCGTCGATATCGGCCTCCGCGGCTTCCTCCCCGCCTCGCTCATCGAGCTGCGCCGCGTGCGCGACCTGACGCCGTACCTCGGCCAGGAGATCGAGGCGAAGATCCTGGAGCTCGACAAGAACCGCAACAACGTGGTCCTGTCCCGCCGCGCCCTGCTCGAGCAGACCCAGTCCGAGAGCCGCAGCACGTTCCTCGCGAACCTGCACCCCGGCCAGGTCCGCAAGGGCGTCATCTCCTCGATCGTCAACTTCGGTGCGTTCGTGGACCTCGGCGGCGTCGACGGGCTCGTGCACGTCTCCGAGCTCAGCTGGAAGCACATCGAGCACGCGAGCGAGGTCGTCGAGGTCGGCCAGGAGGTCACCGTCGAGGTGCTCTCCGTCGAGCTCGACCGCGAGCGTGTCTCCCTGTCGCTCAAGGCGACGCAGGAGGACCCGTGGCAGGTCTTCGCCCGCACCCACGCGATCGGCCAGATCGCCCCGGGCAAGGTCACCAAGCTGGTTCCGTTCGGCGCCTTCGTTCGCGTGGCGGACGGCATCGAGGGCCTGGTGCACATCTCCGAGCTCTCCAGCAAGCACGTCGAGCTGGCCGAGCAGGTCGTCTCCGTCAGTGACGAGGTCTTCGTGAAGATCATCGACATCGACCTCGAGCGTCGCCGCATCTCGCTCAGCCTCAAGCAGGCCAACGAGGGCATCGACCCGAGCAACCAGGAGTTCGACTCCGGCCTCGCCGCCCTCTACGGCATGGTCACCGAGTACGACGAGCAGGGCAACTACAAGTTCCCCGAAGGCTTCGACCCGGAGACCAACGAGTGGAAGGAAGGCTTCGAGGAGCAGCGCGCCAAGTGGGAGCAGGAGTATGCAGATGCTCAGGCCCGCTGGGAGCAGCACAAGGAGCTCATCGTCAAGGGCATCGCGGATGAGGCGGCCGGCATCACCAGCTCGTCCAGTTCGTCGAGCGACAGCTCGCCGAGTGCGTCCGGATCGTCGTCGAGCTTCTCCAGCGAGTCGCGCGGTGCGGGCACCCTCGCCGACGACGAGTCTCTCGCGGCTCTTCGCGAGCGGCTCTCCAGCAACTCCTGATCGAACCTGATTCCACCGAAGGCCGGGCGCGGATGCGCCCGGCCTTCGGTGTCTCCGGTGTCGTGTCGCGGCACGCCCGGGACGCCGAGCGGTCCCCGCCGCGGCCAGGCTGAGCCGGTCCTAGTGGCGGATCAGCGCCCCGCGCGCCGGGAGAGCCGTCGGAGCGCCGCGCGCACCGACGCGCGAGCGCGACCCAGCACGCTGATCCGCGGTCGCGCCGCTCGCTCCCGAGTCGCGGGCACGTCGCGGAACGCGATGCCGCCCCTGCTCTCGACGTCGAGGATGAGCGAGGTCGTCGCCGCGCCGCCGCCGGTCGTCGGCACGGACAGTCGGTAGCTCCCGGCGGGAACGACCCCGCCGGCCTCGACCCGGGCACCCTGCTCATCGCCGACCAGCCGCCCCTCGAGGGTCAGCGGCGGAACCTCGGAATCCGGATCGGCGCCCTGTCGCTCCGCGCCGGTGAGCGGAGTGAGCAGGAGCGGGGAGGGGAGGGTCGTCCGGCCCGAGACGTGCACGGCGCCGAGCGGCAGAATGAACGCGCCGATGTCGCCGCTCGCCTCCGCAATGCGCGGGCGGCCGTCCTTCGCGACGCTGCGGAGCTTCTGCGCGAGATCTATGGTGAGCCCCTTCCGGGTGTTCGAATACGCCACCCCGGGGCGCCCATCGAGGAGGGCGGCGCGGGCGGGGAGCGTGGAGGTCACCTTGCTGCGCTTGTCGGCGCCCAGCCAGCCGGTGTGGCTGTAGAGGTCCCAGACGGGGGACTCGGAGATCCTCCCGTAACCCGACCCTGCCAGGTCGACCTCCGCCGTCACGTCGACGCGGAGGGCCCCGGTCCCATCGCCCCGAGGAATGAACGACGGTGTGGACGAGGTGGGCAGCGACCAGGTGACGTGCTCCGCTCGGGAGCGGATCTCGAGGCCGGCTGTGGCGGTGGGCAGCTGGTCGGTCACGTCGACCAGCTCTCCTGGCAGGGCAGCGCCGACCTCCGCGGGCAGGTTCCGAAGGATGCGGCCGCGGTCGGAGCGGAGCGGTGCGGGTCCGTCCGCGGTGCGGCTGCGCCAGGTGCAGGAAGCCGCGATGCTGACGCCGGCGTCCGTCCACGACACCTCGGTTGCGGTGCTCTGGCCCGCGAGAGTCGAATCGAATCGGTGCAGCGCTCCGAGCAGGTCGGTGCGTCCCGCACGGAGCAGGACGGAGCGGGTGCGGTCGACCGTGGCGAGGTGCCCGTCGAGGGTCTCCGGAACGTACTCCTGATGGATCCGGTGCACGTAGGACATGGCCATCGCCGTTTCGGCGGGTGTCGCGGTTGCCAGGGCGCGGCTGAGTCGAGCGAGGACACGGCCGCGATACTGGTGCAGGAGCATCGCCACCCGATCCGCCTCGTAGGCGGGGGAGTCGAGGGTGTTCTGGATGAACGCGAAGAGGTCGAGGAGGCGGTCCCAGAACTCAGCGGTCTTCGGTCCGTAGGTCTTGGAGTTGTTCGCCCCTGTCGCGTGCCAGAGGTAGACGGGCGTGTCCGAGAGGACCGTCACCACCTCGGCGTGCCGGTATGCCTCGACGTTGAAGTAGATGTCCTCCCAGAGCATCCGGCGTCCCTCGGGAAAGCGGATGCCGTGCCGCTCCACGAAGTCGCGGCGGTAGAACTTGTGGGGCACCATCGGCAGGAGTCCGTCGATCCCGGTCGCGCCGATGATGTTGTCGACGTTCTCGGTGAAGCGCGCCATGCCCCACCCGATGTCGTTGGTCTTGGACTCCTTCGGGCTGAGGACGTCCGCGCGGGTGGCGACCGCGCGCCGGTATGAGCGCTCCAGCGCGTCCGGATACAGCGAGTCGTCGTGATCCATGAAGAGGAGATACTCGCCGGAAGCGAGGTCCATCGCCACGTTGCGCGGCCTGCTGGGCCAGCCGGAGTTGGGGATCTGCGTGATCCGCATGTTCCCCCTGGTGGCGCGCAGCGCCGTGAGGCGCTCGAAGGTGTCGTCCGGTGAGCCGTCGTCGACGATGATGACCTCGAACTCGTCCTGGGGGAGGGTCTGGCGATCCAGGGAATGCACCACCCGGAGGATGCCGTCACCGGGACAGTAGGCGGCGATGATCACACTGACCTTGACTGACGAGCTGCTCATCCGCTTCCCCATCCGTGCTGCACGAGAGCGCAGGAACGGTCCTCGTGGTCGCCCCTGCCGCGCCGTGACGGCGCTCTTGCGGTTCCGATCCGTGGCCGTCGTCCGCGACCGGCCCCGCCGCGTCCGAGTCTAGAGGTGCCCGGCAGACCCTTCCCGGAAAGCTCGGGCCTGAAGACCGGTCGCCGCCTGCGTCTAGATTTGAGCGATGACCCTGATCGCGCTGACCGGCGGCATCGCCGCAGGCAAGTCCACCGTCGCGGGGCGCCTCGCGGAGCTGGGTGCCGTCGTGGTCGACGCCGATCGGCTCGCGCGTGAGGCGGTCGCGGTGGGCAGCCCCGGCCTCGCGGCGCTCGCCCGTGCCTTCGGTGACCGGGTGCTGACCGCCTCGGGGGAGCTGGACAGGGCCGCCCTCGGCGCGATCGTTTTCGCCGACGGGGACGCCCGCGCGCAGGTGAACGCAATCGTTCACCCCGAGGTCGCCCGGCTGTCCCGTGCCAGGTTCGCCGAGGCCCTCGCCACCGATCCGGACGCTCTGGTCGTCTACGACGTGCCGCTGCTTGCGGAGTCCCGCGGGGCGGCGGAATTCGACCGCATCGTGGTCGTTCAGGCACCGGTCGAGGAGCGCATCCGCCGGATGATGACCGCCCGGGGCATGACCCGCGCCGAGGCGGAGGGGAGGGTGCTCGCACAGGCCACCGACGAGGAGCGCGCCGCCATCGCCGACGAGGTGATCGACGCCGGAGGCAGCCTCGAGCAGACGATGAGC
Organism: Naasia sp.; assembly: GCF_025465545.1. GTDB lineage: Bacteria > Actinomycetota > Actinomycetes > Actinomycetales > Microbacteriaceae > Naasia. Next base: position 139,839 of record NZ_JAODMK010000010.1, on the reverse strand, counting down.
GCGGCCGACGCCCTCTACGACCGCCTGAAGGCCTAGCGCCGGGTCGCGCGGCCGGCCGGCGTGCGCCGTGCGCGAACCCCGGCCGCCGTGTCGGAGGCCGAACCTAAACTCGAAGGCATGCAGCCGACCCGTGCCGTCCGCCCCTTCGAGGTGATCAGCGACTACACGCCGAGCGGTGACCAGCCGACCGCCATCGCGGAGCTCGCCGGCCGCATCAACGCGGGGGAGACCGACGTCGTTCTGCTCGGCGCGACCGGCACCGGCAAGTCCGCCACCACGGCCTGGCTGATCGAGGCCGTCCAGCGGCCCACCCTCGTGCTGGCCCACAACAAGACGCTCGCCGCGCAGCTCGCCAACGAGTTCCGCGAGCTCATGCCCAACAACGCGGTCGAGTACTTCGTGTCCTACTACGACTACTACCAGCCCGAGGCGTACGTGCCTCAGACGGACACCTTCATCGAGAAGGACTCGTCCATCAACTCGGAGGTGGAGCGGCTTCGGCACTCGACCACCAACTCGCTGCTCAGCCGGCGGGACGTCATCGTCGTGTCCACGGTGTCCTGCATCTATGGACTGGGTGCCGCCGAGGAGTACCTCGAGGCCATGGTCGCGCTCCAGGTGGGCGAGCGCATCTCGCGGGACCGCCTGGTGCGCCGGTTCATCAACATGCAGTACGAGCGCAACGACTACGACTTCTCCCGTGGCCGCTTCCGGGTGCGCGGCGACACCATCGAGATCATCCCGGTCTACGAGGAGCACGCGATCCGCATCGAGATGTTCGGTGACGAGATCGAGGCGCTCTACGTGCTGCATCCGCTCACCGGCGAGGTGATCCGGCAGATCGACGCCATCTCGGTGTTTCCCGCGACGCACTACGCGGCCAGCCCCGACACGATGCGGCGCGCGATCGGCACCATCCGCGTCGAGCTCGCCGAGCGGCTCGAGGAGCTCGAGCGGCAGGGCAAGCTCCTCGAGGCCCAGCGACTGCGGATGCGCACCACCTTCGACCTGGAGATGATGGAGCAGATCGGCTTCTGCTCCGGCATCGAGAACTACTCGCGGCACATCGACGGCCGGCGCCCCGGAGCCGCGCCCAACTGCCTCATCGACTACTTTCCCGAGGACTTCCTGGTGGTCATCGACGAGTCGCACGTCACCGTCCCGCAGATCGGCGCGATGTACGAGGGCGACGCCTCCCGCAAGCGCACCCTCGTCGAGCACGGCTTCCGGCTGCCCAGCGCCATGGACAACCGGCCGCTGAAATGGGAGGAGTTCAAGGCGCGAGTCGGCCAGACGGTGTACCTCTCGGCGACGCCCGGCCGCTACGAGCTCGGCATGGGCGACGGCGTCGTGGAGCAGATCATCCGCCCCACCGGCCTGATCGACCCGCAGATCGTGGTCAAGCCGAGCAAGGGCCAGATCGACGACCTGCTCGAGGAGATCCGCCTCCGCGTGGAGCGCGATGAGCGCATCCTGGTCACGACGCTCACCAAGAAGATGTCGGAGGAGCTCACCGCGTATCTCGCCGAGGCGGGCGTGCGGGTGCGCTACCTGCACGCGGATGTCGACACCCTCCGCCGGGTGGAGCTCCTCACCGAGCTCCGGCAGGGTGTCTACGACGTGCTGATCGGCATCAACCTGCTCCGCGAAGGTCTCGATCTGCCCGAGGTGTCGCTGGTCGCCATCCTCGACGCCGACAAGGAGGGCTTCCTCCGATCCTCCACCTCCCTCATCCAGACCATCGGCCGCGCCGCCCGCAACGTCTCCGGCGAAGTGCACATGTACGCCGACAAGCTGACCGACTCCATGAAGCAGGCGATCGAGGAGACCACCCGGCGCCGGGAGCGTCAGGTGGCCTACAACACCGAGCACGGCATCGACCCTCAGCCTCTCCGCAAGAAGATCGCGGACATCACCGACGTCCTGATCCGTGAGGGCGCCGACACCAAGGAGCTGCTGGAGGGGCGCCAGTCGGGCAAGCGCTCGCCGACCCCGAACCTGCGTCGCCAGGGCATCGCCGCTGCCGGGGCCAACGAGCTGGAGTCGATCATCGCCGACCTCAACGACCAGATGCTGCAGGCCGCCGCCGAGCTGAAGTTCGAGCTCGCGGGCCGACTGCGCGACGAGGTGGTCGACCTCAAGAAGGAGCTGCGGCAGATGGCCAAGGCCGGACACCTGGTCTAGCCTCGTGCGACAGCGAATCAGTCTGGTCACCCTCGGAGTGGCCGACCTTGACCGCGCACGCCGCTTCTACCTCGCGCTCGGCTGGCGGCCGAGCCCGCGGTCGGTCGAGGGAGAGGTGCTGTTCTTCGACGCGGGCGGCACGGTCGTCGCGCTGTGGGACAGGGCGAAGCTGGCGGCCGACTCCGGCAGACGCGACTCCGGCGGCTGGGGCGGCATCACGCTCGCTTCCAACGTGGGCAGCGCCGCCGAGGTCGACCGGGTCCTCGACGAGGCGGCCACCGCCGGCGCCGTCCTGGCCCGGCGCGGGGCGGCCACCGAGTGGGGCGGCTACTCGGGGGTCTTCGTCGACCCGGACGGCCACCCCTGGGAGGTCGCGCACAACCCCGACTGGTTCCTCGACCCGGACGGCGCGGTCCGCCTCGACTGAGCCCGCCAGGCGGTTATCGAGGATCGCTCGTGTCGGTGGACGGGCGAGCAGTAGCATGGCGCATCCGACTAAGGGGGCCACAGTGCCGCGCCAATCCCTCGACGTGCCCGGCTGCGAGACGGGCGACATGGTCATGATCCACGGCCTGTTCCGGTCCATGTTCGGCGATGCGCCGGGGCTCGTCCGCAGCGTCGCCCCCGGTGACCGCGATCGCGCCAAGATCGTCGGCGACCACGTGCTCGAGATGGTCGAGGCGCTGCACCGGCATCACCACGGCGAGGACACCCTGCTCTGGGACCGGCTCTCCGAGCGCAGCCCTGCCTGCGGGCTGCACATCGCCGTGATGAAGTCGCAGCATCAGGCGATGTCGGCACTCCTGGACGAGGTGGTCCCCACCACGAAGTCCTGGCAGGCGAGGGGCTCTGTGCGGGAGCGGACCGGGGTCGCGGAGAAGCTGGACGGGGTGAACGCCGCTCTCCTCGAGCACCTCGGCGCCGAGGAGAGGGACATCCTCCCGTCCGCCGCCGCCGCGCTCAGCCAGCGCGAGTGGAACCTCCTCGGCGAGCACGGGCGGGCGGGCATCCCGAAGGGCCGGCTCTTCATCCAGCTCGGCTTCATCCTGCAGAGCATGCCCGCGGCCTCGCGGCACGCGTTCCTCGCCGAGATGCCCCCGCCGGCCCGGGTGCTCTACCGCCTCGTCGGCCGGCACCAGTACGCCGCGCACCGCCGCCGCGTCTACGGCACCGCCGCATAGCGCCACCCCTCGGCCGGCTCGGCGAGCGCCCGGCGTGTCGCCCGCCCACAGCGAAACCGGGCCCGGTGTCGGAGGTGCCGAACTAAACTTCTGTGGTGCCGATTTCTGCTGTGCCTGGAGCGAAGCTGAGTGTACGCGGGGCCCGTGTGCACAACCTGCAGAACGTGGACCTCGAGATCCCGCGCGACTCCCTCGTCGTCTTCACCGGGCTCTCCGGGTCGGGCAAGTCGAGCCTCGCGTTCGACACGATCTTCGCCGAGGGGCAGCGGCGCTACGTCGAGTCCCTCTCCGCCTATGCCCGCCAGTTCCTCGGACAGGTGGACCGGCCCGACGTCGACTTCATCGAGGGCCTCAGCCCTGCGGTGTCCATCGACCAGAAGTCGACCAACCGCAACCCGCGGTCGACGGTGGGCACGATCACCGAGATCTACGACTACATGCGCCTGCTCTGGGCGCGCATCGGCGTTCCGCACTGTCCCGTCTGCGGCGAGGTGATCTCCCGGCAGACCGTGCAGCAGATCGCCGACCAGCTGATGGAGCTGGAGCCGGGCACCCGGTACCAGGTGACCGCGCCCGTCGTGCAGCAGCGCAAGGGCGAGTTCGTCGACCTCTTCAAGGAGCTCGCCGCCAAGGGCTACTCCCGCGCGATGGTCGACGGCGCCGTGATCCAGCTGACCGATCCGCCGAAGCTCAAGAAGCAGATCAAGCACGACATCGCGGTCGTGGTGGACCGCCTCGTCGCCTCCGAGGACCTGCTGACGCGGCTCACCGACTCGCTCGAGACGGCGCTCAGCCTCACCGAGGGCATGGTCCAGATCAATTTCCTCGATCTCCCGGGCGACGATGCATGGCGGACGTTCTCCGAACGGCTGTCCTGCCCCAACAACCACCCCATCCAGCTCACCGAGATCGAGCCGCGCACCTTCTCGTTCAACGCCCCGTTCGGCGCCTGCCCCGAGTGCTCGGGCCTCGGCACGCGCATGTCGGTCGACGCCGACCTGCTCCTCGGCGACCCCGACCTGACGATCCGCGAGGGCGTCATCCTGCCGTGGGCGAGCCAGGGCAAGGGCCTCTACAACTATTACGAGCGACTGCTGGTGGGCCTGGCGAAGGACCTCGGCTTCTCCCTCGACATGCCATGGCGCCGGCTGCCCGAGGAGGCGAAGGACGCGGTGCTCCGCGGCAACGACTTCGAGGTGCGGGTGCGGTGGAAGAACCGCTTCGGGCGCGAGATGACCTACACCCAGGGCTTCGAGGGCGTCATCCCGTACCTCGAGCGCAACTACATCCAGGCCGAGTCGGACTCCGCGCGGGCCCGCTGGGCCGAGTACCTCCGCGAGGTGCCCTGCCAGGTCTGCAACGGCAAGCGGCTGAAGCCGGAGGTCCTCGCGGTCCTCGTCGACGGGCACAGCATCGCCGACCTGTCCAACCTCAGCCTGATCGACGCGAGCCTGTTCGTGAACACGCTGACGCTGAACGAGCGCGACGTGAAGATCGCCGCCCAGGTGCTCCGCGAGATCCGGATGCGGCTCGACTTCCTGCTCCAGGTGGGACTCAGCTACCTGAGCCTCTCGCGTTCCGCCGGCTCCCTGTCCGGCGGTGAGGCGCAGCGCATCCGGCTGGCGACCCAGATCGGCTCGGGCCTCACCGGCGTCCTCTACGTTCTCGACGAGCCGAGCATCGGCCTGCATCAGCGCGACAACCGCCGCCTGATCGACACCCTCGTGAAGCTGCGCGACCTCGGCAACACACTGATCGTGGTGGAGCACGACGAGGACACCATCCGCACCGCGGACTGGATCGTCGACATCGGACCGGGAGCCGGTGTCAACGGCGGGCTCGTCGTGCACTCCGGTGACTACACGTCGCTCCTCGGTGAGGAGGCCTCGATGACGGGGGACTACCTCGCCGGTCGTCGGTCCATCGAGACTCCGAAGAAGCGCCGGAAGATCGACAAGAAGCGGCAGCTGAGCGTGGTCGGCGCCTCGGCCAACAACCTGCAGAACGTGTCCGTCGACTTCCCTCTCGGCGTCTTCGTCGCGGTGACGGGCGTGAGCGGCTCGGGCAAGAGCACGCTCGTCAACGACATCCTCTACCGGGTGCTCGCCAACCGGCTGAACGGGGCGCGCAAGGTCGCCGGACGGCACACCCGCGTGACCGGGCTCGACAACCTCGACAAGGTGGTGCACGTCGACCAGGCGCCCATCGGTCGCACCCCTCGCTCCAACCCGGCCACCTACACGGGCGTGTTCGACCGCATCCGCACCCTCTTCAGCGAGACCATGGAGGCGAAGACCCGCGGCTATCAGCCGGGCCGGTTCAGCTTCAACGTCAAGGGCGGCCGCTGCGAGAACTGCCAGGGCGACGGCACCATCAAGATCGAGATGAACTTCCTGCCCGACGTCTACGTCGTCTGCGAGGTCTGTCACGGCGCCCGGTACAACCGCGACACCCTCACGGTCCACTACAAGGGCAAGAACATCGCCGAGGTGCTCGACATGCCGATCGCCGAGGCCGCCGACTTCTTCGAGCCCATCTCCGCGATCCACCGGTACCTCAAGACGCTCGTCGAGGTGGGCCTCGGCTACGTCCGGCTGGGCCAGAGCGCGACGACCCTCTCGGGTGGCGAGGCGCAGCGCGTGAAGCTCGCCACCGAACTGCAGCGCCGGTCCAACGGGCGCACGGTCTACGTGCTCGACGAGCCCACCACCGGACTGCACTTCGAGGACGTCCGCAAGCTGCTGCTGGTGCTCAACTCGCTCGTCGAGAAGGGCAACACCGTGATCACGATCGAGCACAACCTCGACGTCATCAAGTCGGCGGACTGGGTGATCGACCTCGGCCCCGAGGGCGGGGCGGGCGGCGGCACCGTGCTCGCGACAGGAACCCCGGAGAAGGTCGCCCAGGTGGAGGGCAGCCACACGGGCGGCTTCCTCGCGGAGATCCTCGGCACGCGTCGCGCGCTCGAGCGCGCGTCCTGAGGCGCCGTGGCACTCAGCTACCGGCCGAAGGCCGGTGAGATCCCGACCGAGCCGGGCGTGTACCGGTTCTCGGATGCCCAAGGACGAGTGCTCTACGTCGGGAAGGCGAAGAACCTCCGCGCCCGGCTGAGCAACTACTTCGCTCCGCTGCACACCCTGCACGAGCGCACCCGCCGGATGGTGACGACCGCGTCCTCGGTGCAGTGGACGACGGTCGCCAGTGACTTCCAGGCGCTGCAGCTCGAGTACACCTGGATCAAGGAGTTCGACCCGCCGTTCAACGTCAAGTTCCGGGACGACAAGACCTACCCGTACCTCGCCGTCACGCTCGGCGATGAGGCGCCCCGGGTGATCGTGACGCGGAACCGCCGCATCCCGGGCGCCCGGTACTTCGGCCCGTATCCGAAGATCTGGGCTGTCCGGGAGACGATCGACCAGATGATCCGGGCCTTCCCGATCCGCACCTGCTCCGACTCCAGCTACAAGCGGGCGATGGAGAGCGGCCGGCCGTGCTTCCCGGGCCAGATCGGCCGCTGCGGGGGACCGTGCTCGCAGAAGGTGACGATCACCCAGCACCGGGCGATCGTCGACCAGTTCGTCGCCTTCATGGCCAATCCGGATCCGCGGATGGTCGCGGACCTCACCCGCGCGATGAAGCAGGCGTCCGCGGACCTCGACTTCGAGCGGGCCGCGGAGCTCCGCGACCGCATCGGGGCGCTCCAGAACGTGCTCGAGTCGAGCGCGGTGGTGCTGCCCGAGACCGTGGAGGCCGACGTCTTCGGCATCGCCCACGATGAGCTCGCGGCAGCGGTGCAGCAGTTCCGGGTGCGCGGCGGGCGAGTGCGGGGCGTGCGCTCGTGGGTCGTCGACAAGGAGCTCGACCTCGGCATGGGCGACCTCGTCGACTCGGTGCTGCAGAGCGCGTACGACGGCGCCGAGCCGCCTCCGAAGGAGGTGATCGTGCCGGAGCTGCCGGAGGACGCGGACGCGCTCGAGCAGCTGCTCAGCGGTCTGCGCGACCGCGGGGCCGTCCGGCTGCGCGCGGCCCAGCGCGGGGAGAAGGCGGCACTGCTGCAGACCGCGACCCTCAACGCGAAGCAGGCCCTCAACCTCTACAAGATGCGCAGGAGCGCCGACTACGTGTCCCGCAGCCGGGCGCTCACCGACCTCCAGGAGGCGCTCGGCCTGACCGAGGCGCCGCTCCGGATGGAGTGCTTCGACGTGTCGCACCTCTCCGGCACCAACATCGTCGCGTCCATGGTGGTCTTCGAGGACGGCCTGCCCCGCAAGGACCAGTACCGGCGCTTCAACGTCGTCGACTCGACCGACGACACCGAGTCGCTCTATCAGGTGCTCAGCCGGCGGCTGGGGTACCTCGACTCCGCGCCGGTCGGCGACCCGGACGAGGACGAGACCGAATCCGGCGACGTTGCCGCCCGGGACGAGGACGACGACGACGTCGCCGAAAGCCCCGACCCTGAGGCGGACGACGCTGCTCCCGCTCCTCGCCGGCCGGGCAAGTTCTCCTACAGCCCGAACCTCCTGATCGTGGACGGCGGCCAGCCCCAGGTGCAGGCGGCCGCGCGAGCGCTGCGCGAGTCCGGCGTTGAGGGCATCGCCCTGTGCGGCATCGCCAAGCGCCTTGAGGAGGTGTGGCTGCCCGACAGCGACTTCCCGATCATCCTGCCCCGCAACAGCGACGCCCTGTTCCTCATGCAGCGCATCCGCGACGAGGCCCACCGGTTCGCGATCACCCACCAGCGAACCCGGCGCAAGCGCGACATCACCTCGGTCCTGACCGAGATCCCCGGGCTCGGCACCGCCCGGGTGCGGGACCTGCTCCGCCACTTCGGCTCGGTCACCCGCCTCAAGCAGGCGACGCCCGAGGAGATCCAGGCGGTCAAGGGCATCGGGCCCCGCCTCGCGGAGACGATCTCGGAGCGACTGCGCGCGTGACACCGGCCTTCCCCCGCCGCTCGCCTACGCTGGGGGCAGCAGCCACGACCGGAAGCGGAGCATGACCCTTTCCCCCGGGAACGACGCGGCACCCGACGCGCGCCGCACGCCGCTGAGCGGCCAGAACGTGCTCATCGTCACGGGCATGTCCGGGGCGGGCCGCAGCACGGTGGGCAATGCCCTGGAAGACCTCGGCTGGTACGTGGTGGACAACCTGCCCCCGCAGATGCTCGCGACGCTCCTCGACGTGGCGGAGCGCGCGGGGGAGAGTCTGCCCCGCATCGCCGTCGTCGTCGATGTGCGAGGCGGCGCCCTGTTCGCCGAGCTGCGTGAGCTCGTGCAGCAGCTCAAGGGAACGACGCAGATCCGGGTCCTCTTCCTCGAGGCGAACGACGGCGTCCTTGTGCGCCGGTTCGAGCAGGTGCGCCGGCCGCACCCGCTCCAGGGCGACGGCACGCTGCTCGACGGCATCACGGAGGAGCGGTCCCGCACCGCGTCCGTCCGGGAGCAGGCCGACATCGTGCTCGACACCTCTGAGCTCAACATCCACCAGCTCAGCACCGCGATCATCGACATCTTCAGCGAGGCGGACACCCCGGGTGTCCGCGTCACGCTGACCAGCTTCGGCTTCAAGTACGGCCTGCCCACCGACGCCGACATGGTCGCCGATGCCCGATTCCTGCCCAATCCCTACTGGGTTCCGGAGCTGCGGCCGGGCACCGGGCTCGACGGCGAGGTGAGCGCGTACGTCCTCGGTCAGGAGGGCGCGGCGGAGTTCATCGACGGCTACTCCGCGGCCCTCGTGCCCGTCCTGTCCGGATATCGGCGCGAGAACAAGCGGCACGCTACGATCGCCATTGGTTGCACGGGGGGAAGGCATCGGTCGGTCGCGATCGTGGAGGAGATGGCGAGACGACTCCGGGAACAGCCCGGTGTGAGTGTGAGCGTGAAGCACCGCGACCTCGGTCGAGAGTGACTCCGCCCGCCCCGATGCCGCGAAGATGCGACACTGGGGAGATGGGTGGAGGACGAGGGACTTGGCACTGACCGCGGATGTGAAGGACGAGCTCGCGAAGATCGAGGTCGGCAAGACGACGGTCCGCGCGGCTGAGTTGGCCACCATCCTGCGCTTCGCCGGTGGCCTGCACCTGATCTCGGGACGCATCGCGGTCGAGTCCGAGCTGGACTCCCCGCAGGTCGCCCGGCGCGTCCGCAAGGACCTGGCCGAGCTCTACGGCGTGCGCGGAGACGTGGCCGTGATCTCCGCCTCCGGAGTCCGCCGGACCAACACCTATGTGGTGCGCGTCATCGAAGGCGGGGAGACCCTGGCCCGGCAGACCGGCCTCCTGGACGCCCGTCGCCGGCCGATCCGGGGCCTGCCGAATCGCCTCACCACCGGTTCCATCGAGGACCTCTCCGCCATCTGGCGCGGCGCATTCCTCGCCCGCGGCACCCTCACCGACCCTGGCCGCTCTGCGGCCCTCGAAGTCACCTGCCCCGGCAACGAGACCGCCATGGCGCTCGTCGGCGCGGCGGGCAGGCTCAGCGTCTCTGCGAAGGCCCGCGAGGTGCGCGGGGTGCACCGGGTGGTCATCCGCGACGGCGAGGCCATCGGCGACATGCTCGAGCGGATGGGCGCGACCGAGACCCGGCAGAACTGGGAGGACCTCCGGCAGCGCCGGGAGGTCCGCGCCACCGCCAACCGACTCGTCAACTTCGACGACGCGAACCTGCGCCGCTCCGCCCAGGCCGCCGTCGCCGCCTGTGCCCGGGTCGAGCGGGCCCTGGAGATCCTCGGGGACGGCATCCCGGACCACCTGCAGTACGCCGGCCGGCTCCGGCTGGCGCACCGCGACGCGAGCCTCGACGAGCTCGGCCACTTCGCCGACCCGCCCATGACCAAGGACGCGGTCGCCGGCCGCATCCGCCGCCTGCTCGCGATGGCCGACAAGCGCGCCGTCGAGCTGGGCGTCCCGGGCACGGACGCGAACCTCCCCCCGGATCTCGACGACTGATCCGCCGAGTGCGCCCCGGGACGCCGAGCGCGCCCCGTACACGTAGCGCGCTCGGCGCCTCGAGGCGCGCTCGATGAGCAGCGGGACGCGCCCCCTGACCCTGGGAGGATCCTCCCGGTCGATTCTCGGGAATAGCGCATCCGGCGCCCAGTTCTACACTGGGAACGACCCGGAGAGGCGCCTTCTGGGTGGCCCCCGGGGCCACGAGAGGAGACAACTGGATATGGCTGAGTACACCCTTCCCGATCTGGGGTACGACTACGGAGCGCTGGAGCCGCACATCAGCGCCACGATCATGGAGCTGCACCACAGCAAGCACCACCAGACCTACGTCACGGGCGCCAACACGGCGCTGGCCCAGATGGCGGAGGCCCGCGAGAGCGGCAATCTCGCCAACCTGAACAAGCTGCAGAAGGACCTGGCCTTCAACCTGGGCGGGCACGTCAACCACTCGATCTTCTGGACCAACATGTCGCCCGACGGCGGCGACCGGCCCACCGGTGAGCTCGCTGCCGCGCTCGACGAGTCGTTCGGATCGTTCGACAAGTTCCAGGCGCACTTCACCGCCGCGGCGATCGGCGTTCAGGGGTCCGGCTGGGCCCTCCTCGCCTACGACACCATCGGCGGCAACCTCGTCATCGAGCAGCTCTTCAACCAGCAGGACAACATCCCGGCGCTGAGCGTCCCGCTGCTCATGCTGGACGTGTGGGAGCACGCGTACTACCTCGACTACAAGAACGTGCGACCCGACTACGTGAAGGCCTGGTGGAACGTGGTCGACTGGGCGAACGTGCAGCAGCGCCTCGAGGCCGCCCGCTCGAACGCTCGCAGATTGCTGCTCCTTCCCTAGCGATAGGCTCGTCTCGGCGGGTCTGTCCTGCATGGATGGTCCCGCCGAGACCCTCACTCGGCGCCCCTTCGGGCCCGCCGAGACCCTTGAACGGCGGGTCCGCCCGCCACGGATAACCCCACCGGCGTCCACGGACGCCCCGTTGTCAGGAGATCTTCGTTGGTTCGTGTCGGCATCAATGGCTTCGGTCGCATCGGCCGCAATTACTTCCGCGCCGCCCTCGCCAAGGGCAGTGAACTGGAGATCGTCGCGGTGAACGACCTCACCGACAACCGTGCTCTCGCGCACCTGCTGAAGTACGACTCCATCACCGGGCGCCTGGCTGCCGAGGTCACCCTCGAGGGCGACTCCATCGTCGTCGGCGGCAAGGCCATCAAGGTCCTCGAGCAGCGCGACCCTGCCGCCCTCGGCTGGGGCGACCTGGGCGTCGACATCGTCATCGAGTCGACCGGCCGGTTCACCGACGCCGCCGACGCGGGAAAGCACATCGCGGCCGGCGCCAAGAAGGTGCTGATCTCGGCTCCCGCCAAGGGCGAGGACGCGACCTTCGTGATGGGCGTCAACCACGAGGACTACGACCCCGAGAACCACCACATCATCTCGAACGCCTCCTGCACCACCAACTGCCTCGCGCCGCTCGCCAAGGTCTTCCACGACACCTTCGGCATCGAGCGCGGCCTGATGACGACGGTGCACGCGTACACCGCGGACCAGAACCTGCAGGACGGCCCGCACTCCGACCTCCGCCGGGCGCGCGCGGCCGCGGTCAACATCGTGCCGACCTCCACCGGCGCCGCCAAGGCGATCGGTCTGGTGCTGCCCGAGCTGAAGGGCAAGCTGGATGGCTTCGCGCTGCGCGTACCGGTCCCCACCGGATCGATCACCGACCTCACCGTGACCGCCACCAGGACGGCGAGCGTCGACGAGATCAAGGCTGCCTACAAGGAGGCTGCCGAGGGCTACCTCAAGGGCATCCTCAAGTACACCGAGGACGAGATCGTGTCCTCCGACATCGTGAGCGACCCGCACTCGTCGATCTTCGACTCCGGCCTCACCCGGGTGCTCGGCAACCAGGTGAAGCTCTCGGCGTGGTACGACAACGAGTGGGGCTACTCGAACCGCCTCGTCGACCTCACCGAGTACGTCGCCGCGCGGCTCTGACCCGATGGTGTTCCGCACCCTCGACACGCTCGGCTCCCTCGGGGGCAGGGCGGTCGTCGTCCGGTGTGACCTCAACGTCCCCCTGAAGGACGGCGAGATCACCGACGACGGCCGCATCCGCGCCTCCCTGGCAACCATCTCCGAGCTGCTCGACGAGAACGCACGCGTGACGGTGATCTCCCACCTCGGCCGTCCTGACGGGGCGCCGCAGGCGAAGTACAGCCTCGCGCCGGTCGCGCAGCGTCTCGGTGAGCTCCTCGGCATGGAAGTGCAGTTCGACAGCGTCCCGGCCGCCAAGACGTCGAAGGACCTCGGGGACGGCGAGGTCCGACTGCTGGAGAACCTTCGGTTCGACCCCCGGGAGACCAGCAAGGACGAGGGCGAGCGTCAGGCCTACGCCCGGGAGCTCGCCCAGTTCGGCGAGGTGTTCGTGTCCGACGGCTTCGGCGTCGTGCACCGCAAACAGGCGAGCGTCTACGAGCTGGCGAAGGCGCTGCCGAGCGCCGCCGGCACGCTGATCGCCGACGAGCTCGACGTGCTGGAGCAGCTCACCGAGAAGCCGGAGAAGCCGTACACGGTGGTCCTCGGCGGCTCGAAGGTCAGCGACAAGCTCGGGGTCATCGACCATCTGCTTCCCCGCGTCGACTCGCTCCTGATCGGCGGGGGCATGCTGTTCACCTTCCTCGCCGCGCAGGGTCACCCGGTGGGCAAGAGCCTCCTCGAGCAGGACCAGCTCGACATCGTCCGCGAGTATCTGGACCGTGCCGAGAGGCTCGGGGTGGACATCGTGCTGCCGACCGACGTCGTCGTGGCCGCATCGTTCTCCGCGGACGCGCAGCACCAGACCACCGCCATCGACGCGATCGAGGCCACCCCGTTCGGCGCGGACGGCATCGGCCTGGACATCGGTCCCGAGACGGCGGCCCGGTTCGCCGAGATCATCTCGTCGTCGAAGACCGTCTTCTGGAACGGACCGATGGGCGTCTTCGAGTTCCCCGCCTTCGCCGAGGGAACCCGGACGGTCGCCGATGCGCTGACCCGCGTCGACGGGCTCTCCGTCGTCGGCGGCGGCGACTCGGCAGCCGCCGTCCGCGCCCTCGGGTTCGATGACGAGCAGTTCGGTCACATCTCCACGGGTGGCGGCGCCAGCCTGGAGTTCCTGGAGGGCAAGAAGCTGCCCGGTCTGGAGATCCTCGGATGGCAGCAGTAGCCGGGCGCGTGGGCGTCCTGGAGGGCAGTGCGAGATGGCAGCAGTAGCTGGGCGCGTGGGCGTCCTGGAGGGCAGTGCGAGATGGCAGCAGTGACCGGGCGTGTGCCGTTGATCGCCGGCAACTGGAAGATGAACCTGGACCACCTCCAGTCGATCGCGTTCGTGCAGAAACTCGCGTGGACGCTGAAGGACGCGGGGCACGACTACCGCACCACCGAGGTCGCGATCTTCCCGCCGTTCACCGATCTGCGCTCGGTGCAGACGCTGATCTCGGCCGACAAGTACGAGCTGGCCTTCGGCGGCCAGGACCTCTCCCAGCACGACTCGGGAGCGTACACCGGGGAGATCTCGGGCGCGTTCCTCGCCGCCCTCGAGGCCAGGTACGTGCTCATCGGCCACTCCGAGCGGCGCGTCAACCACGGCGAGACCGACGAGATCGTCGCCGCAAAGGTCGCAGCGGCACTGCGGCACAAGCTCGTCCCGGTTGTCTGCGTCGGCGAGACCGCGGCGGACCTGGAGGAGTTCGGGCCCAGCGCCGTGCCGGTCGCGCAGCTGCGCACCGCCCTCGCCGGCGTGCCGGCGGATGCCGAGATCGTCGTCGCCTACGAGCCGGTCTGGGCCATCGGGTCGGGACAGGCCGCGACTCCCGAGCAGGCCCAGCAGGTGGCAGCCGCACTGCGCTCGCTGCTCGCCGAGGTGCTCTCGCCCGAAGCGGCGGAGGCCACCCGAGTGCTCTACGGCGGATCCGTCAAGGCATCCAACATCGCCGGCTTCCTGCGGGAGCCGGACGTCGATGGCGCCCTGGTCGGCGGGGCGAGCCTCGACCTCAAGGAGTTCTCGAGCATCGCCCGCTTCCTCAAGCACGTCGGCGCCTGACCCCGAGCGGATGCGGCCAGGTCAAGGCCTGAGCCGCATCCCGCACGCGGACGTAGGCTCGATCCGCCCGCCGGCGAAGAGGAGAGGTCCGTGAGCAAGCCCCAGGCGATCCTCGCCGGTCGCTACCGCCTCGTGCGCCTCATCGCCACCGGTGGAATGGGCGTCGTCTGGGAGGCCTGGGACGAGCTCCTCCAGCGCCCGGTCGCGGTCAAGGAGCTGCGCACCGAGGTGGGCGTGCCGGAGGACGAGGCGGAGCTCGCCAAGAACCGCGCGATGCGCGAGGCGCGGATCACCGCTCGGCTGCACCACCCGCACGCGGTGCCGGTGTTCGACGCCATCGAGCACGAGGGCCGACCGTGCCTGATCATGCAGTTCGTGCCGTCCCGGACGCTCTCCGACGTCCTCCGCGACGACGGGCGGCTCTCGCCGCACGACGCGGCGAGGATCGGCGGCCAGATCGCCTCCGCCCTCGCGGCGGCACACAAGCTCGGCATCGTGCATCGCGACGTGAAGCCCGGCAACATCCTGATCGCCGAGGACGGCTCCGCGATGATCAGCGACTTCGGCATCTCCCACGCGCTCGGTGACGCGACGCTCACCTCCACGGGACTGGTCCACGGCACTCCCGCCTACCTCGCGCCCGAGGTGGCGCGAGGTGCCGAGTCCGGCTTCTCCTCCGACGTCTTCTCGCTCGGATCGACGCTCTACGCGGCGGTGGAGGGCCAGCCGCCGTTCGGGATGGACAACAACTCCATCGCCCTGCTGCACAAGGTCGCCTCCGGCGCCTTCGCGCCGCCGCAGCACGGGGGAGCGCTGTCGGCGCTGATCCTCGAGATGCTCGCCTCGGACCCGCAGGCCCGGCCGGACATGAAGAAGGTGACCAAGCGCCTCGCTGCGCTCGAGCGGGAGTCGGAGAAGACCGCGCTCCTGCCGGTCGCGCCGCCTCCGGTGCTGCCCCCGGTCGTGCCGCCGTGGGAAGCTGAGCCGGCCACCGCGATCCTTCCTCCGGTGGCCGCGGAGTCGCTCGTGGAGGAGCCGGCGCACAGGGAGCCGGCCCCTGTCGAACCCGTCGGCCACGAGCTTCCGGAGGAACCCGCGGCTGAGGCGCACGGCGAGGAGGAGGAGGAGGAGGAGGAGGACCGGCCGCTCGCGGAAGAGGAGGTGGCTGCGCCGCTCGCCGTCGACACTGCCGCCCTCGGCGCAACCCAGGGCATGACTGCCCCGCCTGCCCCTCCCGCGCCCGTGGCTTCGGTGCCTACGGCGCCGTCGACCCGTCCCGTCGCCGTCCCGGCCGCCGGGTCTGTCGCCGCCGTCGCCGCCGCAGCTCCGCGGGTGCCGGACAGCGCTCAGGCGGCACCCGCGCGGACCGCACCCCCCTCGCCGCCGGTTCCCGACGACGGAGAGCCGGGGGAGCGGCCGGACAGGAGGAGGCTCGCCCTCCTGCTCGTCGTGCTCGCGGTGCTGGCCCTCGCGGCGATCCTGCTGACCTCCCTGATCCGCGGCCCGTTGGGGCAGCCGTCGGACGCCCGCCCCGACACGGCGGGCGGCACTCCCTCCTCCGCACCGTCGACACCGGCCCAGAGTTCCGCCACCCCCGACCCGGAGACCCGCTCTCCTCAGCCGAGCTCGCCGCCGCCTCCGGCGCCCACCACTTCCGCGCCCTCCACAGAGCCGTCCTCGCCGCCGCCGCCGGGCGACGGCGAGGCCCCGTCGGTCGACAGCGAGGACGACCTGGTGGCTGCCATCGAGGACTACTACAGCCTGGTGCCGGACGACACCGCCGCCGCCTGGCCGCTGATGACGGCGGACTACCAGGAGAACCACGCGGGCGGCAGGGATGCCTACGAGGCGTTCTGGGCGCCGGTCGACCAGGTGGACGCGGAAGACGTCACCGCCTCCGTCCCGGGCGAGGCGCAGGCGACGCTCGTGTACACGTACGACGACGGCAGCGTCACCGAGGAGGTGACCTCGTTCGTGCTCGTCGAGGAGGACGGCGTGCTGAAGATCTCCGACTCGACCGTGATCAGCAGCGTCGACCGCTGATCCTCGGGCGCTCGTCACGGGTTCCGACGGCCGCTTCTCCGCCGCGCCCGCGGCTGCGCCGGGGCCTCAGAGCGGGTAAGCGCTTATACTCGTCTTCGGCCCGGAGATCGGGCACTTGACGAAAGGCAATGCGTGGAGATCCTCGCGGTCGTGCTGCAGGTGGTGCTCGGCATCACCAGCCTTCTGCTGACCATGCTCATCCTGCTGCACCGCGGTCGCGGCGGCGGCCTGTCCGACATGTTCGGCGGCGGCGTCACGAGCAACCTGGGCGCCTCCGGCGTTGCGGAGCGCAACCTCAACCGCATCACGGTCATCCTCGGCCTGCTCTGGGTCGCGTGCATCGTGGTGCTCGGCCTCATCACTCGCTTCGACGTCGGCGCCTGACGCCCTCGCCCTTCCCACCACAGCACGAAACGAGGATCAAGTGGCATCAGGCGGCAGCGCAATTCGCGGCTCACGCGTCGGCGCAGGGCCCATGGGCGAGCAGGACCACGGCTTCCACGCCGACCGGATCGCCGTCTCCTACTGGGACGCGCTCGGCAACGAGACGGTTCGCCACTTCGCGGCGAACCTCCCCGACGACGAGATCCCCGAGGTCATCGACTCCCCGTCCTCCGGCCTGCCCGCAGGCCGGGATCAGGCCAACCCGCCCGCGGTGAGCAAGGCGGAGCCGTACAAGACGCACCTCGCCTACGTGAAGGAGCGCCGCACCGAGCAGGAAGCGGCCGAGCTCCTCGAGGAGGCTCTCACCCAGCTCCGCATCCGGCGAGGGAAGATCCCCGCCCAGAGCTGACCGAGCAACGGAAGAGCCCCTGACCAGCGCTGGTCAGGGGCTCTTCTCGTCGGTCCGAGCGGTGCGCGGTCAGTAGGTGCTGGCGATCAGGTTCTCCGGCACGTCCGCGGCCGCCGCCTTGTCGACGAAGAACACCGTGCGCTTGCGTCCCATCACGCCGGCGACGGGCACCTCGTTCGGGCTTGCGCCGGCCAGGGCGAGTCCCAGGGCGGGGGCCTTGTCGGCACCCGACAGGACCATCCACACCCGGTCGGAGGAGTTGATGGCCGGAAGCGTGAGGCTGAGGCGCTCGGGCGGAGGCTTCGGCGCCTCGCGGACCGGGACGACCATCCGCTCCTGGATGCGGTGCACCTCGCGCTCGGGGAAGAGGGAGGCGACATGCCCGTCGGGTCCCACGCCGAGGAAGGTGATGTCGAACCGGGGGACGCGCGCGCCCTCAGGGGCGGCCAGCACCAGCTCGTAGGCGTATGCCGCGGCGGCCTCGGAGATGTCGGGGATCACGTCGCTGGCCGGGAACGGGTGGATGTTCGACTCGGGGATGGCGAGAGCGTCGAGCAGGGCCTCGCGCGCCTGCACGTCGTTGCGGTCGGCGTGCCCCGCGGGCAGGAAGCGCTCGTCGCCCCACCAGAAGTGCACCCGGGACCAGTCCACGGTGTCGCGGGCGGACGAGTCGCGGATGGCCGTCTGGGTGGCGGCGCCCATCGTGCCGCCAGTGAGGACGATGTTCGCCTCTTCGTTCTCGGCGAGGAGGTCGACGACCTTGGTGATGAACCGGGCGGCGACGGATCCGGCCAGCGAGTCGGTGTCCGGGTGGATGATCACTCGGCGCTCGTTGGTCACGCTTGTCCCTTCGACGGTGCGGTCACAGTAGCATCGATCCCCACCGGGCCCTGCAGGCGGGGGAGACCGCGACGGATGACGTCGCCATAGAGGTCGTCGGGGTCCAACCGGCGCAGCTCCTCGGCGAGGCAGTCGCGGAGGCTGCGACGGGGGAGCGACACGTCGTGCGTCGGCTGTCCGGGCTGCACCAGGGTCGCGAGGTTGCCCTCCGGCCGGTCCAGCTCGATGATGCCGGAGCGGCGAACCATGCGCACCCCGTGGATGCCGCTCGAGCCGGTCGCCCGGGTGGAGACCTCGTGACTGACCGGCACGTCGAGCTGGAGGCCCAGCCAGGCGGCGAGCAGCGCGGTCGAGGGGGAGTCCTCGGCACCCTGCACCTCGACTCCGATGACCGGCTCGTACGGCGGCTGGTCCAGCACTGCGGCGAGCTGAGCCCGCCACAGGGTCAGGCGCGTCCAGGCGAAGTCGGTGTCGCCTGGCGTGTAGGTGCTCGACAGGTGACGGAGGAACTCCAGCGGGCTGGGCTGGGTCGACGAGTCGGTGATCCGGCGCTGCGCGATGCGGCCGATGGGGGAATCGGACACGATCTCGGGCGCGAGCCCCGGCCACCAGGCCACGACAGGGGCGTCGGGGAGCAGGAGACCGGTGACGAGGCTCTCCTCGTCGGTCGCCGCGCCGCCGAAGGCGCGCAGCAGGACGACCTCGCTCGCGCCGGCGTCCCCGCCGACCCGGATCTGCCCGTCGATCCTCGCCTCCGTCTCGGCCCGGGACGCGTCGTCGTGGGCGACGACGATCACGCGCATCGGGTGCTCGCGGGACGCGTCGTTGGCGGCCTCGATGGCCTCCTCCTCATGCCCGATCTCGGTGGAGATCACGAGAGTCAGCACGCGGCCGAGCGCGACCGCGCCGCCCTCCTCGCGGATCTTGACGAGCGCCTTGGAGATCCCGGCGGTGCTGGTGTTGGGCAGATCGACGATCACGGGCGTCTCCAGGTCCGGCCGTCGCGCTCCATCAGGGCGTCGGCGGAGGCCGGACCCCAGGTGCCGGGACGGTACTGCTCGGGCTGGCCCTGCGTGGACCAGAACTCCTCGACCGGGTCGAGGATCTTCCAGGAGAGCTCGACCTCCTGGTGCCGGGGGAAGAGCGGCGGTTCGCCGAGAAGCACGTCGAGGATGAGTCGCTCGTACGCCTCGGGGCTCGCCTCGGTGAAGGCGTGCCCGTAGCCGAAGTCCATCGTCACGTCGCGCACCTGCATCCCGGCGCCCGGCACCTTGGAGCCGGAGCGGATGGTGACGCCCTCGTCGGGCTGCACGCGGATGACGATCGCGTTCTGGCCCAGTGCCGAGGTCTGGCTGGCCTCGAACAGGTACTGCGGCGCCCGCTTGAACACCACGGCGATCTCGGTCACCCGGCGGCCCAGTCGCTTGCCGGCACGGAGGTAGAAAGGCACCCCGGACCAGCGTCGGGTGTTGATGTCGAGCCGCATCGCCGCATAGGTCTCGGTGACGGACTCGGGGTTCATGCCCTCCTCCTCGAGGAAGCCGACGACCTTCTCGCCGCCCTGCCACCCGCCGGAGTACTGCCCGCGAGCGGTGGAGTGCGCGAGGTCCTCGGGCAGCCGGATCGCGGAGAGCACCTTCTCCTTCTCGGCGCGCAGGTCCCTCGCGTCGAAGGACACCGGCTCCTCCATCGCGGTGAGGGCCAGGAGCTGCAGCAGGTGGTTCTGGATCACGTCGCGCGCGGCGCCGATGCCGTCGTAGTACCCGGCGCGGCCGCCCACCCCGATGTCCTCGGCCATCGTGATCTGCACGTGGTCGACGTAGTTGGCGTTCCAGATCGGCTCGTAGAGCTGGTTGGCGAAGCGCAGGGCCAGGATGTTCTGGACCGTCTCCTTGCCGAGGTAGTGGTCGATGCGGAACACCGAGTCGGCGGGGAACACGCTCTCCACGACTGCGTTCAGCTCGCGGGCCGTCTTCAGGTCGCTGCCGAAGGGCTTCTCGATGACCACCCGGCGCCACGATCCCTCGGTGGGCTCCGCGAGTCCGGACCGCCGGAGCTGCTCGGTGACCACCGGGAACGACTTGGGCGGGATCGACAGATAGAACGCGTGGTTGCCCTTGGTGCCGCGTTCCCGATCGAGGGCCGTGATCGTCCGCTTCAGCTCGTCGAATGCGGCGTCGTCGTCGAAGGTCCCCGAGACGAACCGGATGCCCTGCGCGAGCTGCCGCCAGACGTCCTCATCGAAGGGCGTGCGGGAGTACTGCCGGACGGCGTCGTAGACGATCTTCTCGAAGTCCTGGTCCTCCCAGTCCCGGCGGGCGAAGCCGACGAGAGCGAACCCCGGAGGCAGCAGCCCCCGGTTCGCGAGGTCGTAGACCGCGGGCATGAGCTTCTTGCGGGACAGGTCCCCAGTGACGCCGAAGATGATCAGGCCGCTCGGACCGGCGATGCGGTTCAGTCGGCGATCGGTGGGCAGGCGCAGCGGGTTGTAGTCCGGTGTGATGGCTACCGGCATTAACGACTCCTTGACGGTGGACGGGCAGAGCCCGTCAGGCTCGAGGGCGGAGTGCGTCGAACAGCGCCGTCGTTGCCGCGTCGGACGTCAGGTTGAGGCGGAGGACAGGCCGGCCGTGCTCGGCGAGCACGGTGGCGTCCCCGGTGGCCTGGGCCTGGATCAGCTGGCCGAAGGTGAACGGCCGATCGGGGATCGCCAGGTCGGTGGGTGCGTCCGCGGTGATCTGCAGGAACACCCCGGTCGCGGGTCCGCCCTTGTGGTACTGGCCGGTGGAGTGCAGGAACCGGGGTCCCCAGCCGAAGGTCACCGGGCGCCGGGAGGCGGTGGCGACGAAGTCTCGCGTCTCGACCAGGCGCGGGAGCGCCAGACGGTTCACGTAGGCCTGGATGGACACGTACCCGTCCGGTCCGAGCTTCGACAGGAGCGCCTCGACGGCGCCGCGGAGGTCGGTGACTCCGCCGAGCACGTCGTCCGTGCCCCGCACCTCGACCCCGCCCTCGGTGAACACCGGGGGAGTGGGCTCCGGGCGAGCATCGAGAAGCCCGCGGGCGGCGATCTTCGCGGACTCCACGTCGGGCTGGTCGAACGGGTTGATGCCGAGGAGGCGTCCGGCGACGGCGATCGCGTACTCCCAGACGAGGAGCAGCTCACCGAGGCTGCCGCTGATCACGATCTCGCCGGCCGCGAGGTGCTCGGTGTGCCTGCTGACGGTCGCCTCGCCGACCAGGCGGACGATCTGCAGGTCGGGCAGGTTCTCGGAGAGCTCCGGCGACCCGGTCTCGAGGACGACCGGCAGCAGGCCCTTGCCGTCCTTGCCGGTGGACTCGGCGATGAGCTGCTCCGCCCAGTCCGCGAAGCCGACGATGTGCGTGCCGTCTGCGACGATGCCGGTCTTGTCCTTGAGGGGCGAGGTCCCGGCCAAGGCGGCGCCGAGCACGAGTCCCGGGTTGTCCGCCTGGTCCACCGCGAGGTACACGAGCTCGGACTCCGCCTCGTCGAGGAGCTGCCCGATGTCGGCACCGGCGAGGCCGGACGGGACGAGCCCGAAGGCGGTGAGCGCCGAGAAGCGGCCGCCCACGTCCGGGTCCGCGTTGAAGACGCGGTAGCCCGCCTCGCGCGCCGAGGCGTCGAGCGGCGAGCCGGGGTCGGTCACGACGACGATCCGATCGCGGGGGTCGATGCCGGCATCCCGGAAGGCCTTCTCGTAGACGCGGCGCTGGCTGTCGGTCTCGACCGTGCCGCCCGACTTCGACGAGATGACGACCGCGCTCTGCTCGAGCCGGTCGTGCAGAGCGGAGAGCACCTGGCCCGGGTCGGTGGAGTCCAGCACGGTGAGCGGGACGCCCCCGGTGCGGGTGATCACCTCGGGGGCGAGCGACGAGCCGCCCATGCCGCCGAGCACGATGTGCTCGACGCCCTTGGCCCGCAGCTCCTCGCGGAGGGCGACGATCTCGGCGACGAGCGGCCGGGAGACGGCGACGGCCTCGGTCCAGCCGAGCCGCTTGCTCGCCTCCTCGATCGCGGCCTCGCCCCAGAGGTCGGGGTCGAGACCGGTGATGCCGGAGGCGACCCTGTCCGCGACGAGCTGGGGGACCACGCGGTCGATCGCCTCGCGGGCGGCACCGCCGGCCAGGATCCGGACGCTCACTTGGCTCCCTTGAGGGCGCTCGTGACCGTCTCGGTCAGCTCCGTCCACGAGACGACGAACTTGTCGACGCCCTCGTTCTCGAGCTGCTCGGTGACCTCATCGATCGAGATGCCGAGGGCGCCGACCGCGTCGATCGTCTGCTTCGACTCGGCGTAGGCGCCGGTCACGGTGTCGCCCTTGATCTCGGCGTGGTCGAAGGTCGCCTCGAGGGTCTTGCCGGGCATCGTGTTGACCACGCCGTGGGTGGTCAGCTCGACGACGTAGAGGGTGTCGGGCAGGTCGGGCGACTTCACGCCCGTCGACGCCCACAGCGGGCGCTGGCGGTTGGCGCCCTTCTCCTGCAGCGCGAGGGCGCGCTCCATGGCGAACTCCTCGACGAAGAGCTGGAAGGCGAGCCGCGCGTTCGCGATGCCGGCCTTGCTCTTCAGGGCCTTCGCCTCATCCGTGCCGATCGCGTCGAGCCGCTTGTCGATCTCTGCGTCCACCCGGGACACGAAGAAGGACGCGACCGAGTGGATCGTGGAGAGGTCGATCCCCGCGGCGGACGCCCGCTCAAGGCCCGTGAGGTAGGCGGCGATGACCTCCGCGTAGCGCTGCAGGCTGAAGATGAGCGTGACGTTGACGCTGATCCCGTTGGCGATCGCCTCCGTGATCGCGGGCAGGCCCTCCTTGGTGGCGGGGATCTTGATCATCACGTTCGGGCGGTCGACCTTCGCCCAGAGCGCCTTCGCCTCGGTGATGGTCGTCGCGGTGTCCCGGGCGGCACCCGGGGTGACCTCGATCGACACCCGGCCGTCGTAGCCCTCGGTGGTGTCGTAGATCGGGCGGAACACGTCGCAGGCGCGGGTCACGTCGGCGGTCGTGATCTCGAAGATCGCGCTGGTCACGTCGGCGCCCCCCGCGGCGAGCTCCCGGACCTGCTCGTCGTAGGCCTCGCCCTTGGCGAGCGCCGAGGCGAAGATCGTCGGGTTCGTGGTGACGCCCACCACGTTCCGGGTGTCGATCAGCTCCTGGAGCCGACCGGAGTCGAGCAGCTCGCGGGACAGGTCGTCGAGCCAGATGCTCACGCCGGCCTCGGACAGGGCCGCGGTGGGGGTGGGAGTGCTGGGGGCCGTGTCGGTCATCGTTCTTCCCTCATTCGTATGGTCGTCGTGCCGCCGGTCGCTCAGAGCGAGGCCAGCGATTCCTTCGCGGCCGCGACAGCGGCCTCCCGGGTGAGCCCGAACTTCTCGTACAGGACCTGATAGTCGGCGGAGGCGCCGAAGTGCTCGATCGACACGCTGCGGCCGGCGTCGCCGATCCACGGGCGCCAGCTGAGCGCGATGCCCGCCTCGATGGACACACGCGCCTTGACCGCGGCCGGCAGGACCTGCTCGCGGTACTCGGCGCTCTGCTCGGCGAACCACTCCAGGGACGGGACGGACACCACCCGGGCCGAGACGCCGTCGCCGGCGAGCTGCTCCCGAGCGGCCACCGCGATCTGCACCTCCGAGCCGGTCGCCAGGAAGATCACGTCGGGAGCTCCGCCCGGCGCCTCGGCGAGGATGTAGGCACCCTTCGCCACGCCGCGCGCGTGGGCGAACGTGTCGCCCTGCGCCTCGCCCTCGCCGCGCGCGAAGACCGGCAGGTTCTGCCGGCTCAGCGCGATGCCGGCGGGACCGTTGCGGCGTTCGAGGATCGTCTTCCACGCCCAGGCGGTCTCATTGGCGTCGGCGGGCCGCACCACGTCGAGGCCGGGGATGGCGCGGAGCGCGGTGAGCTGCTCGATCGGCTGGTGGGTGGGGCCGTCCTCGCCCAGCGCGACCGAGTCGTGCGTCCAGACGTAGATGGTGGGCGCCTTCATCAGGGCGGCGAGGCGCACCGCGGGGCGCATGTAGTCGCTGAAGATGAGGAACGTGCCGCCGAAGGGGCGGGTGTTGCCGTGCAGGACGATGCCGTTGAGGATCGCCCCCATGGCGTGCTCGCGGATGCCGAAGTGCAGCACGCGACCGTAGGGGTCGCCGGTCCACTCATGCGTCGACCACTCGCTCGGCACGAACGAGCTGCCCGAGGTGATGGTGGTCAGGTTGCTCTCGGCGAGGTCGGCCGAACCGCCCCAGAACTCGGGCATGATCGGCGCGATCGCGTTGATCACCTTGCCTGAAGCGGCCCGGGTGGAGACGTCCTTGCCCGGCTCGAAGACGGGCAGGGCGTCCTCGAGTCCGTCGGGGAGCTGCTGCGCGAGCAGGCGATCGAACAGCGCCTTGCGCTCCGGGTTCGCCGAGGCCCACGCGTCGAACTGCTCTGTCCACTCGGCGTGCTGCGCCTGGCCGCGCTCGACGGCGCCCCGGGTGCGGGCGAGCACCTCGTCCGCCACCACGAAGGTCTCGTCGGGGTCGAAGCCGACGACCTCCTTGAGAGCGCGCAGCTCGTCGCCGCCCAGGGCGGACCCGTGGATCTTGCCGGTGTTCTGCTTCTTCGGGCTCGGCCAGCCGATGATCGTCCGCAGGATGATCAGGGACGGCTTGTCCGTCGCGGCCTTGGCCGCCTCGATCGCCTCGAAGAGCGCCTGGACGTCCTCGACGTAGTCGCCGGTCTTCTTCCAGTCGACGGTCTGCACGTGCCAGTCGTAGGCCGCGTAGCGCTTCGCGACATCCTCCGTGAAGGCGATGTTGGTGTCGTCCTCGATGGAGATCTGGTTGCTGTCGTAGATGGCGATGAGGTTGCCGAGCTTCTGATGGCCGGCGAGCGAGGACGCCTCGCTCGTGATGCCCTCCTGGAGGTCGCCATCACCCGCGATCGCGTAGATGAAGTGGTCGAACGGGCTCTGGCCGGGGGCAGTGTCAGGGTCGAAGAGGCCGCGCTCGTAGCGGGCGGCGTAGGCGAAGCCGACGGCCGAGGCGAGGCCCTGGCCCAGCGGGCCGGTGGTGATCT
Source organism: Naasia sp. (assembly GCF_025465545.1). GTDB lineage: Bacteria > Actinomycetota > Actinomycetes > Actinomycetales > Microbacteriaceae > Naasia. Next base: position 114,673 of record NZ_JAODMK010000010.1, on the reverse strand, counting down.
CGATGCCGTCGGTGTGGCCGTACTCGGGGTGGCCCGGAGTCTTGGAGCCCCACTTGCGCAGCTGCTTCAGATCGTCGAGCTCTAGTCCGTAGCCGCCGAGGTAGAACTGAACGTACTGGAGCAGCGAGGCGTGACCTGCCGAGAGGACGAACCGGTCCCGGCCCACCCACTCGTTGTCGCTCGGGTCGCGGCGCATGACCTTCTGGAAGAGGAGGTACGCGGCGGGCGCGAGGCTCATGGCCGTTCCCGGGTGCCCGTTGCCGGCCTTCTCCACCGCGTCGGCGGCGAGGATGCGGGCGGTCGTTACTGCCTTGTCGTCAATGGGGTCCCATTGAAAATCTGCCACGAGGGGAAGACCCTTCTTCATGAAGTTGTACGGCCAGTTCTCGGCCTGTCCAAGTATATGGTTGCCCCCGCCGGGGGCGTCCGGCCTTGACACCGCCGCCGCGGGTGACGACTGCGGCCACAGCGGCCGTGACGGAGCGGGTCTCTCCGGCGGAGGCCGACGCCGGGGCACCGGGCGGGGTCCGCCCCTCGGGTAGAATCGAGAACGGTGAGCACAGCGGTGGAGAGTCAGGCCCGGGTCGGCGCGAAGCGCCCGCCCGTCGGTTTCCGGACCAAGGCGCGGGCCTATCTCGCCCTCACGAAGCCGAGGGTGATCGAGCTGCTGCTCGTGACCACCGCGCCGGTGATGATCCTCGCGGCGAACGGCATCCCGAATCCCTGGCTGATCCTCGGCACCCTCCTCGGCGGCGCCCTGAGCGCCGGGTCGGCCAACGCGTTCAACTGCTACATCGACCGCGACATCGATGCCGTCATGCACCGCACCCGGCGGCGTCCGCTGGTGACCGGAGACGTCACGCCGCGCGAGGCGCTCGTCTTCGCCTGGATCCTCGGGGTCGTGTCCACGGTGTGGCTCGCGGTGTTCACCACGTGGGTGGCCGCGATGCTGTCGGTCGCCGCGATCCTGTTCTACGTCTTCGTCTACACGCTGTGGCTCAAGCGCCGCACCGAGCAGAACATCATCTGGGGCGGCATCGCGGGCTGCTTCCCGGTGCTCATCGGCTGGGCGGCCGTCACCGGCGAGCTGGCGTGGGCGCCCTTCATCCTCTTCATGGTGGTGTTCCTCTGGACGCCGCCGCACTACTGGCCACTCTCCATGAAGTACCGCGACGACTACGCCGCGGTCGGCGTGCCGATGCTCGCCGTGGTCCGATCGCGCCAGGCGGTGGGCCTGCAGACGATCCTGTACGCCTGGGCGACGGTGGCCTGCTCGCTGCTGCTCGTGCCGGTCGCCGCGATGGGACTCGTCTACACCGGCATCGCGGCGGTGTCCGGCGGCTGGTTCATCTACGAGACGCACCGCCTCTACGGGCTCGCCATCCGCGGCGCCGAGCCCGCGCCGATGCGCGTGTTCCACGCATCGATCAGCTACCTCACGCTGCTCTTCCTGGCGGTCGCGATCGACCCGCTGCTGCCGTTCTGATGCGCACCCCGTTCGCGGTCCTCGCCGATCGCGTCGCCCTCGGTCCCCGCGCGCTGCGCTGGGGGACCACCGCGGCGCTCCTCGTCAGCGTGCTGATCGTCGTCACCGGGGGAGTGGTGCGGGTCACCGGTTCGGGGCTCGGCTGTCCCACCTGGCCCGCGTGCGATTCCGGCTCGCTCACCACCACGCCCGAGCTGGGGATCCACGGCCTCATCGAGTTCACGAACCGCGCTCTCACCGGCGTGCTGATCCTTGCGGTCGGCTGGGCGATCCTGGCCGCCCGCCTGCAGCGCCCCCGCCGGCGGGCGCTCACCCGACTCGCCTGGTCACAGTTCTGGCTGGTCGTGGTCAACGCGGTGGCCGGCGGCATCACCGTGCAGACGGGGCTCAATCCCTGGGTCGTTGCACTGCACTTCGTGCTCGCCATGGCGCTCCTCGCCACCACGACGCTCACCTGGCACCGGGCACGTCAGTCCACGGAGGTCGTCGACCTCGGCTCGGCTGATCGGCGCCTCGCGGAGGTGCTCACCGTCGTCACGCTCGCCCTGATCGCAGCAGGCACCGCCGTCACCGGCTCCGGTCCGCACTCGGGGGACTCCGCCGAGGTGCCGCGCATGCCGTTCGACTGGGTGTGGGTCAGCATGGTGCACGGGACGCTCGCCGTCGCCGTCCTGCTGCTCGCGATCGCGCTCTCCGCTCGCCTGTCCCGCAATCCCGGAGCGGGCGTGGCCCGAGCGCGGGTGCGAACCCTGGTGATCGTGCTGCTCGCCCAGGGACTCGTCGGCATCGCGCAGGCGCTCTCGGCGCTTCCCGCCGTGCTGGTCGTGCTGCACCTGCTCGGCGCAGCGCTGGTCTGGGTGGGCGTCCTCCGTGTGCTCCTCGACGTGAGTCCGCGGCTCTTCGGCACCGTCCGGGCCTCCGGCGGCGACGCGGCGGACGGCCCGCTGGTGTCCGCCGCCCCCGGCGAGCGGTTCCTCCGCCCCTGACGCGTGACGCGCGGAGGTTCCCCGCGTAGACTGGCTGGTCGGCGCGCTCATCCTCGTTCGCGATCCGGATCGGGCCCGACGGCGGTCCCACGGCATCCGGGTGACGTGCAGGTGCTTCGGCGATGGTGGGGAGCGCTTCGGTTCCGCAACGGGCGGAATTCGCATGCCCGTGCGCCGGTTGATCACAGGGAAGAGAGGTGCTCATGTCAGACGTCCTGATTGATCGTCCAGAACTCGCGAGCCTCGGCCAGTACGAATTCGGCTGGTCCGACACGGACGCCGCGGGTGCCACGGCACAGCGCGGGCTCTCGCCGCAGGTCGTGGAGAACATCTCCGGGCTGAAGAGCGAGCCGGCGTGGATGCTGAAGAACCGCCTCAAGGCGCTGAGCATCTTCGAGCGCAAGCCGATGCCCACCTGGGGCGCCGATCTCTCCGAGATCGACTTCGACAACATCAAGTACTTCGTGCGGTCCACGGAGAAGCAGGCGCAGACCTGGGAGGACCTCCCCGCGGACATCCGGGAGACCTACGAGCGGCTCGGCATTCCCGAGGCGGAGCGTCAGCGCCTCGTCGGCGGCGTCGCTGCCCAGTACGAGTCCGAGGTCGTCTACCACCAGATCCGCGAGGACCTCGAAGCCCAGGGCGTCCTGTTCCTCGACACGGACACGGCGCTCCGCGAGCACCCCGAGATGTTCCGGGAGTACTTCGGCACGGTCATCCCGGCCGGCGACAACAAGTTCGCCGCGCTGAACACGTCGGTCTGGTCGGGCGGCTCGTTCGTCTACGTGCCGAAGGGCGTGCACGTCGACATCCCGCTGCAGGCCTACTTCCGGATCAACACCGAGAACATGGGCCAGTTCGAGCGCACGCTGATCATCGCCGACGAGGGCAGCTACGTGCACTACATCGAGGGCTGCACGGCGCCCATCTACAAGTCGGACTCGCTGCACTCCGCGGTCGTCGAGATCATCGTCAAGAAGAACGCGCGGGTGCGCTACACGACCATCCAGAACTGGTCGAACAACGTCTACAACCTCGTCACCAAGCGCGCGATCGCGCACGAGGGCGCGACGATGGAGTGGATCGACGGCAACATCGGCTCCAAGGTGACGATGAAGTACCCGTCCATCTACCTGGTCGGCGAGCATGCCAAGGGCGAGACCCTGTCGGTGGCCTTCGCGGGCCCCGGTCAGCACCAGGACGCCGGCGCGAAGATGGTGCACATGGCGCCGTACACGCAGTCGTCGATCGTGTCCAAGTCCATCGCCCGCGGCGGCGGCCGGGCCGGCTACCGCGGCGAGGTCCGGGTGGACGCCAACGCGCACCACTCGGCCAACACGGTGCGCTGCGACGCACTGCTCGTCGACACCATCTCCCGCTCGGACACCTACCCGTCCATCGACATCCGCGTCGACGATGTTCAGCTCGGCCACGAGGCGACCGTCTCGAAGGTGAGCGAGGAGCAGCTCTTCTACCTGATGTCCCGGGGCATGCCCGAGGACGAGGCGATGGCGATGATCGTCCGCGGCTTCATCGAGCCGATCGCTCGGGAGCTGCCGATGGAGTACGCACTGGAGCTCAACAAACTGATCGAGATGGGCATGGAAGGCAGTGTCGGCTAGGTGACCGAGAGCACAGCGACCAGCCCCGCGCGAGGACTCGCCACCCCGGACGGGAACACTGCCGTTGAGGTGACGGGCACCGGCACCCGCCCGTCGATCATCTCCGACGCCACCAACCGGCACGGCGCCGTGCCGGTGCAGACCCGCAACGCGCGGTTCACCTCGGCCGATGTGGCCGACTTCCCGGAGGTCACCGGGCGCGAGGCGAACTGGAAGCTCACGCCGGTCGACCGGATCCGGGATCTCCTCGACGGTCCTCTCGACGGGTCCGCGTACTCGGTGGTGGCGCAGCCATCGGACGGCGTCGACGTCCGCTGGGTGCCGCGGACCGATCCGCGGATCGGGCTCGCGGGCATCCCCGAGGACAAGGCCTCCGCCAACGCCTGGTCGTCGTTCGGCACAGCCCTCGCCATCACCCTCTCCGGTGAGGAGCACACCGAGCTCGTCGTGGGGCGCTCCGAATTCGGCACCTTGCCGCGCGCGGCGCACACTCTCCTCGAGGCGAAGCCGTTCAGCGACTCCCTCGTGGTGCTGGACAACACCGGGTCCGCCGCGCTCGTCGAGAACCTCGAGATCCTCGTCCGGGACGGCGCCCGTCTCACCCTCGTCACGGTTCAGGACTTCGCGGAGGACGCCCGCTACGTCGCGAGCCACTTCGCCCAGGTCGGCCGGGACGCGACCTTCAAGCACGTCGTGGTGTCTCTCGGCGGCAGCGTCGTGCGGGTGAACCCCTCGGTGACGCTGGCCGACACCGGTGCGGACGGCGAGCTGCTCGGCGTGTACTTCAGCGACGCCGGCCAGCACCTCGAGCAGCAGGTGTTCCTCTTCCACAAGGCGGCGAACACCCGCGGCCGGGTCAACTACAAGGGCGCCCTGCAGGGCGCGGGCGCGCGAACGGTCTGGATCGGCGACGTGCTGATCGGCCCAGAGGCCTCCGGCACCGACAGCTACGAGCAGAACCGCAACCTCGTGCTCTCGGACGGGACCCGCGCCGACAGCATCCCCAACCTCGAGATCGAGACGGGCGACATCCTGGGGGCCGGGCATGCGAGCGCCACCGGACGATTCGACGACGAGCAGCTGTTCTACCTGCAGTCCCGTGGCATCCCCGAGGAGGAGGCGCGACGGCTCGTCGTGCGCGGCTTCCTGATCGACATCATCCAGCGCATCGGCTCTGCCGCGCTCGAGGAGCGGCTGACCGCCGCCATCGAGGCGGAGCTCGCGAGGGACGACCGATGACCGGCGTGCGGGTCTGCTCGCTCGACGACGTGCGGGTCGACTCGGCCACGCGTGTGGTGATCGAGGGCGTCGCCATCGCGGTCGTCCGGGACAGCGCGGGCCGGGTGCACGCGATCGGTGACACCTGCACCCACGGCGACATCTCCCTGTCCGAGGGCTTCGTCGAGGACGACACGCTCGAATGCTGGGCCCACGGCTCCCGCTTCGAGCTGACCACGGGCCGGCCTCTCACGCTGCCCGCCTACGAGCCGGTTCCCGTCTTCGGCGTCACCGTCGTCGATGGCGGCGTCTACGTCGACCCGACGCCGCTGACGATCGGCGCCTGACCGCCCTGCGGTCACTCCACTTTCGAAAGGAATCCCCGATGTCCACCCTCACCATCTCCGACCTCCAGGTCAGCGTCGAGACCGACCAGGGCGCCAAGCAGATCCTCCGCGGCGTCGACCTCACCATCAACGAGGGCGAGATCCACGCGATCATGGGGCCGAACGGGTCGGGCAAGTCGACGCTCGCCTACGCGATCGCCGGTCATCCCAAGTACACCGTCGACGGCGGCTCGATCACGCTCGACGGTGAGGACGTGCTCGCGATGACCGTCGACCAGCGCGCGAGGGCAGGCCTCTTCCTCGCCATGCAGTACCCGGTGGAGATCCCGGGCGTCACCAACTCCAACTTCCTGCGCACGGCCAAGACCGCGATCACCGGCGAGGCACCGGCCATCCGTGGCTGGATCAAGGAGGTGCGCGACTCGATGGGGAAGCTGCGCATGGACTCCTCGTTCGCCGAGCGGAACGTCAACGAGGGCTTCTCCGGCGGTGAGAAGAAGCGCAACGAGATCCTCCAGATGGAGCTGCTCAAGCCCCGGTTCGCCGTCCTCGACGAGACCGACTCCGGCCTCGACGTGGACGCGCTGAAGATCGTGTCCGAGGGCGTCAACCGTGCAATGGCGGCGACCGGCCTCGGGATCCTGCTGATCACCCACTACACGCGGATCCTCCGGTACATCACGCCGGACTTCGTGCATGTGTTCGTGGCCGGCCGCGTCGCCGAGGAGGGCGGACCGGAGCTCGCCGAGCGACTCGAGGACGAGGGCTACGACCGCTTCCTTCCCGAGGCGGTGAGCTGATGGCCGTCTCACTCTCTCCCGAGCGCTTCGACGAGTTCACGGAGGCGCTGAAGGACGTCGTCGACCCCGAGCTTGGCGTCAACATCGTCGACCTCGGCCTCATCTACGACCTCGCCTGGGACGAGGAGAACGACGCCCTCCTCATCAGCATGACCCTCACATCGGCCGGCTGCCCGCTCACCGACGTCATCGAGGAGGACACCGCGCAGGCCCTCGACGGCCACGCCGAGCGCTTCCGCATCAACTGGGTGTGGATGCCCCCGTGGGGCCCCGAGAAGATCACCGACGACGGCCGCGAGATGATGCGCGCCATCGGCTTCGCCATCTGACCTGCCGAACCTCTCACCCCGAGCGGCGCCGGCCTTCTGCTGAGAGATTCTCAGCGGTAGGGTCGGCGCGTGACCGTTCCCGCCATCGACGTCTGGGCCGTGCTGTCACCGCCGCGCGCTGCACCACGCCACGACGCGTCGGGCGGGCGGGCGGTGGCCCGGACGCGCCTCGACCCGGGCTACGAGCTCGTCACCACCGTGGTGATGGCGCTGACCAGCCGCGCCTTCGGGGTCGGCCAGGGAGCCCCGGCCTAGCGTCGAAGCCCCGACCTGCCCAGTTCTGCCGCCGCTCAGTGCCGAGTTGCGGCGGAATTGGGCAGATCGGCGTCTAGGAGCGGCGGCGCTCGAGGCCGAACCAGCCGAGGCGGATGGCTCCGGCGGCGATCGCGGCCTTGATCACGCCGCCGAGCACGAACGGGTACAGGCCGGCCGCGAGCGTCTGCTCGAGGCTCAGCCCGAGGGTGATCGCGAGCCAGGGCAGGCCGATCGCGAACGGGACGAGCGAGCCGACCAGGTAGGCCGCCATGCCGCCGAGGATCCGCCGGTCCCAGCGGCGCTCGGCGAGATAGCCGGTGAGCGCCGCAGCGAAGATGAAGCCGACGATATAGCCGCCGGTGGCGCCGAAGAGGACGCCTGTGCCGCTCGTGGCGGCGCTGAACACCGGCAGTCCGACAGCGCCGACGACGGCGTAGAGCACCATCGAGAGCGCGCCGCGAAGCGAGCCGAGGGTGCCGCCGACCAGCAGCACCGCGAGGGTCTGACCGGTGATCGGCACGGGGTGCAGCGGGATGACGACCTGCGCGAGCAGCGCGGTCAGCGCGGTGCCCGCGACGATCAGGGCGAGATCCGCGGCGATCCCGCGCGGGACGACCAGGTCGGCCAGGACGGGGCGGCGGGCGGCGAGTGAGACGGACGACATGGCTTCCCTCGGGGTGTGGCGGGCGACCCGGGACCCGGGCGGCGGAATTTATACTAGAGGGCTGTCGTTTTCGACAATGCTCCCCCTCCTCCTGAAGTAAAGGTCGTTCTCTGTGCTCGCCGTGCATGATCTCGAGATCCGCATCGGGGCACGCGTCCTCATGGAGGGCGTGAACTTCCGAGTGAGCGCCGGCGACAAGATCGGACTCGTCGGCCGCAACGGAGCAGGAAAGACGACACTGACGAAGACGCTCGCGGGGGAGACCCTGCCGACCGGCGGCCGCATCGACCGGTCAGGCGAGATCGGCTACCTGCCCCAGGACCCGCGTTCCGGCAATCCGGAGGAGCTCGCCCGCACCCGCATCCTCGACGCTCGTGGCCTCGGCTCCCTGGTGCTCGGCATGGAGAAGGCCGGCCTCGACATGGCCAGCGACGACGCCAAGATCGCCGAGCGGGCCATGAAGAAGTACGGCGACGCCAACGACCGCTTCCTGGCCCTCGGCGGCTACGCGGCGGAGGCCGAGGCCGCGTCGATCGCGAGCAACCTGAACCTCCCGGACCGCATCCTCGACCAACCGCTCAAGACGCTCTCCGGCGGCCAGCGCCGGCGCATCGAGCTCGCCCGCATCCTGTTCTCCGGCGCCGACACGATCATCCTCGACGAGCCGACGAACCACCTGGACGCCGACTCGGTCGTGTGGCTGCGCGACTTCCTCAAGAGCTATGCCGGCGGCGTGATCGTGATCAGCCACGACATCGAGCTGGTGGGGGAGACCGTGAACCGGGTCTTCTACCTCGACGCCAACCGCTCCGTCATCGACGTCTACAACATGGGCTGGAAGCAGTACCTGCGCCAGCGCGCGTCCGACGAGGAGCGGCGCAAGAAGGAGCGCGCCAACGCCGAGAAGAAGGCGTCCGTGCTTCAGCTGCAGGCCGCCCGCTTCGGCGCGAAGGCCAGCAAGGCGGCCGCCGCCCACCAGATGGTTCGCCGGGCCGAGAAGCTCCTCTCCGGGCTCGACGAGGTGCGCACCGTCGACCGCGTGGCCAAGCTGCGGTTCCCGGATCCCGCGCCCTGCGGCCGCACGCCTCTCATGGCGTCGGATCTCAGCAAGAACTACGGATCGCTGGAGATCTTCACCGCGGTGGACCTCGCCATCGACCGTGGCTCGAAGGTCGTCGTGCTGGGCCTGAACGGCGCGGGCAAGACCACCCTGCTGCGGATCCTGGCCGGGGTGGACCTGCCGGACACCGGGCAGATCGAGGCTGGTCACGGCCTGCGAGTCGGCTACTACGCGCAGGAGCACGAGACACTCGACGTGAAGCGCAGCGTGCTGCAGAACATGATGACCGCCTCGGACACGCTCACCGAGACGGAGGCCCGCCGGGTGCTCGGCTCGTTCCTGTTCACCGGTGACGACACGAGCAAGCCCGCCGGGGTCCTGTCCGGTGGCGAGAAGACCCGGCTCGCCCTGGCGATGCTCGTGGTGTCCTCGGCGAACGTGCTGCTGCTCGATGAGCCGACCAACAACCTGGATCCGGCGAGCCGCGAGGAGATCCTGGGCGCGCTGGCCGGGTACACGGGAGCCGTCGTCCTGGTCAGCCATGACGAAGGCGCCGTGGAGGCGCTCAACCCGGAGCGGGTCCTCATCATGCCCGAGGGCACCGAGGACCTGTGGACCAAGGACTACGCGGAGCTCATCAGCCTCGCCTAGCCTCGCGGCGGTCCGCCCGGTCCTCTCGCTCAGCAGGCAGAAATCACTTGATCGGTCGGTGCGGCCCCGTTCTGCCTGCTAACGGCGATTCTGCCTGCTGAGGGAGAGTCTGCCTGCTGAGGGAGAGTCTGCCTGCTGAGGGACAGCGGCGCTCAGGCAGGGCGGGCAGAGGGCTGCTGCTGCGTGATGCAGTGGATTCCGCCGCCGCGGGCGAAGAGCTCGCGGGCGTCGAGCACCACCACCTTCCGGCCGGGATACTGCTCCGCCAGGATCCCCGCCGCCACGTCGTCGGCCGCGGGGTCGCCGAATCCGCAGGCGAGCACGCCGCCGTTCACCAGCACGTGATTGACGTAGCTGTAGTCGGTCCAGCTCTCGGTGCCCTCCACGTCCGGGGCGCGCAGCTGGGCCGGCGCCGGCAGGCGGATGAGCTCGAAAGCGCGGCCGGAGGCGTCGACGGCCCCCGCGAGCGTCTCGATCACCTCGGCGGTGACGGAGTGGTCGGGGTGCGCGGGGTCGCGCTGGTCGTGCACGAGGATCCGGCCCGGCGCGGCGAAGGCCGCGACGATGTCGACATGGCCCCGGGTGCCGAAGCGCTCGTAGTCGCGCGTCAGGCCACGCGGCAGCCAGACGGCTGACCGGGTGCCGAGGGTGCGGGCGAGCTCCGCCTCGACCTCCTCGCGGGAGAGCTGAGGATTGCGCCCCTCGCCCCGCTGCACCGTCTCGGTGAGCAGGACCGTGCCTTCGCCGTCGACGTGGAAGCCGCCGCCCTCGTTCACGAGGGAGCTGGCGACCACCTCCGCGCCGGCGAGTGCGGCCACGAAGGGCGCGATGTCTGCGTCCTTGTCCCACTCGGCCCAGTCGGGCGCACCCCAGCCGTTGAAGATCCAGTCGATCGCGCCGAGCCGCCCGTCCTCGCCGTCGAGGACGAAGGTGGGTCCCATGTCGCGCATCCAGGCGTCGTCGAGGGGCGCCGTGCGGCGTTCGACCTCGCCGGACAGGTGCCGCCGGGCGGAGTCCTCGTCGTCGGGACCGACGACCACCGTCACCGGCTCGAACTCGACTGCCGCATTGGCCACCGAAGCCCAGGCGCGCCACGCGGCCTCCGCGGTCTCCGCGCTCTCCCCGAGCGCGTAGCCCGAGGGGGGCCACGCCAGCCAGAGCCGATCCTGCCGGTCGCCCTCCCAGGGCATCGTCCACGCCATGACCCGAGGCTAGCGAGTGTCCAGCCCGCCCATCGCTCGGCTACCGTGGCGCCATGACGAACGATCTCGTGATCACCTCCGGCCGGGTCTTCACCGGCGCCGCCCTGCATCCCACTGCGACGGCGGTCGCCGTCTCCGGCGGACGCGTCGTCGCGATCGGCTCCGACGAGGATGCCCTCGCGGCGGTGCCCGGGGGAGCGGAGCTGTTCGACGCCGCCGGCGGACTGATCACGCCCGGCTTCCTGGACTCGCACGTGCATCCCACCCAAGGCGGGCACGAGCGCCTCACCTGCGACCTCACCGACAGCACCGACGCCGCGAGCGCCCTGGAACTGGTGCGGCGCTACGCCGTCGAGCACCCCGAGGACGACTGGATCGTCGGCGGCGGCTGGCATCTGCCCCACTTCCCGGGCGGCCTTCCCCGCGCAGAGCTGCTGGAGCAGGCGGCGCCGGGCCGAAAGGTGTACCTCGTCAACGCCGACCACCATGGCGCCTGGGTCTCCCCGGCCGCTCTCGCCGCGGCCGGGATGGACGCCGACACTCCCGACCCCGCCGACGGCCACATCGACCGGGACCCCGACGGCAGCCCCAGCGGCACCCTGCAGGAGGGCGCGATGGACCTGTTCGAGCACCTGCTGCCGGTCCCGGACGACGCCGCCTACGTCGACGCGCTCGTGGAGGCCCAGCGCTATCTGCGCTCGTTCGGCATCACCGGCTGGCAGGACGCGATCCTCGGCTCCTACGCCGGGGCGCGCGACAGCACGGAGGCCTACCTTCTCGGCTTCGAGTCCGGAGCCCTCTCCGCACGCGTCTCCGCCGCCCTGTGGCTGACCCGTGGCTTCGGCCTGGACGAGGTGGCGGACGTGGTCGCCCGACTCGTCGCGGCCCGGGACCGCATCGGGGTGCGGACCAACGATGCGGGCGGAAGCTTCAAGGCAGTGACCGTGAAGATCATGCAGGACGGCGTGCCCGAGAGCCGCACCGCCGCCCTGAAACAGCCCTACCTGGACGGGCACGGCCATCCCACGGACCAGCTCGGACCCTCGCACTTCCCGCCCGAGGTGCTCGACGCGGTCGCCGTCGCCCTGGCGAGGGAGGGCTTCCAGCTGCACATCCACGCGATCGGCGACCGGGCCGTGGCGGAGGCCCTGCACGCGCTCGGCCTCGCCGCCGAGCAGACCGATGGGGAGGCGCTTCGGCACCACCTGGCGCACCTGCAGCAGGTGGACCTCGACGACATCGCGACGATGGCCTCGCTGGGGGTCACCGCGAACCTGCAGGCGCTCTGGGCCTGCAACAGCGATCAGATGACCGAACTCAACCTTCCCCTCGTGGGCGAGGGACGGTTCCGGGAGCAGTACCCGTTCGCGGCGATGGCGGCGGCCGGCGTCCGGCTCGCCATGGGCTCGGACTGGCCGGTGTCGACGCCAGATCCGTGGCAGGCGATCTCGGTCGCGGTGACCCGGGTGGAGCCGGGGGAGGACCGCTATCCGCCACTGGGGAAGGGCCAGGAGCTGACCCTGGAGCAGGCGCTCTCCGCCTACACGGCCGGTTCCGCACGGGTGACCCTGCACGACGACGCCGGACGGATCGAGCTGGGCGGGAGGGCGGACCTCGCGGTGGCTGACCGGAACCCGTTCGACCTCTCGGCTCAGCAGATTCACACTGTCCGCAACGTGCTGACGGTATCGGCGGGCCGGGTGGTCCATCGCGGCTGAGAAAACCGCACGCGACCACCGTTTCCGTTGCCGTATCGCCATCGGAGCGCGGGATCCGTAGGTGTTTCGTGTCATGCGCAACCGGTTCGATCGTGTAAGAAGTGAGCGGGGTTCCGCGCGCAGAAGTTGTGGCCGCGGTGCTCGACGCCCTAATTTCGGCAGTACGCCCTTCGCGCTCTCCTGCGCGACGACTTCGTGATCATCGAGGAGCCCGAACGATGACCTTCCTCGCCACCAGCGGACCGGAGACGGATTCCGTGGCCGGCCGTCCCGGTCGCGTGACCCTGCAGGGCGTCTCCAAGATCTACGGCAAGAGCTATGCCGTCAAGGGACTGGACCTCGACATCGAGGCGGGGACCTTCGTCTCCCTGCTCGGCCCGAGCGGCTGCGGCAAGACGACGACGCTCCGGATGATCGGCGGCTTCGAGTACCCCGACGAGGGCACCATCGCCATCTCCGGAACCCCCATGCACGAGCTGCCCCCGCACAAGCGACCGGTGAACACGGTGTTCCAGGCCTACGCGCTGTTCCCGCACATGTCGGTCGCCAAGAACGTGGCGTACGGCCTCGGCTACGCCAAGGTCCCCAAGAGCGAGATCGCGACCCGGGTCACCGACGCGCTCGGCATGGTCCGGATGAAGGGCTTCGCGGACCGCATGCCGGCCCAGCTGTCGGGCGGGCAGCAGCAGCGCATCGCGCTCGCCCGCGCCCTCGTCAACCGCCCGTCGGTCCTGCTCCTCGACGAGCCGATGTCCGCCCTCGACCGCAAGCTGCGCGAGGAGATGCAGATCGAGCTCAAGCTCCTCCAGCAGCAGCTCGGCACCACCTTCGTCTTCGTGACCCACGATCAGGAGGAGGCGATGACGATGAGCGACCGCATCGCCGTGATGAACGGCGGCAGGATCGAGCAGATCGGCTCGCCGGCCGAGGTGTACGACAACCCGGCGAGCGCCTACGTCGCCGGGTTCATCGGCCAGCAGAACTTCTTCCAGGGGACCGTCCGCAAGGCCGCCGGTCAGGAGGCGGTCGTCGACTTCCCGGGCGGCACGCTGGCCGGCGCCACTCCCGCGGCCACTCTGCTGGCAACCGGCGCCGCCGTCACCGGAGCCGTCCGGCCCGAGAACGTCACCGTCACCAGCCAAACGGCCGAGGGGCACAACCAGGTCAGGGCGACCCTGATGGGTGTCAGCCAGCTCGGGTCCTACCTCCAGGTCGTCACCCTCACCGACGCGGGCGTGAAGATCCTGGCCCGCACCTCCCGCTCTCTCGACGTGCCCACGACCGTGGGCACGCCGGTCACCTGCAGCTGGCCCGCCAGTGCAGTGAAGCTCTACCCCGCGACGGACGCCTCGTCCGCCACCCCGTCCTGACCCTCACAGCCAAGGAGTCCCCGAATGCCTGAGCGATCCGACCTCACGGTCCTCGTCCCCAGCTTCATGAAGAAGGAGGTGTCCCGGCGCCTCTTCCTCGGCGGAATGGTCGGCGCAGGCGCCTCCCTCGCCCTCGCCGCCTGCGCACCGGGAACCGGCGGCGGAAGTGGCGGCGGCGGCACCCTCAACCTCTACACCTGGGGCGAGTACGACGACCCCGACGTGCTCAAGTCGTTCACGAAGGACACCGGCGGACCGACCGTCAAGCTCGGCAGCTACGACTCCAATGAGGAGCTCATCGCCAAGCTCAACTCGTCGAAGGGGACGAGCGGCTACGACATCGTGGTGCCGACGATCGGCTTCATCCCGCAGATGGTCCAGCTGAAGCTGCTGGAGAAGCTCGACAAGTCGAAGCTGCCCAACATCAAGAACGTCGACCCGGCCTACCTCGACACGGATCTCGACAAGGGCAACGACTACAGCGTCCCGAAGGCCGTCGGCGTCTCCGGCTACCTCTACGACAGCACCGTGATCAAGCGTGAGCTCACCTCGTGGGCCGACTTCTTCGACGCGGCTCAGAAGGAGGCCGCCGGCGCGACCTCCATGCTCGGCGACCCCAACGAGATCCTCTGGGCGTACTTCTTCTCCATCGGCGAGGACATCAACACGAACGACGAGACCAAGCTGAACGCCGCTCGCGACTTCCTCGTCAAGAACATCGCTCCCAACGTCCAGGCCTTCGAGTCCTACGTGAGCGCGACCATCGCGCAGAACGGACGGGTGCTCGCGCACTCGTGGAACGGTGACGCCCGCCAGGGGATGCTGAGCAACCCCGACCCGGAGCGCTACAAGTGGGTCAAGCCCAGCGAAGGCGCCGGCCAGTTCGTCGACAACTGGTGCATCCCGGTCGGCTCGAAGAACATCGACGCCGCGCACGACTTCATCAACTACGTGCTCGACCCCGAGATCTCGCTCCGCGAGCTCGAGTACATCGGCTACAACACCTGTGTCAGAGGCATCGAGGAGGCGGCCGGCAACGTCGAGCTCCCCGAGCTGATCTTCTACACGCCGCAGGAGACGGAGAAGCTCGTCTTCGACATCGTCCCCGAGTCGCAGGAGAAGCGCGTCGCGATCTTCAACGAGCTCACGGCAGCGGCGGGGTAGTGACGGCCCTCCCCGCCCCCCGGCGTTCCGGTGCCCGCAGGTGGCGCTGGAACGCCGGCATGCTCGCAGCGCCCATCGGTGTGTGGCTGCTGTTCTTCTTCGTCGCGCCGTTCCTCCTGATCGTCTGGTACAGCTTCGGCGAGAAGCCGAGCCTCTACGAGACCCACGGCAACGACGTGTTCACGCTGCAGCGCTATGCCGACGCGGTCACGCCCGCGTTCCTGTCCACCTTCGGCCGGACGCTGCAGATCTCGCTTCTCGGCACCGTGCTGTGCCTGCTGATCGCGTTCCCGATGGCGTACTGGATGGCCGTCAAGCTGCCCTCCAGGTACCAGGGGATCGCGCTCGGCCTCGTGCTGGTGCCCTACTGGACCAACTTCCTCGTGCGCACCCTCGGCTGGCAGATCACGCTCAGCCCGAGCTCGTTCGTGGCCGACATCTCCCGCAGTCTGGGCTGGGGGACGCCCGACCTCCTCTACACGGCGGGAGCGGTGCAGCTCGGGGTGGTCTACAACTATCTGCCGCTGATGATCCTGCCGCTCTACGTCGCACTCGAGCGGATGGACCCGCGGCTGCTGGAGGCGAGTCGTGACCTCGGCGGCAATGCCTTCGCGGGCTTCCGCCGGATCACGGTGCCGCTCGCGGTCCCCGGCATCGGCGCAGGGCTGCTGCTGGTGTTCGTGCCCCTGATGGGCGACTATGTCACTCCCGCCGTCCTCGGCGGCGCGGCAGGAAGCATGATCGGGCAACAGGTCGCTCAGCAGTTCACGATCGCCCAGAACTGGGCGCTCGGCTCCGCGATGGCCATCATCCTGATGCTCGCGATCCTCGCCGTCGTGGTGCTCTTCGGGGTGCTGTTCAAGATCGTCGGGCTGATCGTCAGCCGGTTCGAGCACGTCGCCGTTATCGAGGACGCTCCGGGGGTCTCCGCATGACCGCAGTCGCAGAAGTCGTGTCCGACGCGCTCCCCGTGCCGGGAGCCGAGCGGAAGCCGCTCGGTCGGCGCCGGCGGATCGATCCGGCCAACGCGCTGCTCGCCGTCTGGGGCGTCCTCGGCTTCCTGTTCCTCTTCTTCCCGGTGCTCGTCATCGTCGCGTACTCGACGAACACGGGCCGACTGCTGCAGTCGTACCAGGGGTTCGGGTTCAACGCCTACGTCGACGCGCTCAGCAACTCGGCCATCACGGACGCGGTCACGGTCTCGCTCTACGTCGCGGTGTTCTCGGCGCTGGTGTCGGCGGTGCTCGGCTCCCTTGCCGGTGTCGCGATGGCCCGTCGCGCGGGGAAGGCGTGGATCGGCTGGATGACCGCACTGCTCGGCCTCGTGCTGGTGACCCCGGAGATCGTCAACGGCGTTTCCCTGCTGCCGTGGTTCGTGACCCTGGGCACCGACCTGGGGCTGACGCCGGTGAACAGTGGTCTCGTCCGCCTGATCATCGCGAATTCGCTGTTCTCCTGCGCTGTCGTGACGTTCATCGTGCGCGCCCGGATGGCGGGCCTCAGCCAGTCTCTGGAGGAGGCGGCAGCGGACCTCGGCGCACCGCCGGTGCGGCGCTTCCTCGACATCACCTTCCCGCTGATGCGCCCTGCAGTCATCTCCGGCACACTGCTGGCCTTCACGCTGAGCCTCGACAACACGGTGCTGTCGAGCTTCGTGTCCACGGCCGACGCGACGCCGTGGCCCGTCTACGTGTTCGCGTCCGTGCGCTCCACGCTGCGCCCATCCATCGCGGCGATGTCCACCCTGATGCTGCTGCTCACCCTGGTCGCGCTCGCGCTCGTCGCCCTCGTGCTCTTCCGGGCCCGGAAGGTCACGGGCGATGGGGCGGGACTCGCGGCGACGCTCGCCGGCGGCGGCGGCGGAGTCGGCGGCAACTGACGTTCGCTCGTCCTGCCGGCACCGCCTCTCGCGGCCGGCAGGACGAGCACGCGGGTGACCGTCAGGAGTCGAAGCCGAGGCCGACGGCGTCGAGGGTGCGCAGCAGCAGGTTCCGCCGGCCGTCCGAGTGGTCGGCCCGGTCCAGGGACCAGCGGGTCGCCTGGATGCCGATCGACGCCGCGGGCTCCGGCGGGAACGGCAGCGGCCGGCTGCGGACCAGCTCCAGCTCCGTCAGCTCCGTGGACTGCCCGCTGAGCAGGTCGAGCACCACGTCGGCCGAGAAGTGGGTCGCGGCCACGCCCAGCCCGGTGAAGCCGGACGCGTAGGCGATCCGTCCGCGGCCGGCGGTGCCGTAGAAGGCGCAGAACCGGGTGCACGTGTCGATGGCGCCCGCCCAGCGGTGGCTGAACCGGATCCCCTCGAGCTGCGGGAAGGTGGTGAGGAAGTGGCTCGCCAGGCGGCGGAAGGTCTCCGGTCGGTCCTCGTAGGCGGGACGGACGCGCCCGCCCCGGTGGTAGATCGCGTCGTAGCCGCCCCAGAGGATGCGGTTCTCGGCCGTGAGCCGGTAGTAGTGGAACTGGTTCGCGGCGTCGCCGATGCCTTCCCTGCCCGACCAGCCGATCGAGGCCAGCTGTTCCGCCGTGAGGGGCTCCGTCATCAGGACGTAGTCGTACACCGGCACGGTCATCAGCCGGTTCCGGGCGAGGAGCGAGGGGAAGACGTTGGTCGCCAGCGCGACCTGGTCGGCCCTGACGGTGCCGAAGTAGGTGCTGAGCTCCACGCCTTCGGCCGTGCGGTTCAGCGCGGACACCTTGGTGTGCTCGAAGATCTGCACCCCTGCGGCCGCGGCGGCCCTGGCAAGTTCGGCGGCGAGCTTCCCCGGATGCACCAGCGCGGACGTCCTGGCGCTGCGCAGGGCGCCCAGGTAGGTGGGCGAGTCGACGAGCGAGCGCACGGCAGCCTCGTCCAGGAAATCGCCCTCGCCGGTGCCGGACGCCTCGCTCAGCCACTTCACCTGGTGCGGCTCGGTGGCGACCGCGAGGCTGCCGTTGCGCTCGAACTCGCAGTCGAGCCCCAGCTCCGCGACGGTCGCCTCCATCCGGTCGAGGTTCTCCCGGCCCAGCCGTGTGAGAGTGTCCATCTCATTCGGGAAGCGGGACGCTCCGTTCTCATGGCCGTGGGTGAGGCTGGCCTCGACGAACCCGCCGTTCCTGCCGGACGCCGCCCAGCCGATCGTCTTCGCCTCGAGGAGCACCACGGTGGCGTCGGGACGGCGCTGTTTCGCGCGGAGCGCCGTCCACAGCCCCAGGTAGCCGCCCCCGACCACGGCGAGGTCGGCGGGGATCCCTGCCGTCAGCGCGGGATAGCGGGTGGCTGGGGCATCCTCCAGCCAGAAGACGCCCCGGCGGGTGCCTGACAGGCTGGCATCCACTGCTGCGGGTGGCGGAGGGAGACGCTCGAACACGGTGCTGGCCATTCGCCGAACTCTAGCGGCTCCGTCCTACGTGCCCCCGTCCCGTCGTCGGCTCTGCTCCGTCGGCTCAGCGCCGGTCGAGCAGGGCGTCCTCCACGTCGTCATCAGTGGGCTTGGCGGCACGGCGCTGGGCCCGGCGGGCGGCACGCTCCTGCTCCTCTGGCTCGTCCGCGTTGCGGTAGCGGTACTCCTGCCGGATGGCGAACGCCAGCCCGCCGAAGCCGATCAGGGCGAAGATGACCCACTGGAGCGCATAGGAGAGATGCGGCCCCTCGTCGAGCTCGGGACGCACCGCCGCCGCGGGTCGTTCGGGCGGCGCCGGATCCTCCGAGTCGAGGAGGCCGTATGCGGCGGAGTAGATCGGCTCGTCCAGGAGCCGCTCCACCTCGGAGAGCTGGATGGAGGCAAGGATCCCGCTGGCCGTCGTGCCTCCCGGCAGGCTCGGCTCGCCGCCCTTGAGGCGGGCCACCACGGTCACCTCGCCAGGCGGCGGGGGAGGCGCCTCCGAGGGCGACGACCCATCCGAGGCGAGGGGGATCCAGCCGCGGTCGATGAGGAACACCGCGCCCTGATCGGTCCGAAACGGCACGAGCACCTCGAACCCGCCGTCGCCGTCCTTCGGGCGGTTGCGGACGAGCAGCTGATCCTCGCCCTGGTAGGAGCCGGTCAGCACCACGGGGCGCCATTCGTCGGCTCGGGAGTAGTCGTCCCGCTCGGGCAGCAGTTCCGCCAGGGGAGTCGGCGGGGAGTCGTAGTTCTGCTGGATGTAGCGGATCTCCTGCACCTTCTCGTCTCGGCGTGCCAGCTGCCAGGAGGCCAGACCGGCGCACGCGAGGGCGAAGATCACGGCGAGCAGCAGATAGCGCGCCCATCGGGCGGACAGGACGAAGCGCCATCCGCTCATCAGCGCACCTCCGCAGCGGTCGGGTCCTCGACCATCCGCACCGGGAACTCCCGGGCGGCGAGATAGTCGTGCAGATATTCCCGGTGCTCGCCGCAGGCCAGCCACACCTTGCGCCGGTCCTCGGAGTGGATGCGGGGGTTGCGCCATTCCAGGGCGCACACCGCGGCGTTCCGGCAGCCCGCACGTGAGCACGTCAGCTGCGGAGGAGCCTCGCTCACGAGTCCTGCGGGGGCCGGTGCCCCGCTGGGGAGGCGGCGGGAGCGCTCGACGTGCCCGCGTCGGCCGGGGGGAGGATGACGGGCACGATCGCGCCGGGACGTGTCACCTGCGGCACTGCCGCGGGCCTCGCGCCCACGTTCGCGACGACGACCGCGACATAGGGCAGCACCAGCGCGGCCACCACCATGACGACGACCCACCAGCCCTGCACGAAGATGAGCGCGATGACGCAGAGGGTGCGGATGCCCATCGCGACCGAGTACTTGATCATGCGGGAGCGACGCTCGTCGGTGGGAGAGGCCGGCAGAGTGGTGATCGATTGCGTCGAGGTGCTCTTGCTCATCAGGTGGCCTCAGCCTACGCCGGTCCTCCGACTGAGCGCTGTGCGGTCCTAGGCTGGTCCGGTTCACCCCGAGCGAAGGAGCGCCGTGACCCAGAGGACCGTGCTGATCACCGGAGGAAACCGGGGGATCGGCTACGCCATCGCCGAGGAGTTCGTGCGCCAAGGGCACAGGGTCGCCGTCACCTCACGCTCCGGCACCGGCGGACCCGACGGCGCGCTCACCGTGGCGGCCGACGTCACGGACAGCGCCAGCGTGGATGCCGCGTACACCGCCGTCGAAGCGGAGCTCGGACCCGTCGAGGTCGTCGTCGCGAACGCCGGCATCACCCGGGACACCCTCGTGCTGCGGATGAGCGAAGCGGACTTCACCGATGTGCTCGACACCAACCTCACCGGCGCATTCCGGGTCGTCAAGCGGGCGTCCAAGGGCATGCTCAAGGGCCGCTTCGGACGGGTCGTCCTCATCTCGAGCGTCGTCGGGCTCTATGGCGGCGCCGGCCAGGTCAACTACTCCTCCTCGAAGGCCGCACTCGTCGGCATGGCCCGCTCGCTCACCCGCGAACTCGGCGCACGGGGCATCACGGCGAACGTCGTCGCGCCCGGCTTCATCGAGACCGAGATGACCGCGGCGTTGCCCGAGGCGCAGCAGGCCGAATACAAGAAGGCGATCCCGGCCGGCCGCTTCGCCAGCACCGGCGAGGTCGCCAAGGTCGTCGCCTGGATCGCCTCAGACGATGCCGGCTACATCTCCGGCGCCGTGATCCCGGTCGATGGGGGATTAGGCATGGGGCACTGACTCCTCCTCCGACTCGGTGCAGCGGCGGGGACGGCGTCGAGCGTCCGTGCAGGAGCAGCGTGCCGGACGGTGTGCCGACGTGACGCGAAGCGAGGCCGAGGTCCAGTCCAGGGTCCCCGCCTTGTCGAGCTGCTTGGCCTTCCAACTGCTCGCGTGTTTCCGTCGGTGGTGACTCCGGCGGAGATGGGCGAGGGGAACCGGCAGGTCGGGTCCCACGCCCGGAGGGAGGGGTGCGAACCCGAACCCGTGCTCCCCTCAGGGGAAGCGGTGCTTCCGACGTGGATTCAACGGGCGGGCTGAGACGCCGCTCCGCGGCTCCCCACCAGCGGGAACCATCGTCAGCCGCGGAGGGCGAGGAGGGGGAGCAGGGTCGAGAGGTCACGCACGTCGAGGAGGATGTCGGCCACGGCGCGCACGGGGGCCTTCGCGTCGAAAGCCACCGAGAGGCCGGCGATGGCCATCATCGGCAGGTCGTTCGCCCCGTCGCCCACCGCGACCGTCCGGCTGAGGGGGAGGCCGCACTCGGCCGCCCACTCTCGCAGCGCCGAGGCCTTCGCCGCCGCGTCGACGACCGGGCCCTGCACCCGGCCGGTCAGCCGGCCGCCCTCGACCTCCAGTCGATTGGCCCGCCAGAAGTCGAGACCGAGACGCTCGGCGAGGGGATCGAGGACCTCGTGGAATCCGCCGGACACCGTGCCGACCCGGCCACCCGCCGCATGCACTGCGGCGATCATCTCCGGGACCCCGGTGGTGACCGTGATGGCGGCCCGCACCTCCGCGAACACCGAGACGGAGAGGCCCGCGAGGGTGCGCACCCGCTCCCGCAGGCTCTGCTCGAAGTCCAGCTCGCCGTTCATCGCCCGGAAGGTGATGTCGGCGACCACGTCGCCGCTGCCCGCTGCATCGGCGAGGAGCTCGATGACCTCGTTCTCGATCAGCGTCGAGTCGACGTCGAGCACCACCAGGTGCCGGGCGGGCGCTATGGCGATACCCGCTCGCCCTTGCCCACCACGGTGATCCCGCTGTCGGTGACCGTGAAGCCGCGCTCTCGGTCCCGCACTGGGTCGACCCCCACCCGGGCGCCCTCCTCGATCACGACGTTCTTGTCGAGGATCGAGCGGGCGACGACGGCGTTCGGATGCACCCGTGCGCGGTCGAAGAGCACACTGTCGGTGACCACGGCGCCCGACTCGATCGTCGACCAGGGGCCGAGGACGCTCCGCTCCACCCTCGCACCGGAGATCACCGAGCCGAGGGAGACGATGGAGTCGATGGTGAGGCCCGTGTTGCCGCGCGCGTCGCGAACGAGCTTGGCGGGCGGTGAGTTGAGCTGCTGCGTGATGATCGGCCAGGCCTGGTTGTAGAGGTTGAACACGGGCAGAGCCGAGATCAGGTCCTGGTGCGCCTCGAAGAAGGACTCGATCGTCCCCACGTCCCGCCAGTAGAAGCGGTCGCGGTCGGTGGCGCCGGGAACCACGTTGCGGTTGAGGTCGTAGACGCCGGCATCGCCGTTGCGGACGAAGGCAGGGATCAGGTCACCGCCCATGTCGTGGCTCGAGCCCTCGAGCTCGGCATCGGCGTGCACGGCGGCGACCAGCGCGTCGGTGTTGAAGACGTAGTTGCCCATGGAGGCGAGCACCTCGTCGGGCGAGTCGGCGAGACCCCGCGCGTTCTTGGGCTTCTCCAGGAACCGGCTGATCTTCGTCGGCCGCCGCGCAGTCGTCTGGATGACACCGAACTGATCGGCGAGCGACAGGGGTTGGCGGATCGCCGCAACCGTGACCCCCATGCCCGATTCGACGTGCGCGTCGATCATCTGCTCGAAGTCCATGCGATACACGTGGTCGGCTCCGACCACGACGATGATGTCGGGCTTCTCGTCATTGATGAGGTTGAGGCTCTGCAGGATCGCGTCGGCGGAGCCGGTGTACCACCGCTTGCCCAGCCGCTGCTGCGCGGGAACGGACGCCACGTAGGAGTTGAGCAGACCGGACAGCCGCCAGGTCTCGGCGATGTGCCGGTCGAGGCTGTGCGACTTGTACTGAGTCAGCACGACGATCTGCGTGAGACCCGAGTTGAGGAGGTTCGAGAGCGCGAAGTCCACGAGCCGGTAGGTGCCGCCGAAGGGCACTGCAGGCTTGGCGCGATCTGCAGTCAGGGGCATCAAGCGCTTCCCTTCACCGCCCGCGAGAACGATGCCGAAAATCTTCTTCGATGCCATGTCGGCATCCTATCGGCCGACGCCCCCGCTTCGGTATGGAAGTGCCCCCTCATCAGCCGTCCCCCTAAGGGGGCCCGCCCGTACTACCGTGAGCCGTGTGCGAGTAGATCTGCTGACAAGGGAGTATCCGCCGGAGGTCTACGGCGGAGCGGGCGTCCACGTGGCCGAGCTGGTCCGGGCGCTGCGCGGCGACATCGACGTGGTGGTGCGGTGCTTCGGCATGCCGCGGGACGAACCCGACACCTACGCCTACCTGGTGCCGGCCCAGCTCGCCGAGGCGAATCCTGCGCTGGCGACGCTCGGCGTCGACCTGCAGATCGCGGCGGACGCGGCCGGCGCAGACCTGGTGCACTCCCACACCTGGTACGCGAACGCGGCGGGCCGCATCGCCAGCCTGCTGCACGGGATCCCGCATGTGGTGACCGCGCACAGCCTGGAGCCGCTGCGCCCCTGGAAGGCCGAGCAGCTCGGCGGCGGCTACCGCCTCTCCAGCTGGGTGGAGCGGGACGCGTTCGAGAGCGCCGACGCGGTCATCGCAGTCAGCGAAGGCATGCGCCGCGACATCCTCCGGTCCTATCCGGCGCTCGACCCCGCGAAGGTGTCCGTCGTCTACAACGGCATCGATCTGGAGCAGTGGCAGGCGGTGGAGGACGACGAGCTGCTGCGCGGCCTCGGCATCGACCCGAGCCGGCCGTCGGTGGTCTTCGTCGGCCGCATCACCCGGCAGAAGGGCCTGCCCTACCTGCTGCGCGCCGCCCGGGCCCTGCCCGCAGACGTGCAGCTGGTGCTCTGCGCCGGCGCCCCTGACACGCCCGAGATCCTCGCCGAGGTCAGCGACGCGGTGCGGGTGCTCCAGCAGGAGCGCACGGGCGTCGTGTGGCTCGACCGCCTGCTCAGCCGCCGGGAGCTGAGCTGCGTGCTCGGCTCCGCCACCACCTTCGTCTGCCCGTCGGTCTACGAGCCCCTGGGGATCGTCAATCTGGAGGCGATGGCGTGCGGCGCCGCAGTCGTCGGCACGGCGACCGGAGGCATCCCCGAGGTCGTCGAGGACGGCGTCACGGGCAGGCTGGTCCCGATCGAGCAGGTGCAGGACGGCACCGGCACTCCCGTCGACCCCGACCGCTTCGTGGCGGACCTCGCTGCGGTGCTCACCGAGGTCGTCGCCGATCCCGAGAAGGCCCGGCGCTACGGCGAGGCAGGACGCCGTCGCGCCGAGGAGCACTTCGCCTGGGACCGGATCGCGACGGACACACTGGCCGTCTACGAGTCCGTTCTGCGCGGCTCGTGAGCCTCGGAGCGTGCCGATACGAGCGGATAGGGTGGAGCGCATGACCACGGTTCTCCAGCTGTCCGACGTGTCGGTCACCCGTGATGGGAACACCATCCTCGACTCGGTGGACTGGACGGTCGACAGCTCGGAGCGGTGGGTCATCCTCGGCCCGAACGGCGCGGGCAAGACCACGCTGCTGCAGATCGCCGCCGCACTCCTGCACCCCAGCCGCGGCACGGCGACGGTGCTCGACCAGCGCATCGGCGGCACCGACCTGTTCGAGCTGCGGCCGCGCATCGGCTTCGCCTCCACCGCAATGGCCCGCCGCATCCCGGCATCCGAGTCGGTTCTCGACGTCGTGCTCACGGCCGCCTACTCGGTCACCGGACGGTGGAACGAGCAGTACGACGACCTCGACGTGCGGCGCGCCCAGCGGGTGCTCGCCGAGTGGAAGCTCGGCCACCTCGAGAACCGCCGCTTCGGCGAACTGAGCGACGGCGAGCAGAAGCGCGTGCAGATCGCCCGGTCGGTGATGACCGACCCGGAGCTGCTGCTCCTCGACGAGCCGGCCGCGAGCCTCGACCTGGGCGCCCGCGAGGAGCTCCTCCAGCTGCTCGGCGGCTATGCCAGCTCGCCGCACGCGCCCGGCATGATCATGGTCACCCACCACGTCGAGGAGATCGCCCGAGGCTTCACCCACGCGCTGCTGCTCGCGCAGGGCAAGGTCGTCGGCTCCGGTCCGCTCGGCGATGTGCTGACCTCCGAGGTGCTCTCGCAGACCTTCGGGCTGTCCCTGCAGGTGACCGATGAGGGCGGCCGGTACACGGCTCGCGCGAGCTGACCTTCCCTCGCTCGCGCATGCGGGCTCTGCTATCCTTGTCTGTCGGCCCTTTCGGCCACAGACTTCCCTTTCCGCTCTCCCAGATCTGAGGTTCGTCCGCCATGAAGTCCGGCATCCACCCCGATTACAACACCGTCGTGTTCCGCGACCTCGCATCGGGCGAGACCTTCCTCACCCGCTCCACCGTCTCCAGCTCGAAGACGATCGAGTGGGAGGACGGCAACAGCTACCCCGTCATCGACGTCGAGATCTCCTCCGCCTCGCACCCGTTCTACACGGGCAAGCAGCGGATCATGGACTCCGCCGGTCGCGTCGAGAAGTTCAACTCCCGCTACAAGAACTTCGGCAAGTAGTCGAGCTGGTGGTGACTGCCGAGGGCAGTCACCACCTCCGACAGCTCGCCGAGGATCGACAGCCGCGCATGCGTGCGCAGTGTCGTGAAATCTCCAGCACTCTCGGGCGGCGTTCCGCGGGCCTGGGTTCCGTGGTTCCGAGACGCCCGCGGCGCGGGCTCCCCACCGGTGGGAGTGCGCCTCGGGCTCGCGCCTGAGCGGGAGTGTCCCGGTTCAGCGACAGGGCCAGGCGCCCGACGTCGTGAAGTCCGGGTCCTTCGTGCGACGCATGTACTCCTCGAAGCTCGCCGCCTGCTCGCGGCACCACCGGACCTGCATGTCGTGCAGTCGGTCCGCCTCCACTCCGAGCTCCACCGGGTAGCGGCGGGCGAGGACCTGCGCCACCCGGCCGGCCGCGATCGCGTCGGCTCCTGCGTCGTGGGCGTCGGACAGCTCCACGCCGTAGAACGCGGCCGTGTACTCCAGGGTGCGCTTGCCCTTGCGGAAGCGGTCCATTGCACGGTCGACCACCAGGGGGTCGACGACCAGCCCTGAGCCGTCGAGCGGCTCCAGGGCGTGGCGCGCCGCCTCGCGCGCGAGCAGCGTGAGGTCGTACGGCGCGTTGTAGATGACGAGCGGGATGCCTCGCCGCTCGACCGAGCGGATCGCAGCCAGGATCTCGGGGATCACCTCGGCGGCCGAGCGGCCGTACCGGCGCGCCCGATCGGTGGTGATGCCGTGCACGGCGGCAGCGCCGTCGGGGATCTCGACGCCGGGATCCAGCAGCCAGTCCTTGCGCTCCACGATGCCGCCGTGCTCGTCGAGCACCCCGACGTGAGCGCTGACGATGCGGGCTGTTTCGGTGTCGATGCCGGTCGTCTCGAGGTCGAACACGCCGAGCATCGACGCCCAATCCGGAGCGGCGGGCAGCAGCGGCTCGATCAGGGGAGTGTCGACCACCGGCGCCGGGGCGAGACCCGCCGAGAACATCGGCTCGAAGTCGGACGGCTCGGCGAGAGGCGCGAGAGCCGGATCGAGCACAGACAGCACGGCCGCCTCGAGCACAGGCAGCGGGTCCGGGCCGGCCGCGACAGGCGAGGACGCCGCCTCGACGGGCAGTGCGAGCACGGGGCGCGACTCGGCAGCTGCGTCCTCGGCCGGCGCTGCCGGCGCCATCACCGACTGCAGCGGAACGACCTCCGCCGGGTCGAGGTCGATGAGCGGCTCCAGGAAGAGCGCGTCGCCGGCGATGCCCTGCGTCGCGACCCGGGAGGCCCTGGCCCGGCGGGGAGCCGGTGTCTCCGGAACGAGGTCGGCGGTCAGCTCGAAGAGGGGAAGGTCCTCCTCGTGCAGGTACCGGAGATCGGGGCCGTCCAGCGTGCTCGTCGCATTCACGCCGTCAGACTAAGCACGACCCCCGACGACGCGGGGCAAGCGCGCCGAGCGCGGCTCAGGCGGGGCGGTCGGTGATCTTCAGCCAGTAGAAGCTCTGGGTCCCGAGCGTCAGCGTGACCACGCCGTCCCCGGCGATCGACGGGAACTGCCCGCCGCCGAACAGGTCCGTGAGGCTGGCCCCGGCATGCTCGGGCATCTGGACCGTCACCGAGATCGGATTGTGGGCGAAGGAGAAGATGCAGAGGATCTCCTCCGACTGGTCTCCGAAGTGCATGCCGCTGCCCGCGTAGGAGCGCACGAACGCCAGAGCCGACTCGTGGTCCGTCTGCTGCACCTGGAGGGAGCCGAGACCGAAGGTCGGGTGGGCCTTCCGCACGTGGATCACGTTCCGCACCCAGTGCAGCAGGGACCGCGACTGCGCGAGCTGAGCCTCCACATTGATCAGCGAGTAGTGGTAGACGAGCGACTGGACGACCGGCAGGTAGAGCTTTCCGGGGTCGGCCGAGGAGAAGCCGGCGTTCCGGTCGGGGGTCCACTGCATCGGAGTGCGGGAGGCATCCCGGTCGCTGAGCCAGATGTTGTCCCCCATGCCGATCTCGTCGCCGTAGTAGAGGAACGGGCTGCCCGGCAGGGCGAACAGCAGGGCGTGCGCGAGCTCGAGCTCGGCCCGCGAGTTGTCGAGGAGCGGCGCAAGTCGGCGGCGGATGCCCACGTTGCTGCGCATCCGCGGGTCGTAGGCGTACCAGCCGTACATCGCCTGCCGGTACTCCTCCGAGACCATCTCGAGCGTCAGCTCGTCGTGGTTGCGCAGGAAGACTCCCCACGCCGCGCCGGGCGGCACATCCGTGGTCTCGGAGAGGATCTTCACCAGTTCGCCGGAGGTCTGGGAGCGCAGTGAGTAGAAGATGCGCGGCATGACGGGGAAGTCGAAGGCCATGTGGCACTCCGGCTCCTCCGCGGTGCCGAAGAACGCGGCCACCTCACGGGGCCACTGGTTCGCCTCGGCGACGAGCATCCGGCCCGGGTACTCGTCGTCCACCATCCGCCGCAGCCTCTGGATGTACGCGTGCGTCGGGGGCTCACCCTCGCCGTTGCCCTCCTCCGACTCGAAGAGATACGGGATGGCGTCGAGCCGGATGCCGTCGACGCCCATGTCGAACCAGAACCGGATGATGTCGAAGATCGCGTCCTGCACCGCCGGGTTCTCGAAGTTGAGGTCCGGCTGGTGCGAGAAGAAGCGGTGGAAGAAGAACTGCCGGCGCACCGGGTCGAAGGTCCAGTTGGACTCCTCGGTGTCGACGAAGATGACGCGGATGTTCTCGTACTTCTTGTCGGTGTCGCTCCAGACGTAGAAGTCGCCGTACGGGCCGTCCGGGTCCTCCCGGGACGCCTGGAACCAGGGGTGCTGATCGGAGGTGTGGTTGAGCGGGAAGTCCATGATGACCCGCATGTTGCGCTCGTGCGCCTTGGTCACGAGCTCGCGGAACTCGTCGAGCGTGCCGAACTCGGGCAGGACGGCCTTGAAGTCGGAGACGTCATACCCGCCGTCGCGGAGGGGCGACTGGTAGAACGGCGGAAGCCAGAGGGCGTCGATGCCGAGCCACTGCAGATAGTCGAGCTTCGAGATGAGGCCGCCGAGGTCGCCCGTGCCGTCCCCGTTGCTGTCCGCGAAGCACCGCACCATCACCTCGTAGAACACCGCCCGTCGATACCACTGGGGGTCCAGAGCGAGTCCGGGCAGAGTGATGGGTGCGGTGAAGCTCACGGGCGGTCCCCTCGCGGATGTGGGTGTGCGAATAATCCTAGGGTCGGCGCCCGCCCCCGCCAGGCCCTCCCGGGGGCGCGGGCTCGCGCCGTAGACTGTGCGCGATGAAGGTCGTCCTGTCGCCGCACGCCGAGCGGGGAGCGGTCGTCGAGGGCGTCGCGCGGACCGCCCAGGTGCTCGGCTCCACCACCAGCTACTGGGACTACGGACCGGCCGACGCGGCCGTCACCCTCGTCGCCGTGCACGGCTTCCGTGGCGACCACCACGGCCTCGAGGCGATCGTCGGCTATCTGTGCTCCGCGCACCCGAACGTGCGGGTGATCGCGCCGGACCTGCCGGGCTTCGGCGTCTCCGAGCCGCTCGCGGACTCCCGGCACGACATCGACGGATACGTCCGGTGGCTCGAGGCGTTCCTGCGGGAGCTCGGGCTGCTGGGCGCCGCCGCGCTGCTCGGTCACTCCTTCGGCACGATCCTCGTCTCCGCTGCGCTTGCCGGGGGCATGCCCGCCCCGCGCGCCGTCCTCGTCAACCCGATCGCCTCACCGGCGCTCTCCGGACCCAACGCCCTCGGCACCCGGCTCGCCGTCTTCTACTACTGGCTCGGCTCGCGCATCCCGGAGCGGGTCGGCTTCGCCCTGCTCCGCTGGCGCGTCGTCACCCGCGGTATGAGCGTCACCATGGCGAAGACCCGCGACCGCGCGCTCCGGCGATGGATTCACAATCAGCACGACCTGTTCTTCGGCGCCTTCGCGCGGCGGGACGTCGTGCTGGAGGCCTTCAGGGCCTCGGTCACCCACGACGTCAGCGACTACGCGCCCCGGATCCGCATCCCGGTGCACCTGATCGCGGCCGAGAAGGACGACATCACGCCCGTCGCTGATCAGCACAGGCTGGTGGCGCTGTTCCCGCACGCGACCCTGCGAGTGCTCGAGGGCGTCGGCCACCTCATCCACTACGAGGTGCCGCAGGAGGCCGCCGACGAGGTGGCCGGGTTCCTGCTGCCCCGCGCGCCGTGACCGCGTCAGGGGCCGCCGCGCCCGTGAACGCCGCCCCGGGGAACGCCGGCGGCATCGTGGTGGACTGCCGCTATGTGCGCACCGACGGCAGGCACGACGGGATCAGCCGCTATTCGGCGGGGATCACGACCGCGCTGTCCCGGCTTGTGCCGGTGACGATGCTCGTGTCGCACCCGCGGCAGCTGGAGCTGCTGCCCGAGCTGCCGTGGCGCCGGGTCTCGCCGCCCACCAGTCCCTTCGAGCCCCTCGTGGCCCGACAGGTCAACCGACTCCGGCCGAGCGTGGTGTTCAGCCCGATGCAGACGATGGGGTCCGCCGGCCGCCGGTATCCGCTCGTGCTCACGCTGCACGACCTGATCTACTACCGGCACCGCACCCCGCCGGCCGAGTTCGCCTGGTGGGTGCGGGGGCTCTGGCGGATCTACCACCTGGCCTGGTGGCCCCAGCGCGTGCTGCTGAATCGGGCGGACGCCGTGGTCACGGTCTCCGAGACGACGAAGGCGCTGATGGCCGAGCATCGCCTGACCCGGCGACCCGTCACAGTGGTGCCGAACGCCGCCGACGTGGCGCCGGCGGCGGAGCGCCGCGCCGCGCCGGCGAAGGCTCTCGTCTACATGGGCGCCTTCATCGGCTACAAGAACGTGGACACCCTGGTCCGTGCCGCCGCGCTGCTGCCCGACTACGAGCTGCGCCTGATGAGCCGGGTGACCGAAGGCGAGAAGGCGAGACTAGAAGCGCTGGCGCCCGCGGCCCGGCTCGTGTTCCGGAACGGGGTGAGCGACGAGGAGTATCGGGCGGAGCTGCTCGGCGCGACGGCGCTCGTCTCCGCGTCCCGCGACGAGGGCTTCGGCATCCCCGTCGTGGAGTCGATGAGCGTCGGGACCCCCGCGATCCTCAGCGACATCGCGATCTTCCGGGAGGTGGGCGGGGACGCGGCGCTCTTCGCACCAGCAGACGACGCGGCCGCATTCGCCGCGGCGGTGCGGCTTCTCGAGGGCGAGGGGGAGTGGGAGCGGCGTTCCGCCGCCTCGGTCGCCCAGGCGGCGCGGTTCAGCTGGGACGCCTCCGCGGCCGTGCTGCACACGCTCCTGGAGGACCTCGTGGCGCGCGGCGGTGTGAACCGCACGTTCCGGGGCAGGGTCAGGACACCCGCACGACCTCGCCGCCGCTGAGCGCGACCAGCCGGTCCGGGGCGATCGGGAACACCGCGCTGGGCGTGCCCGCGGCCGCCCAGAGCACCTCGAGCCCCAGCAGGTCCCGGTCGATGAGGGTCCGCAGGGGAGCACGATGGCCGAGCGGCGGTACACCGCCGATGCTGTAGCCGGTCGCCGCCTTCACCGTTGCGGCGTCCGCCTTCGACAGCTCGCCTCCCGCCGCGCGGCCCACCAGCTCGAGGTCCACGCGGTTGGGTCCGGAGACGAGCACGAGGAGGGGATCGGCGCCATCCGGGGTGCCGAGCAGGAAGACGAGGCTCTTGACGATCGCGGCGACCGGAACACCGAGGGCCGCTGCGGCCTCCGCCGCCGTGTGCGCCGACGTCTCGGTCTCCCGCACGCGGCCGGGCTCGCCCAGCGCGGCGAGCTTCTCCTGGAAGCGCTCAGCGTGTCGGTGCATCGGACCGTGCGTCGAGGGTCGGGACCGCCCAGGGCGTGCCGTTGAACTCCACGAGGCCGAGCACACCGTCGCGGTAGCGGAACCGATGGGCGGAGCCGTTGGGGATCGGCTGACCCGCCTCGGGCCACGCGTAGTCGGTGGCGTCGCGGACCAGGGAGCCGATGACACCCCCGTGGCTCACGACGAGCACCGACTGGCCCGGGTGCTCCTCCGCGATGTCGATGAGGGCCGGACGGACGCGCTCGATCACGGCGTCGCGGCTCTCGCGTCCCGTCACCTGGCGACCGCCGTCGAAGCGGGCCTCCACCTCCGCGCCGGTCAGTCCCTCCGCCGCGCCGTAGTGCCGCTCCCGGAGGTCGTCGACGGTCTGCACGGAGTGCAGCCCGACCTCTGCGGCGATGATCCGGGCGGTCTCGAGGGCCCGGGACAGCGGACTGGACACGATGGCGTCCCAGTGCTGGTCGGCGAGCAGGCGCCCGGCGGCGCGGGCCTGCTCGCGTCCCGTCTCGTTGAGCGGGATGTCGCTGGACCCCTGGATCCGCTCCTGCAGGTTCCAGTCGGTCTGGCCGTGGCGGACGAGGACGAGGTGGGTCACGGGGCTCCGGAGGGTTGGGGACGGGTCAGGCGGTCAGACGCGAGGCGAGGGCCTCGAGCGTCTCGGTGGTGCCGGCATCCAGCTTAATCGTCGCCTTGCGGTCGCCCTTCGTCGGACCGCGGTTGATGATGACGACGGGTGTCCTGCGCCGCCGCGCGAGGTCGAGCAGGCGGACTCCGGAGTTCACCGCCAGGGACGACCCGGCGATCACCAGGGCGTCCGCGCGCCGCACGAGAGCACTCGCCTCCGCGAACTTCTCGAGCGGCACGAACTCGCCGAAGAAGACGACCTCCGGCTTGAGCATGCCGCCGCACACCGTGCACTCGGGCACCACGAAGTCGTCGATGGAGACGACCTCCGCGTCCCCATCCGGATGAATGACCACTGCCTCTGGCAGCTCCAGCCAGGGGTTCGCCGCGTCGATGCGCTCGGCGATGGCGCTCCTCGCGAAGATCTGGCCGCACGCCAGGCAGCGGACGCGGTCCACGGAGCCGTGCAGGTCGACGACGTGCCGGGACCCGGCCCGCAGGTGCAGCCCGTCCACGTTCTGGGTGACGACGCCGTTCACGATGCCGCCGTTCTCGAGGTCCGCGAGCACCTGGTGCCCGCGGTTCGGCTCTGCTGCGTCGAACTGGCGCCAGCCCAGGTGGCTGCCGGCCCAGTAGCGCTGGCGGAACCGCGAGCCGGCGAGGAACTGCTGGTAGGTCATCGGCGTCCGCTTCGGTGCGCCGTCGCCGCGGTAGTCCGGGATGCCGGAGTCCGTGCTCATGCCGGCCCCGGTGAGCACGACGACGGTGCGGCCGAGGAGGAGCTCGGCGGCCGCGTCGAGCTCGCGGTCCGTCGCGGTGGCGCGGGGCACTAGCGTGGACATGGATCTCCCTGACACCAGAGTAGACAGCCGCGGCCTGTCCTCGGCGCGGGGCCGGCAGCACGGGGGGCGAGCAATGCGGGTGACGCCCATCGACGGGCTGGGTCGCCCTGAGCTCGCGGACTTCTCACGACTCACCGACGTGAGCCTCCGCCGGCTGCAGGAGCCGGCCGGCGGGCTCTACCTCGCGGAGTCGACGAAGGTGATCGGGCGGGCGATCGCCGCAGGTCACGTCCCCCGTGCCGTGCTCACCCGCGAGTCCTGGCTGCCGGACCTCGAGCGCATCCTGGCCGCCTTCCCCGAGGTGACCGTGTTCGTGGGCGACGGCGCCGTGCTCGAGGAGCTGACCGGCTACCACCTGCACCGCGGGGCGATCGCGTCGATGCACCGTCCCGTCCTGCCGGATCCGGCCACGCTCCTCGCCGACGCGCGGCTCGTGGTCGTACTCGAGGACATCGTCGACCACACCAACGTGGGCGCCATCTTCCGTGCGGCCGCGGGCATGGGTGCCGACGCGGTGCTCGTGACCCCCCGCTGCGCCGATCCGCTCTACCGGAGGAGCGTGCGGGTCAGCATGGGGACGGTGCTCCAGGTGCCGTGGACCCGGCTGCCCGAATGGAGCGAGGCCGCACCCCTGCTGCACGACGCCGGCTTCACGATCGCCGCGCTGGCCCTGGCGGACGATGCGGTGCCGCTCGACCGATTCGCCGCGGAGGCGCGGGAGCGGATCGCGCTGGTGCTCGGCTCGGAGGGCGACGGGCTCTCGCGTTCGGCCCTGCGGGCCGCGGATGTCGTGGTGACGATCCCCATGCGGCACGGAGTCGACTCGCTCAACGTCGCGGCGGCAAGCGCCGTGGCGCTGTGGGAGCTGCGTCCCCGCTGAGCGGCGCCGCAGCGCCCACGTCAGCAGGACGGCTTGCTGATCGTGACGGTGATCGCGGTGGTGGCCTTCGCGCCCGAACCGGGGGCAGGATGCTGCGCCGTCGGCTTGCCTGTCCCGGCGGCGTCCACCACACAGGCCTCGCGCACGTCGCCGAATCCGGCGGCACCGAGCCGTGCTCGGGACTCGCCGAAGGAGCTGCTCGCCGTCACCGCGTCGGGAACCGTCATCAGCTTGCCGTTGCTCGTGTACACCGAGACGATCGCGCCCCGGCTCGTGGTGCCCGAGGGGTTCGTGCCGATCACGATGCCGACGGGCAGGTCGGAGTCCCGCTTGCCGCCGTCCTCGAAGCCGAAGCCCGCGTCCTCCAGCTTGGCCCTGGCCGAGTCGAGGGTGAGCCCCTTCACGTTCGGCACCTCGGCGGTGCGGCCACGCAGGAGGTTGGCGGGCGGCTCGGGGAACGGGTCGCCGCCGTACTTGGCGTTGGCGACGCTCATGATCCGCGGCCAGATGCGGTGGCGAGCGTCGGCTGCATAGCCACTGGGGAAATTCATCTCACGAAGGCTCACCGCCCCCTTGTTCTGGGTGTTGAACGCCCCCGCGACGGTCACCGCCTTCGAGCTCCCGCCCGTGATCCAGGTCGCGTGGGCGTCGTCGGTCGTCCCGGTCTTGCTGAACATCGGAGCGAAGGTGGTGAGGGCGTAGTAGGAGGAGCGCCCCGTCCCGCCCTCGAGCGCCCTGTTCAGGGCGTATGCGGCGGTTGCGGCGACGTCGGCGCTGATCACCCGCTTGCAGGACTTCGGCGGAACCGGGATCTCCGAGCCGCCCCGCTTCACGATCTTCACGATCGCGATGGGCTGGCAGCTCATCCCGCCGGCCGCGACGGTGGCGAAGGCGGTGGCCATCGAGAGAGGAGCGATCTCGTTGGTGCCGAGCACGAATGCAGGTCCCTGCTGCATGGGGTCGCCATTGGCGCGATGAGCGCCCATCGCCTCCGCCGTCTTGCGGATGCCGCAGAGGTCCAGCTGCTTCGCCATGGCCATGAAGCCCGTGTTCATCGATTGCATCGTGTTGTACAGGGCGGTCCAGTGGCCGCCCGGCTCGTTGTTGTCGTTGTGGGGGGAGTAGCCCCCTGCGTTGACTGTGCCGCCGTCCGCGCACGAGTCGCGGAAGGTTCCCCAGCTGGGGCGGACGCGAGCGTCGACGCCCTCGTTCAGTCCGTGGCCCTCCTTCAGCCACTGCACCAGGGTGAAGAGCTTGAAGGTCGACCCCGGCTGGAAGCCGCTGGAGCCGCCGTAGTCGATGTCGGTGTTGTAGTTCACGGCGCTGTATTGGGGCTTCTTGAGGACCGCCGGGTCTTCGGAGTACTTGGTGTTCTGCGTCATCGCCAGGATCTTGCCGGTGCCAGGCTGCACTGTCACGGCGACGCCGCCGATGTGCAGGCCGGCCATGTGGGCCGGCACGTTGTCGTGGACGGCGGATTCGGCCGCCTTCTGCAGGTCGGGGTCGAGCGTGGTGTAGACGTCGTAGCCCGCCCGCACGAAGTTCTGCCAGCGAGTCTTCGAGTCGCCGAAGAAGTCGTCGTTCTTGAAGAGGTTGGTGACGTAATCGCAGAAGTAGGCGGCGCCCTTCGCCGTCTGGCAGCCCGTGCTCGGCTCGGTGATCTTCGGCTCGATCGGCGCCGCGACCGCTTCGTCGTGCTCGCCGAGGGTGATCATCCGCTCCTCGAGCATGTTGTCGAGGATGTAGTCGCGGCGATCCTTGTTGGTGGCATAGCCGTTCGCGGAGCCGTTGCTCTCGCTGTCCGGGTAGTCAAGGCGGAACTTCTCCGGGTTGTTGACGATGGCCATCAGGCTCGCGGACTGGGGCAGCGTCAGCTTTGCCGCGCTCGTCGAGAAGAAGTAGTTGGCGGCGGCCTCCACTCCGTAGACGCGCCCACCGAAGTGGGCGATGTTGAGGTAGCCGAGCAGGATCTGCTCCTTGGAGTACTTCTTCTCCAGGCCGATCGCGAGGCGCATCTCGCGCAGCTTGCGGGCCTGGGACGGCGCGGTCGCCTCCCTGAAGGCGGCGCTCACCTCTTCCTGCGTCTTGAGGTCCTTGATCGTGTTCTGGATGATGACGTTCTTCACGTACTGCTGGGTGATGGACGAGCCGCCCTGCACGTCCTTCTTCATCAGGTTGGAGAGGACCGCGCGCAGGGTTCCTGGCAGGTCGATGCCGCCGTGCTCGTAGAAGCGCGGGTCCTCACCGGCGACCGCGGCGTCCTTGGCATAGCCGGAGACCTTCTCCCACGGCACCTCGACCCGGTTCTGGTCGTAGAAGCTCGCGAGGAGCTTGCGCTTGCCGTTCGCCTTGGTGGCGTAGATGTTGGTGCGCTGGGACAGGGCGCCGATCTCGAGGTAGGAGGGCAGGTCCTCGAAGATGCCGATGGTCTCGTTCGCGGCGATGCTCGTCACGGCGAGGGCAGGCGTGATGGCGACCGTCGCGAGCACGCCGACGGCGGCGCTGACGCCGACGAAGCCGAGGAAGCCGGCGAATCTGCTCGTGAAGCGGGCGAACGACATGGGTCCCTTTCCGCGGGTCACGATACGGGAGTGGGCACCCCCCTTTCGGGAGGCGGAGCCGACGATCCCTCGGATCCCGGCCGTCCGAGGGTCGCGGCCGGCTCGCCGGATGCTCCGCTTATCCTTTTCCCGTGTCGAATCCGGTCCGCGTCACCAGCCGGAAGCGGATCTACCGCCGTCGCCGCGCCCTCGTCTTCGGGACGCTCGCCGTTCTCCTCGCCGGGGGCGTCTATGTGCCGACTGCGGCGGCAGCCGACGTGCCGGACGCTCCCGCGGTGATCGCAGCTCCCGATGTCCCTGCGACCGAGGCGGTCGAGCCGGACTTCCCCGACTTCGGGCGGGGCGCGATCGGCGCGATCGGCTTCGACGGCGTCCTCGCCTCGAGCGGGGACCAGGGGCCGTTCCCGATCGCCAGCATCACCAAGGTGGTCACGGCTCTCGTCGTGCTCGATGCCAAGCCGCTCGGCGCGGGCGAGGACGGCCCCGACATCGAGTTCACCGACGCCGACGTGCAGATCTACAACGACGTGCTCGCCCAGAACGGCTCGCTGCAGCCCGTGAGCGCCGGCATGGTGCTCACCCAGCGGCAGACGATGGAGACGATGCTCATCCCCTCCGCCAACAACTACGCGGAGTCGCTCGCCCGCTGGGCCTATGGCTCGAGAGACGCCTACCTGACGGCAGCCCGCGCCTGGCTCGACTCCCACCAGCTCACCGACACTGTTGTGGAGGACGCCAACGGCCTCTCCCCGTCCAACAGGAGCACCCCCGCGGACCTCGTCGCGCTGGGCGAACTCGCGCTCGCCGACCCGACCGTCGCTGCGATCGTCGCGATGCCCGCCGCCGTCGAGCCGGGCATCGGGACGATCGAGAACACGAACCAGCTGCTCGGCACTTCCGGCGTCGACGGCATCAAGACCGGCACCACCGACGAGGCCGGCGCGTGCCTCCTCTTCTCCACCGACATCCCGGTGGGCGGGGAGACGGTCACCGTGGTGGGCGCGATCCTCGGGGCCGCCGACCACGACGTGCTGGATGACGCCGTGGTCGCGCTGCTCGCGAGCGTGACGCCCGGATTCCACGAGGTCCCCCTGGTGCACAAGGGTGATCCCTACGCGGAGTACAGCACCGAGTGGGGGAGTGAGGCGACCGCGGTGGCGGCCGAATCGCGGTCGGTCCTCACCTGGTCGGACACCCCGGTCACCGCCGAGGTCTCCGCCCGGCCGCTCGAGTCGGGTGCCGCGGGTGAGGACATCGGCAGCGTGACGTTCACGGTGGGCGATCGCGAGTACGAGGTGCCCCTCGAGCTCGATGCGAGCCTCGCGGACCCGGATCTGTGGTGGCGGGTCACCAACCCGCCATGGGCGCGCTCCGCCGTGCCCGCCGCCTGACGCCCGCGACCTCGGCTAGAGCGCGGTCGTGGTGTCCGTCCTCGCGTACGGGCCCGCCTCGGGGCGCTTCGGCAGCACGGAGTCCCCGGAGGAGACCCGGCGGATGCGGCGGATCGCCCAGGGCACGAAGTACTTCCTCGCCCACACCAGGTCGTCGGTGCGCGACTGACGCCACGTGCGGGAGGGGAAGGACTCGGGCCGCATCGGCTGGAGGTCGTTCTCCACCCCGAGCGTGCGCAGGACCATGCGGGCGACGGTGTGATGACCGAGCGGTGCGAGATGCAGGCGATCCCGGTCCCACATGCGTGCGTCCTGGATCTCGGTGAGCGCCCACTGGTCGGCCACCAGGGTCCCGTGACGCTGGGCCACCTTGCGGATGTTCTCGTTGTAGATGGCGATGCGGCCGCGGATCCGGGTGAAGACGGGGGAGAAGCCCACGTCGGTGCCGGTGAACAGCACGATGGTGGCTCCCGTCGCGGCGAGGCGGGAGACCGCGCCGTCCAGCTTGTCCGCCAGCGCGTCCGGGTCCGCGCCGGGCCGGATCACGTCGTTGCCGCCGGCGGAGAGGGTGATGAGGTCGGGCAGCAGAGCGAGCGCGGGCTCGATCTGCTGATCGATGACCTGCTGCAGCAGTTTGCCGCGCACCGCCAGGTTGGCGTAGGCGAAGTCGTCCACCGACTGGGCGAGCACCTCCGCCACGCGGTCCGCCCAGCCGCGGTGGCTGCCGGGCCTGCCGGGCTCCGGATCGCCGATCCCCTCGGTGAAGGAGTCCCCGAGGGCCACGTACCGCCGCCAGGCGTGTTCGCCCGTCATCGTCCACCTCCTGACCCGGCAGACACCTCTGGCCGGGAACGATCCCATTGTGCTCCTCCCCGGCGACACGCTGACCGCCGTCAGAAGGCCCCGGTACTATTTGATCGAGTGAGCACATCGCACTTGTTTCCCCCGACTCCGGGGACGAGTGCAGCGGAGCACATGTCGCCGTCCTTCCCTGGACGCTCGCCGTGGGGCACGGCCGGCAAGCTCCGCGCCTGGCAGGAGGAGGCGCTCACCGCCTACTTCGAGCGCGAGCCGAAGGACTTCCTCGCCGCCGCGACGCCGGGCGCAGGCAAGACGACCTTCGCGCTCCGCCTCGCCAAGGAGCTGCAGGCCCGCCGGGTGGTGGACCGGCTGATCGTGGTCGCGCCCACCGAGCACCTCAAGCGGCAGTGGGCGGAGGCGGCCGAGAAGGTCGCCATCCACCTCGATCCCACCTTCCGCAACAGGGACCGCTGGTTCGGCCGGCACTACCACGGCATCGCCGTGACCTACGCCCAGGTGGTTGCCGATGCGGCCCTGCACCGCCAGCTCACCGAGGCGGGCAGGACGCTCGTCATCCTCGACGAGGTCCACCACGGCGGCGACGCCCTCAGCTGGGGCGACGCGATCCGCGAGGCGTTCTCGCCGGCCGCCCGCCGCCTCTCCCTGTCCGGCACGCCGTTCCGATCGGACACCGCCGCGATCCCGTTCGTCGAGTACGTGCGGGACCGGGAGGGCATCCGCGTCTCCCGCACCGACTACGACTACGGCTATGAGCGGGCGCTCAGGGACGGCGTCGTCCGTCCCGTCATGTTCATGGTCTACGCAGGCTCGATGCGCTGGCGCACCACCGCGGGCGAGGAGATGGAGGCCAAGCTCGGCGAGGGCAACACGAAGGACATCACGTCCCAGGCCTGGCGCACCGCGCTCGACCCGTCCGGCGACTGGATCCCCTCCGTGCTGCGCGCGGCGGACCGCCGCCTCACCGAGGTGCGCCAGGGCGTCCCCGACGCGGGTGGCCTGGTGATCGCGACGGACCAGTTCGCCGCACGGGCCTACGCGCGGATCCTCGAGGACATCTGCGGCGAGGCGGTCACCATCGTGCTCTCCGACGAGAAGGCGTCGAGTGACCGGATCGCCGACTTCGCGGGCAGCACGACGCGCTGGATGGTCGCGGTCCGGATGGTGTCGGAAGGCGTCGACGTGCCGCGCCTCGCCGTCGGGGTCTATGCGACCTCGTCCGCGACGCCGCTCTTCTTCGCGCAGGCGATCGGGCGCTTCGTCCGGGCCCGCCGGCGCGGCGAGACGGCCTCGGTGTTCCTGCCCGACGTGCCCACCCTGATGGCGCTCGCGGGCGCCATGGACGTGCAGCGGGAGCACGCTCTCGACCGGCCGCGGAACGAGGACGAGAACGGCGTCGACGAGGACGCGATGAACGCCGCGAACCGTGAGGAGAAGGCGTCCGACGCGCTCGGGCAGGAGTTCACCTTCGAGGCGGTCGGCTCGGCGGCGATGTTCGATCGGGTCGTCTACGAGGGCGGCGAGTTCGGCTTCGAGGCGGAGTCGGGCAGCGCCGAGGAGCTGGACTTCCTCGGCATCCCGGGCCTGCTCGAACCGGATCAGGTGCGCGAGCTCCTCCAGCACCGCCAGTCCCGCCAGGAGCGGCGGCGCAAGTCGCGCCCGGCGGAGGTCCGCGCGGAGGACCCGACACCGCTCTACCGCAACGTGAAGGAGCAGCGGAGCCTGCTCAACAGCCTCGTCGGCATGTGGGCGAAGACCTCAGGGGAGACCCACGCGATGATCCATGCCGAGCTCCGCCGGATGTGCGGCGGACCCGCGGTGGCGCAGGCGAGCGTCACCCAGCTGCAGTCGCGGATCGAGCTGCTGCGCAAGCGGATGGGCTCGCACTGATGCCGCCGGTCGCGCCGATCCGCCGGGTTCTGCCGGAGCGCTGATGCAGACCTTCCTGCCCTACGAGTCCTTCGCCGAGAGTGCCGCTGCGCTCGACCAGGCGCGGCTGGGCAAGCAGCGCGTCGAGACGCTGCAGGTGCTGCGCTCCCTGCTGCTGCCCACGTATGGCTGGCAGAACCACCCGGTGACGAAGATGTGGCGCGGCTTCCTCCCCGGCCTCACCGCCTACGGGCTCGCCACGGTGGACGAGTGGGTCCGCCGCGGGCACACCGACAGCACGCGGCACCTGATCGCAGAGTTCGCGCCCGGCGTGGTGGGGAAGAGCCAGGAGGAGCTCGCCGAGCGCCGCATGCTGCCGGCCTGGATCGGCGACGAGGAGCTGCACCGCAGCCACCGCTCGAACCTGGTGCGGAAGGCGCCGGAGTACTACCGGCCGATGTTCCCCGACGTGCCCGACGACCTCGACTACCTGTGGCCGCCCGAGGGGGAGAGGCCGCCCGCCCCGAGCGGCGAACCGCTCTGGGTCGTCCGGCCGAGAACCGGCGAGGACCTGACCGAGTGGCAGGAGGAGGGCTTCCTCGCGGTGGGTGAGCGGTCGCCGCTCGGCCGAGACACGCCCAACTGGCGCGCGCAGGTCGCCGCCTTCGTCGACGCGCTCGAGCCGGGCACAGAGGTGGGGGCGCTCGTCGGCAACGAGGGCACCGTGCACCGTGCCACCGTGACCGGCGACGTGCAGACGCGGGTCGAGGAGGCCGGCACGGTCACCCTGGTGCGAGCTGCCGAATTCGCGGGCACGCTGGCGCGAACGGACTTCACGGTGCCGGCGATCCTCCAGGATCCCCGTTCGGTCTTCACCGCCCCGCTGCGCACCGACGGCTGAGCCTGTCGCAGGCCGAGGAGCCGCACAGGCGCCGTATCGGAGCCGAGGCGACCGGACCGGACTGCTCAGCCGAGCTCGGTCAGCAGCGGGGGCAGCTCGTCGAGCAGCTCTCGCGCGAGGAAGCCGAGCGGACCGATCCGCGCCGACAGCCGATCGCCCGCCGCCGAGTGCAGGTAGCCCGCCCAGCATGCCGCCTGGGCTGAATCGGCGCCGCGCGCTCGCAGGCCGGCCATCGCTCCCGCGAGCACATCGCCGGACCCGGAGGTGGCGAGACCGGAGTGCCCGGTCGTCACCTCCCAGCGCCGGCCGCCCGGCTCGGCGACCATCTGCATGAGGCTGACGACCGCGCCGTAGCGGTCCGCGATCTCCGCGGCGTCGTCCTCGAGCTCGCCCGGGTCGCGTCCGAGCAGGAAGCCCGCCTCCGTGACGTTGGGCGTGAGGAGCAGGCGTCCGGACAGTCGCTCACGCACGCGCGTCTCGCCGGCGAGTGTGCCCAGTGCGTAGGCGTCGAGCAGCACCGGCGTCTCGTCCTCGAGCAGGTCGACGAGCTCACGGAGCAGGATCGCCGCCTCGTCCGGGTCGTCGAGTCCGGGACCGGCCACCACGCAGGACGCCCCGGAGATGTCGCGGGCCAAGGCGGTCACCCCGGCGCCGCGAACCGCGCCGGACGCCGTCTCGGGCAGGCCCATCACTCCGGCTTCCGGGAAGACCGCGGCGACGGCGGGCGCGACGCTCTCGGCGATGCCGAGGGTGATCCGGCCGGCGCCCACCCGGAGGGCGCCGAGCCCGGCCAGCACGGCCGCGCCGGGTGTGCGTCGCGCACCGCCGATGATGAGCACGTCGCCGCGCTGATGCTTGGAGCTGCCCGCCTCGGGCAGCGGCCACTGCCGGAGGGATGCGGGGGTGATCGGCTCAGGACGTTCGGGCATCGGTGTCCCCTCTGTGCTCGGTGACCGGCGCGTCCTCGCGCCGGAGGTGCTCGACGGCGTTGACCGCCTCGGCCCGCCAGATCCCGGTGCCGCTCGGGCGCACCAGCCGGGTCAGCGATCCGTTGGGCACCGGCTCGGTGCGGGCGATGGTCATCAGAGTCTCCTCGTCGAGCCGCTCGCACACGTAGCGGAAGACCCGGATGACGGCGTCGTGACAGACGATCAGCACCCGTTTGCCGTCCTCCTCGCGGTCGAGGTCGGCGAGCAGGAAGCGCACCCGCAGGGCGACGTCCACCCAGGACTCCCCGCCGGGCGGCCGGTAGTAGAACTTGCCGAGCCAGTTGCGGCGTTCCGCCTCGGTGGGGTGCAGGCGCCGGACTCCGCGGCCGGTGAGAGCGTCGAGGATCCCCAGCTCCCGGTCCCGCAGACGCTCGTCACGGCGTGTCTCCAGCTGGATGCCCCCCGCCTCCAGCGCGAGCATGCCCGTCTGCACGGCACGCCGGTACGGCGAGACCCACAGCGATTCGGGGCGCTCGTCAGGGCGGAGGTCGGCCAGATAGGCGCCCACCGCCTCGGCCTGCTCGCGTCCTCGCGAGGAGAGGACCACGTCGGCGTCCCTGGCCGGAACCGCCACGCGATCCGACCGTGAGCGGTCCGCCTCTGTGGCAGCGACGTTCGCCTCGCTCTCGCCGTGCCGGACAAGGAGGAGTTCTACCGCGCCCATCTGCCGACCATAATCGACGGTCCGCGGCGGGCCCGCCCGGTTGACTGGGAGACTGGAGGGGTGATCGACTCTCCTGCCACGAGCCCCTCGCCCCAGCCCGAGCCCAGCCCGGCGGATGTGCGCCGCTGGCGCAGGTACCTCGCTGACGAGCAGGCGGAGGCCATCGTCTACCGGGATCTGGCCGCCCGCCGGACGGGGGAGGAGCGCGCCATCCTGCTCGCCCTCGCCGACGCGGAGGGGCGGCACGAGGCGCACTGGCGCGAGCGGCTGGGCAGCCGCCTGAAGAGCGAGCCGAGGGTGGACCTGCGCACTCGGATGCTCGGCTTCCTGGCACGCCGCTTCGGGTCGGTCTTCACGCTCGCGCTCATGCAGCGCGCGGAGTCCCGCACTCCCTACGAGGGCGACGCGGACGCCACCGACACGATGGCGGCCGACGAGCGGATCCATGAGGAGGTCGTCCGCGGCCTCGCGGCACGCGGCAGGCAGCGGATCTCCGGCACCTTCCGCGCTGCGGTGTTCGGCGCCAACGACGGCCTCGTCAGCAACCTCGCGCTGGTGCTGGGCGTTGGCGCGACGGGCGTCGCGCCGCAGACCGTCCTCTTCACCGGCGTCGCGGGGCTCCTGGCCGGGGCGCTCTCGATGGCGGCGGGCGAATACGTGTCGGTGCACTCGCAGCGCGAGCTCCTCGCCGGCGCGGCCCCCAACGCGGAGGCGAACCGGGCGGTCGCCGACCTGGACGTGGACGCGAACGAGCTGGCCCTCGTCTATCGAGCGCGTGGCATGGAGGAGGACGAGGCGCTGGTGCGGGCCGCCGCGGTGCTCGGCGGGCATGAACGGATCGGCGGGGTCGACCAGGGGGTCGATGATCACGATGTGGTGGGCACGGGCCGCAACGCGGCACTCTCGAGCTTCTGCTTCTTCGCGGTCGGGGCGGTCATCCCGGTGCTGCCGTGGCTGATCGGGCTCAGCGGGCTGCCCGCCGTCCTGCTCGCGGCCGCGCTGGTCGGCGTCGCACTCCTCGGCACGGGCACCGTGATCGGGCTGCTCTCGGGCGCCTCGCTCGTTCCCCGGGCCCTGCGTCAGCTGCTGATCGGCTACGGGGCGGCCGCGGTGACCTACGTGCTCGGCCTGCTCTTCGGGGCGTCGGTCGGCGGATGACCCGGATCGCGCGTCGCGTGCTCGTCTCGGGCCGGGTGCAGGGGGTCGGCTTCCGCTACTCCTGCCGGGCGAA
Source organism: Naasia sp. (assembly GCF_025465545.1). GTDB lineage: Bacteria > Actinomycetota > Actinomycetes > Actinomycetales > Microbacteriaceae > Naasia. Next base: position 70,961 of record NZ_JAODMK010000010.1, on the reverse strand, counting down.
AGCGGCTGCGCTCGGGGTGTGCGGCTGGGTGCGGAACCTCGAGGACGGCCGCGTCGAGGCGGAGCTGGAGGGCGACGAAGCCCAGGTGGCGGCGCTCATCCAGTGGCTGCACCGGGGCCCCGCCTTCGCCCGGGTCGCCGCGGTGGAGGTCTCAGAGATCGAGCCGAGCGGCACCGGAACCTTCGCCGTTCGCTGACGGGCCGTTCCGGCGCGAAGTGCCCCTTGTTGCGCGCACTTGGCGCCGGAACGGGCACTTGGTCAGTGGAAGTCGCGGGAGACGCTCCTCGCGCCGATCGTGAGCAGCTCGAACCGGTCGGCGAGCACGTTGATCACGCCCTCCGGTGAGCGTTCGAGGATGCCGCGGATGATCATCGCGGGCGCCTCCCGGGCGATCCTGCGGTAGCGCTGCCAGACGCCGACGCTGCAGACGATGTTGACCATCCCTGTCTCGTCCTCGAGGTTGAGGAATGTGACCCCTGCCGCGGTCGCCGGACGCTGCCGGTGGGTGACCACTCCGGCGATCTCGATCCGCCGCCCCGACTCGGCCGTGGCGAGCTGGGCATAGGAGAGGACGCCGCGCTGAGTCAGCCGGCTCCGCACGAAGGACATCGGGTGCTGGTCGGGGGAGATGCCGGTGGCCCAGAGGTCGGAGGCCACCTGCTCGGCGGGGCTCAGCATCGGCAGCAGCGGCGGCTGCACGGTGATGCCCGTTCCGGGCAGGTAGTCGGGGTGCTCCTGCGCGGCGGCGCCCGCACCCCAGAGCGCCTCCCGCTGGCCGAGGCCGAGCGATGCGAACGCGCCGGCCGCCGAGAGAGCCTCCAGCTGGGGTGCGCTGAGCCCGACGCGGCGGGCCAGGTCGTTCTGGCTCGTGTACAGCCCGCCGCGCTCCCGCTCCTCGACGATGCGGGCGGCGAGCTTCTTGCCGATCGAGGAGACTTCGGCGAGCCCGAGCCGCACCGCGGAGTTGCCGTCCCGCCGATGGGCTGCGTCCTCCACGGGGGCAGTCGGGTCGAACCGCGCGGAGACCGGCGGCTGCTCCCGGTCGAGGCAGGTGTCGCGTCCCGTCGCCCAGGGTCCCGGTGGCGCAGGGCGCCGCGCGTCCGCCGTCTCCTGCAGCTCGCCGAGGAGCGCGTCGACGTCCGTCAGCGCAGTGCCGCTGTCGCCGAACGCGGTGCGAGCGGCCGAGCGTGCGTTGCCGGCGTACCGGGCTCGACTGCGCGACCCGTGCCCGGCGGACACGCGCTCAGCGTCAGCATCACCGGCGGCGGGCAGGTCGGGGAGCACGAGCGGCTCCAGGTCTGCCTCCACACCCGAGCGCAGGATGTCGGGTCTTCGCACCTCCACGCCGTGGTGGCGAGCGTCCGCGGTGAGGGACTGCGGCGAGTAGAAGCCCATCGGCTGCGCCCGCAGCAGCGCCGCGAGGAAGATGCCCGGATAGTGCAGCCTCATCCAGGCGCTCGCGTAGACGATGAGCGCGAAGCTGATTGAGTGGCTCTCGGCGAAGCCGAAGTCGGCGAAGGCCTCGATCTTGTCGTAGATCTGATCGGCGACATCCGGCTCGATGCCGTTCGAGGCCATCCCCGCATAGAGCTTGTCCCGCAGGGAGTCGATCTTCTCGAGCCCCCGCTTGGAGCCCATCGCGCGACGCAGCAGGTCGGCGTCCTCGCCGGTGCAGCCGCCGACCTCCATGGCGATCTGCATCAGCTGCTCCTGGAAGATCGGCACGCCGAGGGTGCGCTCCAGCACCGGCTCGAGCTTGGGGTGCAGGTAGCTGACCTTCTCCTCGCCGACCCGGCGCCGCACGAACGGGTGCACCGCCTTGCCCTGGATGGGCCCGGGCCGGATGAGCGCCACCTCGACGACGAGGTCGTAGAACACGCGCGGCTGCAGTCGGGGAAGGGTGCCCATCTGCGCCCGGCTCTCCACCTGGAACACGCCGATCGAGTCGGCACGGCACAGCTGGTCGTAGACGCCCTGCTCCTCCTTGGGCATCGAGTCGAGATCCCAACGCTCGCCGAGATGGGTGTCGGCGAGGTCGAATGCGTACTGGAGGGCGGCGAGCATGCCGAGACCGAGAAGGTCGAACTTGACGAGCCCCATCCAGGCGCAGTCGTCCTTGTCCCACTGCAGCACCGTCCGGCCCTCCATCCGGGCGTTCTCGATGGGACACACCTCGCCGACGGGACGGTCGGTGAGCACCATCCCGCCCGAGTGGATGCCGAGGTGCCGGGGGAACTTGAGCACCTGCTGGGCGAGATCCACGACGGGCTTCGGGATGTCGTGGTCGTCGCTCTGCACATCGCCGCCCCAGCGCTCCACCTGGCGGGACCAGGCGTCCTGCTGGCCGGTCGAGTGGCCGAGCGCCTTCGCCATGTCACGCACCGCGTTCTTCGGCCGGTAGGTCACCACGTTGGCGACCTGGGCGGCGTTGCGGCGCCCGTACTTCGCGTAGACGTACTGGATGACCTCCTCCCGCCGGTCCGAGTCGAAGTCGACGTCGATGTCAGGCTCCTCGTTGCGGAGGCTGGAGAGGAACCTCTCGAAGGGCAGGTTGTAGCGGATGGAGTCGACCGCGGTGATGCCGAGCAGGTAGCACACCGCGGAGTTGGCGGCCGAGCCGCGGCCCTGGCAGAGGATGCCCCGGCCCTTCGCGAACCAGACGATGTCGTGGACGATCAGGAAGTAGCCGGGGAAGTCCTTCGCCTCGATCACGTCGAGCTCCCGCGCGATGCGCTCGAGCGTGGACTGCGGCGCGTTCGGGTACTTCCGCGGCACCGCGTCCCCGACGAGCCGGCGGAGCCAGCTCATCGGGGTGTGCCCGTCCGGGACCTCCTGCTTGGGCAGGCCGGGGCTGGCGCTGCGGAGGGAGAAGGCCAGGTCGGCGGCGAGATCGACGGTCGCCTCCACAGCGCCCGGATAGCGGGCGAATCTGGCCGCCATCTCCGCTCCGGTGCGGAGGTGCGCGCCGCCCCCGGCCGGGAGCCAGCCGTCCATGTCGTCGAGGCTGCGGCGGGCGCGGACGGCGGCGAGAGCGGTGGCGAGCCGGTGCTGCTTCGGGGTGGCGTAGTGCACAGCCCCCGTGGCGACGATCGGCAGTCGCCGGGAGCCCGCGAGAGCCGCGAGGGCGTCGTTGAGGGTCGAGTCGAGCGGCTCGCCCCGGTCGAACAGCTCCACCGCCACGTTGCCTGCGCCGAAGAGGTCGACGAGCAGGTCGAGCTCCCGTCCCGCCGACGCCGGATCGAGCGGTCCCGCCGGATCGGGCTGCAACGCCTGGCGCACGAGGCCCTTGCGGCAGCCGGTCAGCACGAACCAGCCGCCGTCCGCACGCTCGGCGAGCTCGGTCAGGTCGAAGCGGGGACTGCCCTTCTCCGCGCCGGGCGCGAGCTGTGCGTTGGTGATGGCGCCGGCCAGCCGGTGGTAGCCCTCCTGGCGGCGGGCGAGGACGACGAGGTGGCTGCCCTCCGGATCGGCGATGCCGTTCTGGGGCCGGGTGAGGCCGAGGGCCAGTTCCGCCCCGAACACCGTGCGGATGTCGTGCTTCTCGGCCGCCTCCGCCAGCCGTACCGCGCCGTACAGTCCGTTGTGGTCGGTGAGGGCGAGTCCCTCCAGCCGGAGGCGGGCGGCCTCCTCGAGGAGCTCCTCGGGGGAGGAGGCGCCGTCGAGGAAGCTGAAGTTGGAGTGCGTGCGCAGCTCTGCATACGGGACGACAGGCCCCTCGAGAGGCGGAGCCGACGGGGGCGACGGCCGGTAGGGCGCCCGCTTGGGGGACCAGGCGGGGCTGTCGCCGCCGTCCGCCTCGGCCGGCCGCGTGTTGGGCCGGCGCGCGTCGGAGAGACGGCGCTCGAACTCCGACCACGGGATCGGCGGATTGTTGTATCCCACCCTCCCAGTGTCGAACATATGTTCGAATCTCGCAAGCGGCGTGCCTCCTGTTCACCCCCTTCCTCTGTCGCTCTTCCTCTGTCGCTCAGCAGGCAGAAAAGTCTCCAGCAGGCAGAACCGGGCCACATAGCGGGATGGCGGCAGAATTGCCTGCTGAGGGAGAGGGACGGCGGGGCCGAGCAGGGCGCGGGGGCGCCGATACGGGGGCGTCTTCTAGAGTGTGCCCATGCGGGTTCTCTCCTGGCACGTGCACAGCAGCTGGACCACCGGCTTCGTGCAGGGGTTCCACGAGTACCTGATCCCGATCGGCGCCGAGGAGGCGGGCAAGGTCAAGCCGTACTGGCCGGCGTCGGCCGTCAACCTGCCGGAGGACGAGCTCGCCGACGCCGCGGTCGACGTGGTGGTGCTGCAGTCCTTCGCCGAGATCGAGAGGACGGAGCGGCTGCTCGGCCGGCGCCTCGGGCAGGACGTGCCCGCCGTCTTCGTGGAGCACAACACCCCCAGAGGCGACGTGCCGTCGACCCGGCATCCGCTGGCCGACCGGGACGACATCCTGATCGCGCATGTGACCCACTTCAACCGTCTGATGTGGGACACCGGCATCGCGCCGACCACCGTGATCGAGCACGGCATCCCCGACCCCGGACACCTGTACACCGGCGAGCTGCCCCGGCTCGGCTTCGTGATCAACGAGCCCGTCCGGCGCTGGCGGGTGACCGGCACCGACCTGCTGCCCGCGTTCGCGGCGGCGGCGCCGATCGACGCCTGGGGCATCGACGCCGATCAGCTGCCCGGTGCACTGGGGCTCGAGGAGGGGCGAATCGCCTTCGCCGGCAACCTCGCGCCGTGGGAGCTGCACCCCGCGCTCGCCCTGCGCCGCGCCTATCTGCATCCGATCCGCTGGACGTCGCTCGGCCTGAGCCTGCTCGAGGCGATGCAGCTCGGGATGCCCGTGCTCGCCCTCGCGACCACCGAGGCGTACCGGGCGGTGCCTCCAGAGGCGGGTGCGCTGTCGATGGATGTGGACGAGCTGGTCGCAGCGGCCCGGCTCCTGATCGCCGATCCCGACGAGGCGCGGGAGCGAGGTGCGGCGGCCCGCCGCTTCGCTCTCGATCACTACGGGCTCCCGGCCTTCCTTGCTCGCTGGGACGAGCTCCTGGCCCGCGTCGCCCGCTGAGGCGTACCGTTCCAGGTGCACGTTCCGGCAGAAAGTGCCCGCTGCAGCGGTCACTCCGCGCCGGAACGGGCACTTCGAGGAGGGGACGTGGCGGACTTCGCAAGGCCCGGTGCCGAGCAGTGGGTGCCGGAGGGTGGCAACCTTGCCGAACTGCGTGCCGCCGCGCCCTCTTGCCAGGGCTGCGAGCTCTACCTCGACGCAACGCATGTCGTGTTCGGCTCCGGGAGTCAGCAGGCGGACCTGATGCTCGTGGGCGAGCAGCCCGGCGACTCGGAGGATAGGCAGGGCAGGCCCTTCGTCGGCCCGGCAGGACGGCTGCTCGCCGACGCGCTCGCCCAGGCCGGGGTGCCGGGGGATTCGGCGTACGTGACCAACGCCGTCAAGCACTTCCGCTTCGAGGAGCGCGGCAAGCGGCGGCTGCACAAGTCGCCCGCGGTCGCGCACATCGTTGCGTGCAATCCCTGGCTCGAGGCTGAGGTGCGGGCGGTGCGGCCCAAGGTGATCGTGGCGATGGGGGCGACGGCGGGCCGAGGGGTGCTCAGCCGGACCGTCAGGGTCACGGCGGAGCGCGGCCGGGTGCTCGAGGATCGGCTGCCGGCCGCCGAGGATGCCCGCGTGCTCGTCACGGTGCACCCCTCCGCGGTCCTGCGGCTGCGCGGCACTCCCGAGTTCGACCGCGAGTTCGACGGCTTGGTCGCCGACCTGCGGACGGCCGCCGCCCTCCTCCGACCCGGCGGCGCGACAGTTCCGCCGCGGCGGTGGAGTTCGGATGCGCCAGCTCAGTCGTAGAGGCCCTCCGCCCACCATGAGCCGTCCTCCAGGACGAGGAGCCAGGCCTCGCCGTCCTCGTCGACCACCTGGAAGCGGTACAGGCTGCGGCTCTGCTCCACGTCCCACCAGCGCTCCTCGACTCCCCACGGACCCGACCAGGCGATCACCGGACGCGCGAGCCCTGTGCCGGGAGCGGCGAAGCGGGCGGGCGGAGCCGACAGCATGCCACGGTCGTCGACGGCCACCGAGGATCCGTCGGGACTGAGCACGGCGCAGGTCCGACGGCCAGGGAAGACGGTCGCCGGCGTCAGCCCGGGAAGCGATCCTGGCCACGGCCGCTCGGCCGGGCGGGGTGTCTGCGGACGATCGCCCCAGGGGATCAGCACCTGACGGTCCGCGAGCAGGCGACCACCGCCGATCGTCGCGGTGAGCACCGCCTCATGCCCGAGCATGCTCTGCACCCGGGACAGGCCGTGGTGGATGCGCTCGTCGGGCGCGGCGCCCCAGAGGCCCTCCTCGTGGCCGGCCGCGGCGTCGACGCTCTCGGGCAGCACGCGCACTCGAGCGATGGGGGAGCCGAGCCCCGTGTCCACCGCTCCCGTGCCCTGCAGCTGCCAGCGCACCCGATCCACCACCTCGGCGGCGGTGAAGGACCGCGGATGCAGCCAGGTGCGCTCCGACAGCTCCCCGCGCTCCGTCGTGATCTCGATCCGCACCGCCGTGCAGACGAGCCCGAGCCCGATGAGCCGCTCGAGGAACCGGTCCGCCGGGGCCCGCACCCCGAAGGTGACCTGATCGACGCGATCGAGCGGCGGCTCGAACTCGGCCACCACGTCGAGCTCGTCGGGCGGCAGCCGGGGCAGGACGCGGCGCCCGTCCCGACCGGCGGCGAGCCGATGCGCGGCGGCACCCTCCTGGCCGAACCGGTTGCGCACCTCGAGCGCGGGCAGCGACGCGAAGGCGCCGAGGGTGGGCAGCCCCAGACGGCGCAGCAGCATCCCGAGTGCCGGCGCCCCGAGGATCGCCACCGGCATCGGCGCGAGGAAGGCGGGCGACTCACCCGACGGGATGACCCGCACGCGCTCCGGACCGCTGGTCCGGGCCGCCTGCTCCGCTGCGAACGGCCCGTCGGCGATGCCGACCCGCGCTTCGGTCACGCCCAGCTGGGCGAGGCGGTCCAGCAGCACGCGGGCGGCCGCCGCTTCGCCCCCATAGAACCGTGCGGGCCCCTGCGCCCGGATTGCGGCGGTGCCCGGGCGGAGCAGCTGGACGCCCGGCATGATCTCCTCGATCCCCGCCAGCACCGGCTCGAAGATCCGCGCATCCAGTCCGGAATCGTAGGGGAGGGCGGTGAGGGACGCGCAGCGGGCCTGCGCCTCGCGGATGCGCAGGCCCCGCCGCACCCCGTCGGCGCGGGCGGCCGCCGAGCAGGCGAACACCTCGCCCCGGTCGGTGAGCGCGAGAGGGGCATCCGGTGCCAGCCCAGCCGCCCGGGTCGCCGCGACGACCGGCCAGTCCGGGCACCAGAGCACGAGGGTGCGGAGGATCTCGGGCACGCTAGCCGGCCCTCTCCGCTGACCCCAGGGAGGCGAACTCCGATCGGGCGGGCACGGCGGTCAGGGTCGCGACGGGGGCGAGCTCCGGCCACTCGGGCGGAGCGGCCTGCTCGACCCTCTCGCCGGCCGTCGCTCCCGCATCGGGCCCGGGAAGGTCGATCCACCGGGAGCGGGTGCACTTCCCTCGGCTCTCCACGCTCACCTCGACCCTGCGCCGGCGGAGGATGCCGTGACCGGCGCCGATCCCCTCCCATTCGCTGCGCACGATCTCGAGCTTCGCCTCGCTGCCCGGCCAGTCGCCGAGGGCGATGAGTGCCGCCTCACGCTTCCGCAGGCGCGCGGCGAGCCGGCTGGCGTCCGCGTCGCTGATGCGGCCGGCGGGCTTGAGGACGACGAGCGGCAGCACATCGAGGAGGGCAGAGGTCACGGCGAGCCACTGATCGGCGGGCTCGGGCACGAGCACCAGGCGATCGAGCGCGATGCCGTGCGCCGCGGCGGCCTGCGCTCCGAACTCGGGCACGCCGACGACCGCGCACCAGGATCCGGCCGCGGAGGGGGCGGAGAGCATCGCCATGGCCAGCGTCATCGAGCCCCGCACCGAGTACGCCGCCCCCGCCTGGAGCATCCCGTCGGGCAGTATCCCCGAGAACATCGGATGGGTGGCGAGGGTCTTGGTCGTCAGCCGCGTCGACTGCATCTCCCGGATCCGGGCCTGCAGCTCGCGCACCTTCTCGTCCGCCGCGGCGGCGGAGGAGAGCGCGAAGGTTGCCACACTCCATGTTCGAACAGATGTTCGAATGAGTCAATCCGCAGACGAGCTCTTCTGCTCCACATTTCGTCCGCGCCGACGGCCCCCGGCGCCCGCCCGCGAACGCCGGGGGCTAGTCCGGCGTCTCCTCGCCGGCGCGGTCGCCGCCGGGGAGCGCTGCGTCATCGCCGAGCGAGTCCCCGCTGCTGTCGAGGGAGCTCATCGAGGGCGCGTCGGCCCCCACGACGCGCTCCGGCATGCTGCCGCCCGGGGCGGCGCCGCCGATGCTCGCGCCCGCGCCCTGCTCGGCCACGCCGGCGCGCACGCCCGTCGCGCCGGGGACGTCGTCGAGCGTGATCAGCCCGTCGGGATCCTTCGGATCGTCCTGGCCGGTCAGCCGCGCGCCGATCCTCGCCTTGCTGTCCTCGGCCACCGGCTTGTCCTCGTGGTCGGGTGGCGGGGGAGTGCTGCGCCCGGCCATCAGGCGTGCGATTCGCGGACGGGGCCGCTCGGGCCCTCGTCGCGGAGGCCGACGATCTCCTCGCCCTCAAGGTCGTTCTCGGGGAGGCCGGGCTCCAGCTCGCGGGCTGCGCCGCCGGTGGGACCGTCGTTGCCCTCGCCGACTCCGGGCAGCACGGTCTCGCCCGCCACCGCGTCGTTGGTGACGGTCTGCTTGCCTGTCGCGTCGACCGCTTCGTCGTCGAATCCTCCGCCGTCGGGGATGGTGTCACTCATTCCGTGCTCCTTTCCTTGGGTCTTCTCACGCTACGCCGGGCGGGCGGTCAGCTCACCAGCTGCAGCAGATCGTGCTCCTCGACGACCGGCAGCGAGAGCACCCGATAGCCCTCGGTGTCGAAGAAGACCGTGATGCGGTCGTCCTCGACGCTCATCACCGTGCCGTCGCCCCACTCGCGATGCCGCACGGCGGCGTCGACGGGGAACGGACTCGACTTGGTCGGCTCCGCGGTCGCGGCCTCGTAGGCGGTGCCGCTCGAGCAGGTGTCGCAGTTGCCGCACGGCTCGTCGAGCTGCTCACCGAAGTAGCCGAGCAGGAACTGGCGCCGGCAGCCGAGCGTCTCGGCGTACTGGCGCACCATCGCGATGCGCGACTCGTCGATCCGCTCCCGATGCTCTGCCGCCTCCAGCGCCCCGGCGAGAGCCGTCTCGAGGGTTGCGCCGCGGGCGGGACGCAGGCCACGGGCGGTCTGCCGCACGGCGCCCGCCTCCAGCAGCAGGTTCACGGCCTCCGCCACCCGGCGTGCCGTCAGCTCGGTCTGCTCGACCAGCTCGGTCTGGTCGACGGCACGTGCGGCCGAGTCGATCGCGGTGAAGACCCGCTCGAGCCTGCCGCGATCCGGCTTGCCGGACGCGAAGAAGGTGCGCAGCCCGAGGTCCTCCGGGCGGTAGTGCAGCGTGGCCACGGCGGACTCGCCGTCGCGGCCGCACCGGCCGACCTCCTGGTAGTAGTTGTCGACCGACTCGGTGATGGCGGCGTGCACGACGAACCGGATGTTGCCCTTGTCGATGCCCATGCCGAACGCGCTGGTGGCCACGACGACGTCGAACCGGTCGTCCCGGAACTGCTCGTGCAGCTCCCTTCGCGCCTTCGCACCGAGCCCCCCGTGATAGGCGGTCGCCCGGATGCCGCGCGCGGTCAGCTCGGCGGCGTACTCCTCGGTCTCCCGCCGCGTCGCCACGTAGAGCAGGCCGGGCTTCGGGAGCTCCGCGAGCTGATCCAGCACCGCGCTGCGCTGCTGCCTGCCCTCCTGGTGACGCACGACCTCCAGCCGGATGTTCGGCCGGTCGTATCCGCGGGTCATCACCACCGGATCCTTCATCCGGAGACGCTCGAGGATCTCCTCCCGCACCGGGCCGGATCCGGTCGCGGTGAGCGCGAGCACCCGCGGGCGGCCGAGCGCCTCGATCGCCTCGCCGAGGCGGAGGTAGTCCGGCCGGAAGTCGTGCCCCCAAGCCGAGACGCAGTGCGCCTCGTCGACGGCGAAGAGTGCGACCGAGAGCCCCTTGAGCCGCTCGACCACCTCGTCGTTCGCGAGCTGCTCCGGGGAGAGGAAGACGTAGGTGGTGCGCCCCTCGGCGAGGTCCGTCCAGACCGCGTCGTTCACCCCGTCGCTCTGCGAGGAGTTGATCGCTCCTGCGTCGGGAGCGTCCTCTCGGGCGTCGATGCCGGCCACCTGATCCGCCTGCAGGGCGATCAGGGGGGAGACGACCACGGTGGGCCCGTCGAGCAGGGCGCCGGCGATCTTGTAGACCGCGGACTTGCCGTACCCCGTCGGCAGCACCGCGAGCACATCGCGGCCGGAGAGGACGGCGGACACCGCCTCTTCGATGCCGGGCCTCAGCTCGTCCCACCCGAACAGCCGGGCGGCCTCCTCGATGCTCGCTCGGTCTGCTCGGTTCACGTGCGCCATCGTAGGCAGGGGCATCGGAGGCGGACGGCCCCCTTGACCTCCCCGGACCGCTGTGTGCAGGAGCCCGCTGGTGGGCCGCGGAGGAGGGCCGCTCTTCGCGGAGGAGCCTCAGGCCGCCTTGAGATCGATCCGGCCGAGCATGCTCCAGACGGTGCGGGTGAGGTCCGGGTGCTGCAGCGCGATGGAGCGGAGCACGCCGAACTCGAACTGCTCGGCCTGTCCCGGGCGCGCCGTCGGGTGATAGGCCTGCGACCGCTGCTCGCGCAGCCCGTTCGCGACGATCGTGTCGGCCCGCAGGATGCGGACGACCCGCTCATCGACGGTCGGCAGCTCATGCGCGAACTGCCACGGATCCTCCCCGTCGCGGCAGCGTCGCTCGATCTCTGCGTCCAGCTCGTTGCGCGCTTCCGCCCTCAAGTCCTCGAGTGAATGCACCTGCCGCCCCTTTCGTTCCGACGACGATACGACACCGTCGAGAGGCTCCGGGAACGCACCCGCCGGAGAGTGCACAGTCGGCACCGCGGCATAGGCTTGGAGGGAAAGCGGCTCTCCTGCCGCACCGCTCGCACTCGTTCGCAGGGATCGCCGATGACGTCATCCACTCTCTCGCTTCAGCTGTACTCCGTCCGGGATGCGATCGCCGCGGACCTCCGCTCAGCGCTGCAGAGGGTCGCTGATCTGGGCTTCCGCCAGGTCGAGCTGTTCGGCTTCGTCGACCGCGCCGACGAGTACAGCGCGCTGCTGCCGCAGCTGAGCCTGACGGTTCCCTCCGCGCACGCCCGCCTTCTCGGCGAGGACCAGCGGGCGATCTTCGCCGCGGCCCGGATGATCGGCGTCGGCACCGTGATCGACCCGTTCATCGAGCCAGAGCGGTGGACCACGCGCGAAGGCGTCCTGTCCGTCGCCGACGACCTCAACGCCGCCGCCGAGCTCGCCGCCGACGCCGGCGTGCGCCTCGGCTACCACAACCACTGGTTCGAGTTCGCGGACATCGGCGGCGCCACCGCACTCGAGGTCCTCGCCGATCGCCTGGACCCTGCCGTCGTGCTGGAGCTCGACGCCTACTGGGCTGTTGCAGGCGGAGCGGATCCGGTTCGCCTTCTCGGCTCGCTCGGCGACCGGGTGCGCTTCCTGCACGTGAAGGACGGGCCCGGCACCCGCGAGACGCGCGAGCAGGTCCCGGCCGGGCAGGGGGCGATCGACGTGCCGGCGCTCCTGCAAGCCGCACCGGATGCGCTGCGCGTGATCGAGTTCGACGACTACGCCGGCGACGTGTTCGACGGCGTCCGGGCGAGCGTCGAGTACCTGGTCGGGCAGGGGGAGCAGCTGTGAGCGGGACGGGCCCGGTCGGCGTCGGCGTCATCGGCGCGGGAAACATCAGCGATCAGTACCTTCGCACTCTCACGTCGCTGCCGGACGTGCAGGTGCTCTTCGTGGCGGACCTGGACGAGCAGCGAGCCGCTGCACAGGCGGAGAAGTACGGCGTGCCGGGCGCCGGCTCGGCGGCGGAGCTCCTCGCGCGGCACGACATCGAGATCGTGGTGAACCTCACGATTCCGGCCGTGCATGCCGAGGTCGGCATGCGAGTCCTGGCGGCGGGCAAGCACGTGTGGAGCGAGAAGCCCCTCGCGCTGGACCGGGAGAGCGGACGGGCTCTGCTCGAGGAGGGCAAGAGGCGAGGGCTGCGGGTCTCCTGCGCCCCCGACACGTTTCTCGGCCCCGGTCTGCAGACCGTGCGGCGACGCGTGGACGACGGCAGCATCGGCGTCCCGCTCACCGCACTGACACTGTTCCAGACCGGCGGTCCGGAGCGGTGGCACCCCAGCCCGGACTTCTTCTACGCGCCGGGCGGCGGGCCCCTGTTCGACATGGGCCCGTACTACCTCACCGAGCTGATCCAGGTGTTCGGTCCGGTGAAGAGCGTCTACGCGCTCGGCTCGACCTCGCACGAGACCCGCACAGTCGGCTCGGGCCCGAGGGCGGGGGAGTCGATCCCGGTGGCCGTGCCGAGCCACGTGAGCGCCATGCTGGAGTTCGAGAGCGGGGCGAGCGCGCAGTGCGTGTTCAGCTTCCAGTCCCACCTGGAGCGCACCGGCTTCGTCGAGGTGGCGGGGACCGATGGCACCGTCGTGTCGCCGGATCCCAACAACTTCGACGGCGACGTGGTCGTGCACTCCGCCGCAGGCGACAGGACGGACCGCACCACCTTCTCGCTGTGGCGCGGCATCGGCGTGCTCGAGTTGGCCCGCGCGATCCGGGCCGACCGCACCGAGCGCGCCTCGGGAGCGCAGGCCTTCCACGTGCTCGACATCATGGCGTCCATCTCGGACTCGGTGACGCAGGGGGCTCCGGTCGCCGTCGAGAGCACGGTCGAGCGGCCGGACCCGCTGCCGGAGGACTGGGACCCCACCGCGGCGACCCTCTGACGGAAGCCTCGGTAGCCTCGAGCCATGTTCGCGGTCGCCGTCACCTATCTGCTGCGCATGACCCCGACCGGCACCGAGGTCCTGCTCGGGCGCAAGCTGACCGGCATCGGCGCGGGTCGGATCGTCGGCCCGGGCGGCAAGCTGGAGCCCGGCGAGGACGCCGCGACCGCGGCAGCACGCGAGGTCGAGGAGGAGGTCGGCATCTCGGTGGCCGCACCGGACCTCGTCCGCGTGGCGGAGCTCGCCTACGACTTCCCGCACCGCCCGGCCTGGAGCCAGCGCTCCACGGCGTTCCTCGCGACCAGGTGGACCGGCGACGCCCGGGCGAGCGCCGAGCTGGTTCCGTCCTGGTTCCCGGTCGCCGAGCTGCCCCTCGGGGAGATGTGGGACGACGCGCGACTCTGGCTGCCGCGTGCACTCGCCGGCGACCTCGTGCGAGCCGAGTGCACCTACGCCGAGGACAACCGGACGGTGCTCGGCTGGCGCGAGGGCGAGGCGGACCGCGGGCGCGGCACGTGACGCCCGGGGACGGAGCACCGCCAGAATGACGGCGTGAGCTCCGCCTTCCTGCCCGCGATCCTGACCGCCCTCGGCGAGGATCCGTCGTCCGCCGCCGAGGTTCGCTCGACCGGCGACGCCCTGCTGCCCCTCCTGCCGTCACCGCTTCCCGTCGGCATCCTCGCCCATGACAGCGTCGCAGCGGTGTCCCTGCTCGCGCGACCGGGCGCGGGGGAGATCCGCCTCGACCCGGCGACCGTGGCCACCGCGTACACGAGCGAGCGGCACTTCCGGCTCGACGGCGCGCTGCCCTCGGCATGGGCGCCGCTGTCCGGGTTCTGGCCCACCGCGGACGGCTGGCTCCGCACCCACGCCAACTACCCCCACCATCGGGACCGGCTGCTCACCGCGCTCCGGCTGCCCGCGGAGGCCGCTCCTGCCCACCTCGCCGCCCGCCTGACGGAGACGACGGCGGAGGAGGCGGAGGAGGCGATCGTGGCGGCGAACGGAATCGCCGCCGCGGTGCGAACCGAAGCGGAGGCCGCAGCAGCGCCCGCGCGCGCAGCAGTCACAGGCGCGCCTCTGCTGCGGCGCGACCGCATCGGAGAGGGCGAGCCCCTGCCGGCGATCGACGGCGGGCCGGTTCCGCTGGCCGGAGTCCGGGTGCTCGACCTCACCCGTGTCATCGCGGGACCGGTCGCCACCCGCACCCTGGCCCTGCTCGGGGCGGAAGTGCTCCGCCTCGACTCGCCCGACCTGCCGGAGGCGGCATTCCAGCACCTCGACACCGGCATGGGCAAGCGCTCGGCGCTGCTGCACCTGTCGAGGGATCGCGAGGCCTTCGAGAGGCTGCTGAGCGACGCGCACGTGATCGTGCTCGGCTACCGGCCGGGCGCCCTGGAGGGCCGGGGGCTGTCTCCGGCGGAACTCGTCGCCCGTCGGCCGGGCCTCGTCGTCGCCCGGCTGAGCGCCTGGGGCACGTCAGGGCCGTGGAGCGGCCGGCGGGGCTTCGACAGCATCGTGCAGGCTGCCAGCGGAATCGCCGCGGTCACCTTCCGGGACGGCAAGCCCGGCGTCCTTCCCGCACAGGCCCTTGATCACTCGGCGGGCTACCTCCTCGCCGCCGGCATCCTGTCGGCGCTCCGGGCGCAGCGCCGCGAGGGCGGCTCCTGGCTGGTGGAGACCTCGCTCCTGCGCATCGCGACCGAACTGCTCGCTGCCGACCGTCCGGAGCCGCCGGCGCCCGAGCCGCTCCTCCCTAGGACGCTTCACAGAAGAACCCTGAGCGGGCACCTCACCTACGCGGCCCCCGCCCTCGCCTTCACCGGAGCGCCGCGGGACTGGCGGACCGTGGGGGACCCCTGGGGGTCCGCGGCCCCGCGGTGGGCCTCGAACTGAGCCCGGCCGCCGCGCCTCCGGGTGCCGGGCCCGGCGCGCGCCTACCCTGACGGCGTGAGCAGACGGCGCAGAAGCGGGGGAGGGCCCGCGGTCAGCATCATCCTCGTGCTCGCCGCCGTCGTGATCGCCGTGCTCTGGACCGTCGGCGGCTCCCCGAGAGCGACCGGCGCCGCGCCGGCCTCCCCCCGCCCGGCCGTGACCGCGGACGCGGGACTGCTCACCACGATCGCCTCGCTGCCCGCCGCACCCAGCGAACCCGTGGACGGCTACGAGCGGGACCTCTTCGGCAAGGGGTGGAAGGACCCTGACCGGAACGGCTGCGACGCGCGCAACGACGTGCTCGCCCGAGACCTCGCCGACACCACCTTCAAGGGCGGCACCCACGACTGCGTGGTGCTGACGGGCACGCTCCAGGATCCTTACACGGGAACCACCATCCGGTTCCAGCGCGGCAACGACACCTCCGAGCTCGTGCAGATCGATCACATCGTTCCGCTCAGCTGGGCCTGGCAGCACGGAGCCGCCTTCTGGAGCGGGGACGAGCGGACGCAGTTCGCCAACGATCAGCTCAACCTGCTGGCGGTCGACGGGCCCACCAACTCCGCCAAGTCCGACTCCGGTCCGGCCGACTGGCTGCCGCCCGACGCGGACTACTCGTGCGAGTACGCGGAGCGGTTCACCGCGGTGCTCGTCACCTACGCCCTCGGCATCGATGACGCGGACCGCTCGGCCCTGTCCGCCGTCGCGGCGCAGTGTGGCTGAACGGGTCCTGACCGGCACCGACCGCATCGTCGGCGTGGATCTCGCCCGCGGGCTCGCCGTCCTGGGCATGTTCGTCGCGCATGTGCTCCCCGACGGAGGTTCGGAGAATATCGCCGACGGGAGATCGTCGGTGCTCTTCGCCACGCTGGCAGGGGTCTCGCTGGGACTTCTGACCGGTGGAGCGGAGCCGGCCCCCCGCGGCCGCCGGGCGGCCCTCGTCCGCGCCGTCGCGCTGCGGGGGATCTTCCTCGCGGTGCTGGGGCTGCTGCTCTGGAGGCTGGACAGCGGCATCGCGGTGGTCCTCGACTACTACGGCATCTTCTTCCTGGTGCTCCTGCCCGTGCTGTTCCTGCCGCGCCCGGCGCTCCTCGCCCTGGCGCTCGGCTTCGCGACCGTCGGAACCCTCGTGCTGGCTGCCGCACCGGACGACCCCCCGCGAGTGTTCGGCGGGCAGCCGCTCCTCTGGCTGCCGAGCGAGTGGTTCGTGACCGGGTACTACCCGGGGCTGCTCTGGCTGGGCTACTTCCTCGTGGGGCTCGCGGCGGGGCGCAGCGACCTGCGCCGACCGGGGACGCAGCTCGTGCTCGTGGTGGTCGGCGTGGCAGCCTCCGTCGCCGGCTACGGAGGGGCCCGCGTGCTCGCCGTCGATGCGTCCGCCCACTCGAGCACGGCGTGGGAGGCCTTAGGGGCGGGCGGCTTCGCGATCGCCGTCCTCGGACTGCTGCTCCTCGCGGGCAGCCGGAGCCCGGTCGCTCGATCGGTGCTGTTCCCGCTGGCCGCCGTCGGCGGCATGCCGCTCACGATCTACACCGCGCAGATCCTCGCCATCACCGCCTTCCGCGCGGCGCAGCCCGTCGGCGGGGCGAGCGACACCGCCCGGTGGGGCCTGCTCGCCGCCCTCGTGCTCGGCAGCCTCCTCGTCGCCGCGCTCTGGCGCAGCCGGCTGGGAAAGGGACCGCTGGAGCGGCTGCTCGCCCGCGTGTCCGGGCTGCGCTGACCGCGCTCGGCGCCAGCGCAGCGCCGGAGCGCATCAGCCCTCGGCCTGCGACGGCTTGCCCTCGATCTCCTGCACCTCGACGTCGGGGGCGTCGTCGGGGTCCGCGCCTTCCGCCTGTGACGGCTTGTTTCCGTTCATGGTTCCCTCCTCCTGATCGTGCACCGGCGCTGCCCGCGTCGATCGCACTCGTCGCTCCCCACGCTAGCCTCGCGACCGCGGAAGCCCCTGGTCGGGTCGGCGAGGTTGTGCCAGGCACCCGGGAGCGGTAGGCCATCCGCCGTTCCACTCGCCGCTTCGATGCGGCACGCTGGACGGGTGAGCAGCACAGAGACGCGGACCACGCACGCCGGCACCGTCGGGAACGCCGAGGGGACCCCGGCGTGGGGCCTGCTGCCGGCGATCGGCGTGGTCGCGTCCGCAGTGCTCCTCTTCGGGTTCGAGGCCCCACTGGCCGGCTACCCGCTGCTCTGGGCGAGCGTCGCCTGCGCCCTCCTCGTGAGTCGTGCGCTCGCGCGGGACCTCCTGCTCATCGCAGTCGGCCTCAGCATCGTGAGCACCATCTCGGTCGCGGCGGACATCAGCTATCCGAACATCATCCGGATGGGCATCGTGCTGTCCCTCACGGTCGCCGTGCCGTGGGCTCTTGAGCGGTTCGTGTTCCGGCGGGACGCCATCCGCTTCCCCGTCCGCACCGGGCGGCGGTGGCTCCCTGTCGAGCGGGCCTACCTCGCCGCGGTGGTGCCCCTCGGGTGGCTGATCCTGCCGGGCTATTTCGTCGGCTCGGGCGCGTACCGGAACTGGCCGGCGGTCGACGAGCCCGACGAGATCTGGCGCCTCTTCCTCGGGGTGAACGGCGTCGGCATCTGGGACGAGCTGTTCTTCATCTGCACGGTGTTCTCGCTGCTGCTGCGCCACTTCCCGATGTGGCAGGCGAACCTGCTGCAGGCGGGGATCTTCGTCTCCTTCCTCTGGGAGCTCGGCTACCGGGAGTGGGGTCCGGCGATGACCGTGCTGTTCGCCCTCGCCCAGGGGTACCTGTTCACCCGCACGCGGAACCTCGTCTACGTGGTGTGCGTGCACCTGCTGTTCGACCTGATGGTCTTCCTGGTGATCGTGCACGCTCACAATCCGGGGCTGCTCCGGATCTTCTGGCTCTAGCCGCGGCCGCCACAGGCGCAACCGAGCGGCCAACCCGCAACGGCGTACCGCTGCGGGTTGGCCACTCCGTTGCGTTTGTCGGACCTGGTCGCGCCTCTCAGCCGCCGGTGGGCGCCTCGGTGCCCCAGCGGAGCAGCCCGGCCACGCCGGAGCGGTCGGGCAGGAGGGTGCCCGGAACCAGCCGAACGGAGGCGTCGGTGAGGATCGCGGCGCGGATCAGCGCCTCCGCGGCCGGCACATCGCCGAGGATCGGGGCCGGGTCGGCCTCCTCGGGCGCCGTGGCCACCCACGGCTCGGCGCCGAGGGCGAGCAGCGTCCGCTCTCCGAGCTGGTCGGGGTCGAGCAGCAGCACGTCCACCTGTGCCTGACGGAGACAGTGCACGGTCCAGCCGACGCCGCGCTCGGCGGCCCCGCCGTCCCGCCCGAGCTCCTGCGCCAGCCGCTCCATGTCCGCGTTCTGGGCAGACCGGGCGATCTCGTCCAGCAGGTTCTCGACGGTGGCATCGAGTGCCTCGCTCGACGCCCCGGCCGCCCGGGTGTTCGCGTCCACCTGGGTCACGAGATCCCTGCTCCGCTGCGGAAGCTGGTCGACGAGGAGCTGGCGCGCGCGGACGTCTCCGGCCACGGCGATGAACCGCGGATTCAGCTCGAGCACGAGCCGATCCACCACCGCCCCGAGTTCCGCCTCGGTCTGGCGCCAGATCTCCTCGGTGTGGTGCTGGAATCGCAGGTGGGCCCAGCCGCCTCCCTTGAACTTCTTGAGGGTGTCCGTGCGCCCCTGCACCGCCTCGGTCTGCTCGGGAGTCTCACCGGTCGACCGGTAGACGGCGACCTCGCCGCCGTCGCGGCCCGCCTCGACCACCAGGTACACGATCTCGTCCTCCTGGTGCCGCAGGAGCGGGACGAGCAGCGGCACCGGTCCGGCCTCGGTGACCTCGGTACCGACGGGTGGGCCGGGCAGGAGCCGGTTCATCACGATCTCCCCGTCGCGGAGCAGCAGGTACCGGGTCGCGGGGCTGGGCACCCCGTCGGTGCCGTCGATGGCGTCCGAGACGACGCTGAGCTGGTCTTCCGGAAGCCCACGCTGCTCGAGCGTGTCGCGCACCGCGCGACGTCGGGCCGCGGCCACCCCCTGTGGATCGCCGGTGTCCATCGAGGCGTCGGCGTAGACGGTGACCCACCAGCCTCCTGCGCGCAGCGCGTCGGAGAAGCTGCGGTCGAGGACCGTGTCAGATCCGAGAGTCATGGCTGTCCTTCCTGTCGTGTCGGCGATATCGGGAGCGGTCAGGACCGCTCTTCCGCCTCGACGACGCCGCCACCTGCCACGTCGTCGGATGCTCCCTTGAGCCGGCCGTCGATGCCGGACGCATCCTGCACCTCCTGGCTGTCGGTGTCGTCCGGATAGCCGACGCTCTGCCGCCACTCCTCGACGTGCGACGGCCCGTGGCCCTGCACGATCGGCTGCGCCTCGTGCTTCATCTCGTCGTCGAGGAGCTCGCTGTGCTTGCTGCTTCCCTGTGAGGACATGTCGTTTCCCTTTCTGGTCGGCTCGACCTCAACGCTAGGTCGGCGGGGGAGGCCCCGCGAGGCATTCCCCCCGACCGCGCAGATTCGTAGAATGCCGCCCCCGGGCGTGCTCCTGCGTCGAGTACGGCAACTCCTCGGCATCGGCCCGGGCACAGAGAAGGCCACCGTCTCCGGTGGCCTTCTCCGAGAGTTCGCCTGCGGCTACTTGAACGCGTCCTTGACGTTCTCGCCCGCCTGCTTGAGGCTGCCGGAGACCTGGTCGCCCTTGCCCTCGGCCTGAAGATCCCGGTCGCCGGTGCGCTCACCGACCTCTTCCTTCGCCTTGCCGCCCGCCTTCTGGGCGGCGTTCTCGATCTTGTCTCCGATGCCCATGATTCCTCCTTGGGGTGGTGCTTCGGTGGTGCCTTTCGTTCGACAGTGGCCCCCATTCCTGAAAGTGCGCTGTAAACGACTCGCGGCGCGCAGGTGGCGCCGGCCGCTACCCGGAGGCGCCCGCGCACCCGAGCTGCTCGCCGAGCTGCGCGGGTCAGCCACGCTCGAGCTGAGTGCCGATGAACCGGCTGCGCTGTCCTCGATCACGGCCCCGTTCCCGCCTGACCCGCGCATGGAGAGGGGCGAGGGGGCAGCCGCCCCCACGCCCCCTCGCTGGGTTCCCGGCGGTCAGGCCTTCGAATACCTTCGGGCGATGGTCGACAGGGCCACGGCGAGCACGAGGATCCCGCCCTTGAAGATGTACTGCCAGAACGTGGGAGTGCCGAGCAGGCTCAGGCCGTTGAAGCCCACGCTCACCACGAGCACGCCGATGAGGGTGCCGAGGATGTGGAACTCGCCGTCCCTGAGGGTGGCCGAGCCGAGGAAGACGGCCGCGAACGAGTCCATCAGGTAGCCGTCCGCGGCGCTCACCGTGCCGCTGCCGAGCAGCGAGGCGAGCAGGATGCCGGTGATGGCGGCACAGACGCCGGCGATCACGAACGCGGTGATCTTCGACCGGTCGGTCCGGATCCCCGCGAGCCTGGCAGCGCTCCTGTTCGCGCCGACCGCCTGGATGCGCTGTCCGGTGGCAGTGCGATTGAGGATCACCCAGAGCAGGGCGACGATGATCGCCATGAACCAGATCGGGTTCTGGATGCCGAGGAAGCGCGCCAGCGTGAGGTAGGTGAACTCCTTCGGCACCTGCACGATCGGGGAGCCGGCGGTGTAGCCGAACGCGAGCCCGGTGAGGATGGTGCCCACGCCGAGGGTGGCGACCACCGCGTTCACCCTGGCCTTGGTGACGAGCACCCCGTTGATCCCGCCGATCCCGCCGCCGATGAGGATGGTGACGACCACCGCGAGGATCAGCGGAAGGCCCTGATTGGCCACGAGGCCGGTGACGAGCACGCCGGCAAGGCTCGCCGCGTAGCCGACGCTGAGGTCGAACTCGCCGACCACGAGCACCATCGTCAGGCCGCAGGCGATGATCGCGGTGAGCGCGGACTGGTTGACGATGCTCAGCAGGTTCGTGCCGCTGAGGAACGCGCCGTTGGGCACCGCGAAGCCGAAGATGACGAGCATGATCGCCATCGCGATCAGCGTCCCGTACTTGGAGACGATCTTGAGGGCGATGTTGCCGCCGCGTGACCTGGCGCGGAGGGCACCGCCGGCCGGGGGAGTCGGATCGGTGCTGACCGGCTCGGGCAGGGTGGTGGTCGTCATGCTGCGTCCTTTTCGTTTCCACGGTCGAAGCTGAGGGAGAGGAGATGGTCCGCGGTGATGTCGGTGCCGGTCAGCTCGCCGGTCACCCGGCCCTCGGCCATCACGACGACCCGGTCGCAGAGTGCCACGAGCTCCTCGTTGTCGGAGGAGATCGCCAGCACCGCCGTCCCTCGGGCGGCGAGCTCACGGATCACGCGGTGCACCTCGGCGCGGGCGCCCACGTCCACGCCGCGGGAGGGCTCGTCGAGGAGGAGCAGCTTGGGGGTGTCCACCAGCCAGCGGGCGATCGCCACCTTCTGCTGGTTGCCGCCGGAGAGGGATCCGACGATCGCGCCGGCGTCCTTCGCCTTCACGGTCACCGCCTTCGCGATGGCCTCGGCACGCCGCCGCCCCTCGCGGAACCGCAGGAGCGGCCAGGCGAGCGAGGGCCGCAGGGACGACAGGGTCGCGATGTTGATGTTGAAGTCGATGGTGCGCTCGAGGAAGAGGCCCTCCGACCGGCGCTCCTCGGGCACCAGCCCGATCCCGGCGCGCACGGCGTCGGCCGGTTCTCGGAAGTCGATCGGCCTGCCCTCGAGCAGCACGGTGCCGCCGGTGCGCCTGCCCGCCCCGTAGACGATCTTCGCCACCTCGGTGCGGCCGGCGCCGACGAGTCCCGCGAGCCCGAGTATCTCGCCGGCGTGCACGGTGAGCGACACGTCACGGACCAGTCGGGCATCGCTCACGCCGCGCACCTCGAGCACCGGCCTGCCGGTGACGGCAGGGGCATCGTGTCCGTGCTCGGGGATCACGAGGTCGCGCCCGACGATCGCCGATACCAGCTCGGCCTTGCTCACGCGGGAGGCGACCGTGCGCTTGGTGACCACGCCGTCCTTGAAGACAGTGATGTCCTCGCAGAGCTCGCTCACCTCGTCGAGGCGGTGCGACACGAAGATCACGGCGGTGCCCGAGGCCGCGAGCTCGCGGATGATCCGGTGCAGCCGGGTCGCCTCTGCGGCGGAGAGCGAAGCGGTGGGCTCGTCCATCGCGATGAGCCGGGCGTCCCGCATGAGCGCGCGAGCGATGAGGACGAGCCACTGGTCCGCCGTGGAGAGGTCGTCCACGTTGGTGGCCAGGGAGAAGCCGATGCCGAGCCGGTCGGCCACGACCTTGGCCCGCTTGCGGGCGGGTCGCCAGTCGATCACGCCGAGGCGGGTCGGCGGCTTCTGCCCGAGCAGCATGTTGCGCAGCACGTTCCAGCCGGGGATGAGACTCATCTCCTGGTGGATGAAGGCCAGGCCGAGGGCGGCCGCGGCGTCCGGGTCCGCGACCGAGACGGAAGCCCCGTCGACGCGGATCACGCCCGAATCGGGCTGCTCGATGCCGGCGAGGACCTTGATGAGGGTGGACTTGCCTGCGCCGTTCGCGCCGATGAGTCCGTGGACGACTCCTGGCCGGATGCTCAGCGACACCCCGCGGAGCGCGTGAGCGCCGCCGAAGGACTTGCTGACATCGGTGACCTCGAGGAGCGGGGCTGCGGCATCGGAGGGTGCCGCTGTCGCCCTGGGGGAGTCGTCCACGGTGCTCATTGTCGTCGTCCTACTGGAGTGCTTCGGGGTGATCGGTCAGGAACTGGTCGATGTTGTCCGCGGTGACGAGCACTCCGGGGACATCGATCGTCTGCTGCTCGCCTGCGCCGTTCTCGATGGCGGCCAGGGTGGTCGAGAACATCGTCTCGCCCTCCTTCACGCCGTCCTCGTACACCGTGGCGGTCAGCGAGCCGTCCTGCACCGCCTTGATCGCGGTGCTGGAGCCGTTGATGCCGTAGGTCAGCACGTCGGTGCGCTGCGCCTGCTTCAGGGCGGAGATGGCGCCGAGGGTCGGGTCCTCCCAGCAGCCCCAGACGGCGAGCTTGCCGCCCTCGGGGTTCGCGGCGAGCCAGGCGGTCGCGTAGTCGGCGCCGTCCTGCAGGAACCCGGGGATGGAGACCTCGTTCTTCGTGACCTTGATGCCCGGGTGGTCCTTGAGCATGGCGTCGAAGATCCCTTCGCGGTCACGGCACACCTGTCCGGTGCGGTAGGTGAGGGCGAGCACGCTGCCCTTGTCGCCCAAGGCGTCGAGCATGGCCTGCGTCGCCGGCTCGGCGAAGGGAGCGCCGGCCCCGGTCGTCATCACCACGCCGGTGCCGAGCCCGCCGCCCCAGGTGGCGACCGGGATGTTCGCCCCCTGCGCGGCGGCCAGACCGGCTCCGAGGGAGCTCGTCGGGAAGACGAGGTCGAAGATCATCCCCGCGCCCTTGTTGACGAAGTTGGTGATGGCGCTGTTGGCCTGGTCGGCGTTGCCTGCTGCGTCGACGACCTCGACGGTCCAGCCCGCCGCCTCGGCGGCATCGGTCGCTCCCTTGATGACGCGGGCGTTGTTCGCGTCGGTCGCGCTGATGGTGACGATGCCGAGCAGGGTGTTCTTGGGCGTGCTGCCGCCGGCTGCTCCTGAGCTTGCCGGCGTGCTGTCCGGCACGCTGCAGCCGGTGAATGTGATGAGGGCGGCGCTGGCGAGTGCCAGTGCGAGAACCACTCTGTTCTTTCGCATTTCTGTTCTCCTTCTGAGAGCTAGAGGGTGGTTGCGAGGGGCTGGGGGATGGTGATGCGGGACGGCTCGCCGGGGGCGAGCAGAAGCTCTGCCACCGAGAGGTTGTCGTCGTACTTGCGTGAGGGGTGCCGGCGGAAGGTGTCGTACTCGTGCACGATCACGAGGCGGTTGGTGTCTCCCGCCGTGCGGGCCATCTCGTCGATGATCTGCAGGCCGCGCCAGCCGCTGCCGCCGCCGAAGCCGATGTTGACCATCTCGCCGGAGCCGCCGATGCCTTCCGCATTCTCGTAGCTGTAGAGGGCATCGCCGGTGACGACCCAGCTCTCGCCGCCGTTCTCGACGACCACGTATTGCCCGCCCATGGTGTGGGTGTCATACGCCGTGCGGATGTGCAGGCCGGGGAAGAGGTCCTCGACGGGACCGTCGAGGAGCCGCAGGCGGCCCGACTCGGCGAGGTCCTCGAGCATCGTGACGTCCTCGGGGTCGAGGGCACCGATGATCGAGCTGTAGAGGTGCTTGTTGTCGAGCGCCCAGCGGGAGCTCTCGAGCTCCACCTTCTGCAGATAGAAGGTCGCGTTCGGGAAGTGCCGGGCGGCACCGGCGTGGTCGTAGTGGGCGTGGGTGAGGATGACCGTGTCGATGTCCTCCGGCGAGACCCCCACCTTGGCGAGCACTGCGGCCGGCGGCTGCCAGTCCTCGATGGCGTTGATGTCGTTGTAGTGCTTGTTCGACGAGTCGTTGTCGTGGCCGATGTCGACGAGGATGCGGTGCCCGCCGCCCTCGAGATAGGCGTAGCCGTACGCGAACATGCGGCTGCCCGCGTTCCACTGGCCGTAGAAGATGCAGCCCATCGGCTGGGCCATGCAGTGCGAGTACTCGAGCATCCAGATGGAGTACGACGTCATCGTTGTCTCTTTCGGTGGGCGGCAGCGCCCGTCGGCATTCGGTTTCTGCAGGCTATTGAGCGGCGTGCCGGCGGCGCAAAGCCGCAAGAGCGGCATCCGCCCTGTACCGATACCAGCGACACGGAGAGGCATGGATGCCCGCAGAACCGTGCGATCAGAGACGGTTAGTATCGGTTAGCCCCACATCCAGAGACGCGTGCAGGGAGATGAGCCATGGCGTCCGAACTCGCCTGGCCCGCCGTCGCCTACGAGCAGCGCACCTGGGAGCCCGCGCTCGACGTGCGCGACTCCTTCTCGCCGCTCAATGCGGAGTCGGGCCCCTACCGCGCCGTGGTGCCCCCGCTGATCGCCGAACTCGACCTGGCGCCCCGACCCGATGCGCTGAGTCACGCATCCCAGGCGACGGCGGAACTGATCCGCTTCGACGCCGAGTTCGGCTACCGGGATGAGGCGATCGCGGCGCTCCTGATGCGGGCCGAGAGCGCCGCCAGCTCGGCCATCGAGCGCGTGACCAGCCCCGCCCTCGCGGTCGCCCTCGCCGAGTTCGGGGAGTCCCACGATCCGACCGCGAATCAGATCGTGAGCCACCTGCGGGCCATCGAGGCGGCGCGGGACCGAGCCGGGTCGATCGACGAGGACATGATCGTGCACCTCCAGCGCACGCTGATGGCCTCCAGCCGGCCGGAGCGACGCGGCCGCTGGCGCGACCAGCAGGTCTGGATCGGCGGAGGCACGCTCGGCCCCGGCCGAGCATCCTTCGTGCCCCCGCACCACAGCCGGGTCCCCGAGCTCATGTCGGACCTGGTGCGCTTCATCCGCCAGCCGCAGCTCCCCGCACTGGCCCAGATCGCGGTCGCGCACGCCCAGTACGAGACGATCCATCCGTTCCTCGAGGTGAACGGCCGCACCGGGCGGGCGCTCATGCAGGCGATGTTCCGCAAGGCGGATCTCACCCGCGCCCTCGTGGTCCCGCTGTCCTCCGGCCTGCTGCAGGACACCGCCGGCTACTTCGACGCCCTCACCAAGTACCGCTCCGGGCGGATCGACCCCATCGTCGAGGTCTTCGCCACGGCGGCGGAGGACGCCGTGGCGAATGCGCGGGAGCTCGTCGACGACCTGACCGCCCTCCGCCGGCGCTGGGCGGAGCGCACCACCGCCCGGCAGGGGTCGGGGGCGCGCCGGCTGCTGCCGCTGCTCGAGAGCCGGCCGGTGATCACCTCCGGCACCGCCACGTCCTTCCTCGACGTGACGCCGCCCAACGCCGGTCTCGCGATAGACCGGCTCGCCTCCGACGGCATCCTCAGCCAGGTCGGGGGAGCCCGCCGCAACCGCACCTGGGCCGCCCTGGACGTGCTGGCCGTGCTCGACGCCTTCTCCGAGCGAACGCGGCGCCAGCGCTGAGCCCTCGCCCTCCGTCGCGTCGGCACGGGTCCTGTCCGGCCCGGTGAGATCCGGCCCCGCGGTGGCGTCTTCCCCGTGCCGTACGCGGTGCGCAACCCCCTCTCGGTGTTCGTGGCCCGCGCCTAGCGTGGGGGCACCGCCGCAAGGAGTACCCGGACATGCTGATCAGCCAGTCGACCACCACCCGAAAGGGTGCGACCTTCACCCGAAACGTGGCACCCGGGGTGCACCGGCTCGCGCACGCCTACGTCAACTGCTACCTGGTGGAGGAGGGCGACGAGGTCACGATCGTCGACGCAGCTCTGCCCGCGACGTGGCCGCTGCTCGAGCAGGCGTTGCGGGCCATCGACGTCCGGCCGGCGCAGGTGCGTGCGATCGTGCTGACGCACGCGCACTTCGACCACCTGGGCTTCGCCCGCAGGGCTCGGCGGGAGTGGGAGATCCCGGTGTGGGGACACCCGTACGAGGCATACATCGCCCGGCACCCGTATCGGTATGCGCACGAGAATCCGCGCGCGCTGTACCCGCTCCGGCATCCCCGGGGAGCCCCGATCCTCGCCGCGATGGCACGAGCAGGGGCGTTCGCGGTGCGCGGGGTCGAGGACCTCGCGTTCTACACGGACGGCGAGACGATCGACGTTCCCGGACATCCTCGCGTGGTCTTCTGCCCCGGTCACACCTTCGGGCACTCGGC
The DNA here is from genome assembly GCF_025465545.1 of Naasia sp. Taxonomy (GTDB): domain Bacteria; phylum Actinomycetota; class Actinomycetes; order Actinomycetales; family Microbacteriaceae; genus Naasia. The sequence goes on along the minus strand of NZ_JAODMK010000010.1, from coordinate 44,369 downwards.
GCTGCTCCTGCCCGACCGTGACGCGATCCTGGTCGGCGACGCTCTGGTCACCCTCGACCCGTACACGGGCGCAACGGGCCCGCAGATCGTGTCCGGCGCCGCGACGGCGGACAGCATCCAGGCGCTCGCCTCCCTCGAGGCGCTGGCCCAGACGGGGGCGCAGATCGTGCTGCCCGGGCACGGAGAGCCCTGGAAGGACGGCATCCGCTCCGCCGTCGGCCTCGCCATGCGGGCCGGCGCGTCCTGACGCTGTCCCCGCAGCCGGGGCTCCGGCCGGCGCTCCGGGGAGCGGCTCAGGCCTCCCTGCTGTCGGCCGCGTCCGTCTGTGCCGCCCCGAGTGCCTCGTCGGAGTCCTCGCCGGCGGGCTGCTCGTCGGGAGCGAGGTCCGCGTCGCTCTGCTCCTCGCTGTCGCCGGGGTCGGTGCCGAGGTCGGCCGTGTCCACGTTCACCCCGACCGGGCGGTCCGGGTGGCTGGGCCTCGCGGCCTCGAGGTCGTCGGAGGTGGAGGTGACCGTGGCGAGCGACGCGACGGTGGGACGCCGGCCGCTCCCGTCGGGCTGATCGCGGGTCGAGTCGCTCATGCGCAGATCCTTCCAGGATGGGGACTCCAGCCAAGCCGGGCCCGGGCGGCGGGACAAGGGGTTGCGAAGCGTCCAGCGCCACGCCCTATCGCTGCCGGGGTCCCGAGGTCTAGCCTGTGTGCACCCGGCACCCGCTCCGCAGCCGCCCGACCCGCTCGGCTGAGCACGAGTGCAGTCGTCTGCTGCAAAGGAGCGGCCGATGAGAGTCCTCCGCCTCGCCTCCGCCCTCACGCTCGCCGCCGGGATGGTCGCGGTCATCGCCGTCGCCGCCGCGCCGGTTTCGCGAGCTGCCGGGGATACGCGGTCGGTCCACTTCACGGCGTCCGGCGACTTCACGGCCAACGCCAACGCACGGGCGGTGTTCGCGGACATCGGAGCGATCGGCCCCGACCTCCATCTCGCGCTCGGCGACCTCTCCTACGGCAGCGCGGGCCAGGAGCAGGCATGGTGCGATGCGGTGACGGCCGGGGTCGGGGCGGGCTTCCCGTTCGAGCTCATCTCGGGCAATCACGAGAGCAACGGACTGAACGGCAACATCAACGACTTCGCGTCGTGCCTGCCCAACCAGCTGCCCGGCGTCATCGGCACCTACGGGCGTCAGTATTACGTCGACGTTCCAGCCGTGAATCCGCTCGTCCGGTTCGTCATGATCTCCCCGGCGCTCGCATTTCCCGACAGCACCTGGAGCTATGCGGCGGGCACCCCCCGGTATGCCTGGACCTCGGCCGCGATCGATGGTGCGCGTAGCGCGAACATCCCCTGGGTGGTCGTGGGCATGCACAAGCCGTGCCTCTCGCTCGGTGAGTACAGCTGCGATCCCGGCGTGGACATCATGAACCTGCTGCTCAGCAAGAAGGTGGACCTCGTGCTGAACGGCCACGAGCACCTGTATCAGCGGACCGACCAGCTCACGCTGCGCTCGGGGTGCCCGAGCATGACCCCCGGCACCTTCACGGCGGCCTGCGTGGTCGACACGGACGCGTCGATGGTTCAGGGGGTCGGAACCGTCATCGACACCGTCGGAACCGGCGGGCAGGCGATGCGCCCCATCGACTCCACCGATCCGGAAGCGCCCTACTTCGCGGCGACCGCCGGCTCGACGACCAACCCCACCTGGGGATCTCTCGACGTCACCGTGACGGCCGACGCCCTGAACGCGTCGTTCAACCGGGCGACGGGCGGCACGTTCACCGACAGCTTCACGATCACCCGCGGCACCCCGCCGGCCAACTCTCCGCCGACCGCGACGTTCACCAGCGCGTGCACCGACTTGAGCTGCCGATTCGACGCGTCCTCGTCATCCGACTCGGACGGAACGATCTCGTCCTATGCGTGGACCTTCGGGGACGGCAGCACCGGGACCGGACCCACTCCCAGCCACCCCTACGGCGCCGCCGGCAGCTACCCGGTCACGCTGAAGGTCACCGACAATGGCGGCGCAACCGACACAGCCAGTTCGTCGGTGAGCCCCACTGCGCCGCCGGCGACGTCGGTCCTGGCGGAAGACGCCTTCGGCCGCACCGTCTCCTCCGGCTGGGGCTCGGCGACCACCGGCGGCCCCTGGACTCTGACCGGCACGGCGACTCGATTCGCCGTCGGGGGAGGCGTGGGCACCGTATCGCTGACCGCAGGCAGCACCCTGCGGATGAACCTCCAATCCGTCTCCTCGGCCGACACCGACCTGCGCGTTGACTACGCGGTGGACAAGCTGCCCGCGGGCGGCAGCGTCTACGTTTCCGAGGCGGCACGCCGCATCGGGTCCGTCGGCGCCTACCAGGCGAAGGTGGTCCTCTCCAGCGCAGGCAAGGCGACGGTGGCTCTCGTCCGGCTGGATGGGTCGGCGGAGACGTCGCTTCAGGCAGGCGTCGCTGTGCCCGGCACCTACCCGGCCGGCTCTCAGTTCTCCCTGCGAGTCCGGGCGACCGGGACCAGTCCGACCCTCGTGCAGGCGAAGATGTGGCCGACCGGGTCCGCAGAGCCCGCCGCGTGGCAGCGCAGCGTCACCGACTCGACGGCCGCCCTGCAGACGACGGGAAGCGTCGGCATCACGACCTACCTCTCCGGTGGCGTCACCAACGGGCCCATCCAGCTGCGCGTGGATGACCTCCTGGCCGTACACCCCTGATCCGGCGGGCGAGCGGTCAGCGTTCCGCGTCTGTCTGCGTGAGCCGGATGAACGCGCTGAGCTCGCCGAGCGCCTCCGCGGTGTGCGGCAGATAGTCGCGCAGGGCGGGGGAGTGCACGAGGTAGGCCGCCCACTTGGCCCGCGAGATCGCGACGTTCAGGCGGTTGCGCAGCAGCAGGAAGGCGATGCCCCGCGGAACGTCATCGGCGCTCGATGCGGTCAGCGAGACGATCGCGACCGCAGCCTCCTGCCCCTGGAACTTGTCGACCGTGCCGACCGGGGTGTCCCGGAAGCCCGCCTGGTCGAGTTCGCGCCGGATCAGGTCGACCTGGGCGTTGTACGGCGCGACCACGATCAGGTCGGACGGGCGCAAGGGGTCGGCCACGCGACCGAGCTCCTCGTCGGTCCACGGCAGCCCCACGTGCGCACGCACGAGTTCGACCACCCGGGCCGCCTCCTCCGGCGATGCCATCGAGTTGCCTGCCGCCTCCACCGCTGAGGAGTGCAGCCCCGGGGCCACCCCGTCGAGGAGCCGGTCCGTGGTCTCCGGCACCCGGGAGGTGAGCCGGCCCTCGTAGGAGAGGTCGGAGACGGCCGAGCAGAGCACGGGATGCATGCGCCAGCTCTGGTCGAGGAAGTAGCCGAGCCCGGCGGGCAGCACGTCGTGCCCGGCGGAGAGCCAGCCGAGCGCCGACTGGTCCACCGGCTCGGGATGCAGGCCCTGGCTCACCTGCGGCAGCTGCTGCGGGTCGCCGAGGAGCAGCACATTGCGCGTGCTGGTGGCGACCGCGATCGTGTTGGCGAGCGAGAACTGGCCCGCCTCATCGATCACGAGGAGGTCGAGGGAGTTGCGCGGGACCTTGGTGGCGTTGGCGAAGTCCCAGGCGGTGCCGCCGAGCACGAAGCCGCGGCGGCGCTCGGCGAGGACGAAGTTCATCACCTGCTTGTTGTCGGTGAGGACCGTCCATTCCGGCGGCGTCTCGTACCCCCGGCTCGGGGCCTTCTTGGCGACGCGGGCCGGGTCGACGCCGAGAGCGACCACGCGGCGGAGCACGTTCTCCACCACCTCGTGGGACTGGGCGACCACGCCGATCCGCCGCCCGTCGGCGAGCAGTCGGGCGATGACGCCGGCGCCCACGAAGGTCTTGCCGGAGCCGGGAGGGCCCTGCACGGCGAGGTAGGAGCGGTCGAGCCGGTCGATGCTCCGCACGATGGCGTCGACGGTGCCCGCGTGGCGGACCGGCTCGAGCTCCCCGCCATCCGCGAAGCGAGGGGCTCCACGGCGCAGCAGGTCGAGTGCTGCGCCGGGCACGAGTCGGGGCAGGGCGCCGGCCAGCTCGTCGCCCCACTCGAGGATCGCCGCGCGCTGCGCGGCGGTGGGGATCGGCCGGGCCGGCGTGAGCGCGAACGGCAGCTCCGCCCAGCCGTCGACGCCCTCGCCCGAGGTCTCCTCGAGGAGCACCTCGGCGCCTGCCGGGGTCTCCGAGACGGACAGCACCTCGGTGCTGTCGTGCTCTCCGCGCTGGCCCTCGGGGACGGGCGGGCAGCCCAGAGGGACGGGGGAGCAGTACATCGCGTGCGGCTGCCCGCCGACCTCGATGCGGCTGGCGGGGGCGAGCCGCCCGCGCAGGCGCACGATTCGGCTGTCCGACTTCTTCCGGCCCCGCAGCTCCCAGTCGGATACGACCTCCGCCGAGTCCACCACGAACACGTCGCGGGTGTCGGCCCACTCCTCGAGCGGCGTGATCTCGCGGTTGAAGTGCTCCCACCACCAGGTCTTGTCCTCGCGGCGGTGGTACTCGATGGCCGCGGCAGCGAGGGCCACCGCCTGCTGGTCGGGCGTGCGATCGATGGCCGGGATGCCCGCGATCGTCCCCAGGAGGCGGTCGCGCACCCGGTCCTCCCGGCGTCCGATCCGGGTGTCGCGCGGCTCATCCACCATGGGCACCCGGCGCCGCCCGACGCCGGCCTCGTCGGCGCGATCGAGCAGCCAGTCCCGGAGACGGAGGGTCGAGACGCAGTCGTAGCGGTTGTACTCCTCGATCTCCGCCAGTTGCGCCTCCGCCTCCTCCGTCCGGCCGGAGTCGCGGAGGACCGTGTAGTCGACATAGGCGACGATCGAGTCCGCCGCGTTCGTGACGTCGCTGCGGCGGAGCTCGTCGCCCATGTAGAGCGGCTCCAGCTTCTTCAGGCTGTAGGAGCGCTCCGAGATGCGGACGCTGTGCATCACCACCGGGTAGAGGTCCACGAACACGTGCTCGCGCAGCAGATCGTCGAGCATCACCTCGCCCACCCCGTGCCGGGCGCAGAGCTGCTGCAGGTGACTGCGCTCGTAGTCCGCGTAGTGGTAGATGTGCATGCCGGGAAAGCGGGACCGCCGCTCGGTCACATAGCCGAGGAAGTCGAGCAGGGCCTGCTTCTCCTCCGCCCGGTCGTGGGCCCAGAACGGCCGGAAGTGCTCACGCTCGCCGTCATGATCGATCACCCCGAAGAGGTACTCGAGCCCCCAGAACCGGGTGTCGCCGTCCGTCCAGAGCGGGTCGCCCTCGAAGTCGAAGAAGATGTCTCCGGCGTCGGGCATGGGCAGCGCGGCGAGACCGGCCGTGTCGTGCACCCGGTAGGCGACCTCGGGCCGGCCTCCTGGCCCGTGCGGCGGTGCGGAGAGCTGCATGCGGGCCTGATCCCGCAGCTTCTCGAGCGTCGCCGCGCCGACACCGGGCACGTCGCCGGTGCTCTCCGCCAGCTGCTCGATCGTGGTGATGCCCGCGTCGGCCAGCCGGCGCCGCTGGTTCGCGGTGAGGCGCGCGACGAGCAGCACGTCTCGGCTCGCCTCCACCTGCTCGGTGCAGGCCGCGCAGCGCCCGCACGCGGTGTAGCCGTCGATGCCCCAGGGCAGCGGCTGCGGATCCGCGACGCGCGCATCGATCATCGTGAGGAGGCGGGCGAGCCGGTCCTCGTAGACGGGCAGGATGTCGGCCAGGCGGTGGGTGGAGGTGCTGCCGTCGCCGAGCAGCAGGTGCACCTGCGGGCCGACCGGGATGCCGAGCGCCTTCAGCTGCAGTGCGTACGCCGCGAGCTGCAGGAGGGCGGAGATCTTGGCCCGGCGAGCCAGCTTGGTGTCGTACACCTCGTATTCGCCGGACTCCGCATCGGTGAGCACGAGGAAGTCGGCGAAGCCGACGAACCGGCCGTCGAAGAAGGTGCCCTGGAAGACGACGTCCGCTCGCTCGAGCATCGCCTGCACCGTCGCCGCCATCGCCCCGCGCAGTGCCGCGGCGTCGGTGGACGGCTCGGGCCGCTCGATCTCGGCGACTCCGCCGGGCGCTCCGGGGGAGTGCGGGCCGAACGACTCGCGATAGCGCTCCAGGGTGCGCTCCTCATGGGTGCCGCCGAGCGCGCTGGCGCGCAGCAGCATCGCGTCCTCAGGCTCCTCCACGGCGGCGATGCGGCCGAGCTTGGCGTCGAGGCGGCGCATCAGGGCCCACTCGCAGGTGACGGCGGCGGTCAGGTCGCTGGCGCTGTAGTGCACCGTTCCCTCGCGTACGAACATGGTCCCTCCCTTCCTTCGGGCTCCAGGAACGTATCAAGCGCCGCCGACAGAGGACGCCGGCATGCCCGTCGCGGGCAGGCCGAGACGCCCCGACGCTGAGGAGGGAGCGTCGCCCGAGACGGGCCGGAACGGTCGAGGCGTGCCGATCAGTAGCGCCCGGGGTGGGCGGCGAAGCCGCCCGGCATCCCGCCGTCGTGGCCGCCCTCGGTGCCGCTCTCGCCTCTCCTCCCGCCGAGCAGCGCCCGGGTGAGGTCGTCCCGGGTGGAGAGCAGGTCGTCGAGGGTTGCCGTGAGGAGTTCGTCGGTGACCGGCGCGGCGGCCTCCGCTGCGCCGAGGACCACTCGCCGCATCAGCTCCTTGGCGAAGGACGCCGTGGCTCCCGCCGATCGGTCCGCCGCGGCATCGAGCGCCGCCGGGGAGAGCGCGAGGCCCTCCCCGTAGTGGGCGAAGAGCCGGCGTTGCACGACCGGGTCGGGCAGCGGGATCTCCACGGCGAGGTCGACGCGGCCCGGTCGCTCGACGAGCGCCCGCTCGAGCAGCTCGACCCGATTGGTGGTGAGCAGGAACGTGACATCGGCGTCGCCGTCGAGACCGTCCAGGGCATCGAGCACGGCGAACAGCAGCGGCTGCGGCCCGTACATGTCGCGTTCCATCGCCACGAGGTCGACGTCCTCGAGCACCACGATCGAGGGCTGGAGGACGCGCGCCAGCTCCGTCGCCGCCGAGATGTGGGCGACGGCCGGACCGGTGAGCAGCACGCCCGTGACCCCCGCGGTGCGGCCGAGCAGGTGGCGCACGGTGAGGGTCTTGCCGGTTCCCGGCGGCCCGTAGAGCAGCACTCCCCGCTTGAGGTGCCGCCCGGCGTCCTGCAGCTCGGCTCGATGCTCGCCGATGCCCACGACGTGCCGAGTGATGCGCTCAAGCACCCCCTCGGGCAGGATCAGCGCGTCAGCGGGGACCTCCGGACGCGGGAGGAAGTTGGCGCCCGGCGCCCCCGAGCCGTACATCGTCGACGGCGGGCAGGGTGTACCGGGTCCACGGATGACTGAGCAGCTCGGGCAGGCTCTCCTTGACCCGCTCATGCCGCCCCGTCACGCCGAGGGGCGCGACGCCGCCGCTGAGCTCGGCCATGGCCACGTCCGCGTCGACGAGGCGCAGGGGAGCGAGGTCCTCTGTGACGAGCGGAACCGTCGTGACGTCCACTCCCATGTGCCGCTCGACCACCTCGCCGAGCGGCGTGAGCCGTGGCGGACTGGCCGGCAGCCGGTTGATGCGATCCAGGAACTGCCGAAAGCTCTCGACGAAGGCGCTCTGGTCAGGGTCCATCCCGTGATTCTCGGGGACGGACGCCCCCGTTCGCTCGTCTTTCTGCGACACCACGCCCCCCGTTGCCTGAAAGCCGGCTCGGAACCGGAAGAATGGGTGGCTCGTGAAGGGGGAATCGTGGCAGACGCGCAGGACAAGGCACCCAGGGGGATCGTCGGCACGCTGAAGGCGGCGTTCGGACGCATCGGCGGCCGGGGCGAGAAGAGCGCCGGCGCTCCGGCTCCCGCAGCGCAGAAGCCGCCGGCGGCGCCCGCTGCACCGGCGGCAGGCACGGCGACCGCACCTGCGGCAGCGCCGTCCGGCGTGACCGGGGAGCCGGACGAGCTGGAGACCGCGGTAACCGAGGCACCGGTGCAGCCGGAGGACGTTCCCGTCTTCGGCGCCGAGGCCGTGTCCGCCGCGGACTCCGCTGAGGAGACGCCGTTCCTCGAGCCGGCGGGCGACGACACGCGCGAGTCGGACCCCGACAGCACCTGGACGGTCGCCCAGCTCCGGACGCTGGCCCGGGAGCGCGGCGTGCGGGGCTACTCGTCGATGTCGAAGGCGGCGCTGCTCGCGGCGCTCACCGGGCCGCAGGCCTGACGCGGGAATAGCGGGCGGCCTCGGGGCGCTCCCTCTGCCATGACGAAGCGGATCGGATTCCTCTCCTTCGGCCACTGGCAGCCGGTGCGCGGCTCGGAGGTGCGGACGGCCGCCGACGCCTACCTGCAGGCGGTCGAGCTCGCGGTCGCGGCTGAGGAACTGGGCCTCGACGGGGCGTACGTGCGGGTGCACCACTTCGCGCCGCAGTACGCGTCGCCGTTTCCGCTGCTCGCGGCGATGGGGGCCCGCACCAGCCGGATCGAGCTCGGCACCGGGGTCATCGACATGCGCTACGAGAACCCGCTGCATATGGCCGAGGAGGCGGCGATCGCGGACCTGCTCAGCGGCGGCCGCCTGCAGCTCGGCATCAGCAGGGGATCGCCCGAGACGGCGCTGCGCGGCAGCGAGTCGTTCGGCTACCTCCCCGCGGACGGCGAGACGGACGCGGACCTCGCCCGCCGGCACACCGAACTCTTCCGTGCCGCCATCGCCGGCGCCGGCGTGGCGACCGCGAACCCGCAGATGACGGGACGCTCCGGATCGCTCGCGATCCAGCCCCAGTCGCCGGGGCTCACCGACCGCATCTGGTGGGGTTCTGGCACGCGCGGCACCGCCACATGGACGGCAGAGCAGGGCATGAACCTGATGAGCAGCACCCTGCTCACAGAGGACACCGGGGTGCCGTTCGCCGAGCTGCAGGCCGAGCAGATCCGGATCTTCCGCGACGCCTGGACCGCAGCGGGCTGGGAGCGCGAACCGCGGGTGTCGGTGAGCCGCAGCATCCTGCCGATCGCCAACGACCTCGACCGCATGTACTTCGGTGGCATGGCGGAGCAGAGCGGGGAGGACCAGGTGGGCTGGCTCGACGGCGGTCTCGCCCGGTTCGGCAAGTCCTACGTGGGCGACCCGGCGGTGATCGCTGAGCAGCTCGCGAACGACCAGGCCGTGCGGGCGGCGGACACCCTGCTGGTGACCGTGCCGAACCAGCTGGGCGTGGACTACAACGCGCACCTGCTCGAGACGATCGTCAAGCACATCGCCCCGGCCCTCTCCTGACCACCAGAGACTCCTCGAGTGCCCGTTCCGGCGGGAAGTGCCCGCTATAGCGGGCACTTCCCGCCGGAACGGGCACTTGTCGGGGGTCAGTCGGCGCTGTGGCCCAGGCCGAGCTCGCGGAGGGCCCGGTCGACGTGCGCCCAGGCCTCGGTGCCGCGGACGTCCTCGCCAGCGGCACGGTCGAGGGCGAGCAGCTCCTGGCGCAGGGTGAGCTCGTCAGCGTCGAGGCCGTCCTCGAAGCCTTCCGCGAGCAGGAACGGATGTCGATCCGTCGCGAGCGCCATGACGGCGTCGAGGAATATCTCGATCGCCCGGGATGAGGAGCGCGGCGAGTCCTCCGTGGCGACGGCCGCTCGCACGAAGGTGAGCTCCTCGGACCAGATCGTCATCGCCAGGGGGTCGTCGCGCAGGGTCAGCACCGTGCCGAGGGTCGCCGACTGCCTCGTGGTGCGGCGAACGTCGTGCACGATCTCGTGGAAGTGGTCGTCGGCCAGACCGAAGCCGACGAACAGCAGGTGCCTCGTCATCATCGTGGCGGCGACGAGGGCGCTGTATGCGGCGCGCTCCACGTGGAAGCCGAGGTAGTCGTCGCGGGTGAGCACGATGCTGCCCGGCACGGCGACCGAGCCGTGCAGCTTGAGCAGCCACCGCGACGTGACGCGCTCGTCGCCTGGGATGACGGACCTGGGCTGCCCCGCGTCGCACGCCGCCCGCTCGAAGAGCTCGTCATAGTTGAGGGTGATCGCCTGCTCCGCCCGCAGGGAGGCGAGGAGCGCCGGCGCCAGCCCGTAGCGCGGGACGTCGACGATCGCGATCACCGCGGCCGCGAATCCTCCGTCCGGCTCCTCCTCCGACGCGTTCCGCAGGAACGCGGCGCGGAGGAACGCCGCCTGATCTCGAGCGTCCCGGCCCGTGCGGAGCAGGCTCGCCCTCTCCTCGTCGTCGAGGCCGGCGGCGTCCGCCAGACCCTCGATGAGCCCCGGCCAGTCCGGGGCGCCGCCGGTCACGCTCACGCCGGCTCCCATGAACGGGACGAGGCGATTGGCGCGAGCCTCGATGGCCAGTCGCTCCGCCTCGCCGAGGAGGTCGGCGGAGAGCTCCCGCCACGCGTCGCCGCGCACCCTCCGCAGCTGCTGGGCGAGCGCGTATGCCGGTTCATCCGACAGCACCAGGGCCACGTCGACGCCGAGGCGGGTCCCCGCAATGGCGGCCTCGTCGAGCAGCGTGGTGAGCAGTGACCCCTGGGTGAGCCGCCCGCCGCCGCCTCGCGAGCCGAAGAAGGGGAGGGCGAGGAGCGGCACGGACCGGAAGGCGGCGGTGCCGAGGCCCTGAGCGCGTGTCTCCTCCGCCAGGCGCACGCCGAGCTCCAGGAAGGCGCGGACGGCGGGCCGCAGCTCGTCGGCCGTGCGGAGACCCTGGAGAGGCCCGACCGTGAGCACGGGAACAGGATCGCCGAGCCGGGTCGCGAGGGGCGCCGCGAGCACCTCGCCCCGCGTCAGCCCGTCGAGGGGCGTCCGCGCGAGGCGGTCGGCGAGGTCCGGCACCGCCCGGCGCCAGGCCTCGGTGAGTTCGAGTCGCGCGTCGGTGGGCAGCAGCCACGCGTCGCAGGCGAGGGCCGCGATGTTGGCCCGCACGACGAACAGATGCGACGAGGTCGCGCTCATGGTTCCTATTCTTCCCGCGTGCCCGTCCGCCCGCGCGGGCTTGCGCCTGCCCGCGGACGCGGGTAGCGGGGGCGGAAGCGGGTAGCGGGGGCGGAGGGGAGGCGCCGCCTCTAGGCTGACCGCGCACATCACGGGAGGCGGCTCATGGAGTACACGAAGCTCGGCGGCTCAGGCCTCGAGGTGTCGCGGATCATCCTCGGCTGCATGAGCTACGGCGCGTCGGATAAGGGCAGCCACGCGTGGAGCCTGGGCATCGAGGAGACCCGCGGGTTCCTCCGTGCCGCGGTCGAGTCGGGCATCACCACCTTCGACACCGCCAACGTCTACTCGGCGGGCAGCAGCGAGGACTTTCTCGGGCGGCTGCTTCCCGAGTTCGCCCGACGGGACGAGCTGGTGATCGCGACGAAGGTGCACGGACGGATGGGATCGGGCCCCAACGGCGCAGGCCTGTCGCGCGGCGCGATCCTCACCCAGGTCGACGAGAGCCTCCGGCGCCTCCGGACCGACTACCTCGACCTCTACCAGATCCACCGGTACGACCCCACGGTGCCGATCGAGGAGACCATGGAGGCGCTGCACGACCTGGTCCGAGCCGGGAAGGTGCGCTATCTCGGCGCCTCCTCCATGCCCGCGTGGCGATTCGTGCAGGCGCAGTACGTGGCCCACCTCGGCGGGTGGACCCGCTTCATCTCGATGCAGCCCCAGTACAACCTGGTGATGCGCGAGGAGGAGCGGGAGATGCTGCCGTACTGCCTCGACTCCGGCGTCGGCGTCATCCCCTGGAGCCCGCTCGCGCGCGGCCGGCTCACGCGGGACTGGGACGAGGAGACCGCCCGCACCTCCTCCGACGACTTCGGCCGGACGCTCTACACGCAGGCCGAGGAGTCCGACCGGCGGGTCGCCTCGGCGGTGGCCGCGGTGGCCGCCGAACGCGGCATCCCGCGTGCCCAGGTCGCCCTCGCCTGGCTGCTTTCCCGGCCCGCCGTCACCGCGCCCATCGTGGGGGCCACGAAGCCCGCTCACCTCGCGGACGCCGTGGCGGCGGTCGACGTGCAGCTCACGGAGGACGAGGTGCGGCGACTCGAGGAGAGCTACGTGCCGCACCGTCCCGTCGGCTTCTAGCGGGCGCCGGGCGCGCCGCCGTCCGGCGGAGCTCTGCAGCGCCGCCGTCAACCCCGGCGCCTCCGGTTCGGCTCCCGCCGGCGCCGCGCATAGTGTCGATGGGGGCCGCTCCGGCCTGCACACGACGAGGAGCTCGACATGCAGCAGCGCACCATCGGCCACCGCTCGGTCAGCGCGATCGGGCTCGGCGGGATGCCGATGTCGATCGAGGGTCGTCCCGACTCCTCGCAGTCGCTCGCCACCATCCACGCCGCACTCGAGGCGGGGGTGACGCTCATCGACACCGCCGACGCGTACTGCCTCGGTCCCGAGGAGGTCGGGCACAACGAGCTCCTGATCGCGCGCGCCCTGGCCTCCTCCGGCGGAGACACCTCACGCGTCCTGGTCGCCACCAAGGGTGGGCACCTCCGCCCCGGCGGCGGAGCCTGGACGGTCGACGGGCGTCCCGGCTACCTCAAGGAGGCGGCGCGCGCCTCGCTCGCGCGGCTCGGCGGCGACGCCATCGGCCTCTACCAGTTCCATCGGCCGGACCCCGCCGTGCCCTACGCCGACTCGGTCGGCGCGCTGGCCGACCTCCTCGATGAGGGCATCATCGAGATGGCCGGCATCTCCAACGCGAACCCTGAGCAGATCCGGCTGGCGCAGCAGGTGCTCGGCGGCCGGCTGGCGTCGGTGCAGAACCAGTTCTCGCCCGCCTTCCAGAGCAGCCGCCCCGAGCTCGACCTCTGCGCCGAGCTCGGCATCGCGTTCCTGCCCTGGAGTCCGCTCGGGGGCATCGGGAGGGCGGCCCGCGTCGGCAGCCACGGCGGCTTCCAGGTTCTCGCCGACACCTATGGCGTCAGCCCGCAGCAGGCCACCCTGGCGTGGGAGCTCGCGCTGGCGCCCGTCGTGATCCCCATCCCCGGCGCTTCCCGGCCGTCGAGCATCCAGGACTCGGCTCGGGCAGTGGAACTCGCGCTGTCGCCGGACGAGGTCGTGCAGCTCACCCAGGAGCGCTCCGAGACCCCGTAGCGGCGGGGCGGGCGCCTAGGCGAGCGAGAGCCCGCTCTCGGTCGCCACGAAGCGGCCGGACTCCACTCCGGATTCGAGGGCCACGGTCATCCACGGCAGCATCGGCCCCGGAATCCGGGCGTACCCGAGCAGCGTCGCCGTCTCGGTCAGAAGCCGATCGCGCGGGATCACCTCCACGTCGCCCAGCACGAACTCCATCGCGTTCTGGAGCTCCTCGCGGCTGATGTCGGTGATGCGACGGTCGTTCGGGTCGCCCACGCGACGCGCTCCCCGCCACGTTCTGGGCTTCATCCCGTTCGGCCAGGCGAAGTCGTCGATCAGGCGGAACTGCGGGCCGACGACCCGGGTGAGGTGGTGGCGGCGCTGCGGGTCCAGGCGGGGGATGCCGAACCTCCGCGCCAGCAGAGTGACGAGCCGCTGCAGGGGCATCGGGCCCTCGATGTCGAGGATCTCGTTGGCGGTCCGAACCACCCCGGGCGCGGCCATGCGGAGGTTGCGGAGGATCTCCGGCGAGCTGACCTGCTCATCGGAAGCGGCCCGGTAGGGGCTCAGGGTGATTCCCGTGCGCGACCGCGTCGAGGGCGGCCTCTGCACTCGTGCCCGAGCCCAGTAGAGGGGACCGGTGACGGTCGGATCGTCCTCGGCCGCCGCCCCGAGGTCCGGGTCGGCGAGATCGTCGGGAACCATCGGAGAGACGGCTCCGGCGCCCGTCGCGCGGGCCGCCTGCCAGAACGGGGTCGCCCGAGGCGTCAGGTACCCGGGATCGGCGGTGCTGCGCGGATCGAAGGGCATACCAAGAGACTAGAAGTGAGGAGCAGTGCAGCTCCGCAGGCGCGGCGGGTGTCGGCGCGGAATTCCGGGGATTTCCACGTTTCAGACCCGTATTCGTTCGTCCGAGCGGCTCGCTCGGCTCGGCAGGACTCTACCCGGCGAGGATCGTGCGCTCCAGATACTCGTTCCGGAACACGCCGCGGGGATCCAGCCGCTCGACCAGAGCGACGAAGTCGGGCAACCGGGGGTAGAGCTCCCGCAGGCGGTCGGCGCTCGTCGTGAAGACCTTGCCCCAGTGCGGGCGCGCGTCGAAGGGGGCGAGTGCGGCCTCGAGGGCGGGCAGAACCTCGCGCACGGCGGCGCCATCCGGCACCCAGGTGAAGTGCAGCGCCACCGCGTCCGCCCCGGACGACATGCTCAGCCACAGATCGTCGGCCGCGATGGTGCGGACCTCGGACACCTGCAGGAGGGGGGCCAGCCGGTCGGCGAGTCCGGCCACCGCGGTGAGGGCGTCCGCGGCATGCCGTCGGGGGAGCAGGTACTCGGTCTGCAGCTCGTCCCCGGCACTCGGCGTGAACTCGAGCCGGAAGTGGGGGAGCCGGTCCAGCCACGGGCCGGGACGCCCGAGCTGCGGAGTGCTGTTGAGCGCGGGCATGCTCTTGATCGGGTGGCGGTCGACCTCTGCCGGCAGCGCGCCGAACAGGTCGGGCGGCGGTGCGGGCTGATCGGTGCGCCGCTTCACCCAGATCTGCTCGATCTCCGGGCGCGCCCAGGTGGTGAACATGCTGACGCTGTACGCCGCGCCCATCACCTCGTCGAAGTGCTCGAGCGCGACGGCGAGCGGCATCGCCTCGAACACGTGCTGAGCCACCTCGAACGTCGGCTCGACCGCCAGCTCCACCCGCGTGACGATGCCCAGCGCGCCGAGGGACACGACTGTGCCGGGGAAATCCCGGTCCTCGGCGGAGAACCGCCGGAGCGCTCCCGTCCCGTCCACCAGCTCGAGCGCGGTGACGGCGGCCGCGAGGCTCCGGTTCCGGACGCCGGACCCGTGGGTTCCTGTGGCGATCGCGCCGGCCACCGAGATGTGGGGAAGCGACGCCAGATTCGGGAGCGCGTAGCCCTGCCGCTGCAGCTCCGTGCCGAGGATCCCGTACGGAGTGCCGGCGCTGACCATCGCGACACCCCGTGCGGCATCGACGGAGACCTCGACGGGCAGCTCCTCCACGCTGAGCAGGTCGCCTGCGGAGTCCGCGAGATCGTTGAAGCAGTGGCGGGTGCCGAGGGCGCGGAGCCGATCCGCGCCGCCCACCAGCTCCTGGACCTCGTCCACGGTGCGGGGACGGAGCACCCGTGCCGCCCGAAAGGCGTAGTTGCCCGCCCAGTTCGTTCCCGCGCTCATGCCGCTCCTCGCTCCGGTCGCCCCGCGACGTCACCGGGCTCGACCATCGTCCTACGGTTTGGACCCCAGCCAAACCGGCGGATCGCGCCCGTCCGGGCAGACATGGGCGGATGCACCGAGACCGCCGACCGCGCAAGGGGTTCCCGGACGCCCTCCGCGGGAGTTCACTGTGCTGTGCAGGGACGAGGCGATCGAGGCCGGCCGGGGTCTCACCGAGCGCCTTGGCGGGCGGCACATCGTGGAAGACGCCGACCCGACCGGTGGAATCACCGATCCGGTCCAGGACTGAACGAGGAGACCCGACATGCCCGACAAGGAGCCCGACCTGCCGTCGACGATCGAGCGGTCGCCGAAGCACGCGCAGGACATCTATCGCGAGACCCTGGAGTCGGCGATCGGCGAATACGGCGACGGCGAGCGCGCACATCGCACCGCGTTCGCGTCCCTCAAGCATTCCTTCGAGAAGGTCGGCGACCACTGGGAGGAGAAGGACGAGAAGGGCCCCTCCGACGCGAAGGCCGAAGGCGGCCGCAGCTCTCCTGGCCAGACGCACGGCGGCGTGGATGCGAACGCGTCGAAGGCGCATCTGATGGACGTGGCCAAGCGGCTCGATATCGGCGGGCGCTCCTCCATGACCAAGGACCAGCTGGTGGACGCCATCCAGAAGGCCAACGCGCGCGAGACGCGCAGGGCGCGCGACTGAGATGCCCCGCAGCGTGCGGATCGCGGCCGTGCAGGCGCCGCCGGTGCCGAGCGGCACGGCGCTCGCCTCCTTCGCGGACGACCTGCGCCGGGTCCTCGACGCGGAGCAGGAGGTCGACTGCGTCGTCTACCCCGAGCTGCACCTGTTCGGGTCCGAGGAGGAGCGCGCGGACGGCAGGGACGAGCTGCTCGAGGCGGCGGTCCCGCTCGACGGGGAGCTGGTGAGAGACCTCGGACGCGTCGCGGAGGCGGCCGGGGTCTGGCTCGTCCCGGGCAGCATCTGGGAGCGGGGCCCCGGCGACGAGCTCTTCAACACCGCCCTGGCCTTCTCCCCGCAGGGCGAACTCGTGGCGAGCTATCGCAAGATCTTCCCCTGGCGGCCGTTCGAGCCCGCCACGCCCGGGGACCGCTTCGTGGTGTTCGACATGACGGGCGTCGGCCGGGTGGGCCTCTCCATCTGCTACGACGCCTGGTTCCCCGAGGTCACCCGCCACCTGGCCTGGATGGGCGCCGAGGTGGTGCTCAACGTGGTCAAGACCACCACCCCGGACCGCGCGCAGGAGGTGATCCTCGCCCAGGCCAACTCGATCGTCAACCAGACCTTCACGGTCAGCGTCAACTGCGCCGGACCCATCGGCGAGGGACGCAGCCTCCTGGTGGATCCGGAGGGCGTCGTGCTCGAGGAGTCCGCGGGGGCGGAGCCGGCTGTCCTCGTGCACACCCTCGACCTCGACGAGGTGACCCGCGTGCGGGCTGCAGGAACCGCCGGGACCAACCGGATGTGGGCGCAGTTCCTGCCTGACGACAAGGTGCTCGAGCTGCCGCTCTACGACGGGCGCATCTCCCCGCAGCGGTGGATGCCCCACTCGCGAGCGACGGCGGACGGGCGCTGACGCGCGGAGAGGGACGCAGGTGCCACAGCTGACGTGCCCGGGCCCCGGAAGCGCCAGCTGCTGGCACGTCGGCACGCTTCCCGGGAGGTGACCGGCGAGGGCGGGAGCGATGCGTCACGCGCGCCGCGAGCCGCTTCTCCGCCAGGATGGGGCAGTGGTCGCCTTCCTCGGTCTGACGAGCGCGATCATCTACGGCGCATCGGACTTCCTCGGCGGCCTGGCATCGCGCCGGATCTCGTCGCTGCTCGTCAGCTTCCTCAGCACGGGGGTCGCCATGGTCCTCGTGGTCCTCGTCGTGCTGGTCGAGCGGCCCGTCTGGTCGATGGCTGCGGTCCTGCTCGGCGCCCTCGGTGGCGTACTCGGTGCGATCGGCACGTGGGCGTTCTACGCCAGCCTGGCCCTGGGCCCGATGAGCATCCTCTCTCCCGGGGTCGCCGCGATCTACGCGCTGCTGCCGGCCATCGTCGGAATCTCCCTCGGTGAGCGATTCTCGACGCTCGGCTGGATCGCCCTGGCCGCGGTGATCGGGGCGGCGGTGCTGCTCGGAGTGCGCCGCCAGGGCGACGCGCTGCGGGTATCGGGGCGGGCGGCCCTGCTGGCTGTGGTCGCCGGCGTCGGCTACGCCGGCTACATCATCGCCATCCATGCGACGCCCCCCGAGTCGGGCCTCGCGCCCCTCGCGGTCGACCTCCTCGTCGCGACCGCGCTGTTCGGCCTGCTGCTCCTCGGCGGGCGCCTCCGTCGCGGCTCCGCCGAGCTGGCCGGGCTCCGCGACGGTCGGGCGCTCAACCAGTCGCTGCTCACCGGAGTGGCGTTGGCCGTCGGCAACATCCTGCTCGTGATCGGGCTGCATCTCGGCGACCTGGCGGTGATGGGGGTGCTCAGCTCGCTCTATCCGCTCGGCACCGTGCTCCTGGCGTTCCTCGTGCTGCGCGAGCGCCTCAGCTGGGTGCAGGGCGCGGGCATCGTGCTCGCCCTGGCCGGGTCCGTGCTCCTCGCCTCCGGGTGACCCGCAACTCAGCCGGTCGGTTGATGCCCGGGGAATGGGGCCGCCGATACCTTCTGACCATGATCTCCCCGCTGCCCGCCGCCGCTCCGCTCCTGGACCTGCGCCAGGTGCGCTGGCACCGCCCGCTGCTGGCCCTCGCCGTCGCGATGGCGGCGCTGACGGTCTTCTGTGCGGTCGCCCTCCTGGTCGACCCGCGTCAGGTGACCGGACTCGACGTGTGGGCGAAGCCGCTCAAGTTCGCCCTGTCCACGGGCGTCTACGCGGTCTCGCTGTCCGTCCTGATCGGGCTGCTCACCAGGTTCCGCCGGACCGCGAGCGTCGCAGGCACCATCGTGACCGTCGGGCTGGCGATCGAGCTGCTCCTCATCGTCTGGGCGGCGGCGGCGGGCACCACAAGCCACTTCAACGTGTCCAGCGCGCTCTCCACGACCGTCTTCGCCGTGATGGGCGGCACCATCGCGGTGGTGTGGCTGATGGCACTCCTCGTCGCGGTGCTGCTCTTCCGCAACCGCCTCGGCGACCCCGCCCGCGCCCTCGCGATCCGGGCCGGCGCGGTTATCGGCGCGATCGGCATGGCGCTGGCCTTCCTGATGACCTCTCCCACCGCCGCGCAGCTCGCCGACTTCGGCGGGATCGCGGGAGCGCACACCGTCGGCCTCGCCGACGGCGGACCGGGGCTGCCGATCCTCGGCTGGAGCACCGTCGCCGGCGATCTGCGGATTCCGCACTTCGTGGGCATGCACGCGCTGCAGCTGCTGCCGATCGCGGCGATCCTGCTCGAGGTGCTCGCCCGGCGGATCCCGCTGCTGTCCGACCCGGCGCTGCGGCTCCGCCTCGTTGCGGTGCTGACCGTCACCTACGCGGCCACGGTCGCGGTCGTGACCTGGCAGGCCCTGTCCGGCCAGTCGATCGTCTCGCCGGCCGGAGCGGTGCTCCTGGCAGGCAGCGCCATCGGGCTCGCCTGCGGCGTCTCGATCGCGGCGCTCCTCGGCACGGCCCTGCTGTCGCGACGGCGAGCGGCGGCAGCACGGCCGCCGGTCGAGAACCGCGTGCCGACCGCCGTGTAGAAGCGGCTACTGCGTCAGCGTCAGCGCGGCCATCGCGGAGGGCACGGCGATCATGCCGCACCAGACCGCCGCACCGACGATTCCGACGGTCCAGAGCCGGCGGACCACGGAAGCGGCGCGCACCTGCGCATCCAGCTGCCCGAAGCGGACACCGGCGTGAGCGACGTGCGGACGGGTGTCCGCCCACAGGTCGGCTCGGGAGAGCCGGCGGACGAGCTCCTGCACGGCCTCCGCCTCGAGCCGCTGCGGCTGCGAGGCGAGCCAGGAGAGCAGACGCCGGGCCTCGAGCACGGGAACGTCGGGCTGGCTCCGGACGGTGAGCGACGCGACGCCGACGAGCACGATGATCGGCTCCACGGGGATGCCGAACGCTCCGGCCGAGGCGAGGGTCTCCGTCACGCGGTCCGCCTCGCGGCCCGCCTTGCCCATGTAGGGAAGTCGGCGGCCGGAGACGAGGAAGCCGTGACCGGCCACCCACACCTTCTTGCCCGGGTGATGCTTGGTGCTGACCACGAAGACGCCGCCCGGCCCGATCACGATGTGGTCGATATCGGCCGCGTGGCCGATCGGCAGCGAGTGCAGAACGGCCCACCCCTGGGGGAGCCGACTGAGGACGGCGCCGACCACCCGTTCGCCCTTGGCTCCGAGATACCAGGGCAGATCCCGCTCCGCTATGGGCGAGTGGCCCAGCACGCGATCGAGGAGGGTGCGCTCGGGCTGGCGTTCGAGCCGGCGCAGGACTTCGTCGATGAGGAGCTGCCCGGCCAGGCCGGTGCTCGTCGCAGAGGAAGTGAGGGTCATCGGTCCGTCTTTCGCTTGGTGCGCCGACGCTATTCCCATCGCCACCAGGGACGACACTCCCAGAAGGGGCGGCCCCAGAACGGGCGGCGGCTATTGCGCGCCGCCCGGCTGAGCCTCGGACCCCGACGGACAGCTCGTCGACCTGATCGGTGGGGTGCCCGGCCCGATCGTCGATTCGCATCCCGTCGACGGCCCCGTCGACAGGAGCGCAGTCCGGCCCGTGCCCCTACCGGACCAGGGCGATCTTGCCGCCCGGATGCTCCGACTTGAGCAGCTGGAGCGCGGCGGGAGCCTCGTCGAACGGGAACGTCCGTGCCATCGGCACCACCAGCTCGCCCGCTTCCGCCAGCCGGACGAGCTCGGCTCGCACCTCGTCCCGGTACCTGGCGCTCTCCGGCATCATGCCGCCGATCAGCCGGATGCCGTCACGCTGCGCGCGGCCGAAGGCGGCGATGGTGACGATCCGCGAGCGGTCCGCCAGCAGCGACAGCGAGACGTCGACCGCCTCGTCGGTGCCGACCGTGTCGAGGGACGCGTCCAATCCTTCCGGGGCGAGCCGAGTCAGGCGGGACTCGAGCCCGGCACCGTAGGCGACCGGCTCGGCCCCGAAGCGGCGGATCACGTCGAAGTTCCGCTCGCTCGCCGTGCCGATCACCCGGGCGCCGAGCCGGCGCGCCTGCTGAAGCACGCTCACGCCGACCGCTCCCGAGGCGCCATGCACGACGATCGTCTCGCCCGCGGCGACTGCGGTGACGTGCAGCATCTCGGAGGCCGTGGCACCGGCGAGCAGCAGGTTGGCCGCCTCGGGGAACTGGAGGGCGGCGGGCTTGGCGAAGACGTCCCTCGCGGGCACCGTGATCGATGTCGCGCAGGCGCCCTTCACCCGGTAGGCGAGCACCTCGTCGCCGACCGCGCCGCCGCCGCTCGCGAGCTCGGTGCCGGGCCCGATGGCCGAGATCACCCCGGCCACCTCATGGCCGATCCGGATCGGCAGGGTGCTCGGATCGGAGTTGTTGCGGCCGCTGAACGCCTTGAAGTCGGTGGGGTTGAGCCCCACCGCCCGCACGTCGATGGTGACCTCGCCGCGCTGCGGCTCGGGAACCTCGATCTCCGTGAGCTCGAGAACCTCGGGTCCGCCGAATGCCGTCGCCTGCCATGCCTGTGCCATGGGGCAAGCCAACACCGCTTCCCGGAGAGGAGGAAGCCCCAGTAGGGAAGACTGGTTCCTCGATGCCCCTCCTCGACCGGATGCCGACCACCGACGATCCGGATGCCGCCTACGCTGCCTTCGCCGACTGGGCCGCGGAGCAGGGACTGCAGCTGTACCCGGCGCAGGACGAGGCGCTGCTCGAGATCGTCACGGGCTCGCATGTGATCCTGGCCACGCCCACCGGCAGCGGCAAGTCCCTCGTCGCGGTCGCTGCGCACGCGACCGCCGTGGCGCAGGGCAAGCGCAGCTACTACACCGCGCCGATCAAAGCGCTGGTCAGCGAGAAGTTCTTCGCCCTCGTCGACATCTTCGGCGCGGCGAACGTGGGAATGGTGACCGGCGACTCCTCGGTGAACCCGGACGCGCCGATCCTCTGCTGCACCGCCGAGATCCTCGCCAACCTCGCGCTCCGCCGCGGCGCCGATGCCCCGGTCGATCAGGTCGTGATGGACGAGTTCCACTTCTACTCCGACCCGGACCGCGGGTGGGCATGGCAGGTGCCGCTGCTCACCCTGCCGCGCGTGCAGTTCGTGCTGATGTCGGCCACCCTCGGCGACGTCTCCGCGATCGCCGAAGACCTGAGCAGGCGGACCGGCCGCCCCACCGCGCGGGTGACGAGTGTGGAGCGGCCCGTTCCGCTGCACTTCTACTACGCGGGCACGCAGGTGCAGGAGACGGTGGAGGAGCTGCTGCACAGCGGACAGGCGCCGGTCTACATCGTCCACTTCTCCCAGGCGGCCGCCATGGAGCGAGCGCAGGCGCTCAGCAGCATCCGGGTCATCGACCGGGACGCCCGCGACCGGATCGCCGACGAGATCGGCGGCTTCCGGTTCACCACCGGCTTCGGCCGCACCCTCAGCCGCCTCGTGCGGAGCGGCATCGGCGTGCACCACGCGGGCATGCTGCCCAAGTACCGCCGGCTGGTGGAGCAGCTGGCGCAGCGCGGCCTGCTCAAGATCATCTGCGGCACGGACACCCTCGGCGTCGGCATCAACGTGCCGATCCGCACCGTGCTGCTCACCGCCCTCACCAAGTACGACGGCACCCGGACCCGGCAGCTGACGGCCCGCGAGTTCCACCAGATCGCCGGTCGAGCCGGACGCGCGGGCTACGACACCGCCGGCACGGTGATCGTGGAGGCGCCGGAGCACGAGATCGAGAACGCGAAGTCGATCGCCAAGGCCGGCGACGACGTGAAGAAGCGCCGCAAGATCATCCGGAAGAAGGCGCCGGAGGGCTTCGTCTCCTGGGGCGAGCCGAGCTTCCGCAAGCTGGTCGATGCGGAGCCCGAGCCGCTGGCGAGCAGCATGCAGCTGACCGCCGCGATGCTCATCAACGTGATCGCCCGCGGGGGAGACGTGCTGCACAACGTGCGCAGCCTGGTGTTCGACAACCACGAGCCCCGAGCCCGGCAGTTCGAGCTGGCCCGGCGGGCCATCGGGATCTACCGGACCCTCGTCGCCGCGGAGGTCGTCGAGGTGGTCGGCGGGCAGATCCGGCTGATGGTCGACCTGCCGCCCAACTTCGCCCTCAACCAGCCGCTCTCGCCGTTCGCCCTCGCGGCGTTCGAGCTGCTCGATCCCGATTCCCCCACCCACGCCCTCGACGTGATCAGTGTGATCGAGTCCACCCTGGACAACCCGCGGCCGGTGCTCTCCCAGCAGGAGTTCAAGGCGCGCGGCGAGGCGGTCGCCGCCATGAAGGCGGAGGGCATCGAGTACGACCAGAGGATGGAGCTGCTCGAGGGCATCAGCTACCCGCGCCCCCTCGCCGACCTGCTCGAGCAGTCGTTCGAGACGTTCGCGTCCAGCCAGCCGTGGGTGCGCGACTTCGAGCTGCGCCCCAAGTCGGTGGTGCGCGACATGTTCGAGCGGGCCATGACGTTCGGCGAGTACGTGTCCTTCTATGCGCTGGGCCGCAGCGAGGGCCTGGTGCTCCGCTACCTCAGCGACGCCTACCGGGCCATCCGGCAGACCGTGCCCGAGGAGTCGAAGGGGGAGGAGCTCCTCGACCTGATCGAGTGGCTCGGCGAGCTGGTGCGGCAGGTCGACTCCAGCCTGGTGGACGAGTGGGAGCAGCTGGTCAACCCCGCCCTCGATCCGGAGGCCCCCGTGGTGCCGCCGGCCCCGCCGAGCGTGCTCACCAACCGTCGCGCCTTCCTGGTTCTGGTGCGCAACGAGCTGTTCCGCCGCGTGCAGCTGGCGGCCCTGGACCGGCCCGACGACCTCGGCGCGCTCGACGCGGAGTCCGGAATGGACGGCGACGCCTGGGCGGCCGCGCTCGACGCGTACTACGGGGAGCACGACACGATCGGCACAGGGCCGGCCGCCCGCAGCTCGACGATGCTCCTGGTCACCGAGGAGCCAGGGGTCTGGAAGGTGCGGCAGATCCTCGACGATCCGTCGGGCGACCACGACTGGGGCCTCCGCGCCGAAGTGGATCTGGTCGCCTCCGAGGAGGAGGGCATCGCGGTGGTCCGCATCCTGGGCCTCGACCGCCTCTGACTGATCGCACTCGGGCATGCCAGGCTGAAGACCGGACAGACACGAGGGGCGGAATCCATGGCGCGGTTCGAGGGCAAGGTCGTGATCGTGACAGGCGCGGGCTCGGGCATCGGTGCAGCCACGGCTCGAGCGTTCGGCCGGGAGGGCGCCCACGTCGTCCTGGTCGACCAGAACGAGGAGGGACTGAATTCGGTCGCCGCCGACCTGCCGGCGGGCACGGCGACGGTCAGGGTCGCCGACGTGTCGAACGAGCAGCAGATCACCGACCTCATCGACGAGACCGCCGACTCCTTCGGCTCGCTCGACGTGCTGGTGAACAACGCAGGCGTCGTCGTGATGGCGGACGTGCCGGGGACGAGCACCGAGGACTGGCGCAAGATCATGAGCGTCGACGTCGACGGGGTCTTCTTCGGCTGCCGGGCCGCGCTGCCCCACCTCGTGAGGTCGAAGGGCAACATCGTCAACATGTCCAGCGTCTCGGGGCTCGCGGCCGACTGGCGCCAGGCGGCCTACAACGCGGCGAAGGGTGCGGTGAGCAACCTGACCCGGGCGATGGCCCTCGACTCGGGCAAGGACGGCGTGAGGGTCAACGCGGTGGCGCCGACCCTGATCCGGTCGGCGATGACCGAGGACATGATCGGCGACCCCCAGATCCTCGCCGCCTTCCAGGAGCGGATCCCGCTCGGCCGCTTCGGCGAGCCGGAGGAGGTCGCCGACGCGATCCTCTTCCTCGCCAGCGACGACGCACGCTTCCTCACCGGCGTGATCCTCCCGGTCGACGGGGGAGTGACGGCCTCGAACGGCCAGCCGCCGAATTAGCGGTCTTCAGGTCTCCACTAGCGCTTCTTCAGTCGTGCGGCAACCTCACAGGAAGCGGTTGCACCCGGCGCCCTGCTCGCGGTAGGACGGAACCGAGCATAACCGGCTCCTGACTAGGGAGATTGTCATGACCGCAGAGGAATTTCCGCCGCTGACCCACGACGAGTTGGAGGCGCAGACCGTCATTGCGCTGCCCGACAAGGAAGTCGCCTCGATCCTCGATCTCAACGCCGACCTTGATCTGAACCTCGATGTGGCCGCCCCCATCGACCTCGCGGTCGCCGCGAACGCGAACGTCGCCGCCCCCATCGATGCGGCCGTCGGGGCCAACATCCTCTCCTCGGGCTCCAGCGCCCAAGCCCTGGCCGACCAGGGCACCCTCATCGACCAGGGCATCGCCGCTGACGCCACCGCGACCAGCGGCCAGGACAGCGTGATCACCCAGGACGGGAGCGCCGCGCCCGATGCCACCGCGGCGGACCCGACCGCGGCACCGGACGCCGCGGCGGCGGACGCCCAGGGGATCCCCGTCGACGGTGCGCTTCCCGACGCGGGCGCGGCACTGCCCGGCGGTTCCCTGCCCGATGCCGGCACGAGCGCCGTGGGCGACGCCGCGTCGGCCCTGGACGGCGACCTGCTCAACGTGGACGTCAACCTCGCCGCCGACGCCGACCTGGCCGCACCCATCAACGGCGCCGTCGCCGCCAACGCGAACGTCGCCGCGCCCATCGATGCCGCCGTCGCCGCCAACATCGGCTCGGTGGACAGCGATGCCGTCGCGATCGCGCAGCAGGACGCCATCATCAATCAGCAGATCGACGGATCGGCCACGGCGAACGCCGACCAGACGTCAGATCTGCAGCAGTAGTCGCCGATGTCCATCGAGGCCGGTGGGCCGCCGGGTGCGGACGGCCCACCGGCTCAGGCAGCGCCGCCCGGACGCAGCGTGCCGACGCACGCCGCGGGCGTGCAGCTGCTCGGCGAGCTCGCGGGCTCCGGGTATCGGGAACCCCCGTCCCTGGTACGCCGCGGCGATGGCCAGACCCTTCAGCTGACGCCGCTGCTCTACCAGGTGATGGAGGCGATCGACGGCGTCCGCACGACCGACGAGATCGCCGGGACCGTCAGCAGCGCGACCTCCCGATCCGTGACGGGCGCGGACATCGAGAAGCTGATCGCCGCCCAGCTGCTCCCGCTCGGCCTGCTGCAGCGCCCGGACGGCACCGAACCGGAGGTGAAGCGCGCCAACCCCCTGCTGCGGATGCGGTTCCGCATCGCGGTCACCGACCCCGAGCGCACCCGCCGCCTCACCGCGCCCTTCGCCCGACTCTTCACGCCGTTCGTCGCAGTGCCGGTGCTGCTCGCGTTCCTCGCGATCTGCTGGTGGCTGCTCTTCGACAAGGGCCTCGGCTCCGCAACCCATCAGGCGTTCGAGAAGCCCGGCCTGCTCCTGCTGGTGTTCCTCGTCACCCTCCTGTCGGCAGGATTCCACGAGTTCGGCCATGCCGCCGCCTCCACCCGAGGGGGAGCGGCGCCCGGGACCATGGGCGCCGGCCTCTACCTCGTCTGGCCGGCCTTCTACACGGACGTGACCGACTCCTACCGCTTGGGACGCGTCGGCCGCCTCCGCACCGACGCGGGCGGCCTCTACTTCAACGCCATCGTCTCGGTCGTCATCGTCCTGCTCTGGCTCGCCACCCGGTACGACGCACTCCTCCTGATCGTCGCCACGCAGATCCTGCAGATGCTGCGCCAGCTGACTCCCATCGTGCGCTTCGACGGCTACCACCTGCTGGCCGACGCCACCGGCGTCCCCGACCTCTTCCAGCGCATCCGGCCGACTCTGCGGGGCCTGCTGCCCTGGCACTGGGGCGACCAGGAGTCGAAGGTCCTCAAGCCCGGCGCGCGCGCGGTGATCTCTCTCTGGGTCCTGCTCGTCGTGCCGATGCTGCTGGGTTCGCTTCTGCTGATGGTCCTCGCCTTCCCCCGCGTGCTGGGCACCGCATGGGCGAGCATCGTGGAGCAGCAGCAGCACCTGAGCACGGCGTGGAGCACCGGGGACGTCGGCGGGGTCGCGGCGCGGGCCTTGGGCATCGTCGCCATCGCCATCCCCGTCGCGGGGCTCGTCTACATCCTGCTCCGGGTGCTGCGCCAGACGGTCACGAGCGCCTGGCAGTCGACCCGCGACCGGCCGGTGCGACGGGGGCTTGCCGGGGGAGCGGCTGTCGCGGTCCTCGCGGCACTCGCGTTCGTCTGGTGGCCGGACGGCCAGGCCTATCGGCCCGTTCAGGCCTACGAGTCCGGCACCGTGCTCGACGCCGTCCGCGCCGTCGCCCCCATGGCTGGGCAGCTGCGGGCGGGCGCCCAGGACGACACCGTGGTGCTCTGGCCCGCCGACGCCGCTCTGCCGACCGCCGACAGCCCGGCCCTGTCGCTGCTGCTCGTTCCCCGGAACCCTGGCGCCGCTCCGGCGCCGGTCGGCAGGCCCAGCCCGGCCGCCGGCGAAGACACCGGCTCGGGGACCGACCCTCCGGCCTGGGTCTTCCCCTTCGACCGGCCGAACGCTCCGGATGGCGATGGCAGCCAGGCGCTCGCGGTCAACACCACCGACGGGTCGGTCGTCTACGACGTCGCCTTCGCCCTGGTCTGGGCCGACGGCGGAACGGTCGACACGACCAACGAGGCTTACGCCTTCGCGAGCTGCTCCGGCTGCGCGGCGGTCGCCGTCGGCTTCCAGGTGGTCCTCGTCGTGGGGCAGGCGGATGTCGTCGTGCCGCAGAACCTGGCCGAGGCCGTCAACTACAACTGCGTGGACTGCGTCGCGTTCGCGCTGGCCCAGCAGCTGGTGCTCACGGTGACGGGTCCGCTGAGCGAGGGAAGCATGACGGACCTCGCCGGGCTGTTCGAGGAGCTCGCGGAGTTCGGCAGGAACATCCGGGACGTGCCCCTGTCCGAGATCCAGGCCCGGCTCAGTGACATCCGGGACCGGATGGCAGCCGTCATCCAAGCGGACCCGGCAGCCGTGCCCGCAGTGGACCCTGCGGCCACGCCCACCCCGGTCCCGTCCGTCGCCGGCTCTTCGACGCCGGGGCCTTCTCCCGCCGCGCCCGGCAGCGCCACTCCGGATCCCGCAGGGACACCCGATCCGAACGGCTCGCAGCCCGCCGGTCCGGATCCCGCGGAGCCGTCGGTTCCGGTGACGCCGGCCGCCTCGCCGCCCGCCACTCCCGTGCCGTCGCCGACGCCGTCCGCCGTCGCACCGCCGACGCCGACTCCCTCAGCGACTTCCGCGCCCTGAGGTCTGCGACCCGGCGTGCCCGCAGGGAGGGGCGCCGGCGGGCCGCGGCGCCCGTCGCCCGAGGCGTGGTCTGCGCGCCGCCGGCGGATCACTCCGGTGACCGGCGTCCGGACGGCGCGTCCCCGGCTCGGGGCGGCCACAGCCCCCCAGGGGGCACACGGTTGAACGGGGACGCGAGGGGCAGGACTCGCCTCACTCGAAGCGCACGACCTGATCCGGCTGGACGGCAGCCGCAGAGGGGACCGCGCGGAAGGGGCGACGGCCGGCCTTGTGGCCGACTGCGTCTAGGAGTTGCGCTTCTTCACCTTGGACACGGCATCGGTGTTCTCGGTCCGCTCGTTCGCGGCCTTCTTGTCGTGCTTCGCGTTCCGCTTCTCCTTGAGCGTCTTCGCGGCCGCCGTCTTGTTGCCGCTTCCGCGAACGATCTTCTCGCCCATTGCAGTCCCCGTCCTCCGCAGCCACGATGACTCCGTCGGCCTGAGATTACGCTGATTCCCTGACGACCATCGAGGGGAATCGCATGGAACGGGTCACTGGCATCGGCGGATTCTTCTTCCCGGCACGGGATCCGAAGAGCCTGAGCGAGTGGTATGCCGAGCACCTCGGAGTGTCGGCGCCGCCGACCGGCGAGGGTGAGGCGCCGCGCGACCCGGTCAGCTACTCCTTCGGCAGCCTCGCCACGCTGCACGACCCGGAAGGCAACCGGATCGAACTCCGGCAGCCCGCCTAGGCCGAGTCGAACCCGCCTTCGCCCGGGCCGAGCACGCTTAGCGAGCGTGGCCCAGCTGTGAGACGCCGTCATGCGGTTGCCGGGCGCGCGAACCGCCGGACAGAATCAGGGTCTGGACCGATCGAAGGAGATCGCATGTTCCGCAGCCCGTTCCCCGACGTCGAGATCCCGGCAGTCAGCGTGTACGACTTCCTTTTCCGCGACCTCGACGCGGAGGATCTCGACCGCATCGCCCTGGTCGATGGCACGTCCGGGGCCGAGACCACCTACCGGCAGCTGGTGAGCCAGGTCAACCTGCTCGCCGGCGCACTGGCGTCCAGGGGAGTGGGCGTCGGCACGGTCGTCGGCCTGCACTGCCCCAACGTCCCCGCGTTCGCCACGGTCTTCCACGGCATCCTCCGTGCCGGTGCCACGGCCACCACCGTCAATTCGCTGTCGACCGGGGAGGAGATGGCGGGCCAGCTCACCGACGCGAAGGCCACCTGGCTGTTCACCGTATCGCCGCTGCTGGCCGGCGCCGAGGAGGCCGCCGGCCGCATCGGCCTGGCCGCCGATCACGTGATCGTCCTCGACGGGGCCGACGGCCACGCCTCGCTGCGGGACCTGCTCGGCGAGGGCAGGGCCGCCCCCGACGTCGCCTTCGATCCCGCCACCCAGGTAGCCGTCCTGCCGTACTCGTCGGGCACGACCGGCACACCGAAGGGCGTGCAGCTCAGCCACCGCAACCTGGTCGCCAACGTGCTGCAGTGCGGCCCGGTCCTCGACGTGGAGGCGGAGGACCGGGTGCTCGCGCTCCTGCCGTTCTTCCACATCTACGGCATGACGGTGCTGCTCAACATCGCCCTCGAGCGCCGGGCACGGCTCGTGACCATGCCGAGGTTCGACCTCGCCGAATTCCTGCGCATCGTCAGCGAGCACGGCTGCACCTACCTGTTCATCGCGCCACCCATCGGCGTCGCCCTCGCGAAGCATCCGATGGTGGACCGGTACGACCTGTCGTCCGTGCGGGCGATCCTCTCCGGCGCGGCCCCCTTCGACGAGGCCCTCGGCCGGGCTCTCGCGCAGCGGCTCGACGCGCGGGTGCGCCAGGGCTACGGCATGACGGAGTTGAGTCCCGTGTCGCACGTGATCCCGCCCGACCGGGATGACATCTCCCTCGGTTCGATCGGCGTGCCGGTCGCCAACGTCGAGAGCAAGCTGATCGACACCGAGACGGGCGAGGAGATCGATCTCCCGGCCGAGGGACGCAGCCGGCCCGGCGAGCTGCTGGTGCGCGGGCCGAACGTGATGATCGGCTACCTCGACCGCGACGAGGCGACCCATCAGACCATCGACGCGGACGGCTTCCTGCACACCGGCGACGTCGCCTCCGTCGACTCGGACGGCGTGCTCTACATCGTCGACCGGCTCAAGGAGCTGATCAAGTACAAGGGCTACCAGGTGGCGCCCGCCGAGCTCGAAGCGCTCCTGCTCACCCATCCTGGCATCGCCGATGCGGCGGTGATCGGGATCCCGCACGAAGAGAGCGGCGAGGCGCCCAAGGCGTTCGTGGTCCGCTCGCCGGGGTCGGCGGTGACCGAGGACGAGGTGATGGCATTCGTCTCCGAGCATGTGGCCCCGTACAAGAAGGTGCGCTCGGTCGAGTTCGTCGAGGCGGTGCCCAAGTCGAGCTCGGGAAAGATCCTGCGGAAGGATCTCAAGGCGCGGGAGGCGGCCGCCGCGCCAGGCTGAGCGCGGCGGGCGGCCGACCCGCTTGTGTCGGCGACCGAATGTCGCAACCGTCGGCGTGCCGACGGCCTGACCGGCGCGGCGGGAGAACACTGTCCAGCACAGCACTTCTCGACGAAAGGACCCTTCCGTGAACGACACCACCGCCACCGTGATCGACTTCCAGACGGACTTCGTCGACGAGTCGTACGCCTCCCTGGTCTCGGCCACCCGCCTCGCCCGGGCCGCGGACTGACGCCGACGGCGAGGCGGCCGCCAGGCCGCACCGCCAGCTCCTCCCGCCGCAGCAGGACCCGCGGCGTCCGACTCGGCCGTTGAATGCAGCTCCCGCACATCCACCCGGTCACGATGCACGGCACTGTCCGGGTCGCCGGGGACCGACCCTCCCTCTGCGCGATCCGAGGACCTCGCGCCGACGCTCGGCCACCTGGCAGGTGCGGCAGTTCAGCGCGCGTGCCTGCGCAGGGCCTCGATGTCGGGCACGTCGATGCGACCTCGGCTCACGGTGAGCAGACGCTGATCGGCAAGCGCCCCGAGCACCTGGTTGATGGTGGGGCGGGTCGCGCCGACCACACCGGCGAGGTCCTCCTGGGTCAGGGGGATTGACGCGGACGTGCCGCCCGGGGCGGCGAACGACTCGGCGAGCTCCACGAGCCGGTGCTCGCAGCGGCGCTGAACGGTCTCATAGGAGGCCTCGGCCAGTCGCGCGCTGAGGTCGTCCAGCCGCGCCGCCATGGATCGGAGGAGAGCACGGTCGATCTCGGGCTCGCGGTGGCGCACGTCGTCGAACGCGGAGCCGGGGAGCACGCGGACGGTCACGTCGGTGAGTGCGACGACGGTCGCCGTCCTGCCGTGCCGGGTGACGGCCGCGATCTCGCCGAAGCTGGCGTGCGGGCCGAGCACCGTCGCGGTGACGGACTCGCCGCGCGGGGTCGCCACCTTCACCGCCACGTGGCCCGCGTCGAGGATGCAGACGCTGGCGCTGTCGTCCCCCTGGAAGACGATGGTGTCTCCCCGCTTGAACGTGCGCTTGAGAAAGCGCGGCTCGATCAGGGCGCGCTCCACGCCGGACAGGTCGTCGAACCAGCTCATGGGTTCCTGCTCTCGGGTCTTCCGCCCTCCCGTGGGGGCGCGATGGACCCAGCATGGCGCGTCGCGCCTCGCGCCGCTACGGACTCCTCGTCCACGCGCGTCCCGCTGAGCGACCGCCCCGCCGCGGCCGTCGCGGAAGAAGCGGGGCCTGCCCGGGACGCGCGGCCCGCCTCAGGGAATGTTGAGCGGTCTTCGACTGTTCACTGAATCACCACTGCGCGCTCGAAGGGCGAGCGACCAGCATGAGGGCACGAGGCCGATCCGGCGTCGGAACTCGACGAGATGGGGCTCTGATGGACGACTTCGGCTTCTCCGCGTTCGCTCACGACGACCGCTGCGCGCGCACGGGCGACGGCCCGTCGCTCCTGGACGACGGCTTCGACGACCCGTCCTGGTATCTCACCGACTGACGCCCCTGCCGGAACAGCCCCCGCTCATCCCGCCGGTGGCCGGTTCGCCCAGCCGGGGAACGGCTGGGCGGGACGCCGGGCTGGCCGGGTCAGCTCGCACAGTCCAGCGTCGCGGAGAACAGCCCCTCGTGGTCGTGCCGCGCCTCCGCCATCGCCTCCTGCACCTCGGCCAGGTACTTGACGTTGTCCCCATACGAGACCGCCTTGCCGAGCCCGCGACGGGCGAGCTCCACGCTCACGTTCCTGCCGTCCGGCGTGAAGACCGCCGCCAGCGTGCGGTCGTACGGATCGGTGCGCACCACGTCGTACTCCAGGCTCACCTCGGTTCCCTCGGGCAGCAGTTCCTTGGTGAACGCGGACGCCTCCGGACCCATGCACTCCACGGGCCTGTCCTCCGCCACGGTCTCGGGGGTGTCGACGTTGAGCAGGCGGACGCGGGTCCGCTCCCCGTCCAGGTCGACGACGATCGTGTCGCCATCCACCACCCGCTCCACAACAGCCGTCGAGCCGCCGCCCGACTTCGGAGTGGCGGTCGACGACGCCGGCGATGCGCCGGTCGGGTCGTTCCGGGACGTGCCGCCCGGAACTCCGACGAACAGCCACACGAGCAGCCCGCCCACGCACGCGGCGACGAGCAGGAGCGGGAGCTGCCGCCGGAGGGCAGGTGATGTCATGACGGGCCTCGCGTGGGTTGGCCGCGTCGCCCGAGTCTGATCACGGGGAAACGGTAGCGAGCGGGAATCGGCGGACCTGGGGCCGCCGCGCATCGGTGCGACATGTCATCCTGCGGGACCTGGGGAGGACGAGGACCCTGCTCAGCGCCGTCGGCGAGTGCCGAAGATGCCCTCGACCACACCGGTGAGGATCCTCTTCGTGACGGCCGAGCCGAGGACCTCCTCGAGCGGCGACTTCGGCGTGCGCGACCGGGACCGTGGGGCCGGAGTCCTGTGGCGCGACCGGTTGAGCTCCCGGTCGTACTCAGCCTGCGCGGCACGCTCCTCCTTCGCCCGCTGCTTCGCGATGGACTCCTGCTGCTTCGCGTACTCGGCGTCCGCCTTGGCCCGATCGGCACGCGCCTGCTCGGCTACCGCCGCGGCGTGCGCGGCCTCCAGCTTCCGGCCGAGGATCTCGCGGGCGGACTCCCGATCGAGCGCCGTCCCGTAGCGGGAGAGGAGGGGGGAGCCGGCCACGGCGGCGCTCATCTCCGCCTGCGGTGTTGGCGCCATCGACCCCTGGGGTGCGCGAAGTCGCGTCCACGCCACCGGGCTGGGCGCGCCGCGCTCGTTCATGACCGTGACGATCGCCTCGCCGGTGCCGAGGGTGGTCAGCACCTCCTCCAGGTCGTAGCCGGAGGAGGGGAACGTCGACACGCTCGCTCTGAGCGCCTTGGCGTCCTCGGGTGTGAAGGCCCGCAGCTGGTGCTGCACCCGGGAGCCGAGCTGCCCGAGAACATCCCGCGGCACATCCTTGGGCGTCTGGGTGACGAAGAAGATGCCGACGCCCTTCGAGCGGATCAGCCGCACGGTCTGCGTGATGGCGGTGAGGAACGCCTTGGACGCGTCGGCGAAGAGCAGGTGGGCCTCGTCGAAGAAGAACACCAGCTTGGGCTTGTCGAGGTCGCCCACCTCGGGCAGGTCGTTGAAGAGGTCGGCGAGCAGCCACATCAGGAAGGTCGAGTAGAGCGCAGGCTGGTTCTGCACCCCCGGCACTTCGAGCAGGCTGATGATGCCCTTCCCGTCCACGGTGGTGCGGAGGAACTCGGCAGTGTCGATCTCGGGCTCGCCGAAGAACACGTCCGCGCCCTGATCGGCGAACGCCACCAGCTTGCGCAGGATCACCCCGACGGTGGCGCCGGACAGCCCACCCAGGGAGGCGAGCTCCCCCTTCCCCTCGTCGCTGACCAGGTAGCTGAGCACCGCGCGGAGGTCCTCGAGGTCGAGCAGGGGCAGCTTCGCGTTCTCGGCGTAGTGGAACACGAGCCCGAGGCTCGA
This sequence comes from Naasia sp., assembly GCF_025465545.1. Taxonomy (GTDB): domain Bacteria; phylum Actinomycetota; class Actinomycetes; order Actinomycetales; family Microbacteriaceae; genus Naasia. The sequence continues at coordinate 10,925 of NZ_JAODMK010000010.1, read as the reverse complement.
CTCCTGCGTGTCGTTGAGGCCCAGGACCTTGCTGAGCAGGATCGGCCCGAACCCCGACACGGTCGCCCGGATGGGGATGCCCGTCCCCTGGCCGCCGAGCGAGAAGTACTCCGTGGGGAAGGAGTCGGGCGTCCAGTCCTGCCCGATGCCGCCCGTGCGCTCGAGGAGCTTCTCGCTGCTGGCACCGGGTGTCGCGACTCCCGAGAGGTCACCCTTGATGTCGGCAGCGAAGACCGGGACGCCGTACTGCGACAGCTGCTCGGCCAGCACCTGCAGGGTGCGCGTCTTGCCGGTTCCGGTAGCGCCGGCGACCAGGCCGTGCCGGTTCGTCATGGCGAGCGGGATCCGGATCGGCACGCCGGCCTGGGCGTCGCCGTTCACGAGGGCGCCCATCTCCAGTGCGGGACCGTCGAAGGCGTACCCGGTGCGGATCGCGTCGATCTGCTCGGGGGAGAGGGGGCCGAGGGTTGAGGCGGCGGGGGCCGGCGCGGGAGCGGCGGCTGCGGGATCGGGAGCCGCGGCGGGCGCTGCGGCAGCGGCCGCGAGATCCTGCGCACGCCGCACCGCGACCTCAGCGTCGGCCTGCGCCTGCTGTGCGGCCGCGATGGCGGCATCGGCTGCGGCTTGCGCCGCGCGAACGGGATCGACGGCGTTCGGGTCGCTCATGGTGTGGATCCTATGGTCCCGATCCGCCCCCGCACCTGGCGGGAGGAGACCCTTGACCTCGCGGTCAACCGCGGTCCCTGACTCGGCTGACCGGCCGGGCTCGCTCTCAGCCGCGTGGTGAGCAGGCGGGCGCGACCCCAGGCTGAGCAATACTCGCCGGTTCATTGCCAGAGACCGCGGCGCAGGAGTAGCTTGCGCGCATGAGCACGCTGACGTGCGCTGTCCTGACCTCGCGGGGCGCGGATCGGTAACGCGATGCCTCCCGACGCAGTGGTCATCGAGAACCCGCCTCCGGCGGAGGGATCACCGGCGGCGGGCAGCCGAGCGCCTCAGCGCCCGCGCAGATCTCCGCTGCTCGGCATCCTCGCCCTTCTCCTTGCGGCGGCCGCGCTCCTCAACCTGTTTCTCCCCCTCCTCGGCCCCGTCGTGGTGGTCCTCGCGCTCACTCTGGGCGTGGTGGCCATCGTCGGCCGTCAGGGGCGCTGGTGGGGAGTCGGCGCCATCGCGCTGAGCCTCGTTCTCGTCGGCGCGACGGTCGCCTCGCTCTTCTTCGGCACCACCATCAACGTCCGCGAGCAGGCGCTGATCGACCGGGCCACGTCGATGCCGCCGCCCGCCGGATTCGAGCTGGCGGACGCGCCCACCGGAACGGGGTTCTGCGGCTATCTGCAGGTCACCTGTGCGAAGGCCGAAGTGCTCTGGTCCTACCGGGCCACCCAGGAGGGCAGCGACCCGACGGCCATGTGCGCGCCATTCCTCGCCTGGGCGGCGGACGAGGGGATCACCGAGGTGTTCCTCGTCTCGGACCTCGAATGGGACACCTGGTACGTGCAGGAGATCGTCGACGGCCTGAAAGCGGGCGGACGGCAGGTCTACCCCGTCGACTCGGCCGAGGCGGCCGACGCGTGCGCCACGATGGTCTCGAGTCCGAGGTCGGCGGACGGTGTTCTGGCGGATGCGCAGAATCTGATCGGAGCCACGCGCAACGACGGCACCGGGGGCGAGGTGCTGGTCGCCCGCATCGGAGAGGCCCGGAGCCTTCCCGACGGCAACCCGCTCGAGGACGGCACCCGGCCGTTCGAGATCCTCGGCGCCCTGATCTCGGTCTGATTCGGCCCCGGCGCTGTCAAGCTCCGGGATCCGCGCCGCCCGTCGGCGCTAGCCTGACGCCATGCCAGAGCTCTCCCCGGTCGGCCCCGACTTCCGGCTCGCCGATGTCGACCCGCAGTCCACGCCGAGCTTTCCCGGAAAGAAGAAGGCGGGGGAGAAGGAGCTCGACAAGAACGCCGGCGAGCTCTCGGCCTTGCAGGAGCGGCTCTTCGCCGCCAGCCGGTTCGGCGACACCCGCCGGGTGCTGCTCGTGCTGCAGGCGATGGACACCGCGGGCAAGGGCGGCATCGTCGCGCACGTGGTCGGCGCGGTGGACCCGCAGGGCGTCAAGCTGCACGCGTTCAAGGCGCCCACCGACGAGGAGAAGGCGCACGACTTCCTCTGGCGGGTGCGCCGCGAGCTGCCCGGCCCCGGCATGATCGGCGTCTTCGACCGCTCCCACTACGAGGACGTGCTGATCGCCCGGGTCCGCGGCTTCGCGACGCCGGAGGTGATCGAGCAGCGCTACCAGGACATCGTCGACTTCGAGCGGGAGCTGGTCGAGGGCGGCACCTCGGTGATCAAGGTGATGCTGCACATCTCTCCCGACGAGCAGAAGGCCCGCCTGCAGGCGCGGCTGGACCGCCCGGAGAAGAACTGGAAGTACAACCCGGGCGACGTCGACGAGCGCGAGCTCTGGCCCGCCTACATGGAGGCGTACGAGCTGGCTCTCCGCCGCACCTCCACCCGCGAGGCGCCCTGGTACGTGGTTCCCGCGAACCGCAAGTGGTACGCCCGGCTAGCGGTGCAGCGCCTCCTGTTCGACGCCCTCCGCGACATCAACCCGAAGTGGCCGACCCCGCCCTTCGACATCGCCCACGAGAAGTCCCGCCTGGCGGCCAGCTGAGCTCCACCCGGTGCGGAGGACCCCGCTCAGCGGATGCCCCGAAACACCCCGACCGGGCGCTCCCCGGTAGCGTCTCCCCATGACCCTCCCCGCGTTCCTCGACCTCAGCGGCCACACCGCACTCGTCACCGGGGCAGGCAGCGCCCTGGGCATCGGCTTCGCCTCCGCCCGCGCCCTCGGCCAGCTGGGCGCGATGGTCGTGATCACCTCGACCACGGACCGGATCCAGGAGCGGGTCGCCGAGCTGAGCGCTGAGGGCATCCCCGCCCACGGATTCGCGGGCCGCCTGGAGACAGAAGCCGGCGCCACCGCCCTCGCCGACGCCATCTCCGCGGCCGGCCTGCAGCCGGACATCGTCGTCAACAACGCGGGCATGATCGCGGTCTCCGACGAGGAGGGCATGGCGGGCGGCGACATCACCATGCCGGCCGACACCTGGGACCGCGGCCTGGCCATGAACCTGACGAGCGCGTTCCTGGTCAGCCGCGCCTTCGTCCCCGGCATGCGCGAGCGGGGCTGGGGCCGCATCGTCAACATGTCCAGCGACTCCGGACCCATCACCGCCCTCCGCGGCGACGTCGTCTACTCGGCCGCGAAGGCGGGCATGGTCGGCCTCACCAAGGCGCTGGCGGTGGACGAGGCGGAGAACGGCATCACTGCGAACGCGATCGCCCCAGGATGGATCGCGACCGCCTCCCAGCTCGACACCGAGATCACCGAGGGCGGCCTGGTCCCGGCCGGCCGCAGCGGCACCCCGGACGAGGTCGCCTCAGCCGTCGCCTGGCTGTGCACTCCGGGCGCCGCCTACATCACCGGCCAGGTGCTGGTGGTCGACGGGGGAGCGTCGGTCACGTCGGAGCGCCGTCCCGGCGTGTTCGGGGCCGACGTCGTCGCGGCGCGGAACGCTCCGCGGGGCTAGTTCGCCGCACCTCGCGGCGAACGGCAGAATGAGCCCGTGGACTATCAGCCGGTGGACGACATCGACCGCAAGCTGATCGATCAGCTGCGCATCGACGGGCGGCGCTCCTTCGGCGAGATCGGGCGGTACGTCGGCTTGAGCGAGGCCAGCGCCCGCCAGCGCTACAACCGCCTCGTCGACCTCGGCATCGTGCGGGTCATCGGCATGTCGGACGCGCAGAAGGTCGGCGACGTGGAGGCGCACCTCTCCCTCCGGGTGCGGGGCGTGCCGCTCGACACCGTCGCCCAGAACCTCGCGGCTCATCCCGAAGTGAGCTTCGTAGCCAGCGCCCTCGGCGCATACGACCTGAGCGTCGACGTGCGCTGCCGCGACAACGCGCACCTCTCCGAGTTCGTGCACGAGCGGCTGCGGAAGATCCGCGGCGTCTACAGCGTGGAGACCTCGGCCGTGCTCGAAGTGCTCAAGGAGACCTATCTGTGGGCGGGGTTCCGGGATCCCGTGACCCGGTACGTTCCGCAGAAGCACACGCGGCCCGTCGCACCGGCGCCGGAGGGCTGATCGGCGTAGGCGCGCCGTCTCCGCTACCGGGGCGTGCCGAGCACGGAGGTGCCGAGCCGCCCACGCTCGGCGACCGAGGAGTAGTCCTTGTACAGCTCGGTGAGGATGAACTGGTCGATCTCGTCGACGCCGGCGACGTGACGGATCTCGTCGACCAGATCGACGAGCTGTTCGAGGTCGCGGCAGGTCGCCTCCAGGTAGATGTCGCGTCCGCCGGTGATCAGCGCGATGTGGTTGACCATCCGGATCTGGGCCAGCGTCGATGCGACGGCCCTGACGCTGTAGTCGCGGACGGAGATGAGGAAGCGCACGGACTGGTGCCCGAGGGTGAGCGGGCTGCAGAGGGCGACGATGCGGAGCACTCCGGTGTCGTGAAGCTTCCCGACCCGGGTGCGGACCGTGGCCTCGCTCACCTCGAGCTGCGCGGCGATCGAGGTGTACGGGCGACGCCCGTCGGTGGCGAGGAGGCGGATGATGCCGTGATCGGTGCTGTCGAGCACTTCGCGTCCTCTCCTCGCCGGCCTAGGAGTCGAGCCTAGATCGTCGCGCCCACGCCCTGCCGGGCTGCGGCGCGAGCGCGGACCTCGCGGATCATCGCCGCATTGCCGGGGGCGGGTGAGCCGTCGGGCATCACGGTCACGTCCTCGAAGCCGATGCGGGTCTCGACACCATCCTCGATCGCGGCGTCCACGACCGGCCAGGCGGTCTGGTCATAGCCGTGATAGAGCAGCGACGCGGTGACGCCGGCGGCGCGCAGCGCCGCGGCGATCTCGCGGCACTCCGCCACCGCACGGTCCGGATCGGGCGTCTCCGGCTCGATCAGGATCCGCACGTTCCGCGCGAGCGTGGGCGAGGAGAGAAGCGCGGGGAGGTCCGCCATCGACCAGACCGCGCTCTCGAGGACCATTCCCCGGGCCAGCACCAGTTCGGCGGCCTCCGCGGCGCCCTCCTCGGAGAACGCCACCGACGCGAAGTCGGGGAGCGCGTCCACGGGCCAGGCGGCGAGGTGGCGCATGCGCTCCTGATGCCCGGCGCAGGTCCAGAGCCCGGTGGTGGTGCCGACCACGACAGACGGGTCGGCCGCCCGGATCGCACGCACCATGCGAGCGATGTCGTCCGGCGCGATCGTCTGCCCGCCGTCGGCGGTCCGTGCGTGAGCGTGCACGACGTCGGCACCGGCGGCGATGGCCCGGGAGGAGTCCTCCCCGATCTGCTCGGCACTGACAGGGACGGCGGGCGAGTCGGCGAACGTGCGACCGCCGTTGATTGCTGCTTTGAGGAACATGGTGCCTTGGGGAGTCGAGGGGAGTGTCGTCATTGCGCGGCGAGGGCCGTGATCGTGGCGGTGGCTCCGGTCTCGTCGCCCAGACGGGCGCCCGCGCGGAGGGCCTCGATCAGTTCGGGCTCCTCGGCGTCGTCCTGCAGAGCGAGATCGACGATGCCGGCGACCTGGACGGGGTCGCCGAAGTAGACGCCGTTGGCGTCGGCGAGCACGATGTCGCCGGCGTTGACGACGACCCCGCCGCAGGTGATCGGCAGGTTGAGCGAGCCCTCGTCGATCCCGTGCAGCTTGGTGGTGAGCATGCTCCGGCCGCGCGCGTAGACGGGAAGGTCGTACGCGGCCGCCTCATCGACGTCGGTCACGACGCCGTCGATGACGACCCCGGCGGCGCGACGGATGGCGGCCGCGGCGGTCAGCACGAGACCCACGGCGGCGTGCCGCAGGTCGCCCCCGGTGTCGAGCACGAGCACGTCGCCCGGCTCGAGGGTCCCGGCCGCGTGGTGGAGCATCGTCGAGTCAGTCGCCGTGATGCGCACCGTGATGGCCCGGCCCACGATGCGGCGCGTGCCCACCTGGCGGACGAGGCCCGGGTCGGCGAAGCCCTGCTCGAGGTAGTGCCCGAGAGTGGGGAAGGAGAGGCGGTCGAGCTTCTCGACGAGCTCCGGGTCGAGCGGCGCGGGCGGCGCTCCGATCTGGATCGGCATGTCAGTTCCTCACGGTGATGGCGAGATCGAGCCGGCGGTTGGCGAGGGCGGGAAGCTTGGCGCGGACGAACTCGGTCCGTTCGGCCGTGACATCGATCACGGCGACCGCCGACAGCTCGTCGCCGAGGGCGGCTCTCTCCACGCCGAGCGGATCGAGGATCACGCTGTCACCGATGCAGCCGGCCGAGATGCTGCCCGCGGCAGCCAGCCAGACGGTGTTCTCGATGGCGCGCGCCGAGAGCAGGGTGGACCAGTGCTCGGCCTTGCGCAGGCCGTCGACCCAGGCCGCGGACACGGTGAGCAGTTCGGCACCGGAGTCGATCAGGTGCCGGGCGAGCTCGGGGAAGCGGATGTCGTAGCAGTTGATGAGCCCGACCTTCAGCCCCGCCAGCTGCACGACCGGGGGCAGGTCCGCACCGGGCGTCACGTAGGCGGATTCCTGGTAGGAGAAGGCGTCGTAGAGATGCAGCTTGTGATAGCGCGCGGCGACCACGCCGCCGGCGTCGACCGCGAGCAGCGTGTTGTAGGGGCGCTCGCTGCTGCTCGGCTCGTAGCCGCCGGCGATGATCGCCACATCGTGCTCGACGGCAAGGGCGGTCAGCAGCTGCTCGAAGCGCGGCCACTGCACCGCGACCGCCCCGGCGATCGGCTCCCGAAGCGCCTCGGCGAGGACCATCGCTTCCTCCGGGAACACGACGAGGCGCGCCCCCTCGGCGACCGCACGGGCGGTGAGCGTGCGGATCTCGGCGTAGTTGGCGTCGAAGTCGGCGGTGGGCCCGAACTGGGCGATGGCGACCTTCACGGGAGTCCTTTCGGGGAGCAGGAGGGGGAGAGGGGGCGCGTCACTCGGTGAGGACGCGGGCGTGCTCGGGGCGCCAGGACAGCCAGACGGGTGCGCCGGGGGCGAGGGCGGCGAGCTCGGGGGACACCTCGGCGCTGTCGACCGAGGCGGTCACGGTCGCCTCGCCGAGGCGCACGACGTAGCGCCAGCGGTCGCCGATGTAGACGGCCTCGAGCAGGGTGCCCTGCGCGGCGCCCGGCGTGCGGACAGCGGAGGCGGCGACCCGCTCCGGGCGGACGGCGACCCAGACCTCGGCGCCGCTCAAGGCGGCATCTCCGCCGACGGCCGGCACGGGTCCGACTCCGGCGACGGTCACCGTGCCTGGCGCGCCCGTGTTGACGGCGGGGATGACGTTGCAGCTGCCGATGAAGGCAGCGACGAAGGTCGAGGCGGGACGGTCGTAGATGTCCTGGGGCGAGCCGACCTGCAGGAGGCGGCCCTGCGACATCACCGCGATGCGATCCGACATCGTGAGCGCCTCCTCCTGGTCGTGCGTCACGTAGATGAAGGTGATGCCGACCTCGCGCTGCATGCGCTTGAGCTCGATCTGCATCTCCTTGCGGAGCTGCTGGTCGAGGGCGCCGAGCGGCTCGTCGAGCAGCACGACCGCCGGGCGGGAGACGACGGCGCGAGCCAGCGCCACCCGCTGCCGCTGCCCGCCGGAGAGCTGGTCCGGCTTGCGATCGGCGAGGTGGCCCAGGCGCACCAGGTTGAGGGCCGCCTCGACGCGGCTGCGCAGCTCCCGCTTCGGGGCCTTGCGGACGCGCAGCTCGAAGGCCACGTTCTCGAAGACGGTGAGGTGGGGGAACAGCGCATAGCTCTGGAACAGCATGTTGAGGTCGCGCTTGCGGGTGGGTACTCCGTCGACGGAGGACCCCGCCAGCTCGATGCTGCCGTCGGTCGGCGTCTCGAAGCCGGTGATCATGCGCATCAGGGTCGTCTTGCCGCACCCGGAGGGGCCGAGGATCGAGAAGAACTCGTTCTGGCCGATCTCCAGGGTGACGGGGTGGACGGCCGTGGTGTCGCCGAACCGCTTCGTGATGCCGGCCAGTCGAACGGCGGGAGCCGCGACGGCAGCAGGAGCTGACGGGGTCATCTTCAGTCGCTTTCGAGAGAGGAGTGGATCAGGACGCCTTCACGCGGGTCCAGCCGTCCTGGTAGTAGGTCATCGCCTCTCCGGGGTCGACGATGAACTCGGACTTGGTGAGCATCTCGTCGGGGGCGAAGATCGCGGCGTTGCTGAGCAAGGCGTCGTCGGTGATCAGGGCGGCCGCGCCGGCATTCGCGGTGGCCATCGATCCCTCGTTCGTGGCGATGGCGGCCGTCTCGGGCTTCAGCGTGAAGTTCAGCCACTTGTAGGCCGCGTCCAGGTGGGGCGCGTCGTTGGCGATGGAGAAGCTGTCGGTCCAGATGGTGCCGCCCTCCTCGGGGAGGATGTAGTGCACGTTGGGGTTGTCGTTCACGACCTGCGCCACGGACGAGCCACCCCAGGCCTCGGCGATGCAGGCGTCGCCGGATGCGACGAGGTCGTAGTAGTCGGTCGAGTTGTACCCGGCGAGCATCGGCTTCTGGTCGATCAGGGTCTGCGTCGCCGTGGCGATGTCCTCCTTGTCGGTGGACGTGGCGGGCAGGCCGTTCACCTGCAGCCCCACGATGTAGGCGGCCAGCATGTTGTCGAGCATGTAGACCTTGCCGGCGTACTTCTCGTCGAACATCGAGCTCCAGCTCGTGATCTCGCCGCCGGTGCACTCCTCGTTGTAGAGCAGGCCGGTGGTGCCCCACACCCACGGGATGCTGTAGGCGTTGTCGGGGTCGTACTGGGGGTTCACGAACTTCTCGGTGAGGTTGTCCATGCCCTCGATCTGGTCATAGTCGATCTTCTGCACCAGTTTCTGGCCGACGAGCAGCTGGACCGCGTACTGGCTGGGCTCGACGATGTCGTAGCCGGAGCCGCCCGAGGCGAGCTTGGAGATCATCGTCTCGTTGCTGTCGAAGGTGTCGATGGTGACCTTGATGCCGGTCTCCTTCTCGAACGCCGCGACGACTGCGTCCGGGACTTCGCCGGCCCAGGCGTAGATGTTCAGCTCCGTCGAGTCGGCGGCCTTCGAGCCGGAGGCGGTGCCTCCGGCGCAGCCGGAGAGGAGGAGTGCGGAGGCCGCTGTGAGGGCCATCCATCCGTAGCGCTTCATGGTGTTCCTTTCAAGTGTTGGTGTGCTTGCAGAGGTGTTGCAGGGTGGGTCAGGGAGTCGGGGTGCTGCCGGCGAGGATGCGCCGCATCTGCCGCAGCCCGACGGCGGAGACGATCCCGATGGTGAGCAGGATGAGCAGCGCCCCGAGCGCGTTGATCTCCGGGGTGACCCCGGTCTTCAGCAGGCTGTAGACGCGCAGCGGAAGGGTCGTTGAGCCCACTCCACCGGTGAAGGTGGAGATCACGATGTTGCTGAATGAGGTGGTGAAGCTCAGCAGGAAAGCGGCGAGCAGCGCCGACCGGGTCAGCGGGAACAGCACGCGGGTGAAGGTCTGCCAGGGACTCGCGCCGAGGTCGGCGGCCGCCTCGGGCAGCGTCGGGTCGAGCGAGCTGAGCGCGCCCATCAGGATCAGCGTTGCCAGCGGAAGCGTGATGACGAGGTGCCCGAGCACCATCGTGAAGATGCTCAGTCTGATGTCCGCGAAGCTGAAGACCGAGAGCAGCGCCGCCCCGAGCACGATTTCGGGGACGATCAGCGGCAGCAGCACCGCGCCGAGGACGAAGCGGTGGCCGCGGAGCCGGTACCGGGACAGGCCGAGCGCGGCGAGGAACCCGATCAGGGTGGCGAGGAACGCCGCACTGATCCCCACGATCAGGCTCGTGCGCAGCGTCTGCAGCAGCGCCCCGTCACGGAACAGCTCGCCGTACCACTGGAGGCTCACGCCGCCCCAGGTCGACGTGCTCCGCGAGGCGTTGAAGGAGTAGACGATGACCGCGACGATCGGCACGTAGAGGAAGACGAAGACGAGGCGCGCGATCCAGGCGACGACGCGGTCCATCAGGCGGTCCTCCGCGCTCGGGTGCGCAGCACCACAGCCGCGACCAGGAGCGACAGCAGCATCAGGCCCAGCAGGATCATCGAGAGCGCGGCGCCCATCGGCTGGTTCCGGAACTCGGTGTAGAGGGTGACGATCAGGTTGCCGACCAGGAGATCCTTGCCGCCGCCGAGCAGAACGGGGATCACGAAGACGCCGAGCGAGGGGACGAAGGTGAGGAGGAAGGCGGCGATGATGCCGGGGAGGCTGAGCGGGGCGACGATGCGCAGGTGGGTCTGCCACCACCCGGCGCCGAGGTCCGATGCGGCCTCCCGCACTGACGGGTCGATTCCTCGCATCGCGGCGTAGATGGGGAACACCGCGGTGGGGAGGAACGAGTAGATCATCGCGAGCACGACGGCCGTCTGGCTGGGCACGAGCGAGTTCGCGTGCACACCGAACAGGTCGAGCAGCCCGAGCACCGGTCCGCCGCGCCCCAGCAGGGAGATCCAGGCGAAGGTGCGGACGAGGAAGTCGGTCCAGAACGGGATGATCAGGAGCAGCAGCAGGAGCGGTTGACGGTCGGCGGGGCGGCTCACGATGTAGTGGGAGACGGCGTAGCCGAGGATCAGGCAGAAGATCGAGGTGAGCGCGGCGAGACCGAGGCTGTAGCCGAGCGTCTTGCCGTAGACCGGGTCGATGAGCGCGACGTAGTTGTCCACGGTGAAGGCGCCCGTCACCCCGCCGAAGACGTCCGCCTTGGCCATGCTGATCCGGGCGATCACCAGGATCGGGGTGATCGCGAACAGCGCGACCGTGAGGAGCGCCGGGGAGAGCAGGAGCCAGCCGGCCAGGGTGCGCCTGCGCTCGCTCAGGGAGCGAATGGCCATGGCCGTCACCTCCTTCGTGGACTGATCCGGGCGGGATCCGATGGGTACATGCTTCGGCACCACGGG